>CAZKIQ010000007.1:0-180722 GCA_964552815.1 uncultured Alcaligenaceae bacterium | reverse complement strand
GCGCGGGGAATTCTAGTTGTCGCTAAAGCGGAGAAACGGCTGTCGCCGAACACCTGCAGTCGCCAGACGATCCGCTTGATCATCCAGACCTTGTTGTGGCTGATCGTCTCCTCGCCGAAGGCTTCGGCGTACTTTTGCCGCAGTTGTTTCGCGGACATTCGCCGAAGTTCGGCGACCTCCTTCGCGACGTTCACGCTCATGGCCAGTCCTCTCGTTGGGTCTCGGAACCGCTAACCCACGAGGACAGTGAGCGGGTTCTCGCGAACAGCTTCAAGGGACTTTTCCGCCGCTTCGGCCGGGTTTTCCGCGGCGGAAGGATCGAGCGCGGAACGGTCGCGCAGCCGGCACAAGCCGGCCGCGAGGATCGCCGCAACTTCGCGGCGGCGTTCGTCGGGGGTTAGTTGAGCGGGGTCGAGATCGGGTCGCATGGACATCTCCGGAACGGAGGGGCCCACAACGACGTCCGCGGCGCGGCCGGAAAGTTGTCGGACGGGTCTACCTCAGACCCTTGCCGGAGGCGTTCGAAATCGCAGAGAATCCGTCCCCGTCGTCGGTTGAAGATTGACACTCGCGCGAACGGGAGAAGCCATGACCCGGCATCAGTGGTTCCCGAATCCGCGGCAGGCATTCACGAATCCTGCTCGGATGGGGGGCGTCCCCTGAGTCCGCCGTCCGGACCGCGGTCCGGATCGAAACCGAGGCCGCGAAGGAGTCTTTCGACCTCCAGCCACGCGACTGTTTGGCGAATGGCTTCCGCGTGTTCGCCGGTGACGTCCGCGAGAAATTGGTCAAATGCATCGCGAAGCTGGCGTTCGCCCGGCGTCAGCAAGGGGTCGAACCGCGCCCCGACCAGCAGGTGAGCGGCGGTTCGCGTGCGGGACACCAGATAATCGAGAAAGATGTCCAACCGGCGAGCCGCTTCGCCGAACGGGAAACCGTCCTCGGATTCCATCGCTTCCGACATCCGGACGCGACGGATATCGGCGTCCCATAAGATCTCGGCCAGTCCCCCTGCGCCCAGGGAGAGGGCCGTGCCGAAGTGACCCGCTCGACGGCCGCTGCCCCGGATTCGACGAACCGCGTCGACGATCCGGTGGAAGTTGTCGTCCGTCAGCGAGAACCCGACGAACAGAACGTGCCGGGTCACCAGGAAGGTTTGCACCATCCCGGACAGAGCGGGAAGCTGCTCGTCGTACCGGGTGTAGCTTGTCCGGGTCAGAACGACACGATCGGGATCGGACAGGCAGCCGTGCATCTTCAGGAGCCAGCGTCGTGCATACGGTCGTATCGAACCCGGGAGGATGGATAACTCACCCGTGCCGGGTTGAGACCAGGCTTCTTCGAACATTTGGTCGTAATTGGTCGTGATCGCTTCTCGGACGGGAAGTGCGGCGAGTAGAGCGTGGGCGAGCGCGTAGTGACGGTGAGAAGCGAGAACCTCGGACACTGCTCGCCCAAGGGTGACGCCTGACTCGGTCAATCGTCGCTCGACGATGCTTGCCTGGTCGAGAACATTTCTCAACTCGACCAGCGCAACCTGCTCCGTTGACGACATTCCGGCAACCGTAGCGAGCGAGTGAATCAGTCCACCCCAACTCGGCAGACCGGCTGCCATGCTCACCCCGGCCCCGAGGAACAACGCGAGTTCGCCTCGCGTGGCAAGGTCGGCGAGCCGCTGGGCCTCCTGCCGAAGTGCGGGGGTCAAGTCTGTCGGCCAATCGGATCGGAGGGCTCGTTCGGCCTGGGCAGCGGCGTGAGTGGGGGCATCGAAGCATACGAGTGCGACATCGAATTCACGCCCGTGAGGCCACGAGCGATCCGTGAACGCGATGAGTCGGGGGAGAAGTTCTTGCACGACTTCGCCCGCTCGGGCTGCGGCTCCACCCTTCCCAGTTCCGACGACGGGCAGGGCCAGGAGTGATCGGCACCGACCAAACAAGGGGGACGCCCGGACGCGCCAATCTCGGCGGCCGCCGCGTCGAGGAACTCGACGGCCCCGTCGACAAACCATGACACCGGCTTGCCCCAACTTCCCACCTGACAGAGCCACAAGGCCGGTCGAGTCGGGGCCGCCTCCCGTAGAAGTTGGACCCGGGGACCGTCATCCTCGAAGCGCGTTCCCTGACGCGCTCCGTCGTACCCTTCGGGAAACCACTCGTCCCCCGGACGGGCTCGACGACTGACCGGGATGAGTCGTGCGTCGCACGCGAGTTTCCGCAAGTCGCCGCGGACGATGAAGACGTGTCCCGACATCGAAGACCCTCGCGGCGTGGTTCACGATTGTGGTGGCTTCAGGCAGAGCCGGATGATACCGTCACGAGCGAGGGGGGCGAGGATCGAGGGCATGGGTTCTTCGACCCGGAACGACTTGACGTAGTAACTCCCGGTGTCCAACGTCGGCAACCCGTTCGCCAACAACCAGTCGCGAACCCACTCCCGGCGGGCCGCGTCGACCGCGGCAATCTGCCCCAGGTCGAGGTTCAAGAACGAACGGGCCGCGATCGCGTTGTGGAAGTAGGTCAGCCACTCCCACTGGTCTGCGTACCTGGCCCGAAGGGGGTGGTCCCGGTGGACCAGGGCGACGCCCAGCTGTGATGCGGTGAGGCCGAATCCCCGGCTGAAACTGATCGAGAGGATCGACTTTCCGAGGACCGGACGGAGTGACTCGGCGACCAACCGCCGCTCGGTCGGGGCCAGGGTCGGGTACAAGTTCAGGTTCAACAGACAGGTCGAGGCCGAGTCGAGGAAGTCGAGGACCTCCGCGGTGACATGCCCGTTCCGGACGGAGGGGACGCACACACAGCCCAACCGGCCTTGGGCATCGGCCTCAAACGTGACCCGCTCCGGAAACGACGACCCGACCCGGAAGCCGTACCAGTCTCCGGGGAACACGCATACGCCGCCGCGAGCCGCTTCGGCTTCGACCACATGGGCCATGAAGTCCACATCGCTGCCGGCCGCGAAGACGTCGAACTCGGATAGATCCCACGCTCCGCCGGTCAGGTCGCGGAGCACCTGCTTCAATCGGGGGGCGAATTCGCCCCGGAACCAGTCCAGTCCGCGGGTGTAGTGCGTGGACAGGTCGGCGGCCGTCAGCGATGCGGCCGCGGTGCGGTAGGCGTCGGCCCCCGCCGCGTACCCGACGGGAAGTAATGCTCGGTAAGGCTCGGGGTCCGGCCCGACCGCGGCTACGAGAGTGGCAGCCGGAACAACAGGCTCGACGAGTCTTCCAGCGAAGCAAACACCGCTCCGTCCGAGAGCAGGTTGCTCGAACGGCACAAGCGGTTCGCCCGTTCCCAGCCCGGCGTCGGTTCGTGATAGTAGCATGCCTGAATCCCTCGAATGCGTCGGACCTTCGGACCCCACGGCAATGTCGCGACGACTTCTCCTTCGTCCCCGAACGGGTCGAAGGCCACCCGGTGGTTCGCGGCCCATTGGTCCTGAAGGCTCCCGCGGAACACCGAGCCGGGGTACGCGACGTAGGTGTGCTTGAAGGTGAACTCCGTGACGCCGAACGGACGCAGGGCTGCGACGTAATCCCACACGCCCGCCGCGTCCTCGACCGAGCCGCGGGCCATGACGCAGGTCGCACGGACTTTCAGCGGACCCGCCGCCGCGAAGAACTCGGTCAGGGTCGGGGCTCCGTCACCCATGAGTCGAAGGTTCGCTGCGTCGTCGGCCGCGTGGCGGGAAAAGCACAGGTACGACAGTCCCGCGTCGACGAGTCGGGCGGCGAGGTCGCGGGTCAGGTACGTCCCGTTCGTGAAGCACGCGACCTCGTCAAAGTACCGCTTTCCCCGTGAAACGAGCCGCAGCACATCATCCGGGCGAAGCAGCGGTTCGCCTCCGCCGGTGATGACGAGCCGAGTCGCCCCGCGCTCTCGGGCAAACTCAAAGTACGAATCGACGTCGAGCCGGTCCCAGTCCGCGGGGTCGTGGCGAAGGGCACTCACCGACGACTTCGAGAAGCAGAACGGGCACCGCAGGTTGCACGCGACCCGCACCGGCAGCACGCTACAGGTCAGGAACCGGCACGCGGCCCACTCCGCGGCGACTCCGGGTTCATTCATCAGTGACAGCATGTTGTCACTCGCTTCAGGGCGTCGACGATCCCGGCCCGTCGGTCACGGGGAAGGTGGTGCCACGCGGTACACACGTCGGATTCCGTCAGTCCCACCCGTTCCATCTCGGCTCGGGCCTGTTCGCGGGTCCGCGGGTCGGCCGACCGCAGTGCTTTTCGCAACGGCTCGGCCAAAAGTTCCGCAAGTTCCAGTTCTGTTGCGAAGCGGTCGAGGTCGGCGAGCGAACCCGTCACCGCCTCGTCGAACGTGCTGCCGCCTAGGGCATCTCGCAATTCCCCCGTCGTCCGGACGCCTGCCAATCGGTGAGCTGCGTCCGTGAGCGGCACGTCACCGGGCACGAAGCCAATGGAACCCCGGTTGACCCCCGGTCTCGCCCGCGCCACGAAGATGTGCGGAACGCCGGAGTGCCAGACGCCCAGTTCGTCGGGTTGCAGAATCACGAGACGTCCCGTGCGTTCGTGGTCGATGTACGGTTCGACATACTCGGCCGACCGCGTGTACACGATCGGCGAAAGCGGTCCCGCGAGCCGGGGAAGCGTGCCACGCAGAAACTTCGCGAGCGCCGCCGGGCCGACGTCCCGGAACAAGACGGGGCACGGCTCGCCGGGGTTCACCCTTCGCAGGGTCGCCCCGGTGTGCCAGTGGAAACCCGACAGGTCGTCGCGGGCCGGCGTCACCACTTCCCCCTCGGGGCTCGGCGTTGTTCCTGTTCGTCCTGAAGTTTCTTCAACTTCTCGGCGCGCTTCGTCGCAGCGGCCTTGGCCTTCTCCGCTTCCGCGAGGAGTCGGGCGTAATCGAGTTTGTCCAGCCGTTGTTTCGAATCTGCGGCCGACTCGCCCTCGACGGCGGACCCGAGGCCCGCCACGAACCGGCGGGCGAACTCCTCCACCCGCGGCTCGCTCTGGCTGAGAACATCGAGCGTCAGCAGAGGTGCCGAACGCGCGACCGCGATGAACCCTTCGGTCACCACCTTCGACACTGAGGAACGGGCTATCAACAGCGGTAAAGCCGTGCGGAACGGCGCGAGTTCACAAGCGGTCGCCAGCACCGCGAGCCGTCGCCAGGCTTCGTCATCGAGACTCGCCGCGGCGAGGTCGAACTCGCGTGGCGTGATGGGCGTCATCCCGGCGTCGCGGAACCCGTCGGCGATCCGTGCACGGGTCAGGTCCGGGTCGGCCGGTCCGCACCTCGACACGGCCACGGCGAAACGAATCCGCAACCCGACCAGGTCGAGCGGCACCGCCGGGGAACGCGTTCCGAACAACCGATCAGTGAGCGACACGGCGGTCCCCCTCGAACAGGGCGGCGGACAGCGACGCGGCCATCGCCGGGTAGTCTTCCAGGTTCGTGACCGGGATCACCCGCGCCCCGGCCCGCTTGTACGGCTCGGTCCAGGCCCCATCGTCGGAGTGCAGCATCAGCACGAAGTGCGGCGACGCGGCGACGGCATCGGCCAGGATGCCCGGGTTCTGGCGGTTCGACTGGTAGTTGTGGTCGAAGTCCCTGTCTGTGATGACCACGCGGATTGGTTGATCGCCCTCGCACTCGCCGACGCTTTGCCGAAGCAGGTCGAACGGGAAGTCGGTGCCGGCCCCGACGTAGTGCATCAGGAACTTCGACAGCACCGTTTCCGAGCGGGACCATTCGCGGTAGACGACCGGGGCCGACGAGTACAGCGTCGCCCGCGCCCAGCCGCCGGCCCGGATCGCACCGGTGACCAGGATCTGGGCCGAGAGCGTCATCGCGTTGCGGGTCATGCGCGGGTCCGGCATCGAGCCGCTCACGTCGAGGTACACTTCGACTCGCGGTTGCCACAGCGGAACGTCCCAGCCCTCGGTTTCCGCGACCCGCTGCCGTTTCAATGGCTGCGCGACGCCGAGTTCCGGCCCCCGTTGAAGGAGAGTCGCGGTCCAGTCGATGTCGCGGACGGGGTCGCCGATCTCCCATTCGTCGAGGGTCGTCGGCGTCGTCGCTTCCCCGAGCCGAAGTTGCGGCGGCGGGCGGAGCAGGTAGCGTTCCGCCTGTTGCCGATAGTACGCGGCCATCACCTCGGGAACCCGCGTCGCGTCGTCGGTCGAACTGCCCGGCAGGGTCACGACCCGGCGGTCGAGCGCGTCCCGGTCGGTCATCCGCTCGGCGAGTTCCTCGGACACCCATCCCTCGGCCCGCGCCCGGCGGATCGCTTCCCGCTCCCGTGCGTCCGGGGTCAGCGCCTCGGCCCAGTCGTCGGGGCTGGGTTCGCCGCAGCCGCAGGAGTACGGGTCGCCCCCCTTCCCGTTCCGCTTACCCCGTGCGACCGCGTACCGGGCCACGACCGAGGTGAAGTACAGGAACTGCGTGTAGACGTTCGGACCGATCAGGAACAGGTCGCGGCCGAAGAGTGCCGCCTCCGCGCGGTATCCGGGGAATCGCTTGGCGAACGCGGGCTCGCACTTCGGCCCCATCAACGACCCGACCGGTTCCCCCCAGCGTTCCTCGTACACGGCCATCACGAACGGGAACGCCGGGTCGAGCCGCCAGTCGGTCGCGTCGGCGAACGCCCGGTAGACCCGGGCGAGTTGCTCGCCGAAGGCCGGGCGGAGGGCGTCGTTAATCATCAAGTCGGTGAACAGGTTCGCCAGCGAGTAGTTCTTCAGCGGCAGCAGGCTCTTTTCGAGCAGATGCATCCGCGCGTGGACGGCCAGCGTGCCGGGGTAGCGGACGTGGTGCCCGACTTCGTGGGCGAGAATCGCCTCGATGCAGTCGTCGAGCCCCTTCTGCCGCAGCATCTCGAAGTCGAGCGAGACTTGCCGGGTGCCCAGGTCGATCTGCGCGACGCTCCCGGAAGCGGGGCCGTTCACGGGGGAGCCCAGCAGCAGGAACTTCGACCAGTGAGCCTGCGCTCGTGGCCACGCTTCCGCCACGGCGAGGGCCAGTTGATCGGGAGTGGAAACGGGCACGGCCGGCTCCGGGGTCAGTCGCTTTCGATCACCCATAACCGCTGGCTGTCCGACGCGACCGCGGCGACGAAACCCGCCTGAGCGACCGCGAACGAGTAGCATTCCCGCAAGGTGGGAATGGTGACGTTCCGATTCCCAACCGTGGCGAACTGGTCCTCGAACCGCACGTCTGGCTTTGGTCCCGGCTCGGGGTACTCATCCAGACCTCCGAACACGCCGAGAAGTTCGCACCCGCCGCCGGTTCGGAGCAAGACGCCCACCTGCAACCCGGCTCGTCGACGGTCATCGACAGCGAGCAGCGTCGGGGCCGCCACGCGAACGCGACCGGGAACAAACTCATCGTGAGCGGCTCGCAGGTCGAGCACCGTCACTCGAAAGTCGCCCGTCCATGTCGCGGGTTCGGACGGAGCCGTCACCGGGCCGAGGGTGCGGGCAACGAAGCCCGGCAAGTCGTCGAGGTCGGTCAGATTCCCGAGGCAAGCGGTCACGTAGCGGTCGAACCACGCGGGGCCACGCCGCAACCCGTCGCCGATGTTCCACGCCTCGACAAGGACGGCCAGCCGCCGGGATGCGAGCGTCTGGGCCAGTTTCGTCGGCAACACATCGATGCTGAGCGCCGCGAGAAAGCTCGTATGTCCACTTGGGACTGTACTTCCCGATTTGACCGCCCCGGTACCGACCGCTTCCTGTGTGAGCCGCAAATAGCTGATAACCACGGTGTCCGCGTCCGGTTCGCCGCGTAGCGATTGGGTCAACGTCACAGCCGGGCCGACGGCGACTTCGTCGAACGCCGTTGCGTTCCAGTCGGCGAACCGTCGGGGGCCATCGGCCCGCAGCCGGGCGAACTCGTCCAACACGGCCGGGGTCAACATCACGACTCCCCCCGGCGGTCGAGTTCGTTCCGCACCTTCACGTACACGTCTTTCAACAACACGAGGTCGGCGTGGGTGACGGCGTTCAACTCCGTTTCTCGAAGGACCGCGTCGACCCGGTCGCGAATCTCGTCCAACCGTTTCCGCAACTCCGGCGCGGGCAGGGCACCCAGTTCCGAGCCGGAGGTCTTCGCGAGTTCCAGCGTCTTCCGCCGCGTCTTGGCGTGGGCAGCCTGCTGGGCGGCGGCGCGGTCGAATAGTTGCAACAGCCACGATACCCGGTCCGTCAGAAGGACGCGATTCTCCGGCTTCTGGAAGAAGGGCGACTGCGGATTCGCCGGCACCTTGTCGTGCAGCACCCACGGCAACACGCCGCGAATGTCGTCGCCGCCGACCTCCGGCTTCCCGCGAAAGTAGGCGAGCGCCTGGGCGAAGTGCAACAACCCCTGCACCGCCCGCGGCGAGACGCCCGACTCCGTTTGCGTGCACAGGTTCTCGGACTTGTCGAGCGGGCAGTCTTCCGTGCAGACGTGGCCCACTCGCTTCCCGGCGAGGTGGAGCGTGTCCTTGGTCTGAAACTCCAGCCGATCCGACGCCCGGCGGCAGAAGTCGAGTTGCCCAACGAACAGCCCGACCGCCTCGCGTACCGCTGGAGGAATGGTGATGGCGCGAACGGCCGCCGCGGCGGCTTCGAGGTCCGAGGTGGTGAACACCAGGTCCGCCGGCACGAACTCTTCCGGGGACGATCCCGCCGCGACCCGATCGGCGAGCGCGTTCATCAACCCGGGGTGCATGGGCGGACATCGGACGACCGAGTCGATCCGGTCCCGCAACGCCTCGATCACGGCGAAGGTGCCGCCCCCTTGGTCGTCGTTCGCCGTCAGGTACCACGCCGACGCCCCGGCCTGCACCGTCTGCTCGAACTGCTCGGCGTACCCCTCGGCCATCAGCGACAGGAGTGCCGACTGCGTTTTCGTCGGGATGCGGTTGTACTCGTCGATGATCTTCACGCGGGCCGAGATCCACTTCCGCCAGCGGATGCGGACGTCGGTGGGGGAATCGGCCCGAACGAGGTCGCCGGGGAGCGGGCCGCCGAGGAGGTCGGCAAGGGTGAGTTGCGGGTGGCCGTGTTGGACGGAAGTGCGAACGTCTTCGAGCGGTTCCCCGGCCAGAAGGGCCATCAGCGTGGCCATCGTGGTCTTGCCGCGGCCCGGCCCGCCGACGAACACCAGTCGCCGGTTCGTGGCAAGATTCAGCAGTGGCATCAGCACGAATGAGGCGTACCCGGCCGACCCGGGCAGATCGACGCGACACGCCTCCGACCCAGCCGCGACCGGGGGTCCGAACGTCATGTCGTGGAAGGGCGTCAGAAGGGCGCGAGTCGAAATCCAGGCGTAGGCCTGTCGGAACCGACCGGCCAGGTCAGCGGTCGGAGACGAAGAAAGGGCCACTCCACCGTGGTCCGTGAGCTTCGCGCGGCCGTTGAGCCACGACTGCACCAGGGATTGGGCGTCCACGCGGTGGTCCTCGTTCGTCGTCGGGTCAGCGTATTCTACCCGATTCAACAGAGGACGCGAGTCGGAAGGAAGTTCGCCAGATTCCGAGTATCCCTTTCCGAACGTGATACTTGGCCAACCGGAGTCGGCGGTAGGGCGAGCGATCGGATGATCTGGCATCGAAAGTTTCCTACTCAGGCCCTTGCAGGAGGCGTTCGAAATCGCAACCAACCAGACACCGACCCGCTCCCGCAGATCCGAGACGCCTCGCGGCACCGTCAACTCTGCAGCGAACTATGAACTCACCGAACCTCTCACCCACCCGCTCGGCTCCTACGCGCCCGATGCCGCAGTCGGCGGCGGGCTCGCAATCGAGGCGATGCAACGATTCCGTCAGTCAGTCGGTTCCGACGGCGGCCCTCGGCGGGTCCACCCGATGCTGTCGCCGACGGCGGGAACGGACAAAGGTTTCGGGTGGACGGTCGCTGTTCCGACGCGGGGACAATGGCGATCCTCAACCCTATAATGGAGGGGAAAGTGTCTGGGGGGTGGTTTGTTCACCCTGTCCGTTGAGTTCCATGTCGCAACCCAATCCAGGACCGCGACGTCGCAAAACGTTCTACGAACAGTTGCCGGTTTACGAGCCGACCGAAACCGAGCGGGCCAGGGATGCGTTGCGGACCGACGGGTTCGCCCTGCTCCGCGGGGTGGTCAGTCCGCCCCTCGCCCACGCGGCCCGGGGCACCTCGGGGTCGGCATCCACCTCGACTACCTCCCGATGGAGTGGCCGGAGCCGGGCGTGCCCGACGGGATCGACGTGCCGATGTTCCTGTGCACCGCCCACTTCTACCTGAGCCCCCAGACGCAGGAATTGTGCCCGACCCACGTGATCCCCGGCAGCCACCGAGCGGGGCGGCGACCCCGACTAAACGAGATCATCTGGAACGAACGAGTCCCGCAACCGGTCCTCTGCGACGCGGGCGACGTTCTCTACTTCCGCAGCGACCTGTGGCACAGCGGGAGCGACAACCTTACCTCGGACCAGACCCGGTATCTGTTGCAGGTGCACTATGGGCGGCGGGAAATGGCCCACCACTTTTCCCCGTATCTCCAGTGGCGGTTCAACCCGGAGGTGGTGGCGGCGTGCAGTCCCCGTCAGCGGCGGTTGCTCGGCGACCATCGTCAGGGCGCGTACGACTGACGGCCTACCGTTCGGAACCTTTACTTTGCGGCTGCCTGAAACCGAAAGGGGGCGAAGTTCCAAGCGAATCGCCCGGGGACCGAGAGGAAGCGCGCCGTGAACTTTTCGGGGGGTCTTAATTAAGCAGAGAGTCCGAGAGTTTTGGCGAAAAACGGCCGGGGTTCGAGAGGAAACATGGGGGTTCCTGTCGAACCCCCAACGATCTCGGTCGAAAAGGAGAGATTCGCCCCGACGGGCGACACACGCAAAAACCCTTGCAAAATAGGGCCAAAAATGCGAAACGCAGGGAGCGGGTGCTCTCGGCGTTCGGAATCAACCAGTCGGTACGGATTCGTCCGCTGCGACGTCAGTCAGTGCCTCCGCTCGGGCTCGAACCGAGGACCCGCTGATTAAGAGTCAGCTGCTCTACCAACTGAGCTACAGAGGCATTCCTTGCATTAAATGAGGTCGAACCCCACCTTTCAAGAGGGAAAACCCAACGCGAACCTTCCCCCGGGCACCCGTGTCACCGGAAAGCCATAACCCGGAGGTGACCGTGCGAAAAGAATCGCTTGCCGGCGACGATGTGCTTGTCATCCACGACTTTCTTTCCCCCGCGGAATGTGAGGAATACATCCGGTTGACCGAGCGGGTTGGGTACTCCCCAGCGCCGATCACAACCGAGTCTGGCCCGGTGATGGCCCCGGAAATCCGGAACAATGACCGCGTCATGGTCGACGACCACGCCCGAGCCGACGCCCTCTGGCAACGACTGAAACCCCTCGTTCCCGATCCGCTCGACGGGTGCCCTGCCGTCGGCCTCAACGAACGGCTTCGATTCTATCGCTACGACCCCGACGACACATTCCGGCCGCACGTGGATGGGCATTTCGCTCGCAACGACGAACGAAGCAAACTCACCGTCCTGATCTACCTCTCCGGCGGATGTATCGGAGGCGAAACGATCCTTTACTTCTTCGACGGCGACCACCCGGAAATTCCCGAGGGAACCGAGTTCCGCGTTGCCCCGGCACCGGGGAAGGTGCTGATATTCCGGCATGAACTTCTCCACGAAGGGGCGATCGTGCGGGAAGGTCGGAAGTACGTTCTCCGGACCGATGTGATGTACCGCTGCTTGTGATTACTGTTCAGAACCGAGTTCGCGTCAGTGCGGAATCTGGAACCATTCCGATCCCGTCGCTTCGTACCGGGTGTAGACCTCGTCCTCGTCCACGGGGAGGTGCTGGATTTTGTGGGAACTCAGTTCCCGCAGCACGGTGGCGAGCCCGGCGGTGCCGACCATGTATTGCCGGGAAACGCAGCCGTCTTCGGTGCCAAACCCGGCGGATTCGGCGAACACGGACTCGTACTCGGTCGGGAAGTTCCGCAAAACGTGGGTCCAGAACTGGGTCAGACGGGCGCGGAACGCCGACTCCGCTTCTCCGGGTTCGGCGACCACCGTCACGCAAAGCAATTCGTCCACGGCCATCACCACTTCGCGAGGTCGAGGAAGTTCTTCAACAGCTTCGGACCCTCGATGGTCAGGAAGCTTTCCGGGTGGAACTGGACGCCGTGCAGGGGCCAGGTTTTGTGGCGGACGCCCATGATTTCCCCCTCGGCCGTCCACGCGGTGACGTCGAAGTCCGGGTTCGTCCAAGTTTCCCGTTTGATGACGAGCGAGTGATATCGCGTGGCGTCGAAGGGGTTGCTGAGCCCGGCGAACACGCCCTTGCCGTCGTGGTGGATCGGCGACACCTTCCCGTGCATGATCCGGGAATTGCGGATCACCTCGCCGCCGAACGTGTGGCCGATGCACTGGTGGCCGAGACACACGCCCAGGATCGGCGTCATCCCGGCGAAGCGTTTCAGCACCTCGTTCGAGATCCCCGCTTCCTTCGGGGTACACGGCCCCGGCGAGATGATGATGTGCGTCGGCGACATCTCCGCGATGCGGTCGATGCTGATCTGGTCGTTACGGTGTACCTCCATCGGCAAGTCCGGGACCAGCTCCCCGAACCGCTGGACGAGGTTGTAGGTGAAGGAATCGTAGTTGTCGATGAGAAGGATCATGTCTCGATATCCGGGTCCGGCCGATGACGAAATAACTCATATGGCACGTCGGGTTTTCCCGGCGTGAACACTCTCAAGTTGTGATTGTGATCGTCAATGTGGAGCTTGCCGCAATCTCGGCATTGCCATGCACATCGAGTCAGATTGCCGATCAAGGTCCGGACCCGCATAGATGCGGCTTCTTTCGCCTCTGCGGTTGGATCGGATCGTTCAATTGCTTCATCGATTACATCAAGCAACTCGAACCAAACTTGATCGGGAATAAAGTGGGCCTTGTAGGACAAAAAATCAGTGATGTCGGGGATGAGTGCGCCACATTCGCATGGGATCTTCATGGTTCACCCCTGGCGTCTCTGCTACTTCTGCGCACAGATCGCGGTGGGAGCATACCGCACTGTATCCCCGGGGAAAGTAGCTCACTCGCTCCGCGAGTGACAGAACATGTCCCCGGAACCAACTCTCGGTTCCGTCACAGGAAGCGGTATCACTCGCGGAGCGAGTGATCTACTTTGGCTCCGCTCATTCTATTCCGCCGACGGGAAAGTTCCCGGGCGGGTTCACCAACTTGGCCGATCGCGGTAAAACAACGGTGACGGTTTTGCTCCGCGAACCCGAGTCCGGACGCCATGCTGCTTCTGTCCTGCCAGAATCTGTCCCGCGGGTACGATGCGACCCCGTTGTTCGAGGACGTCTCGTTCGAGCTCCACGCCGGGGAACGGGTTGGGTTCGTCGGGCCGAACGGGGCCGGGAAAACGACGCTGATGAAGATCCTGGTCGGGTTCGACACTCCCGACACGGGAAGCGTCCGTCTCCACGCGGGAGCCCGGCTCGGGATGCTGCTGCAAGTCGCGGAATTCCCCGCCGGCCGAACCCTCTTCGCCGAGGCGAAATCCGCGTTCGACGAGCTCCTCGCCACGCAGGACGAGCTTGTCCGCGTCGGCGACGAACTCACCCACTGCTCGGACGAAGCCCAGCGGAAGCAACTCTCCGCCCGGTTTGACCGCCTCAACGAACTGCTCCGCACCCACGACGCGTACCAGCTCGACCACAAAGTCGCGGACGTCCTCACCGGCCTCGGGTTTGCGGAAGCGGATTTCGAGCGGGAAATCCTGACGTTTTCCGGTGGCCAGCAACGTCGGGTCCTCCTCGCGAAACTCCTCCTCTCCGCCCCGGACGTGATGCTTCTCGACGAACCGAGCAACCACCTGGACATCGCGACGACCCGCTGGCTCGAAGATTACCTCGCCCGGCAACCGCAGGGGATGCTGATCGTCAGCCACGACCGGTACCTGCTCAACAAGGTCTGCAACAAGACGTTCGAACTTCACAACCGCCGAATCACGAGCTACCCCGGGAACTACCAACAGTACGTCCGCCTTCGCGACGAGCGGTACGATCGGCAGTTGAAGGAGTACGAATCCCAGCGGGAGTACATCCTGAAACAGGAGGACTACATCCGCCGCAACGGCTACGGCCAGAAGGCGGCCCAGGCCCAGAGCCGGATGAAAGCCCTCGAAAAAGTCGAACACCTCGAGAAACCGACCAAGGTTTCCGGCCCGAACATCCGCTTCCAGGACGTCACCCGGTCCGGCGACATCGTCTTCCACGCCGAGGATCTCGGGAAAAGTTTCGGGGAGAAGAAGCTCTTCGAGAACCTCAGTTTCGACGTCCCCCGCGGGAAACGGCTCGGAATCATGGGCCCGAACGGGTGCGGGAAAACGACCCTCCTCAAGATCCTCCTCGGCGAGGAACAACCCACCGCCGGCGAAATCCAACGCGGCCACCTCGTCTTCCCCGGCTACCTCGACCAGCACCTCAAGCTCCTCCCGGACGACGAAACCGTCCTCCGTGCCGTCTGGCCCGAGCCGGACCCGAGCATCACGGAACAGACGATGCGCGACCTCCTCGGCGGCTTCGGGCTGCACGGGGAAACCGTCGAGCAGAAGGTGCGAAGCCTCAGCGGCGGCGAACGCAGCCGGGCCGCTCTCGCCAAGCTCACCGTCGCCGGCACCAACGTCCTCATCCTCGACGAACCCACCAACCACCTCGACATTTGGGCCTGCGATTCCCTCGAAGAAGCGGTCAAGGACTTCGAGGGAACCGTGATCTGCGTCAGCCACGACCGGTACTTCCTCAACCGCGTCACGGACCTGCTGATCGTCTTCGAGGGGGGCAAGGTCGAGGTCGTGTACGGAAACTACGACACCTACGAACTCCTACGGGCCGCCCGCGAAGCAGACGCCGCCAAGGCTTCCCCTGCGAAGAAAGCCACCCCCGCCGCCGTCGCCGAGGCACCCCGCACGACCGAGAAGAAAGAGCGGAAGAAGCGGAAATTCCCGTACAAGAAGGCCGCCGACGTCGAGGCGGAGATCGCGGCGACGGAGGCGAAGATCACCGAACTTGAGTTCGCGCTGGTGAGCCCGGAGGTTTACCGCGACTCCGCCAAGGTCAAGCAGACGATGGCCGACCTCGAAACCGCGAGGGCCAAGCTGCCCGCCCTGTACGAACACTGGGAAGAGGCGGTGGAACTCAACGGGTGACGCGATGAGCGACTACGCCGACCTTCTGGACATCCTCCTGGAGGACAACCACCTCCTCGCCCTCAACAAACCGAGCGGCTGGCCCACTGCCCACGCCGACACCGACCAGACGGTCCTCGAACTGGCGAGGGAGTACATCCGCGAGAAGTACCGCAAGCCCGGCAACGTCTACCTCGGCGTCGTCCACCGCCTCGACAAGCCGACCTCCGGTTGCCTGCTCTTCGCCCGGACGAGCAAGGCGGCGGCCCGGCTCAGCGAGCAATTCCGGGAAGGGGCCGTCGAGAAGGTCTACTGGGCGATGGTGGAATCGAAGTCGGCCGCCCCGTGGGACACGGCCGATTCCGGCTCTCTCGACGACTGGCTCCGCCACGACGACTCAAAAGAGCGGGTACTGGTGGTCGAACCCGAGACGCCCGGCGCGAAACCCGCCCGGGTTCTGTGGCAGGTTCGCGGCCGGCACCGCAACCTGGTCTGGCTCGAACTGCGACCCCACACCGGCCGCAAACACCAGCTTCGCGTCCAGCTCGCCAGCCGCGGCTGCCCCGTCTACGCCGACCGCAAGTACGGCTCCTGCAACCGCCTCGGCGACGGGATCGGCCTCCACGCCCGCACCCTCACCTTCCTCCACCCCACCCGCTCCGAACCGATCACCCTCACCGCGGAGATCCCCCGCCACTGGCGCGGAGCCTTCGCGTACCTTCTGTCGAAGTCCTGACTGCCTTGCATGTCTCGCCGAGAAATCCCACCCGATTCCCAAAACCGTCGGATCGGTGACCTCTCGGCCGGAATCCGGAATCCTGTTCTCTTCTACCGACATTGTGTGAGGATCCCGAACTTTGCCACAGTCAATCTCTCACCAAGTTGGGGGATCTTCTGTGGCGATCCTGTTTGTGTCCGGCGACCTGTTCGCGAACCGCTTCCAGGTCGAGGCGTTCGCCCACGGGTGCAACTGCGAGGGGACCATGTCCGCGGGGATTGCGGTCGGGTTCAAGCACCGCTATCCGGCAATGTTTGAGGAATATCGGCGACGGTGCAAAGCGGAGCCGGCCGAGTTCGTGCTCGGCAGCGTCTTCGTGTGGCGGGAACCGGGGAAACTGGTGGTCTACAACCTTGGAACCCAGGAGCGCGGCTGGCACGGCCGGGCGACCTACCTCGCCATCGAGCAGGCCCTCACCGTCACCCGCGCCCTCCTGGACGCCGACGGGCACCGATCCCTCGCCATCCCCCGAATCGGTGCCGGGTTCGGCGGATTGTCGTGGAAAAAGGTCCGATCCATCATCGAGCGCGTCTTTGATGACTGGGACGGGATGCTGTACGTTTACGAAACCTTCGAGCCCGAACCGGAACCGACCACGCCCGATGACGATCCCTGACCGCAGACCTGATGACTTGCCCCTCGTTCAAAGTCTCGCAAGGACCTCGGAAGCATCCACCGAGAATTCCTGTTTCTTCGAGAGCCGCGACTGCCAAGGAGCGGCCGCTTCCCGAGAAGAAACGCATCCTTCTCAGCCGGGAATCGCGGCTTCCTCAAGTCGCTTTCCACAGGGAGTTGCCGCTCCTTTGCAGTCGCGGCTCTCAAAGAAGAACACGAACTCTTTGCTCGACGAATCTGATCGCTGCCAGCCAATCCGAAATCGACTCCCTCCCGGGTTGGTGTCAGGATAACCTGGGAAATGGGGCAACGGGAGGGGGCAGACCTTGGATTACATCGAACGAATGGCCAAGGAATGGACCGCCCGGGCAAACGACCTCGCACAGTGGGTCATGACCCACATGGTCAACCGGACCGATGTCTGGTGCCGGTACGTCAAGCGCCAGGAAGACGAGCGATCGACCGTCTTTACGGTCCCGTTTACCGAGCAACGCGGCAAGGTGTTCCTGGATCTGGATTCCCTTCGCAAGCATTTCCGCACCCGACAGCCCGGCGGGCAGATTTCCTTGCACAGTTCCTCGGGGGATCTCACCTCCCGATGGTTGGCGATCGACATCGACCTCCACGACGCGGACGACAAGTGGACGGTTTCCCGGGAGGGGAACCTGGCGGCGGCCCGCGGGTGGTGTCAGGTGCTCACGCAGAAGGGGCTGGATCCGTTGCTGATGGATTCCAACGGCATGGGGGGAATCCACATTCTGGTGGTCTTCGCGGAGCCGATGAGCAGTGGCAGCGCCCACGAATTCGTGAGGAAATTGACCGCCGACTTCGAGCAGCGGGGGCTTCCGAGGAAGCCGGAAGTTTTCCCGGGCAAACCGAAGTGGGATCATTTCGGGCCGGCGTTGCGGCTGCCGGGTCGGCACCACTCCCGGCCGCACTACACGCGCGTCTGGAACGACGAACCGTTTGCCGAGTCCCCCTGGCTGGACGGGCACGACGCCATCGACCGCATCCTGGCCACCCGCCCCGCCACCGAGGCCGTCCTCCGGAACCTGGGGATGGAACGCCGAAAACGGACGATCTGCCTCGACTTCGACGGCGTCATCCACTCCTACCGCTCCGGCTGGTGCGGGGCAACGGTCATCCCCGATCCGCCGATCCACGGCTCCCGGGAAGCGATTTCCACGTTGCGAACGCAGTACCGGGTCGTGGTGCTGTCTTCCCGATGCCATACCGAGGAAGGGCGGAAGGCGGTGCGCGACTGGCTGCAGGAACACCGCATCGAGGTGGACGAGGTCTGCGAGCACAAACCGCCGGCCCACATCTACGTCGACGATCGAGCGATCCGCTTCCAGGGGGAGTGGGACAACCTTCTGGATCAGGTCCGCGAATTCCGGAAGTGACTTCTCCTGTAGAAGCGGTTTTCCCGGCTGCCCCGGTTCCGCAGATTTCCCGAACCATCGTGAGTTCCCGTCGCGCCAGAAGGGCTTGACCGGAATCCTCTCGGAGGGAATGCTTCCGCGCCCTGTATTCCGGAAGACCTCTGGTCCTTCGAGCAGCGGCGGGGGAAGTTTCGATGCGTTGGGGTTGGCTGATCGCACTGATCGCGGCCCTGTCCGGGTGCAAATCCCTGGAACGGGCGGGTCTGCGCGATCGAGAAAAGTCGCCCGGCGACACCGCTTCTCGGACCAAAACGCGACCGGAAACCAAGGAAAAATCGCGGGATCCGCACTGGCTCGACGGCCCAACCGGCACGCCGACCGCCAAGGGGGATCTTCCGGCCAAGCGACCCGGCCCACCCCCCGCCGATTCCTGGGCCGACCCCCGCGACCCCAACTACGACGTCCGCACCGAGGTCAAGGGAGTTCTCGCCGGCTACGTCGAGGACCCGGATCGCCGGAAACTCGCGGATGTCTTTATTGAGGTCCAACTCGCCAATCCGCCCGCCGGATCTGGGGCACCCGTCGGCGTGCAAACCGACTCCAACGGGACGTTCCTCATCAAGGGCTTGAAAGAAGGGGAATCGTACGTCCTGACGGCTAAGACGACCCGCGAGGGGCGTGCGATGGCGGGTCAGGTGTACGCGAAGCCGCCGAACGTGTACGTGCGGTTGGCCCTGATCGAGGGGCTGACGCTGCCGACGACTCCGAGCCTGGGGAATCCGCCGACGGTGGCGAGCGGCCCCGATCCGCGTCCGGGTGGCCCGTCGCCGGTGTTGCCTAGCCCGGCACCGCTTTCCCGAGATGCGACGGTTCTTCCGCTGCCCGGTCCGAGCGATCCGGTTGGAGATGGTGCGTTCTCGCCGACTGGGCCATCCCGGCCGGCACCGACCCCGTCCCCGTCGCCCACCCCGACCCCGGCAACTCCGGCTCGAGTGGTCCCCGGTCGCCCGGACCTGACCACGGATGGCCCGAAACCGGACTGGCGACCCCCGACGACGACGATTCCGTCTCCGAATTTGCCGATGCCGGGAACGGGATCGGGATCGGGACTGGGGCCATCCGCGCTGCCTCCCCCGCCACCGACGCGGAATCCGGGGCCAACCCAATCGCGATCGGTCCAGCCCCGCTCCGAGTTTGTCCTCGTCGACACCACCGGCCGGACCCGCGAGTTCCCGAGCGGCCGGGCCAACGACCTGATTCTCCTCGACTTCATGACGACCACCTGCGTCCCGTGCAAGAAGATCGTCCCGACATTGCGGGCGTTGCAGGCGAAGTACGGAACCCACGGCCTGGAAGTGGTCGGCGTCTGCTGCGACGAGGCGGAGATGAGCACCCGCCGGGCACTCGCCGCGGAATACCAGCGGAATTACTCCCTCAACTATCTCGTCTACACCGAGCCGGGTCCACGGCCGGGGGCGATCATGAAGAAGTTCCGCGCCGAGTTCTACCCCACGCTGGTCCTTCTCGATGGCACGGGCGAGGAAGTTTGGCGCGGCGATTCCCGCGATCTGGGCAAGCTCGAAGACGTCATCCGCAGCCGACTCTCCCGGTGACCCAACTTCTCGCGTAACCACTTCGCCAAAACCCGGTATACCCACTGGAAACGCGTCCGCGAAGCGACCGTCGCCGCGGCGTCCCCGTGTTCCCAGTGTGAGCACAATCCATGCGGACTCTGCTTCTTCTGTCCGGGCTTGTTGCTGTTTCTTCCGCACTCCACGCCGACGACTGGCCGCAATGGATGGGCCCGAAACGCGATGGCGTCTGGCGGGAAACCAGCGTCGTCGCCACATTTCCGAAGGACTTGAAACCGAAGTGGACTGCCAAGGTCGGGCTCGGATACGCCGGCCCCGCCGTCGCCGACGGGAAAGTCTTTGTCGCCGACCGCTACCTCGGCACCGGCGAGTCCAACCCCTCGAATCCGTTCGACACCAAGACCCCGGTCAAGGGCGTGGAACGGGTGCTCTGCTTCGACGCGAAATCGGGCCAGGAACTGTGGAAGCACGAGTACCCGTCGACCTATCGCATCAGCTACGCCGCCGGCCCGCGCTGCACCCCGACCGTCGATGGCGACCGCGTCTACACCCTCGGCGCGATGGGCGACCTCCTTTGCCTCTCCACCCAGAAAGGCGAGGTACTCTGGTCGAAGAACTTCCCGAAAGACTTCGGAGCTACCGTCCCCGTCTGGGGTTTCTCTTCCCACCCGCTCGTCGATGGCGACAACCTCATCTGCCTCGTCGGCGGAACCGAGGGCCGGCTCGTGATGGCCTTCGACAAGAAAACCGGTGCGGAAGCCTGGCGATCCCAGAGTTACGACCAGGGGGATTTCGGGTACTCCCCCCCGGTGATCCTCGACCTGGCCGGCACGCGGACCCTGGTCGTCTGGCACCCCAAGGCACTCGTCGGACTCGATCCGAAAACCGGGAAAAAACTCTGGAGCGTCCCCTTCGATGTTCGCTACGCTCTCACCGCCCCGATGCCGCGAAAGGTCGGCGACGACTCCGTCCTCGTCACCTCCTTCTACAACGGCTCCATGCTTGTGAAGGTGGGGAAAGGCGGCGATTCCGCGGAAGTCGTGTGGAAGAGCAAGGCCAAGGGGGAACGACCCAGCCAGACCCGGGACCTCAGTGCGATCATGCCCACCCCGATCGTCAAAGGCGAATATGTTTACGGAGTCGGAAGCTATGGCGAGCTTCGGTGCCTCAAGGCGGCCACCGGCGAACGCATCTGGTCCACGATGCTGGCCACCCGCGGTCGGCTCACCCCGGAAAAAGTGCGAGCCAGTGAGGAACCGAGCGAAAATCCCCCGTGGAACGAGCGATGGTCCAACGCGTTCCTCATCGAGAACGGCGACCGCGTCTTCCTCTTCAACGAGCAGGGGGAACTGATCATCGCGAAACTCACGCCCAAGGGGTACGAGGAGCTTTCCCGGACGGTCCTGCTCAAGCCGACCAACAAGATGGCCGGCCGACCGGTGGTGTGGATGCACCCCGCCTTCGCGAACGGGTGCGTCTTCGCCCGCAATGACGAGGAACTGGTCTGCTTCGATCTTTCGAAGTGAGAACAACCGGTGGGATCGGAAGTTACCCAACTCCTTCGACCTCGTCCGACGCCTCGGTTAGAATTCCATTGCTGACCTGTTCAAACCTTACGGGTCGGCGAGATTGACATCCCGGAAACGACGCATCGGACGGGGGCGAACCCATGCACCTCACCGCAACCCTGGTCCTCGCTGGTTGCCTTCCGACGGCTCCCGTCCTGCCTCCGAAACCGGCCGAGGTGGCGGCGGCGAAGGCGCTGCAATTCGTGAACGCACTCGTTTCTTTCGACGGAGCCACCGCTCGCGAAAGCTGTGCTCCCCGGTTTTTCGACGGCACCCGGCTTTGCACCCGCGCCGAAACCGAGGCGCTGGTCAAGGAACGGGTTGGCTCGATTTCCGAGCTGCCCGCAGCCCACCGGAATCAGGTGGCGGCGTATTTCCTCGCGGTGGTGAAGCCGACCGTCATCCGCGTCGAGCGGTTTCGGGTCCACCGCAAATCCTTGCCGGAAGGGGAACCGCGGGACATCCTCGATCACCTTCTGTGCGGCGATGATTTTGTCGTGTGGATGTCACTTCAAGATCGCGACCACGTGTTCTACGTGCGTGTGGCCGGGAAAGCGGTGGTTGTGGGTGGGGAACTTCCGCCCTCTCTGGTGCGATTCGGGCGGTGAGACGTCCGTTTCCCGCGAAATTTCAGTGAAATTCGCGATCCAAAGCGAACTCGACTCTTCCGCGAAGTCGTATTCCCGAGACGCGGGGAGGTGGGTATACCGCGTGCCCGGAGGGGTCCGATGGTACGCTCGCGCTTTCTGCTGATCGTTCCCGTGTCGCTGCTGGCGATCCTGGTTGGCGTCACACCGGCGTCGGCCCAGGCCAGCATCCACCGCAACGGGTTTGGCGGCCGGGATCCGTTCTGGGCCCCCGCGGATTCGAACATCAAATACGACGAGAAAGCCCACAAAATCTCGGACGAGCACTGCAAAAACGCCCCCACTTCCGAGTACATCAAGATCGAGGCCAACCCCCCCGCCGGGGCGATCGACGCGGAGTTTGTGCACTATTCCTACGACACCCCGCCGGCCCCGATTTCCGATCGGGTCACGGCGAGCGTGTGGGTCAAGTCCTACCGGGCCGGGGTGCAACTTCGCGCTCGAGTTGTCCTTCCGAAGGAGAAGGATCCGAAGAATCCGGATGCTCCACTGACGACATTGCTGCTGGGGGACTCGTACCGGAACGTCCGGCAGTGGCAGCCACTCACGATGGGGAACGTCGAGGAATCACTCCGGAAACACATGCCGGTGCTCCACGCCCGGGTCGGCCGGGCGGTCGACCCCACCGGGGCGTACATCGATCGGCTCCTGGTCAACGTTTACGCGGGGCCGGGGATTACCGAGGTCTGGCTCGACGATCTCGAAATCGGCCCGGTCCGCAACGACCCCAACAAGCCGGTGGGTCTGCCCGTCTCGCGGACACCCGGCGGAACCGCGGCCCGCACGACGGCACTCCCCAAGGCTCGCACCGTCGAGTTCCGCGATGGGCTGGTCAAAATCGACGGCGACCCCTTCTTCATGCTCGCCATCCGGCACACCGACACCCCGTTGAAGACGCTTCGCGATGCCAGCTTCAACACCGTGTGGTTCCCCGCGGAGACGGCCCCGGAAACGATCGAGGAGGCCGTCCGCCAGGGGTTCTGGATCGTCCCCAGTGTCCCGCTGCCCCCGGGGAATCTTGAACCGCAACCGCGAAACGACACGGTTTCCCTGGAGCGGGAAGCGAATCGCGTCGCCGATTTTCTCCGGCGGTTCCTGTCCACCGACGCGGTCCTGATGTGGGACCTGGGTGGTGGCCGGACGTCCGAGGAAGTCGCCCGCGTCGCCCGCACCGCCTCCGCCGTCCGGGAAGTCGACCCTCGTCGGCCCCGCGGCGTCGATCTGTGGGACGGCTTCCAGAACTACTCCTCCTATGTCGACGCCGTCGGAACCCACCGCTGGCCTCTCTTCACGAGCCTCGAACTGACCGCGTACAAGGACTGGCTCGCCCAGCGGAAATCGCTGACGGCACCCGGGAAACTCACCTGGACCTGGGTCCAGACGCACCTCCCCGACTGGTACATCCGCTCTGTGGCCGGCAAGGCCGACGTCGCGAAATTCGACGACCCGGTCGGCCCGCACCCGGAGCAGATCCGCATCCTGACGTACCTGAGCCTCGCCGCCGGCAACCGGGGAATCGGGTACTGGTCAGACCGGTTCCTCGCCAACACCCACCACGGGCGGGATCGGCTCCTCGAACTGGCGATGCTCAACACGGAAATCGAGATGCTCAAGCCGGTGCTGTTCGCGACTAGCGAGCCGGCGAAGTGGGTTTCCACCAGCGACTCCAACGTCCAGGCCGCGATTTTGCGGGGTCCGAAGGAAGTCGTCGTGCTTCCGATCTGGCTCGGAGCGGGGACGCAGTACACGCCGGCTCAGGGGGCCCTCTCCTCGCTGAGCGTCACAGTCCCGCTGGTCCCGGATGGTGCGATTCCCTGGCTCGTTTCCCCCGTGCGGGTGACGGAACTCAAGGACGTCAAGCGCGTCGCCGGCGGGACGCGGATCACGATCCCGGAGTTTGACCTGACCGCCGCCGTCGTCTTCACGAGCGACCTGAAGCTCGACGGCAAGATCGTCCGCTGGCAGGATCACACCCGCTACCGCGTCGGGGAACTGGCCGCACGCTGGGCGGAGCAGCAAGCGATCGAGCAGTACAACAAGACGCTCGCGATCCACGGCCGGATCACGCAGGCGGGCGGGCCGGACATTCCCGAGGCGTCGGCACTTCTTTCCCGCAGTCAGAAGTACGTCGCGAACTGCAAGGAATACCTGGAAACCAAGCAGTGGGACATGGCGTTTCGGGAAGCTCGCCGGGCCCAGCGGCCGCTCCGCGTGCTGATGCACGAGCACTGGCGAAAGGCGGTGGAGCCGCTCGACACGCCGACCTCGAGTCCGTACGCGGTCAGCTTCTACTCCCTTCCGCTCCACTGGCAGCTGGCCAAGGACGTCGCCAGTTCTCGTCCCGGCGGAACCGCCCTGCCCTACGGCCGCTTCGAACTCAGCGGATCACCTCCCGAGCAGGGGGCCGCCGTCTCCTCGCTGCCCGGCTGGTCGACACGACAGAGCATCCTGGACCCCGTCGCCGCCGTCGCCTCGATCGTCAATTCCAGGGGAATCGAGGACAAGCCGCCGCCGCACGTGGCCGCGGTTCCGACTCGCTTCACGTCCCCGCGGTTCGACACGCCCCGGGAAGAGAACCGGATCCGCCCGGAACTCGGGAACCAGTGCCTGAAACTGGAGATTTCGCAGAAGGCCAAGAAGGATCGCGCGGGGAACCCGCTGCCGGCCCCGCAAGCGCTGGAGCGGGCGTTCTTGGCCGTCGACAGCCCCGCCGCCGACCTGCCGCCGGGAAGCCTGGCCCGCGTCAGCTTCTGGGTCAAGATCCCCAGCCCGATCCAGGCTTCCGCGGATGGGGTCGTCGTGTACGACTCCGCCGGTGGGGAACCACTCTCCGTCCGGCTCACCTCCACCGCGGGCTGGCAGAAGTTCCACCTCTACCGCCGGGTTCCGGAATCCGGGAAACTCGCCATCACCTTCGCCCTGACCGGCATCGGCACCGCCTACTTCGACGACGTGAAGATCGAGCCGATGGTCCCCGCCACCGGGGCCACGCAAGCCGGCGCGATCGCCGGCCCCCCCCGGCGATAACCGACCCCCCGGGGAAGATGGCGTTTCCCCGCCACGGATAATTCTCAGACATTCGCCCAGGTTGGTGGCACGACCTGCCGGTTTGCCGCCAACGCCCGGGCGGACACCTGCAGAACCCGCAGAAACCCCTCGCTGTCCGCGTGGTTGAACTCGCCGATCGCTTCCATGCTCGCGTTCGACTCCGAGTACATCTGGTGCGGCACATCGGTCGCGGCGTCGAAGTACGCGTGCCCCTTGTACAGCTTCAGTCGAATCGTCCCGGTCATCAGCGACGTCACCGGCTTGAGCCCTTCCCGGGCCATGTGCGTGGCGAGGTCGAAGCCGTACCCCTGGTAGATCTGCTTCGCCACGAACCCGCTCAGGTGGTCGAACATTTCGCGGGATCGGCGATCGAGGACGAGTTCGAGGAGGAATTTGTAGGCCGTCCCGAGCAGTTCCATCCCCGGTGCCTCGTAGACGCCGCGGGATTTGATGCCGACGAAGCGGTTCTCGACGAGGTGGGTGCAGATTCCGACCGCGTTTCGGCCACCGATCGTGTTCCCTTGCGTGATCGCCTCGAAGGGGGTGACCTTCTTTCCGTTGAGGGCGACCGGTCGGCCAGCCTCGAAGCGGACGCTCACCGTTTCCGGCGAATCCGGGGCATCCGCGGGCTTCACGCCCATCCCCGGCGTCACGAACCACGGCGAAGTTTCCAGCGATTCGAGTTTCCCCGCCTCGTGCGTCAGCCCGAGCAGGTTCGCATCCGTGGAATACGGTGCATCCTTCGTCGCCTTGATCGGGAGCTTGTGCTGCTGGCAGTAGTCGATCATCTCCGAGCGGCCGCCGAACCGCTTCAGAAACGCCGGGTCCCGCCAGGGGGCGTAGACCGTGATTTCCGGGTCGAGCATGTTGGTGCAGAGCTGGAAGCGGACCTGGTCGTTCCCCCGCCCGGTCGCCCCGTGGCCGAGAACCTTGATCCCCCGTTTCTTCATCTGCGGGACCATCCCCGCGACGATGACGTGTCGGCCGATGCCGGTCGTGTTCCAGTAGTCCCCCTCGTAGCGGGCCTGGAACTGGATCACCTCGACGCCCGATTCCGCGATCATGTCGTGCAGGTTGACGGCAACGAAATCCGTCGCCCCGCACGCCCGCATCCGCGTCTCGATTTCCGCGAAGTTGGGCTCGTCCGGCTGGGCCATGTCCGCGGTGAACGCGACAACAGTGACGCCGTGTTCCGTGAGCCATTTCGTGACGGTGCAGGAATCGAGCCCCCCGGACGCCGCAAACGCGACGGTCTGGCCCTTCAAATCGGCAACGGTGGTCATGATGATTCTTCTTCCTTTGGGAGGGCGAGGCTCCTGCCGAGCCGTGGCTGTTGGAACTTCATCTTCGGGAGGGCGAGGCTCCTGCCGAGCCGTTTCTGTCCGGACGTTCCGATCGGTCAATCCCACCGCAACTCAAAGAGTTCGCCCTGGAATTTCCAATCTTCACACTGAGTCACCAGACCTTTCCGAACCGGATTGGCTCGAACATACTGCCAGGCAAGATCATAGTTTTCCTCCGAACGAAGTCTCCGGTCCCAGTGATCTGATTGCCACTGCCAGTCTGGCCGCCTTGCAATTCTGCGAAACTGAGATTTCCAGTAGCGGACCCAGTTATCCAGCGGAAGCTCGAGTTCGCCCGGAGTTGCAAAGAGATGGAGGTGATCGGGCATGAGGACGTAACGTCCGACAAGCCACGCCCGGGCATCAGACCACACCGATCGTAGAACGTCGTGAACCTCTTGGTTCGCGAGCCAGGAGTCTCGACTCTTGGTGCACACCGTCAGAAACACAATAGGACAATCCGTGTACGTGCTATCCACACCGTGCGGCAAATGCCGTCGGGCAGGGCGAGCCCGAGTCACCGGGGTAGTGGGAAGATCCTCACCCGTGAAGCGCGGCTCGGCGGGAGCCTCGCCCTCCCGTTGTCCTCCATCGTCTGCGACACCGATCATGCGTTCCACCTTCCGGAAAACTCATTCTCGTTCTCGGAGTTGGGAGTGAAGTTGTCCACCCATCCCCGCCTCGTCATCCCGCGGGCGATCTTCGACGCGATGCTCGTCCACGCCCGAGAAACGTTGCCGCAGGAGTGTTGCGGGTTCCTCGCGGGGGAAATCGTCGACGGCGTCGCGCGGGTGTCGCTGCATCTGCCGCTGACCAACGAACTGGCGAGCCCCACGGAATACGCGGTGCCGGTGCGGGAACTCGTCGAGACGGCGAAACGGCTTCGCGCCGCCAATCTCCGGGAACTGGCTGTCTACCACTCCCACCCCACCTCAGAGCCGATTCCGAGCCGACGGGACATCGACCGCAACGGGTACGGCGACTCGGTGATCCACGTGATTGTCGGCCTCGCAGTGGAACCGCCGGAAGTTCGAGCCTGGTGGCTCACCGAGGCGGGAGCGATCCCCGCGAGATGGGAAGTTGCGGACTAACCCCAGAAAACGACAGGGGCGGCGGATCGAGCACTGCTCGCCCCGCCGCCCCTGAGTCGGTCACGCCATCGAAACGGATCAGATCCGGTCGAGGGAATCCATCCACACCCACAGTTCCGCGAAGGTTTTCTTGTCGAGATATTCCTTCCCGAAATCCGCGAGCTGGCGGTAAACCACGGGGAACTTCTTGTCCGCGAGCCGATCCTTGGTGGTGATGATTTCCTTGATCAGCGGGTCCTTGTCGCCGCCGACGATGAAGAAGGAAAGGGGCTGGTTCGGAACGTTGTCCTTGGGGGGAGCGCCGAGGACGGCCCCGGTGACGGCGACTCCGCGGAAGGTGTCGCGGGCGTTGAAGCCGAGATAGAAGGCCATCTGCCCGCCGTTCCCCATCCCGTGGGCGACCACGCGGTTCTTGTCGGTCGTGAATTCGTTCATGACCTTCCGGATGTCCTGAAGGACTTCCTCGGTCTCGCTCGGGACCCAGCCTTCTTTCCCCTTCGACTTGGGGCCGATCATGATGAAGTGATGTTCCCGGCAGAAATCGGACCAGATATCGACCATGTCGTCGGCGTCTTTGCCGCCCTTGCCGAGGGCGTGGAACCAGACGATGACGCCGTGGGACACGGACTTCTTGTAGTTCCGCGGGATGTAGACCCAATATTCCCGGCCGAGAACTTCGTTGGTCCGCTTGAGAAGGCCGGTCTCGATCTCTTCCTCGTCTTCCTTGTCCTTTTTCGGCGGATCCTTCGGGTTCGGGCCCTTGGCGAGATTTTGGCCCGCCTTCTCCTTCGAAGAAGGGAGCGGCAGTTTCTCGGGAAGGGCGTCCGTTGGGGCGGCGAGCTTGGCGGTGATCGTCTCGACCTTGTCGCCCTTTTCGTCCTTCCGTTTCACTTCCATCTTGAGTTCCATCCCCGGCGACATTCGGGAGAGGATAGCGGCAAGCTGGGCCCGGCCGGTGAACGGTTGCAGTTGGCGGGCGGCGGCGGGCCCGGCCTTGAGAATGCGGTCACCGGGGTTGAGCTTGGCCGTCGCCGCCGGGCTGTTCGGGTAGACGTAGCGGATCTCCAGGCCGTTCTCGTTGTCGTCCCGCATCCCGAGGATTCCCAGGAAAGGCTGGGCGAACGCGACCACTTCCCCGGCGAGCGAGAGCTTCGCGAACTCCTCTTCTTTCCCGCCCCGGGAGATCTTGATGGTGACGGGGTCCCCTTCGTATTTCGGCCCGAGGAGGTGCATCAGGTCGGAGAAGTGGCGAACCTTCTTGCCGTCGACGCCGATGATTTTGTCGCCGGGTTTGATGCCGGCCTGCTCGGCAACTGAGCCGGGTGCGACGGTGCCGACGACAACCTCGGTGCTGTACTCCTCGTTGGATTGGGGCGTGATGCCGATCCGGCCGCGGCGGAGTTCCTTCTGCGTCTTCATCTTCGGCAGCACCGCGAAGATGTCTTCGAGCGGGATGGCGAAGCCGATGCCCGAGTCGTACCACTCGACGCCGGCCGTCTCCCCTTCCCCCCGCGGCGAGGCGGGGACGAGGATCCCCTGGACCCGCCCGTCGATCGCCACCAGCGGTCCGCCGTAGTTCACCGGGGAAACCTTGGCATCGCACTGGATCGCCTTCCCGTGAATCCGCCCGGTGGCCGAGATGATCCCTGCGGAAACCGACGGCAGATCCGCAATGTCCGGGTCCAGGGCTCGACCCAGCGCCAGCGACCACTGCCCGACCGTGATGTCCTTCTTCGGATACGCCTCCGGAACCGGAAGATCCTTGAGGTCGACCTTCAGAAGCGTGAGCATCCGGGTGGTGTCGGTGCAGACGATCTTGGCGACGGCCCGGGGTTTGCCGGGAATGCTCACGAAAATATCCGACGGGTTGTTCGCGAAGTTGAACGCGGAACTGATGATGTAGCCGTCTTTGTCGACGATCACGCCGGTGGTGGGGCCGGTTCCCTTGCGGACGGGCGGCGGGCCTTTCGGTGCGGGGCCCTTGGGCATCGGTCCCTTGATGACGTCCTGTCCGCCGGCCGTCTCGATCTTCACCGTCCACGGGGCCGCCTTCAGGGCCGCCGCCTTCATCGCCTTTTCGTTCGCCTCGTTGACATCATCCTCAGCCCGGCCGAGGCCGGCGTACGCCGCCATGGCCACGAGCGCCACCAGGGCGACGGCGGAGGATCGCATCGACAGATTCATCGGCTCGGCTCCCGGGTGGGTTTGCGATTGGTGCGGTTGAAGATCTTTTGCGAATCCTGGTCTTTTCGGGTATCTCAGGAGCCGCGACTGCCAAGGAGCGGCCGCTTCCGGTGGCAAATCGCAGCCATTTCATCGGCTTCCGAGACCCCAGTAGTCGCTCGACTCGGGAAGTTGCCGCTCCTTGGCAGTCGCGGCTCTCGAAGAGCGAGAGCGTTCACTCGAACGCATCCTTACTTCTTCGGTTTCGGGTATTCTTCCAGCTTCAGGTCGATCGTCTGGAGCGACTCGCCGCGGCGGACTTCCAGGCGAATCGTGTCCCCGGGCCGGGTCTTTTTGATGTAGTCCTGGAACGCCTTGATCGAGAAGATCGGCTCACCATCGACGAAACTCACCAGGTCATCCACCTTCAGGCCGGCCTTCGCCGCCGGGGAATTCGGGGTGATGTCGTCGACATACGGCGGCGTCCGCTCCAGCAGGTTCGGCACAAACTGGATCCCGTGAAACCCGCCAATCCCCGTCGCAATCTTGATCCGCGGCCGGGGCTTGTAGGTCCCCTTTATGCCCAGGTCGACGAACTCGGTCATGCTCAGGGTGACGTTCTTCTCGCCGTCCTTGACCTCGACCTTGGCGTTGACCGGGATCGCGTAGTTGATCCAGGTCTCGGTCTTCCGGTTCTTGATTTCCCGGCCGACAAGGCCAAGCAGGTTCCCCTTGCGATCGGTGAGGGCTCCGCCGCCGGCCCCGGGGTTGTTGGTGATCGCATCGACGACGTAGACGTTCCCGGTGTAGGGGAAGTCGAAGACGCCACGCCGGGCGTCGAGCGGGGAATAGGCGGCCACCACCCCCCGCATCACCGAGACAGGCTCGTCGCGCATCGCGATTTCGAAGTAGTTCGAGAAGGAGAGCACCCAGTCGCCGGGGCCGGAGACGGGGCGTTTCGCGGCTTCGAGGACGTCGAAGTACGGGAGGTCGAGGTTCGTGGGTTCCTCGATTTTCTTGCCATCGATCGCGATCTTGAGCAGGGCCACGTCGAGGTCCGGCTCGGTGACAAGAACCTTCGCCTTCATCCGCCGGCCGTCCCAGAGGTGGACGATGAGCTCGGCGGTGTCGAGGGTCTGGCTCGCGATGGTGAGGATGTGCCCGTCCGGGGAGATGATGATCCCGGAGGAGTAGTTGGTGATCCCCTTGAATCCGCCGGAACCGAAGATTTTGACCATCTTCTGGTTCACGTCGGCGGAGACTTTCCGGAACGGGTCAGTGGCGCCGGCGGGGTTGGCAGTCAGGCCGGTCGCCGCGAGGGCCGCCACAACGACGGCCGGGAAAAACAGGCGGGTGTACATCTCAGTCGAGCCCGTCGAGTGGGTGGTGGTTCCGGAACCGGGGTTACTTCTTCGCGAGGGAAACGCTGGCGAGGTTGATGACGGCGTAGCGCTTGTCGCCGTAAATCACCTCGATTCGGTGCGGCACCTGCTTGCCGTCGACCGCCTTGTACCCGCCGAAATAGAGTTCGCAGGGGTCCGAGTCGCGGACAAGGTAGGTTTCGCACGCGACCAGGGTGTGGTCATTCTTGGAGAAGTACCACTTCGCCTCGAACTGGGCGTGTTTCGTGCGGATAACATGGCAGTCGACCCGGAGATCCTTGAGGCTCTCGGGTTCCTTGCCGTCGAGCCGGGGAGGGTAGACCGGCTCGGTTCCGCCATGAGCGAAGCCGCCTTCGAAGCCTTCCCGGCCGAGGGTGAGCATCCGGCGATACTGGTAGAGGGCGACGAGGAGTCCGCCGCTCCCCTGGGGAATCTTGAAGGCGTCGCCGCGAAGATCGGAGCCGAGCGGCTTGATGGAATCCTCGATGCCGCTCCGGACGAACTTGATCTCGGTGAGGCCATCCGAGCCTTCCTGCATGGAGATCTTGAGATCCCCCTTGCGGTCGGCGAGTTCGATGCCGCCATCGAGAACCCACTTCCCGGTGACGCCGGTGAAGTCGGACTTTTCCTTGAACTTGCCGAGGAGTTTGTCCTGCTCGAGCTTGTTGAAGTAGTAGTTCGCGAATCCTTTCTTGGATTCGTAGAGTTTGTTGGCGGGGTTGTTGGCGGCGGGGTTGGGGCCGGGGATCGGCGGTCGGCCCGGGGGTTGGGGCTGGGGCTTGTCGCCGATCACCACGTCCTGGTGGCCCATCAGGCGGACGAGCATCTCCTTCCGCCGATTGTTTCGTCGGTAAACCAGCGGCAGCCGCCACTCCTTCGGGAAGATCCCGAGGATGTTCTTGTACTGATTCACGCTGGTCAGATGCCGGCCGGCGAACTGCAGAATCTGGTCGCCCGGCTGCAACCCCCGGCGGTACGCGTCCGCTTCTTCGAGCACCTGGCGGACGACCATCTTGAGCAGGTCGCCCTCCTCGTTCTCGGTGCGAATCTCGGCCCCGAGGGTGGCGTGATCGGTGTCGATGCCGGCGTAGAAATGGCCAAGGAAGTTCTTGATCTGGTTGATCGAGATCGCGTACCCAACTCCCGAGTTGACCCGGCCCCGCTTCTCGAACGAGCCCCGGCCGTTGATCCCGATGAGCTCCCCCTTCATATTGAAGAGCGGCCCGCCGGAGTTCCCGGGGTTGATCGAAGTGTCGAACTGGATGCAGTCCGTGTATTCGAGAGTTCCCTTCCCTTCCGGCGGCTGGTAGCGATTCACCCCGGAAATCAGGCCGAAAGTCACGGTCGGGTTGAAGTCGAGGGAAATCCCGAACGGGTTGCCCATCGCCAGGGACCAGTCGCCGGCCTGGACCTGGTCGCTATCCCCAAGGCGGACGTAGGAGAACGGCTTGCCCTTTTCTTTCGGGAGCAGCTTGACGAGGGCGACGTCGCCGACCTTGTCCTGGCCGACGAGGACGGTGTCGTAGAGCTCGCCGTCCTCCAGGCCGCACTGCATGATCGGGCCGGTCGGCTGGACGACGTGGAAGTTTGTGAGACAGTAACCTTCCGGGTCGATGACGACACCGGACCCGCAGGCTTTTCCGCCGACGAAGCAGACGCAGGCGACGGCCGGCTTGACCTGCTTGATGACGGCGACGCGCTCGGCTTCCGAGGCGGCGACGGACGGATCGAGCGCGATGGTCGGCCCGCAATAGGCCGCCGCTGTCGCAGCACCCGCAGCCCCGGCGAGGAAGTGCCGGCGGGAGAACCCAGGTTCGATTTCGGGACCATTCATGGATGACGCTCGCGGCGGTTGTGGGTTCGATACTTCGCATTTCTGCCCGTTAGCCCGACGCGTGAGCGAGGTTCTGCAAATACCCTCGCTTACGCGTCGGCACCGGGAATTCTGGTCACTTCTGCCCGTTAGCCCGACGTGTGAGCGAGTTTCTGCAAATACCCTCGCTCACGCGTCGGGCTAACTCGGCGTCGGGCTAACCGGTCACTTCTGCCAAGTTCACTTCTGTACCCGGACATCGGCGAGGTTCACCTGGTTGCCGAGGTAGAGGGCGTCGCGGTCGACGGTGATCTTCAACTGCTTCACTTCCTTGACATCGAGCGTGAGGTTTCGCGGCTTTTCCTTCCGACTGATGATCTCGGAAAAGAGTTTGCGACCGTCCGCCTCAATGGTCAGGCGGACGTTGCTGCTCGCCACCGGGATCCGGTCATCGACGCCCACGATCGCCTTGAATTCCCGGTAATCTCCGCCCAGGTTGTAGGTCAGAGCCGTTTCCGGGTAGACCAGCAATCCCTTGGGGTACTCGATGCCGTCGAGACGAAGCCGGGCTCCGTCCTGGGTGCGATTCTTGAGGTAGGTCAGCTTCGGTTCGCCGACAACTTCCTCCGGCCCTTCCACCTGCGGGTCGAGGTCGGCGAGATACTTCACGTTTCCTTCGGCGAAATCGAGCTTCGCGATCCCGGAGGCGGCGGGGAACTCGAAGGTCGCTCCGCTGACCGTCTTGACCATCATGCCCTTGTCCGACACGGTGACCGCCTGCGCGATCAGCATGTTCCCGAAGACGTCACGAACTTTGCAGACGGTGGGCGGGATCACGTCGCGGGGGGGCTGATTGAAGATGAGCCCGCCGGTGGCGCGAACCTGGAGCAATCGCCGGCGCTCGTTGGCGACCGCGTCCTGGAACTGGATCCCGACGCCCTTCGCGTCTCCTTCGAGGAAGGTGCCGGCGAGGGGGCTGAGCCGGCCCTTGTCGTCGTGGGTCACGAACAGGTCCCGTTTGCCGCGATCGACGAGGAGCTTTTTCCAGGCCGCCCGGGCCTTGGGATCCTCGGCATCACGCATGATCCAGAACAGGTGCGACATTGGGAGCACGATTTCCGGCGGGGCAGCACCCGAGGCACCCGGCAGGAGCGTCAGGTGGACGTTCTTCTCTTTGATCTGCACCTCCGCGGCCACCAGGATCGACCCGTCGACGAGCTCGATCTCATTTCGTTTGGTGGTTCCCAGGTTGGGAACCTTGGGTCCGAGCACGACCTCGCCGACTTCCTTGATTGGGTACTTGGCGATGGTTCCGCTGGCCTCCTTGAAGGAGACGGTGGTCGCGTCGACGGCGACGATTTCCCCTTTGACGGTCTTGCCTGCAAGGGTGACGAGTTCGCCGGCTGCGGCCAACGCGGTCAGAGCCGTTGCGAGCAAGAATCCGGCAAAAAATCGGTTGGCGGCGAGCATGGCGGGAACCCGGGTCGGAAACGGCGGGAAGGGATCGTTTCGAGTGTACGGTGTCGCGGATAGGGGTTCAAGGAACAGGAATGGGCGGCGGCGGAACCTGGTCGCGCCGCCGCCCACATGCTCTACGCTCGATCGGGCGGGTTAGTTGCCGTACCCGTTGACCCGGTTGAGGGATTTGAAGAATTCCTCGATTTGCGGGCGGAACTTGGCGGGGACATCGCGGGTGATTTCGCGGATGGCCTCGGCCCGCTTGTCGGCGGGGAGTTTGCCCCAAACCTCGGCGTACTGGCGGAGCTTCTTCTCGTCGACCTTGCCGTCACCTTTCATTCCGCCCTCGTACGCATCGCCCGCAGGACCTTGCGGAGGCCCACCGGCGTTGGCGCCACCCGAGCCCGGGGAGCCGCCATCCGGGCAACCTTCGCCTTCCCCTTCGCCCGGCTTGCCGCCACCACCACCGCCACCACCGCCACCACCCTTTTGCTTGTTCTCAAGTTGCTTGATCTTCTCGTTGAGGCGGAAGACGATCTTCTTCTGGATTTCCTGGGTCTGGGTGCCGGCCCGGGCGAGGTCGAGTCGGCGACCGCTGTTGTCCATCAACCGACCGATGTTGGCGAGGTCCTTCTCGTCGCGGGACCAGCTCTGGATGTCGAAGAACATCAGGTAGGCGAGGGCCTTGTAGCGGTCCGGTGCGTCGGTGACGTCTTCGAGGAGGCGGACCAGCGAGCCGAGGGCGGCGTCGCGGCGGATGGTGCCGTGCTCGGCGACGGCCTTGTAGAAGTAGAAGCCAGCCGGGTCAGTGAGCTGCTCGGGGGTGACGGATTTGGAGACCTCGAGAGCTTCCTCGTAGGCCCGCTTGCTGGAGAGAACCTTGGCATAGGCGGCGGCGAGGTTCGACTTCACGAAGGCGTCGAGTTTCTCGTCCTTCAAGATGCCGGGCACGGTGCCGGCGGGGGCTTCCGATTCCTTGGCAGCAGCGAGGTCGCCGGCCGCTTCGGGAAGGCCCATCAGGATCGACTCGGTGGTCATGTCGGCGACGGATCGGCCCGAGGTCCAGATGCCGGCGAACTTGGCGGCGTCGAGCTTTCCGCTCGCCTTGAGCCAGGCCTCGACCTTGGCCTTGGCGGCGTCGGCGGACATGGTCTTCAGGGTGCCGAACGCGACGATGGACTTGGATTCCGGAGCCTTGACAGCCTCGGCGGCGGAGATGGGGCCGGCGAAAGCAGCGATTGTGCCGCCGGTTGCGAGAGCCGAGGCGAACCACTTGCGAAGGGTCACGGCTTGCTCCTCATTTCGAAGTTGAGTTCGAAGGTGTTCGTGGGGTTGAGTTTATGCAGATGGGCGGGACTTTTTTGAGCCCCGCCGCACCGTTGCTATCTGGGAAGACGACCGGGGCGATGGAAACCAACACCCCGGTCTTTACGTTTCGCGATCGTTACTCGGCGGTGCCGTTCGCGATCTTGTTGATCATCTCTTGCAGCTTGGCCTGACGCTCGGCCAGTTGCTTGAGTTCCTTCTGGAGGATCGGGTCGTTGGTGTACTCCCCGGTCTTGGTCGCCTGGAGCTTGGTGCGGTTGTTGACCTGCTCCTGGAGGGTGCGGATCAGTTTGAGCTCGGCGAGCAGGTCGATGAGCTTCTTGTTCTGCTTGCCGCCGCCGCCACCGCCACCACCGCCACCGCCGCCGCCACCGGACTGCTGGTCTTGTTGGGCCTTCTTCAGGGCCGCGGCCATGTCTTTGAGGAGGGCGATGATGTTCTCTTCGATCGCCTGGGTGTCGGTGTCGACGCGGGTGTCGGTGAGACGACGCTGGACGGCGATCATGTCCTGGCGAACTTCTTCGAGAACCCGGGCAAAGGCGACGGCGGAGCCTTCGCTTTCGAGGAGCTTCAGGGCCCGATCTGCTTCGGCGACGATGGCCGCCTCGGCATCGGACTGGAGCTGGGAGTTCTGGAAGTCGGCGGGGGTCTTTTGGCCGTTGTTCTTGACGATGCTCGCGTGGATGTCCTTGGTCTTGTTGTAGACCTCGACTTGCATGGCGAGCATGCGGTTGCAGCGGGCCTCGATGTTGGCGAGCAACTTGAGGATTTCTTCCTCGCGGAGTTGCTTGAGGCGTTTTTCCATCTCGGCGATGGACTCACCGAGCTTCTCGATGGCCTTGTCTTGCCCCTTGCCGGCCTTGGGACGGTTGTTCTTCTTCAGTTCGTCCTCGGCGTCCTTCTGGTTCGGGTAGGCTTCTTCGAGTTGCTTTCGGCCGGGCTGCTTGGCCTGCTGCTGGCCGCCCGAGGAGCCGCTGCTGCCCGAAGAGCCGGAGGAGCCGCTGCTGCCCGAGGAACCCGACGAGCCGCTGCTGCCGGAGGAACCGCTGCTGCCGGAGGAACCGCTTCCCTTGGAGCTTGCGGATTGCTCGCCGCCCTGGGAGCCGGAGGAGCCGCTGCTTCCCTTGCTGCCCTGTCCCTTGGCGGAACCGCCCTGGCCCTTGCCGCCCTTGGAGTCGCCCTTGCCGGCGCCGGCGGACTTGCTGTCACCGGGCTTGCCGCCCTTGCCAGCGCCTTCGCTGGGCTTGCCGCCGCCCTGTGCGCCGCTGGGCTTGCCGGCACCTTCGCCGGGCTTGCCCCCTTCGCCGGGCTTGCCGGCCCCTTCGCCGGGTTTGCCAGCGCCTTGTTCGCCGGGTTTGCCAGCCCCTTCGCCCCCGGGCTTGCCGGCCCCCATGTCGCCGGGCTTGGAGCCTTCGGAGCCAGGCTTGCCAGCGCCCATGTCGCCGGGCTTGCCGCCCTCGCTACCGGGCTTTTCGGAGCCGTCGCCGGGCTTACCTTCGCCGCCGGAACCTTCGCTGCCGCCGGGGGATTCTTTGCCTTCACCGCCGGACTTGCCTTCACCGCCGGACTTGCCTTCGCTTCCTTGTTGACCTTCGCTGCCGCTTTCGCCGCCCTTCTCGGAGCCGGTCTGGCCCATGTCGCCTTTGCCGCCCTTTTGTTCGGAGGCGGATTCCTGGCCGGCCTTCGGGTCACCGCCGGCGGCGGGATCCTTGGAGTCACTCTTGGCGGCGCCGGTGTCGCCCTTCTTCTCGCCGGCGTTGTCGCCGGGCTTGGCGTCGGATTTCGGCTCGGACTTGGCGAGTTCCTTCGGGCCGTTGTTCCCGTTGTTCGGGTTGTTGCCGTTCTTGGGGTCCTTGCCAGCGAGTTTGTCGAGAAGGTCCTGGAGTTTGCGGGCGTTCTCGGCTTCTTCCTTGGCGAGGCGGTTGGGGTCGAGTTTGTTGATCTCGGTGCGAGCGCGGAGGCTTTCCTCGTTGTTCTTGATCTTGGTCGCTTCCTTGATCGCGTCTTCGAGGGCCTTGATTTCGGCCTGACGGCGAGCGGTGTCGTCGTCAGTCATGAGGATCGTGAGAATGTCCTGGAGCGATTTCGTGAGTTGGGCGTCGTCCTTGATGACCTTGGCGATGGAGGCGGGGTTGCTGTCGCCGCCAGAGATGCCACGGATCAGGGACTGGAACTGGTTCTCGACGTTTTCGCGCTCGGCCTTTTCGAGGGCGGCGAGGATGACCTTGGACCGCTCTTGATCCTCAGGCTTGTCGCTGCGTTGGAGCTTGGCGGCGAGCTTGAGGAGGCCGTTGCGGAATTCGCGGAACAGCTTGAGGTTCTCGGACGACTTCGAAACAACCTCGGTTCCCGTCCCGGACTTGGGCTCCGCAACCGGAGCGGGGGATTGGGCCCCGAGGAAGGACGTCATCAGGAACACGCCGGCGGTGGTCGCCGTAACCGTCGGCATGATCGCCGACAATCGGAACAACATGAGAAACTCCTTCGCGGTTGGTTCGGGGTGAGACCCAGTGCGGTGTCTACGTCTACTCAGACGAACAACGGGGTGGCGACAAACGGCACGAAATGTAACGACCTTCGAACCGCCGCGAGGTTTCGAGCGAAGCACGCGGATTTTTCGTGCCTCGCCCGAATTTTTACGCCCACGGTCGCAATCACAGTGCGACGGTGACCGTCTTCACCTCGGAGTACAGGCTCAGGGCGTATTCCCCGAGCTCGCGGCCGATCCCCGATTGTTTGAAACCGCCGAACGGGGCGGCGGCGTCGAAGACGTCGTAGCAGTTGACCCACACGGTGCCGGCCCGCAGACCGTTCGCAAGCCGGAAGGCCTTGCCGACATCGCGGGTCCAGACGGCGGCGGCCAGCCCGGCCCAGGTCCGGTTCCCACGGGCGATCACCTCATCCACATCCCGGAAGCTCAGCACGCTCAGAACCGGGCCGAAGATTTCCTCCTCGGCGATCTTCATGTCGTCCTTCACGTTGTCGAAGATGGTGGGCTCGATGAAGTAGCCGCGGTTCCCGACCCGGCCGCCGCCGCACAGCAGGTCCGCACCGCCGGTTTTGCCCGCGTCGATGTACCCCATGATGCGGTTGAATTGCTCTTCGGAAACTTGCGGCCCCTGGGTGGTGGCGGGGTCGAAGGGGTCGCCGACGCGTTGTTTCTTCGCCTTCTCCACGAGCCGGCCGACGAATTCCTTCTTGATTTTGTCCTCCACGAAGAGCCGGGAGCCGGCACAGCAGCACTGCCCCTGGTTGAAGAAGAGCCCGAAATAGGCCCCTTCCACGGCGGCGTCGAGGTCGGCGTCGGCGAAGACGACGTTGGGGGATTTCCCACCCAGTTCCAGGGAAACCCGCTTCAGGTTCGACTTGGCGGCGGCTTGCATCACCAGCGAGCCGACCGGTCCGGACCCGGTAAACGCGACCTTGTCGATATCTCGGTGCTCGGAAATCGCGGCGCCGGCGGTGGCACCGTAACCAGGGACCACGTTGAGGACGCCGTCCGGTATCCCCGCTTCCTGGGCGAGTTCCGCGACCCGCAGCGCCGTCAGGGGCGTCTGCTCCGCGGGCTTGAGGACGACCGTGCACCCCGTGGCCAGGGCCGGGCCCCACTTCCACGCTTGCATCAGCAGGGGGAAGTTCCAGGGGATGATCTGCCCGACGACGCCAACGGGTTCGTGGCGGGTGTAGCAGAAGTAGTTCCCCTCGATGGGGATCGTCTTGCCGTGGATTTTGTCGGCCCAACCGGCGTAGTAGCGGTAGCACTTGATCGAGAGCGGAAGGTCGGCGTTGAGGGCGACCTGGTAGGGCTTGCCGTTGTCGAGAGATTCCAGGGCGGCGAGTTCCTCGATGTTCTTCTCGAGGAGGTCAGCGAGTTTGTGGAGGAGCCGACCGCGTTCGGAGGCGGACATTTTCGGCCAGGGGCCCGATTCAAAGGCTTTCCGAGCCGCCTTGACCGCGAGATCGACGTCGGTTTTGTCCCCTTCCGCGACCTGGCAGATCGTCTCGCCGGTGCTGGGGTCGATGGTCGGGAAGGTCTTGCCGGAAACGGAATCTTGCCATTTCCCGCCGATCAGGAGGGGACGGTCTTTCACCTTGGGCTTGGTCGCCGTGCGGGGGCGGGGAGAGGTTGCGGTCGTCATGCGGAGTCTCCGAGGGGAAGTGATTCGGACCGTGGGATTGTCCGCTTCCCCGGCCCGGAGTCAAGCGGCGGTCACGGGTTCAGGCGATGGTTCTTTACAGTCGCTCACTCGCTCCGCGAGTGACGGGATGATGTCCCGAGAAGGCCACACTCTTTTGGAAGTGGAATCGCAGTCACTCGCGGAGCGAGTGACCTACCATCTTCGCCGAAGTTCAACAATGCGTTGCCTTGTCACGGGTTCGCGTCGGCGGGGATCTCGACGACGGTTCCATTTGAGAAGACGGCGAGTTTCTTCCCGCCCGATCCCTCGGCCTCCGTGGCGAGAATGTCCGTGGAACCGGGGGAATACGAGACGGGGGTGCCGTACCGGATCTGGAACGGTTTGCCGTCCCGGGTAGAGGTGAAGAATCGGTCGAACCGCGTCGCCTTCGGGTTGGCGGTATCGGCAGGCGGTTCTCCCGCTGCCCGGGCCTGGGCTTCGATCGAGGCGGCGAACTTCTGCAGTTCCGCGTCGCTGGCCGGCGTCTGCCCCTTGTGAGCCGCGGCGTACTGGGCATACAGCTCGGCGAGGGCCTTGAGGGAATCGACATCGGGGCCTGTCGGCGCACCACCGCATCCCACGAGAAATACAGCAATCGCCCCGGCCAGAAGCCGGGACGGGCGGAGAGATATCATTTCGAGATTCCTGAGTGGATCGAGTCTTAGTCGAAGGAAGGGATGACGACGCCGTCGTCCCGCTGACAGAGGAGTTGCCAGAGGCTGATCGGTGTGGTGTATGCGAACGACCGTACCGACCCGTCGCCCATGACGGCATTGACCCCCGAGGGGTGGGCGGAGCCGAACCCGTAGACATCGTTCGCGTTGACGGACCCGTCGTTGTTGCGGTCCGGCTTCGGGTTGCCGTCAAACTGCAACATCGTGGCCCCGGCAACGCTCGGGGAATAGCGGTAGGCTTCGGCGTAGCCGCGACAGGACGAGAGGTGGGCACCAAAGTCGTAGGCCGAGTCCCACCACGGGTCCGGGGAGGTGGGCGGAGTCCAGAGTTGCGCGGGGAGATACTTTTCCGTGTACAGGACCGTGTTGGTCAGGCCGTCTGAGACGGCAGTCATCTTCGTGAGCCCGAATTTCACGAACCGCCGGGCCGGATTGGCCGTGATCTCGGGCGGATAGACGCTGCCGGCAAAGTTGTAGGTCTGCAGTTCCGTCCCACCCTGCACGATGATCCCCGGCCGAAGCGAGGGCGAACTCAGCGAAGTGGGGTATCCCTCGTACCAGGCCAGTTGCTGGGACGTCGACAGGCCGGACGGGGCACCGGTCGGCCCCGATGGCCAGGCGTAATCCGTCAAGGCCATGCTTCCCCGAGCCTGCGGAGATCGGCGCGACGGGCAGAAGTACAGCGGAATCACCGTCCCCCGGCTGCTCCAGCTCGCCCGTTCGGTCGCATTGGATTGCTCGATGTACGGCAGAATCTGGTAGAGCGGCCCCGCCTGTTGGAATCCCGCGACAAAATCCCCCGCCGAGCCGGGGTAGGAAGTCCCATTCGGGTCCGGAACCGACGCCGGGCCGTTGGGGTCGGCTGGCGTATCGCCCGCGGCCAGCATCTGGTTGCCGTCCACTCGGGTCGCATAACACACTCCCGAACCTCCACCCGAGGGGAAATACCCCTTCGCGTCGTGGTACGAGTGCATCGCCAGGCCGATCTGTTTGAAGTTGTTCTGACATTTCGTTCGGGCCGCCGCCTCCCGAACCTTCTGCACAGCCGGCAGAAGCAGACCGATCAGGATTGCGATGATCGCAATGACAACCAACAATTCGATGAGGGTAAACGCGAGGGGAGAGCGTCGCGAATGCATAGGAACTCCGGCAGGGCCGAAAATTTCAGCGTGGGAGAAGACGAGGTTTTTCCGTCCGGATTGCGAGTTCTGTCCATAAACGGGCGCGATGCCGAATCCTGACAAAATTCCGGGAGGAAAATGCTCGAAAAGGAAAGTGGTGCCGTCTCCCGGCCGAAGTAGTCAACTGAAGGTTGGGCTTTCCCGGTCAGAATGCACCGGTCTCCCGGTTGGACGAGCGGCTACCACATGTCCGCCAGGGGCGGTGGAAGTGGCCACGAAAACCGGCGATGTGTCGGCCAGGATGTGAATTCGCCAGGCTTGGATGGCGGGTGTCCGTCGCAACGTCCTCAACCTTTGGGCGGAAGTAGATACGGGTTGGCGAAGACGGTTTTCCAGGGTCGGAGTTCCCACCGCAGGAAAACGCCGGCCACGTAGAAGGGATCGTTCCGGATCAGTTCCTCAGCACCAGCCGCATCCGGGGCCTCGTACACGATCAACGCACCCGAATCGTCCGTGAATGGGCCCGCACACACGAGTTTCCCCGTCTCCAGAAGCGATGTCAGATACGCCCGGTGGTTGGGCCGGTGCGTCCCGACCACCGTCGGGTCTTGCAAATACGAGATCACAGCGGCCCACTTCACGGGTCACCTCCGGTCCTGGGTCGTGACGGGAATCGGCTCCGCCACCGCTGGGTTAGTCGCCAGTGTCAGGGCGAAGAGGTACTCCGCCGCGAAGAAAACCGCCGAAAAACCGAGGTCGCTGACGAGGGTGCCGTCCCGCCAGAACGGCAACGCGAGGGTGTAGGAGGTCAGCAGCCCGGAGAGATCCCGACTATACGCGTGAATCGGATCGAGCCAGGCGACGGTGTTGGTGATCACGAAGAACCCGAAGCTCGAGAGCAGCGTGACGCTGGCGATCCGCAGCGGATTCCGCGACTGCCGGAGCAGCAACCACCCCAGAACCGCGTATCCCGCAAGGCCGACATACACGCTCGGAGCGGGAACGTAGTCCGGATCGAACTGGTTGCGGGAATACAGCACCAGGTCGCAACCGAGTTTCGCCCCGAGCACCAGAAGTGCGGCGAGCGGCAGCCCCATCCGCCCCGACCCACACCGGGCAGCGAGGAAGAGGGCGACGGCCCCGAACATCGCGAAATTCCAGGGCCGCACCGACTCCGGGAGGAGCGGAATCGCCGCCGCCACGAGGGCCAACCCCACCCCCACCGTCACAGGGATCGGGCGGATGGGCGTCTCGAGTTGCGGCGAACTCGGCAACGGGTCGGCCATCGATCGGCCTCCGGGAATCGGGATGGTGCAAAGCTTCCAGGCTATGGTAGGGCGTCGCCAGGGGAGTCGCAAGCCGACGGGCGGGATGGCGGAGGAAACAGGAACCGCAGCATCGGCTCGAACCGCCAACCCCACGCCGCCTCGTCGTGTCCGCCGTGCAGATCCTCGTAGTAGTGGAATTCCCGGCCATCCCGGAGCCCGGCTTTCCCGAGCAACCGTGCGAGGGCCCGAGCTCGCCGGAGATTTCCCCGCCGACTGGAGTTGGTCGCCCCTTCCCGGCCCCCCATGTCGAGCCAGATCCGGCACGATGCCAACCACCCGGGCTCGGCCGAGAACGACCGCAGGAAATCCGCCTCGTCCCACCACAGCGACGGCGACATTGCCGCACATCGCCCAAACACGTCCGGCCGCGTCTTGCACAGGTGCAGCGAAATCAAACCGCCCATCGACGACCCGCCCACCCCCGTGTCCGCCGGGCCCGTAAGCGTGCGATATTCCCGATCGACGAACGGTTTGACTTCCTCCACCAGAAATCGCGTGTACTCCCGGGTCAGATCCTCGGGGTGCTCCGGTTCCGCACGGGGACCGTACTCCCCGAGCCGATCCGGCGAATTCGCGACTCCCACGATGATCAGGGGCTCGACGCACCCCGCCCGCACCGCCCGCTCCGTGGTCTCGTCGACGCCCCACGGCACCCCCGCGAAGGCGGTCTCCGCATCGAAGAGATTCTGCCCATCCTGGAGGTAGAGCACCGGAAATCGGCGACCCGGTTCGAGGTCGTAGCCGGGCGGAAGGTAGACGGAAATGGTGCGCGAGTGGCGGACATGGCGAGACGCGAAGCCGGGGTGGTAGCGGACACTTGACCGTCCCCAGCCGACAACGTGGACGTCGAGAACGCTGCCAGTTCCCGCAGTGACCCACCTTGGAGCCCGTTCCCGGTCGGCACCATCGCTCTCGGCGCGGCGCCAGTGGCCGCGGGTGACGAGGAATCGGGAAGGGTCGCCGGTCGGAAAATCGAGTCGGGTGCGGAAGGTGCCGTCGCCCCAGTGTTCGAGGTGAACGCCGGCCGCTCGCCAGTTCCCGAACCGGTCCCCATCACCCGCGAGGAACAACGGTCCGGGCGGAGTGTCGGACGGGACTCGAACCATGAACTCGACCATGCGACACCGACGGGGCGATTTCGACTGGTTCGGGGACGATACGACGCCGGCACCCATCCCGCAAGGCGGATCGGTGGTAGATTGGCCCAACCGGGGAAGGTACGATTTCTCGAAGCTTCCCGGAGGTTCGCGATGATCGACGGCTCCAGCGTGATTCGTGCGATCGAGAACGCCGGCTTCTCGCACGTCGTCTGGCTCCCGGATTCCCACCTCGGAACCTGGGAAGATGCCCTGACCGCGTCCTCCCTCGGAATCGTCCGGCCGACGCGGGAAGGGGAAGCAGTGGCGGTGGCGGCGGGCCTACTCCTCGGCGGGGCCAGGCCGCTCGTGGCAATCCAGGTCACCGGATTCTTCGAAGCCGGCGACGCCATCCGCAACGTCGCCCACGATCTGGCTCTCCCCGTGAAAATGCTCGTCGGCGTCCGGGGCTGGCGAGCCCACCAGACCGGATCCACCTCCGACAACTGCCCCCGATTCGCGGAGCCCGTCGCCCGGGCACTGGACCTCGACGTCACATGGGTCAACCCCTTCGTCGACCCCCCGCCGGATTGCACTGCCACCTTCTCCCAGCTCGCGTCCGCAACTCGGGCTGCAGTCCTGTTCTGGGGCGAGTGAGGAGTCGAGAGCTGCCTGGAACAGGTGCTCAGTTTTTGTTTCCCGCGGGACTTCGGGTTGCTCCCGCGTCTGCGGGACCGGTAAAGTGACGGTTCCTGCGGGGAAGCCCGCTCCGCCTCCGCGAGAAATAGGGTGCCATGGCGAAGAATCGGACCACGCCCTCGCCTGCCGTTCCGCCCCCCTCTCCCCCGCAGTTCGACCCGACGAACCCGTTCATCGTCCAGTCGGACCGCTCTGTCCTGGTCGAGGTCGACAACCCGAAGTACGCGGAAGCCCGGGACGCACTCGCTCCGTTTGCAGAACTGGAGAAGAGCCCGGAGCACATCCACACGTACCGCATCAGCAACCTGTCGTTGTGGAACGCGGCTGCCGCTGGGTTCACCGCCGACCAGATGCTGGAGGTTTTGCGGAAGTACACGAAGTTCCCGATCCCGAACAACCTTCCCGCGGACCTGACGGAGACCGTCGCCCGGTATGGGCGGGTCAAGCTGGTCCGCCACACCGACGGCCGGCTCCGGCTGGTTTGCGCGGACAAGCCACTCCTCGCGGAACTCGCCCGGCAGAAGAAACTCAAGGAGTACCTCGGGGAACCGCTCGATGAACTCAGCTTCGCCGTCGACCCTGCCTTCCGTGGGCTCATCAAGCAGACGCTGATCACGGTCGGATACCCGGCAGAGGATCTCGCGGGGTACACGGAGGGTGCGGCCCTGCCGATGAAACTCCGGGATATCGCGGCCAGCGGGGTCAAATTCACCGTCCGCGACTACCAGCGCGAAGCCGCCGACGTCTTCTACGCCGGTGGCGACGTCCGCGGCGGCTCGGGCGTCATCGTCCTCCCTTGCGGTTCCGGCAAAACCATCGTTGGCGTCGCCTCCATGTGTCTGCTCCAGAAGTCGACGCTCGTTCTGACCACGAGCATCACCGCCGTGAAGCAGTGGCGCCGCGAGATCCTCGACAAAACGACGCTCACCGAAGAGGACGTGAAGGAGTACACCGGGGACACGAAAGAGATCGGCCCGGTCACGGTCGCGACGTACCAGATCATCACGTACCGCCCGGACAAGACCGAGGATTTCCCGCACTTCGGGCTCTTCGAGCAGCGGGACTGGGGCCTGATCGTGTACGACGAGGTTCACCTTCTCCCGGCCCCGGTGTTCCGCGTGACAGCGAACATCCAGGCCCGCCGGCGACTCGGACTGACGGCGACGCTGATCCGCGAGGACGGCCGGGAAGGCGACGTCTTCACGCTGATCGGTCCGAAGAAGTACGACGTGCCCTGGCGGGAACTCGAAGGGAAGGGCTGGATCGCCTCTGCATCTTGCTCCGAAATTCGCGTCAACCTGCCGGACGACAAGACGCGGATGGAGTACGCCGTCGCCGACCACCGGGCGAAGTTTCGCATCGCGAGCGAGAACCCGGCGAAGGACGACGTCGTCGGGGAACTGCTGGAGCGCTACGCCGACCAGCGGGTCATCATCATCGGCCAGTACCTCGCCCAACTCCGGACGCTCAGCGAACGCTTCGGCATCCCGCTCATCACCGGTTCCACGGACAACGCCACGCGGGAAGAACTCTACGGCAAGTTCCGACGCGGCGAGGTCCGACACCTCGTCCTGTCGAAGGTCGGCAACTTCGCGATCGACCTGCCGGACGCGAACGTGCTTATCCAGGTCAGCGGCACGTTCGGCAGCCGACAAGAGGAAGCCCAGCGACTCGGCCGGATTCTCCGACCCAAATCCAGCGGCGACGGCGACGCCCACTTCTACACGGTCGTGACGCGGGACACCCGGGAACTCGACTTCTCCCACCACCGGCAGATGTTCCTGACAGAGCAGGGTTACAGCTACGAGATCCTCGACGAACGCGACATTCTCCCGGTGAAGCGCCAGGTGGGGTGAGGAACCCGTCATCCACAACAGGATTTGCAGAACATGATCAATATTCAGGAAATTCCGGACACAATGATTCTTGGGCACGCACAGCAGTATAAAGATGCGGCCTGCTATTTATATGGCCACCGCGACGAGTGCAACATCGTACATCCAATCTACGTCTTGGGCGCATTTGGGATCGAGTTATATCTGAAGTGCCTCAATGCTAATTGGACAGAAGACCCCCGAGTTCCTACGGTGCTTAATAGTGAGGCACAAAAACAGGGACATTGTTTACCGGATCTCTTCGATGCAATCAATATCGACATTCGCGATACGCTGGACTCCGCATACACTACATCAAACTGCGTGACGCCGCTATCTACGGACACAATCGGTGACGGCCATCGCAACGCATCGCCATTGAAAAAAGTTTTGGCTTCTTACGATGTGTTTAGATCCGCAAGGTATGCATTCGAGAAATCTGCCGGTTTGCCGCCACTCGACGGGCTTATGACTCTTCTAAAGTTTCTGGCGACAGAAATTGAAAAGATGAAATCGAAGCGGATATTGACCCCTGATCTTTCACATGGCACATGAAGGCACCGCCTCGCGGTCAATTGTTCCTGACGGAGCAAGGCTAAAGCTACGAGATCCTCGACGAGCGCGACATTCTCCCGGTGAAGCGGCAAGTGGGGTGAGGAACCCGTCAATCGCGGTTGTTCCAACGGTGCCTGTTAGCCCGACGCGTGAGCGAGGGCACTTGCATCAACCCTCGCTGACGCGTCGGGCTAACCATCCACAACGAAGAATGCGTGAGCGAGGGAACCCTACATCGGCCCTCGTTGACGCGTCGGGCTAACCATCGAAATCCGCCCACGCGTTTGATCGCACCTTGCATCGGCCCTCGCTGACGCGTCGGCCAAGCGGGTTACTCGGGCGGGGGCTCGATGGCGAGTTCCCGTTCCATTTCCGAGATGACCGAGGCATCGCGGACGAAACTCTTGATCATCTCGTGGAACGGGAGACTGCCGAGGGCCACGGCTCGGCGGATCAGGTAGGGGATGGGGCTGTGGGGCTCGATTTGCTCCAGGATTCTCGCGGCCTCGGCGAGTTGTCGGTAGACGGCCTCCCGGGTTGCGGGTGCGCTGGCGGCCGGTGTAGCAGTTCCCGCGGTTGACTGGGTCGGTGATTCTCCGTCCGGGGTTGTGGCAGGCGCCTCGGGTGCCCCGGCCGGCGCTTTTCGCTTGTAGATCAGATCCGCCAAAGATCGACACTCTTCGATGGCTCCATCAAGCTGGGTCATTCCGGGGGCGAGGTCGCCGAGACGCTCGGTGAGCTTCGCCGCCAGTGCCCGGATCGCTTCCTTGCACTCGTCCAGAACCGCGAGGGAATCGCGGAGTTGATCCACGGTCGCCGCCTGCACGATTTTCTCGAACGATTCCGTGGCGGTTTTGTCCTTCCCGTCCTGGCTTCTTTTCCAGACCTGCCAGGAGAGCGTGAGATCCCCGAGGGAAAGGATCGGGATCGTGCGGACGGTGGAGGGAAACCGACCGCCGTGGTCGGGGTCGTCCAGCCACTCAAATGGCCCGGCACGAAGGTCGAGGTCGGAGGGATCGTCGATTTTCGGGGAAAGTCGCTCCCAGCAGTCGGTGAGGAGTGCGAGGAGCAGGCGGAGACCGTCCCGGAGGCCGGCAAACCCGAACCGTTGGGAAAGTGCTTCCGTCAGGCGTGCCGCGACCAGCGGATCCTTCGACTTGCTGGTGAGGCAGTCGGAGGCGACGCGAATGACGAGTGCCCAGTCGGCTCGTTTCGCCTCGGCCGGCCGGGTGGGGTCGTCGGCCGCGAAAGAAGCGGGATCGATCTCCTTGCGGGATTCGTCGAGTTTTTCGCGGACATCGAAGGGAGTGCTTCCGCCGGCGGGATCGTCCCCCGGGATTGGAGCAGTCAGGGCGGCGATGTCGATTGTCGGTTGGGAGGGCATGGAACAAGTTCAAGGAGGGAAGGGTCAGGCGAGAATCCCATTCCAAGCAATTCGCGGCGAGGCGGACTGCGGAGGTAGTATAGGTGCTAAGATTGAACCAAGCAGGGGCAGCGGTCCCCTTCGACGTTCGGATCGGATTCCACCCCTAGCCATCGCCAATTCATGCCGTCGCGTTCACCACTTTGGGGGTTGACCGCCGGGGTCGACTCGGATGTCCCGCAGAAGTGGCGCATCCGTCGACCGGTGCACCGGCCGGTCAACCGTCTGGGATTGCTCCTGGCCTCGGCCGCGACTCTGGCGCTTCTCGTCGGGTCGGTGCTGCTGGTCTGGGTCGCCCAGTGGTACACCCCGCCGCGTCCGATCTCCGTGGTCGTGATTGGGGCGGGGTACGAGACCAACCTGACGGTGCGACTCAACGTCTACGGCTGGCGGTCGGCCCAGCGGGTCCACGCCGGGGAAAACGAGGTGCTTCAACCGGTCGCCCCCCCCTTCCGACTCCGAACAGGCGAGGACTGGACTCGCGACCTCGAAACGATTTCCGATTCCCCGGTCTTGCTCTACTTCGCAATGCAGGGGGGTGCAGATCCCGCCGGCCCGTACCTGATTCGTGACGATGCCGACACCCGGATGGTCGACCGAAACCTGTTGCGGGTCCGTGCAATCCTGGCCCGCCTGGCGAAGATGCCCGCAAACCAGGTCAAGATCCTGATATTCGACGCAACCCATCAGCGCACCGACCCGCAACGGGGCATGTTCTGGAACGATTTCTCCCGTGCCCTGGAAGAACTCGAACCCGAAATTGCGGGAATTCCCAACCTGGTGGTGATCTCGGCGAGCGGGCCCAACGAGCGATCCTGGGCGATTCCCGAGTACGGGGAATCCGCGTTTGGTCACTTCTTCCGCAGGGCCCTTGCTGGGGACATCGGCAACGAGCCTGGGGATTCGATCGCGACCCTGGATGAGGCGTACGCGATCACGCTCCAGCGGGTGCAGAACTGGGCCCGCTCCAACCGGAACGTCAACCAGCGCCCGATGCTGCTCCCGTCGGGTGAGGAAGGGGTCCGCCGGGCCGCGAGAGTGACCCTGGGTCCGCGAAGCAAGATTCCGGATCCGATGCCTGAGCCGCCTGCACCGCTGCCGGACGACGTCAACGTGGCCTGGACCACGGCGGAGACGTTCCGGACGCAGAACTACCCACCCAGTTCGTACGCCCCCATCCAGTGGCGTCAGTACCTGCAACTGCTCCTGCGGTACGAGCACCTGGCGGAAGCGGGGGACCACGAGAACGCAGCCAAGATTCGAGCGGGGATCCGCGGTCTGGAAGAGGTCTTCCGCACCGGGCCTGTGGACGACCTGGGTTCACTTGCCCTGTCGCTGCCTATGCCAGCCGCGATCGGTCTGCCGGTCACGCCGAGCAACCAGGCCCGCCAGATCGCCGAGGTTCTCCGCGATGCGAACCCAGCCGACGCTGCGAAGAAATGGCAGGGGGCGCTCGCCACCCAGGCTGGGAACTCGCGTGGCGAGACGCTGCTCCGTCTGGGGGTGACCCAGTTGCTGATGGAGAGCGCGGCCGAGGATCCCGGGTTCCGACGCACCCAGGTCCAGCCACTTCTGAAACTGATCCTGCCCGACGTCATGGTCGGGCCGGTCGAGGTTACTTTCCTGCGGATCCTGCTTCGTGACCTGCCCACACCGACCCCACCAGAGGATCTGTTGCGGCAGGCCCTGGAAACCCGGCTTCTGGCGGAACGGGTCGCAGTGGGAAGCCGATCCACGGGACACGGGTACGCCGAGCGAGTGACCCCGTTTACCCGGCACTGGGTCAAACAAGGCGACCAGGCCCGCCTGCCCGCTCAGGACCTGTTGCTCTCGCGAGACCCCGCCAGCCTGGCCGAGGCACGCCGACGCCTGGCCGAGGCAAAGCACGCCTACCAACAAGGAGCCCAGGTCGCCAATACCGTCGCCCAGGTCTTCTCCACCCGCGACCGAATCTTCCTCCAACTCGCATTCCTTTCCCGCTCGATTGCCGCCCGGCAACGTCCCGAATCACCCGAAGAACTTCGCCGATGGGAGCAGTCACTCACCGAGGCGATTGCGATCTGGGAAGAGACCCACAGACTCGACCAGGATATCCGGAAAGCATCGCTCGCAGCAGAACCGCACCTCCTCATCGCGGGCTTCCAGCAACGAGCTGTCGACCTCCGCAACCGGAATGACGCCTTGCTCGGGGATGTTCTGTCACGTGGGGAACTTCTCTGCGGCGTCGACCTACCCAGTGTCTGGCGGGATGCCGACGATGCCCTGAGTGTTCCCTTTCTTCCCGCCGACTTGCGCTCCCGGTTGCTGGCGAACAAGCGCGGGGTTTCCTGGCGGTTTCTCACCCAGTCGAAAGGCGACGTTCTTCCCCCGGTCTCCGCTCCCAAGATGGCGACCTGGGCGGTGGACGAGTCGCAACGGACCGGCCAGCTTGCCCTGGCTGCGGTCGGGAAGACCCGTTTCGACAAGTTCGCCAACTCCGAGTCAGACAGTTACGAACTTACCGAGTTCCGCCTGCGAACTTTCCCCGCGGACCCGGAGGGCTGGAAATCCCGCATGGTGGCCGGAAACGCGTTTGTACGACGCTTCGAGTCGGCACCCATATACCTCGCCCGACTTGTCAGCGATGCGGCGGCACGAACAGGGGATGGCCCTCTCGAACCGCTTTCCGAGGCCGATTCGCTCGCACGGGTTCTTCCCGCGTCCATTTCCCCTAAAGATTCCGACGACCCCACAGCAATCTGTCGCCGGGCCTTTCTGGCCCGACTCTTGACCGACCTGGCCGACCGCACCTGGGAAGAGCACTGGTACTCCCTGGACCCGGCCGACGAACCCTACTATCGCCGTGCTGGTAGGCTCTTCCTGACCGATGCCTCGGCAAACGGGAACCCTGACGCAATCCGAACCATCCGCGACAAGATCGACCGACCCGGTGCGATCGCCATTGGCTTTCCCAAACCCGGAGTCGTGGTCACCACGGAAGCTACCCTCCAACCCAGCTCTACCCTGGGCCCAGGTGGCGACAACCCCGCCGTGCCAACAGGCTGGGTCGTGTGGCGACCCGACCCTGGGAAAGGACTGGGCTGGGCGGGAACCATACCAGACCCCACCCCTGTCCAGGTTGCGGGCAAGACCAGGGAACTGGTTCTCCCCCTCCGCAACGAGATCCTCCAGCCAGCCGAAGAGAACCCTCCCACGCTCCCGGACGCGGTCAATTCGCACATCACGGTCCACGCCCTGTTCCGGGGTCAGCGGATCTCCAACACGCTCCCAGTGACCATTTACCCGCGTCCCGTGGTGACCGAGAACGACTTCCTACCCCCCCGACTAGCAAGCCTCGCAATCCGCGCGACACCGGAGATCATGGACAAGTTCGGAGAAACAACTGGCACAGTCGCATTCGTAGTCGATTGTTCCGGCAGCATGGGTCCACCCGAAGGGGAAGCGTACGGACCCACCACCAAGTTCACCCAGGCCATCACAGTTTTCGAAAAGGTCCTTCGCGATCTTCCACCCGGCACCACGATCAGCGTGTGGGCGTTCGGCCAGGCGGTGGGTTCGGGGAAGACCGTGGAGGAAGCCGAGAAAACCATCACCCGGGTGATCGCGCCCATGAAGTGGAACCCGGCCGACACCAAGGCGACCGAGGCCCTTCTCAAGCGGGTACGTTACCCGGCACTAGAACCCTGGAACGAGTCCCCGGTCCTCCGCGCCATGCTTGAGGCCAAGGCCGACCTGACCCAGGCAACCGGGTACAAGTCGATGATCGTCCTGACCGACGGAGCCGACAACCGGTACGCCAAGGACAAGATCGTGAACCCCAACGGCAAAAGTGTTCCCGACGTGATCCGAGACGAATTCCGGATGTCGGGCATTGCCGTCCACGCGATCGGGTTCCGACTCCCGAAAGCCGAGGAAGACCTGGTCACGAAACAGTTTGGTGTCTTGAAAACCCTGGATCCGCCCGGCTCGTTCACGCCCGCGGAAGATGTACAATCACTGGAATCCGCTCTCCGCAAAGCACTTCGTCGCACGGTGCGATTCCAGATCCTCTCTCCCGAAAACGTGTTGTTGCCTGGTATTCCCGAGACGGGTCTGGCGGTCGGACTCCCCGGCGGCGGCGACCGTTGGTACGCACCAGGTCTGAAGCCAGGTGCAGAAAAGGTGCGAATTCTGGCTTCCCCCTACCTCGTGAAAGAGGTCGACCTCCGAGCGGGCGACCGGTTGTTGCTCGATCTTCGCAACGGACCCACGGGGCTCCAGGTCGGCCGGGCGGAGTACGCCGCCAACGACTACCCTGGGCGACCCTGGGTGACTGCCCGGGACTGGCGGTTGACCCTGGCACAGAACCAACGCCAGGCAAAAGGAATGTCTTCACTTTTATTTATGGAACGCCGGTTCGATCCTGCTGAGCAAACCCTGATTCAACCACGTCCGAAACAAACCTGGTTCGAACTCCTACCAGCAGGGGATGAGAACCGCCTTCCCGCCGTGCGATGGTCATCCACATCCGGGTACCCCGCCACCGCCTGGACACTCGATTCACCCCAATGGCCCAGTCGAACCGATGGGTCACCGGCAAGACCAGTGATCAAAACCTGGTGGAACCCCGACCAGGAACCCCGGATCGCGACCCGGTTTGACGCCGGGATCGACTTCCGAAATCTTGGCGAGTTGACCGATCGCAAATTGTTTATCGACGGGGAACCCGCTCAACTCCTCGGGGTGGCGATCGAGGAACACATCGTCGATGTCGGACTCAGCGATCGGAAACGGATGGCATGTCTGGCCGTCCGGGTCGCCCATGCCCCAGCCAACCCGGTGCAAGTCTACGTTCGAGGCCTGGGTCAACACGGAAGAGCAGCCTGGTTCTACCCGGAAGCAGCACGTTCGACGACTCTGTTCTGGCCCGTGGATCAGGAGACCGCGAAGAAACTCACGGCACTCGAATTTGTTTCGGTCCGCGAATTGAAACGGACAGCGGAGCAGCGTGGGTTTTCCGCTTCCTTGCGGGACGTCCCCGCCCCTGACCCGGCGGACACTCGACCGCCACCCCCGATCGCTTTACCCTGACCGCGGCCGGAGTTCCAGGTCACCGATTCCTCGACTCACCTAGTTCCCGAACACCCTGTTCCCGAACCCCCAGGTTCCCGTGAGCGACTTGGATTCCGCCCAGACCTCCCCTACCTGGTTGGTCGGCAGCCAGACCCGCGTGTACGGCCGAGGGGTGCGTCGAACACGTTCGCTCCGGCGGTTCGCCCTGGCCGCCTTCACCGTCGCCCTGGTTGGTGTGGTCGCGGGAATCGCCTCATGGTTGCGACCCTTACCCAAACCCTACTTCGTTCCGCTGTGGGTCACCCAGTATCGAAGCCTGGCCATCCCCGATCGATCCGAGGCGGACCAGGACCGCAGCTTGGTGCGGAAAGCCGGCCTCTTCTCCCGATTCGCAAACGCCAACTCGAGCCAGGAAGGCACACTACTCACGAGAGAACTGGAGCAGTTGCAACGGCTGGAACCAGGTGACAAGCTAGTTCTCTACTTGAGCGGTTTCGCTCGCGTCCGGGGGCAGGGTGATATCGAATTCATCCCCGCCGACGCCGAACCACCTGGTAAAGGGCAGGGTTTGTCACTCCGGGAAATCCTGCGGAAAGTCAAGGCATCGCCTCCTGGAGCGAAACTCCTTGTTCTCGATCTGGCGGGACCGCCGCGAGAACCTCGTGTGGGCTTGCTATGGTCCGACCCCACATCCCATGTTGCCAACCTGGTTGCAGAAGTCGAGGCGGAGCACCAGGCGGCCAATCCCAAGTCCACCCCCGACTGGTTGGTGCTTTGCTCGGCCGGACCCGGTCAGTCCCCCATGGGAAACCGAATTCTAGGTCGCACGATTTTCGGGTACTACTTCGAAATGGGCCTCCGGGGGGCGGCTATTCCGTACAACCCGGATGGTGACGTCGGCCGGCGTGTAACCGTCCGCGGGCTGGCTGCCTTTCTGAGGGCACGGGTTGACAGATGGGTTCGCGAGAACGATAGTCGAAGGCAGACACCCGTTCTTCTCGGCAACGGTCCCGATTTCGATCTCGTCTCCGCGTCGGGCGGTGAGACGCCAACTCCGGGAATTGGTTCGGATGAACCACTTATCAACAGTTGGAACACACTGGTTCGATGGGGAACAGAGCGAACTCTTTCTGTGTCCCCCCGGATTTTCTGCCGACTACAAGACGACGTTCTCGTCGTGCAATCGGGTCGACAACGTGGCGGATCGAACGATCGAGGATATGCCGATCTGGCGATTGACCTTCGCCGCTTACAACGAGACATGGACCTCGCCCAGGCGAGTCCGAAGCGACCCGCGGTCATCGTGTCGGTGGCACTCGCGAGGGTTCTGGGCGAGAAAGAGAACCAGGTAGCGATCGAGGCTGTTGACGCCCTGCTCTCGGCAAGTCATGAAGCAGCGAAACTGCCTGGAACGGCCCGCGAGCCCATTGTCGCGAAGGCCACGGCCGCGTTTGTCAAATCCGTAACCGGCCAGACTCCATTTGCCGTTGAGTCCGCCTTGTTGACAAGAGCCGAAATTATCGCGACTCGCCCGTCCCACCTTCAGGTAGTTGACCAGGCCCTGGCCGAGCGGAAGGTTTCCCTCGCATACATCGAGAGCCAGTTTCTCCGTCGATTGGCCAATCTTGCGAAAGAAATACCCGCCAGCGATTGGCCGGCCGACCTGGCTCGAACTGCCATGACCGCGGTGAAGACCTACGAGTCGGCTGCGGCCCGGCCCGATGTCTACCCCTGGACGGCCACCGCACTTCACCGCGCGGCTGAAGCGAGATGGACGGGCGAAATTCTGCTTCAGTTCTGGGGAAGCGTGCCGGCCGACGAGACACTCGAGCGCTTTCAAGATTCCATCCGACTTGCATCCGGTGTCATCGCGTTCGCGGATGCGTATGCGGAAGCTCGACCCGTTGCAGACCAAGTGTTGGTGTCGCTGATCCCGGAGGCAACCATACTCGAGAATTTCCCAGACCAGGTTGTTCTATGGAAGGAAAGACTAAACTCGGCTGAACAGTTGCACGTGCTTCTAAAAACGCCGACGAAACCGATGGAACCTGGACCACTGTTAGAACAGGCCGACCAGTTGCGACGGGGTGCAGCCGCAACAAGTCGGATGACCACGGCACTGGACCGTGTGATTGGAACCACCGATGTTGACTGGACCGTGAAAGCCGCTGCGGCAGAACCGCCCCCGGCCATGATGCTCAGAAAACTGGAGTTTCTTGCGACCCTCCCACGATTGACATCCCAGGATCGAGAGATGCTGGATCGTGCAAGCCGAGACCTTTCTCGGCGACTGACCGAACGCACGATCGCCGCAGATCTGAACGAAAACGGATCGGGTCAAAGGACCCTGGTCGTCCCGTTCGCCCCAGAAGAAACGGCTGCCGAGAGACAGGCGGCTGCGGAGCGAGCGGCGATTTGTGCCGAGTGCCACCTCGAGATCTTGCGAGTCGCTGGCCTCGGCGCCACCACTGTGTCACGACTGCATGATTTGCTGCAGATTGCAAAGCGTGATGGCCCGGGGTCCCCAAAATGGGTGGACCTGTCGGAAGCACTGGGCCAAGCCTGGACGAATGGGTTTGACCAACTCGTTCAGGATACCCCACCACAGGATCGTGATTTACTTGCATTGCTATGGCCCGGGTTCCGCGTGTCACCGTTTGATTCTGTTGATACAGATCCTCGGGTGGTTGCACGTACGCTTGCCTGGTCCAGGTTCTTTGGGTGGTCTGGGGTCATCCATAGACAGGTCGCCCGTACCGGCTTCGACCGCGATTTTCTGGAATCGGTAGCCAGTGCAGAGATCGCCGTGGGTGTTGACACGGCCTTGGCTCCCCCTCTTGTTGTTTTTCAAGAACCACCCCCACTTGTTCTCACGTCAAGTGACAAGGGGGCAGAAATTCAGGTGCGAGTGCGTTATCCGGATCCGCCCTCGAAAGACCCTGTCTCGATCCGAGTCCTTCCACCTGGTGAGGGGATCCAGGTGACGGCGGATCCTGGTTCTCCTGTACCGGACCCAGCAGGCGGTGGAACTCTCTCGACCATCACGGTTCGAGCCCAGGTCGTCAACCCGACGCAACCCGGACGAGTTCCCGACGGCGTTGTCATTGGCTTCCGCGCCGGTCGGCGAATCTCATTTATGCGTGTGCCGATCGATGCATCGCGCCTGGCTAATCCATGGGAAATCATCGTCGACCGTCTGGCAGTGGATCCGGTGGGTTTGGGCGACTCGATCCGTCTTCGACCTGGCAAGGGTGAAACCCTCCATGTGTTTGTCCGGAACCGGAGCAATGAGAAGCGGCAGGCCTTGGTTCGGTTGAAACTTCCTGATACCCAGCCACTCGATTCAACCGTGACGGTGGGACCTGGTGCGACTGTCCCGGCCCCATTTCAGGGTGGGCCGACTAGTGTGACCAAGTCGCCGACTGCTGGTCCAGGGTTCCCCATTCCCGCGACCTTGGTGATCGACCTTGTTGACCCCAAGAACCCCGGCGACGTTTTGCAATCGCGAACAATCCAACTCTCCGCCCGTGAACCTTACGAGTATGTCGACCTGGTCTCTTCGCGGTTCCAGCCCGGTTCTGCCTCCGGGCCCACGGAGAATCGCCTATCGGTTTCACTGCGGGCCATTCAAGACCTGGGAACAATCCCGTCCGTAGCCCAACTGGTGATCGACCCCAAACTGGTCCCCGGGCTCCGCGGAGTTCGGATGGGTCGGTTCTCCGGGAGAATTCCTGCCGCGGGGGGCAGGCTGGAACTCGATGCAACTGGCCTGTCACTTGACCCGGAAGCCAGTCCGGAGGGGCAAGTGCGACTGACAGTGGATGGGGTTACGCGGGCGTTTCGATTGAAGGTTGACTTTGTTCGCACTGGGGACGCCGTTTCCCCCGTGGTTGATTCCACTCCCAATTTAGAACTCCGCCCCATTCCGACCAAGTCACCGGGTCAGACAATCAGTTTCCAGGTGGGTGCTGACAGGGTGGTTCCTGGTTCCACAATCCTCACCCAGTTGATGCGATATGACCCGGGTCGTGAACCGACCGAGGAAATGCGACAGTTACAGACTGCTGTGCGTCATCAACAGGGGCGAGTGACACCAGGTCCAACAGGTGGCTTACAGTTCGACGTTACGATCCAGGACTGGGAACTTACCTGGGATGTGCCCCAACTTCTGGGTCGGCGAAAGGTTGTTGCAACGCTTCTGGGTCCGGACAAGACGGAACTTTCTCGTCGGGAAATCCCGGTCATTCTTGATGACACGCCGCCTCTGACGCCGGAGTTTCAGGGGATTCCGGCACAGGCACAGAAGGGCGGCCGGGTACCTGTGTCAGTTGAAGTCTCGGATCCCGAATCGGGAATCGACTCGGTGATATTCTTTGTGGGAAAGGTGGGACCGGATGGGAAACCACCGCCTGGCGTGGCCACAGTTCCTGGTGTCCCCTCTGAACCCGGTTCCCTGCGATGGAGCACCACAGTCCCGTTGCCCCGGGATAAACTTGGTCTAGTCGACATCTCTTGCATTGCGACTAACGGGGCCGGCCTGGCAACGAACGCTACCGCATCGGTTGAGGTGGTGGAAATCCTGCCCGAGAAACCCGGAGCAATCGCAGGAACTCTCCTGGAGGGAAACCGAGCGCAGTCGGGCATTGTGGTGACCTTGTCCGATGCCCGCGGAACTGCCCTGTTCCGGGCGACGACGAATGAGCTGGGTGCCTACCTCTTTCCGGGGTTGAAACCTGGTGCCTACAAGTTGACCGCCGAGAAGGTGGCGACGCGACGAAAGGCCTCTGCAGACGCAACTGTCACCCCAGGCTCGACTACCACGGCCGATCTCAACCTGTATCTGGGTCCCTGAGGTTCCGACTAATATCGATATCGAAGCTCGCTTCGGAACACTGTCACAGCCAAATGGGGGTCGGTGATTGTGATCGCCGCTCCGGCTCCGAAATCGATTTTGTCGCAAATGTTCAAGCGGATCCCGGGGCCCAGTGTCAGGTAGGAGGCACCTCCTGCCCGGCGGTTGGAGCCCAGAATGGGGTCGGTGTAGGCACCATCCTGGAAGGTGATTCCCGTGAATTCTGCGGTACCGATTAATTGCACATCATGGACTGGTTGCCAGAGCAGGTGATTCAAGCTCATCGAGTATTGCAGTACCGATCCCGCATAACCTGGGTCCCCGCCCAGTGGGATTCGCTCCGCCACCATCCCTTGAAGGTAGGTGTCGCACGACACCTTGAGCCCCATGATCAGTGCGGGCTCGAGCGACACATGCCCGACCCCGGTCCCCTTCAATGACAACCCAGTTGGTAGGTGGGTCAGGAACTGGAAGGTCAACTGGAATAGTTCACGGTCAAAGAGCAAGCTTTTCGTCCCAACCCGCATGTCGGCGAATCCTGAACCGGCACCGGCTCCACTGGCCTTGTTGGTTCGGTAGGGAAGGTCCACGATCATGGCAAACGCGCCATTCACAGCCAGTTCTGTGTATTGGCTGATCTCATGATAGGTCACCCGGCTTGCGGTCAGGTTGGGGCTATAGGGTCGGGGACCTAGTCCCATTCCATCGGATCGGGCCCAGAAATACTCGGCACGGTCGGGAAGAACGACACCAGGTGCCGCATCCCATCGGAACCGCACATGCGAGATCGGGCGAACGGAAGGTGTGAAATAGGCAGCGTTCGCGAGCGCGGTCCATTTGGGATCGTAACATGGATCCTGGCAACAAATGGTCTCATACATGATCCCGACCAATCGCTGCGCCCGACTCGTTGCCGGAAAGGGTTCGCATGCTTTTCGACCCGGCGAGCAATGTCGGGATCCACCACAAGATTCACAGTCGGACTGGCCACAGGTTGCACAACCTCCGCTTGCACCAGCCAAACGTCGTCGGAACAGGGACAGGTCGATCGGTTGACCATCGACGGTTAGCGCACCAGCCGTTGGAGGAGGGGATGGTGTCGGAATCCCCGGGGGTACGGGTGCTGGTGGGGGCAGCGTCGAAGGATTGGCCGGCGCGGGTGCAGGAACCAGTTCGGGCGCTGGTGCGACCGGCAGTGGCTTCGGATCGGGTAAGCTCTGGGGCAGTTCCGCGGGCGGTACCGGGACAGAAGGTAGCGACACCCCGGTTTGAATCACCTTGATCGCGTTCCGGACCGAGGCCTTGTCAACTGGCATAGGCTGAGGGATCGCCAGGGGCGGCACCTGGGCGTGAACTGGGCCGTGCAACATGGTGCACCCCAGAACCACCGCGACGACCCGAACCGTGACCCGGGCGGTCATTCCACAATCCCTCTGATTCCCCTTGAGTTCCCCGGCCGGATACCCTATTCCCCGACCCGGGGGAAGCCGAGTTTTCTGGTGGGGATTGCCATGCGAGCAACCTTGGCCCTTATGGTTGGGCTTGGACTGGCGGCGCCGGTTCTGGGTCAACTTCCCGCGACTCCGGTTCCGGTTGCTCCCCCCACGGCGCTGCCTGCGGTCGGTGCCGGGGGTGCTTCCGCCGGGACTGCACCGGCTGCCGCACCCCGCAACATCTTCACCATGTTCTGCCCGACGGCGGCCCAGAAGGCAGAGCTTCGCCAGAAGTTTTGCAACTCGGTGATTGGGAAATTGTTCAACACGATGATCACGCCCCTGGGCATGATGACCGGGGGTTTGCTGGGTTCCTCTTGTTCCGGACCCAGCCCGGCGGACCTGGCGAAACCGGCGACGAGCGCGGAAGGGGCGGCGGCTCGGATCAAGGCGGACGAGGCCAATGCCGCCGCTCGTCGTGCCGCGGTTCGCTACCTGGGAACGGTCAGTTGCAAGTATTACCCGGAAGCGGAACCGGCTCTGATCTCGTCGCTGCGTGGCGACCCAAGCGAGTGTGTTCGCATCGAGGCGGCCAAGGCGTTTGCGAATGGTTGTTGTTGCTCGAAGAAGACGATCGCCGCGTTGACTCTTGCCGTCAACGGGGGGACCAAGGATGGCTTCCCCTCGGAACAGTCGGAATGTGTCCGAGCCTTGGCGTTCGTGGCGCTGCAGGTCTGTGTGGCGACCTACCAGGAACCTGCGAAACCCCCGGAAAAGGCGAACCCTGCGAAACCGGAGAAAGAAGCAGGGTCGGAGAAGGTCTCAGCGGCGGGTCCGAACGAGTACTACAACGATGTCTCGGTGGACCCGCCAACCACGTTGATCCGCGAGGCAAGGATGGCAGTGGCGCGGGGTGTCAACATTTCCCGGCAGACCTATCGCCAGATCACGGCCGAGCAGCAGACATTGATCGGCATGTTGTCGGAACCTCTCCATGGGTCTGGTACCTCACCCTCGACCATGTCGCTGGGGGGAACCCAGGTCGCCAGGAGCCCCGAGACGCAGCCGAAGAGCCTGGAGGTCGTGGGTCGGGGGCCAAACCTGGAGACCCAGCAAGCCTCACCGCGACCGCGGAACGTTGGAAGCATTGCGGACCTGTGGAAGGTCGTCAGCCGGCCATGAATTCTGGTTGTATCCGTTTCTTGTGGTTTCGGGAAACTCGGCTGGAATCGGTTGATCTTGTTGCTATGGTCCCGCCCGGAACGCGGGGTTCGCGGCAGGGGGCCGTTTCGCCCGGCATATCGGGGGACTGACGATGAAATACTCCGGACATCTCGGCGCGGTCGCCGCTGGTATGGTCATCGGTGCGATCGCGTGCATGTTCTACCTCGGTCAGCCGCAACCGGTTCGCGCCTCGTCCAACGACCGATTCCAGGACTATGTCATGGCAACCGGGGCGGTGAGCCTCAACCCGCGCGTGCAAACCGACGGGGTGTGGATGCTTGACTACCGCTCGGGAAAACTGCTCGGCACGGTCATCGACAAGTCGCAGGGGAAGATCGTCGGCTGGGCCGAGGTCGATCTGGTTTCGGAGTTCGAAGTTGCACCGCAACAAGACGTCCACTTCATGATGGTGACGGGCTGGGTGAGTGCCGGCAACTCGGCGCTGTATGTGGCAGAAACGACCACCGGCAAGTTCGGTGTCTACACCATGACCGCCGGCGCGAACGGACAGGGAATCGCGATCCGTCGGCACGACATGTCCGCGTTCCGCAAGGTCGAACCGATCAAGGCCGTGGTTCCCCGACCTGGTCCGGCTCCGGCCCCGGTCCCTGCTCCGGTACCGGCACCTGTTCCCGCACCGGGGAAATAGGTAACCACCGGTTCCCAGAATCGATCAGAGACCAGGTTCCTCGCCCTGCAGTCGCTGGGCGAGGAGCGAGAATCGCCGGGATGTGTCCGCCTTCCGCACCGCGATCCACAGGGCTTTCCGGGAACCGACGAGCACCACCAGTTTCCGGCCACGGGTGACGCCAGTGTAAAGCAGGTTCCGCTGGAGCAGGACCCAGTGCTGGGTGTGGACCGGGATTACCACCGCGGGGTACTCGGCCCCCTGGGACTTGTGCACACTGATCGCGTAGGCCAATTGCAACTCGTCGAGTTCGCCGAACTCGTAGTCAACTGCCCGTCCGTCGAACTCGACCGTCACAACCTGGTCGATCGTCTCGATGGCCAGGACCCGGCCGATGTCGCCGTTGAAGACTTCCCGCTGGTAGTTGTTCTGGGTTTGCATCACCTTGTCGCTGACGCGGAAGGTGGTGCCGAACTTTTGCACCTCGGCCGCCCCGTTTCCTGCCGGGTTGAGCGCATTTTGCAACCGGACATTGAGGTTCGCGACCCCCAACTCGGATTTGTTCATCGGCGACAGGATCTGGATGTCTCGCACCGGATCGAGCCCGAACCGGGCCGGGATGCGTTGCGTCACCATGGTCAGGATTTTCTCGATGATGTCCGCGGGCTCGTCGGTTTCGACGAAGAAGAAGTCACCTTTCCCCGGTGGGGCAGACTCGGGTTCCTCGCCGTGGTTGATGGCGTGGGCGGCCCGGACGATGTGCGATGCTTCCGCCTGGCGATGCACCTCGTTGAGTCGGGCGACGGCGATGGTTCCCGACTCGATCAGGTCGGCGAGGACGCTGCCAGGGCCGACAGAGGGGAGCTGGTCCCGGTCGCCAACGAGGAGTAGCGCCGCCGACGGGGGGATCGCGGCCAGGAGCTTGTTCATGAGCGAAACGTCGACCATCGAGCACTCGTCGACGACGAGAAGGTCGAGGTCGAGGGTGTTGTCCGCTGTCCGGCGGAACCCTCCGATGCCCGCGTCGAATTCGAGGAGGCGGTGGATCGTCCTGGCGTCTCGCCCGGTTGACTCGGCGAGTCGCTTCGCCGCCCGGCCGGTTGGAGCACACAGCGCGATTTGTTGCTGATTTCCCGAGAAAAGCTCCAGAATCGCCCGCACGATGGTCGTCTTCCCGGTTCCGGGCCCACCGGTGAGGACGAGGACTTTCTCCCGCATCGCCGCACGGACGGCTTCCCGCTGAGCCGGCGCGAACGCAATCCCCATCCGCGACTCGACCATCGCCAGGGCTCGCTCGATGTCGAACCTGGGAAGGGGATGCTCTTCGTGCTGGAGTGCGTGGATTCCTCGGGCGACACCGACCTCTGCCGCGTGCAGGTGGGCGAGGAACAGGAGGGTGCCTGGCTCTCCCGCGTCAGCGACGTGGGAATCGGCCTGGTCTGCGATGAGTTCGCCATCCTGCCGGAGCGTATCGATTGCGGACCGCACCGCGTCTGGAGAAATCTGCGTCAGTTCCGCTGTCTGCTCGATGACGATTTCTTCAGGAAGTCCGACGTGCCCGCGGGTACTGGCAGCCTCGGAGAGGACGTGTCGGACGGCGGCCTGGGCCCGTTGCGGAGCATCCCTGGGAATTCCGAGGCGGAGGGCGATGTCGTCCGCGGTGCGGAAGCCGACGCCCCAGATGTCGGTGCTGAGGCGGTAGGGGTTGGATCGGACGAGTTCGATCGCGTTCTCGCCGTACTGCTTGTAGATCCGCACCGCCCGGGCCGTGCCGATGCCGTAACTTTGCAGGAAGACCATGATGGATCGGACACCCTGCGATTCCTTCCAGCCGTCGCGAATCTGGCCGATCCGCTTGGGGCCGATCCCCTTGACCTCGGCGAGGGAGGCGGGGGAGCGGTCGATGACATCGAGGGTGCGGTCGCCGAACACATCAACGATTTTTTTTGCGTATTTGGGGCCGATTCCTTTGACGAGCCCGGATCCGAGATATTTTGCGATCCCCTCGGCCGTGTGGGGCGGGATGGATTTGAGTTCGCCTGCCCGGAACTGCTGGCCGTGGCTGCGGTCGATGACCCATTCCCCGACCGCTTCCACGAATTCCCCGGCGACGGCCTGCGCGATGTGTCCGACGATGGTGACAATGTCCGCGTGCCCCCGGGCTCGAACGCGGAGGACGCAGTAGCCGTTGTCGAGGTTGTGGAACGTGATCCGCTCGATCACGCCGGACAGAGTTTCGGGCATGGTTGGAGGTTACCCGAACCGGCGAAGTTTTCCATGTTGGGGGTGGTGCAATCGCCCCGGAACGGTGTGGCTTCGCCTCACTTGCGGGCGTTTGAGGCCCGGCGGCGTTCGATCTCCGCCATCCGCTCGCGGATCGTCGCCTCGAAACCCCGGTCGGTCGGCTCGTAGTAGACCACGTCCGCCGGGACGTACTCCTGATCTACCCAGCCCCCTTCCCCCTCGTGCGAGTACTGGTACCCGACGCCGTGCCCGAACGACTTGGCCCCGCGGTAGTGCGAATCCCGGAGGTGTTTCGGCACCGGCAGCGTGCGGCCTTCCTTGACGTCTTTGGTCGCCTTTCCGATTGCCACCGTGCTGGCGTTCGATTTCGGAGCCGTCGCGAGATAGGCCACCGCCTGCGACAGGTTCAACTGGCATTCGGGAAGCCCCACCCGCTCGACCGCATCCCATGCCGAGTTGGCGACCAGAATCGCCATCGGATCGGCGTTGCCGACATCCTCGGAGGCGAAGATCACGATCCGCCGGGCGACGAATCGCGGGTCCTCGCCGGACTCCAACATCCGGGCGAGCCAGTAGATTGCCGCCTGCGGGTCGGAACCGCGCATGCTTTTGATGAACGCGGATGCCAGGTCGTAGTGCGTGTCTCCGGTGGGGTCGAATTCCATCACCTTTCGCTGGATCGAATCCCGGGCGAGTTCGAGGTCGATGGTCACCGGTTGCTTCGGATCGCTGGATTTGACCGCAATTTCGATAGCCGTCAGGGCCCGGCGGGCGTCGCCGTCGGAAACTTCCGCCAGGAATCCGAGGGCATCGTCGGTGATGGTAACCGCCTGATCCCCGAGGCCGCGTTCCTTGTCCGACAGGGCCCGGCGAATCACCGCCTTGACGTGCTCCCGCGAGAGCGGCTCGAACGTGAAGATCTGGCTCCGGCTCAGCAGCGGGGTATTGATCGCGAAAAACGGATTCTGCGTCGTCGCCCCAATCAGGATCACCACCCCATCCTCGACATCGGGCAGCAGGATGTCTTGCTGGGCCTTGTTGAAGCGGTGGATTTCGTCGAGGAACAGGATCGTCCGCTCGCCGAAATCTTCGAGGTGCTGCCGGGCGGCGGCGAGGACCTCGCGGACCTCCTTGGCCCCGGTCGACACCGCGTTCATGGCAACGAACCGGGACCGGGTGTGGTTCGCGATGACATGGGCGAGGGCAGTTTTGCCGCACCCGGGTGGGCCAAAGAAGATCAGCGAACTGATCCGGTCGGCGACGAGCATCCGTCGGAGGAGCTTTCCCGGGCCGAGGAAATGTTCCTGGCCGACGTAGTCGTCGAGGGTTCGCGGTCGCATCCGGGCCGCGAGTGGCCGGGCTTTCTGGCGGTTCGCCTGGCGAGTTGACTCGAACAGATCCATTCTCGGCCTCGACACCCGGGTGGGAAATGCCTGTGAATTCTATCACGCCCCCGGATTGGCGGGGGGGTCACCCTCGGATTCCGGGGAGAACAACCACAACCGAGCTGGACAACATCGGGCCGCGTCGGCTACCACATCTCCAGTGGAATTTCGTCACCTACCACCCGAAGCTCGATGACCGCGACCGATATTCGAGACGTGGTCGAAGCGACCTACCGTAGCGAGGGGCGGCGAATCTTCGCGTCCGTCGTGCGGCTCATCCGCGATTTCGACCTCGCCGAGGAAGCGGTGCAGGAGGCGTTTGCGGCAGCGGTCCAGGCATGGGAACGCGATGGAATCCCCGAGAATCCGCGGGCCTGGCTCGTTTCCACCGCCCGGTTCAAGGCGGTGAGCGTGATCCGGCGGCGGGGGCGATTCTCGGCGGCCCAGCAGGAACTCGTCGATCGTTCCCAGGCCGTGGCGGCGGCGAACGCGGCCCGGGATGACCGCACCATCGAGGACGACCGCCTCCGCCTCGTCTTCGCCTGCTGCCACCCCGCCATCGACCAGGCAGTGCAGGTGCCGCTGACTCTCCGGGAAGTGTGCGGCCTGACCACTGAGGAAATTGCCGGCGCGTTCCTGACCTCCGCACCCACGATGGCCCAGCGAATCGTCCGGGGAAAGGCCAAGATTCGCGACGCCGGCATCCCCTTCGAGATGCCCTCCGAAGCGGACCTGCCCGAGCGGCTGGGGGCCGTGCTGTCGGTGGTTTACCTCGTCTTCAACGAGGGATATTCCGCGTCGGCCGGGGAATCCGTCACCCGTGCGGACCTTTCCGGAGAGGCGATCCGACTCGGGCGGTTGCTCGTCGAGCTTCTTCCAAACTCCGAGACGATCGGCCTGCTTGCGTTGATGTTGCTCCAGGAATCCCGGCGAACCGCACGGGCGACCCCAGACGGCGACCTGATTCTGCTCGAGGATCAGGACCGTTCCAGGTGGGATGTCCGGCTGATCGCGGAGGGTTTGCAACTGGCGGATCGGGCGCTCGCGGCCGGGGCGGCCGACGGGGCGGGGCCGTACTCCCTGCAGGCGGCGATTGCAGCCGTCCACGCGGCCGCCCCTGCTCCGGCAGCCACCGACTGGCGAAGAATCGCTGCGATTTACGACCTTCTCTTCTCCCTCAACCCGAGCCCCATCGTCGAACTCAACCGGGCCGTGGCCATCGCGATGCGAGACGGCCCGGCCGCGGGGTTGGCCCAGATCGACGCCATCCTCGACCGAGGGGAACTGGCCGGCTACCACCTCGCCCACGCCGCCCGGGCCGACCTCCACCGCCGACTCGGCAACCGCAACGCCGCCCGCGAATCCTACCTCCGCGCCCTCGAACTCGCCCGTCAGGAGCCAGAACGCCGATTCCTGACGAAACGCCTGGCGGAACAATCGGAGGGGTGACCTCGTCAGAAGCAGAGGGCAGTACCATCCGTGCCTCCGTCGCCTCTCTGGAGAATCGCGGCGGGATGTGGCCCACGTCGGATCGATTGCTGTTGGAATCACCTGACTCGATCAACATGCCCTTTTCCGGTGACATTACACCGGGGCCTGTCGGCCTCCGCAAGATCCTGCCCCCGCCAGCGCGAGTGGTGGGGGAAGCGGTGCGTGCCGTGGCGGCGTCCCATCTGCCTATTAGCCGTTGATCGATGTCTATCAACGCACATCTTTGCCGTCTAATTTTGTCGGTTTATCTCCCTACCTCTTCCTCCAACCGCAGAAAAAGCGCGGAAAAAGCGCCGTTTTCGCCAGATAGAGTGTTGACCTGTACACTGTAAATCCGTATATTACCTCCAGACGACGCAATGAGGAGTTCATCGGCCGGCGGATGGGCGACAACGCCGGCCGGATCACCCGCAGGAATGCTGGAGGCGACCATGGAAAGCTGGCGAATCGTCTGGCGTGATGGCTTCGTGCCCGTCCTCTCCACCGCGGGGCTCACCGCTCTCCGCGATGCCCTGCGGGCGAACGACGTCCGCCTCGTGCAGGGGGCGACCACCACTCCCCCACCGCTGATGTGCGTCCAGGACTGGCCGGTCGAGGCAGCCTGTGCCCTCGGCCTGTGCGGTTGGCAGGGGGATGGCCTCGAAACCGTCGGCGAGGTCGAAGAACACTTCGCCAAGTGCTGCTTCGAGGCGGATCAGCGACTCGGCGAACCCGCCGCCTGCCGGTGGTTCCTCAACTGGTTCGACGATACCCCGCGAGACCTGATGCGTCGCGAACTGCTGGCCGAGGTCGAACTGGCTCTGGCGGATCGAATCCCGGTCGAGCCGGCTGTTCCCGAAACCCCGACGACCACCGTGCCGAGCGCCGCGTGAGGTTCCGAGTTGTGGTGAGGTTCTGATTCCATTTTGACAGATTCCGACCGTTTTTCCCCGATCCCTTTGACTTTCGATAATCGGAGATGACGCCATGATTCCGGTTTGCCGTCACTGCTCGAATTCCAAGGTGAACCGTCCCCGGGGTCTGTGCTGGAGCTGCTACTACCGGCCGGGGGTGAAGGAGATGTACCCATCGACGAGCAAGTACGCCCGCCGGGGCGAGGGTAACTTCAATGGAATTGCACCTGTTGCCCCGGAACCGACGACGGCCGCCCCGGGTTCCCCCGAGAAAATGGCCGTCCTCGAGATGCGGGTCCGGATGAAGCAATCCCTCTGGCACCCGCTCGATGCCCGCATGTCGGACGATCGCCGGGCGACGACCCCGCCGGTGCAGGACCAGGACCGAGCCCGCTTCTGATCTGCGATCCCTCCCGTCAGACCGGGGGTCAGCGGCAGGACGCCGCCGACTCCCGGTCTTCTTTTGTGCTCCGTTCTTTGCGGGAAGTTGCGGTGATTTCCGCCCTGCTCAGGGTGTCACGGTGATCCGGCCGACACCCGCACCAGTGATTCGGCCAACCACCGCCGCCGCGAGGGTCCCTGCCTCGGTCAACGCTTGCACCACCCGATCCGCCTGAGATTCCGGGACCGACGCCATCAACCCGCCGCTTGTCTGGGCGTCGCACAGCAGCAATTGCTCTTCCTTCCTCAACGCGGGGTCGAAGTCGACCCAGTCTCCGAGAAACTTCCAGTTCGCGTGGGTTCCACCGGGTGCGATGCCGGCGTTGGCGTACTCGCGTGCAGCGGGGAGCACCGGCACGGCCGAGAAGCGCACCTCTGCCGAGACCCGGCTGGCGGCGGTGATGTTGCGGAGGTGGCCCAGCAGCCCGAAGCCGGTGATGTCCGTCAGGGCGTGGACCTCGAAACGGGTCAGTGCCTCGCAGGCGACGCGGTTGAGGGTCGTCATCACGCGGATCGCCTCGCCGATCGCTCCGAGTTTGTCTTCGTCGTTTTTCGCCGCCGTTGTGATGATTCCGAGCCCGATCGGCTTCGTGAGAATCAGCACATCCCCCGTCTTCGCCCCCGCATTGCTCAGAACCCGCCGGGGATGGACCGTCCCGACGACGGCAAGCCCGTAGATCGGTTCCTCGGACCGGATACTGTGCCCGCCGACGATGGAGATGCCCGCTTCCGCGGCAATGTCCCCGCCGCCACGGAGGATGTCCGCGAGCACGTCCGCCGACAGCGTCGCATCCGGGAAGCCGACCAGGTTCATCGCGGTCAGCGGCTTCCCGCCCATCGCATAAACATCGGACAATGCGTTTGCCGCCGCCACCCGGCCGAAATCGTACGGGGAATCGACGATCGGCGTGAAAAAGTCCGTCGTCAAAATCAGGGCCAGCTCGTCCGACATCCGGTAGACGGCGGCGTCGTCCGCGGTGTCCGATCCGACCAGCACATTCGGGTCCGTCACAATCGGCAACCGACCCAGCATCGGAAAAAGATACCCCGGCGGCTGCTTGGCCGCACACCCCGCCCGCTTCGCGAATTTCGTGAGGCGAATCGGCCCAGATTCGGACATGGCAACCTCCCGCACGGAATGACGTCAGGCTACCGACCCGACCGGCACAGTGCAAATTCCCTCTCGAACCGCGCTCCCTTGCCTGGAATGGGCTCGCGTGCTACGCTATCTAACGCTCAAACAATCGGCCCGTCGGGACCATTCCATGAACCACTCCGCCCGGTCCTTGGTGTGCGGTGTCGCCTTGCTCGCGATCCTGGCCACCCCGTCCCCGTCGGGTGCACAGAACTCCCTCACCCCGGAACAACTCGCCCGAATCAAGGCCGCCACGGTCTTCGTGAAGGTCGATGCGGGGCCGATCGGAAGCACCGGGTCCGGCTTCGTGGTTCGCACCGACGACCGCACCGGCTACATCGTCACGAATTTTCACGTTATCGAGCTCGCGGTCCGGCTTGCCAGCCGGGATCCGAACATCAAACCGAATCTGGAAGTGGTTTTCGAGAGTGGCAACACCGGGGAACGCAGCATTTCCGCCAGCCCCGTGGCAATGGATCCCGAGCGCGATCTCGCCGTCCTTCGTGTGGGCGGGGTCAAGAACTTGCCGAAACCCCTCGACCTTGCGGACCCGCCGAAAGTCTTCGAGACGATGAGCGTCTTCGTGTGCGGGTTCCCGTTCGGGGACCAGATCACCGGGGGAACCAAGAATCCGGAAATCAGCATCGGCCAGGCGACGGTGTCGAGCTTGCGGAAGGATCCCGTCGACGAAACCAGGCTGGCGAAGATCCAGCTCAACGGGGCGCTCAACCCGGGGAACAGCGGCGGCCCGGTGGTGACGGCCGACGGCAAGCTCGTCGGCGTCGCCGTCTCCACCATCAAGGCGAGCGGTCTCGGCTTCGCGATTCCCCAGCAACACGTCTCGGACATGATGAAAGGTCGGCCGGGAATCGCCCGCATCGTCCCGCCGGGGGAGGGGGAAAAGGAACACACCCTGAAACTGCTGCTGATCGACCCCCTCCGGGTGGTGAAGTCGGCGACGGCACACGTTCTTCCCGGAACCGACCCGCCGGTCGGAAAGCCGACCAGCGACCAGCCGATCCTCCGGGGTGCCCGCAAACTGCCGCTGAAAATCGAGGGCTACACCGCATCCGCACCAATCCCGGTGGCTCCGGAGCAACCGTTCGTGTGGGTCCAGTTCGAGGTCGAAACTGAGACCGGGCGGACGGTGACGGCCCCGGCGGAAGTCCGCGTTTCCACCTCGAACCCGCTCAACCGCCCGAGTAGTCGGCCCACCGCCACCGGGCCGGCTCTGCCTCCCCCCGCGACCCGCCTTCCCCCGCCCGACATGGCCGGCGTCGATCTGTCGGACCTGAACCGATCGCCGGAAAAGTTCGTGAGTACCCCGGTGACCGTGGATGCGATGACCTCCTGCATCCTGGCACCCCGGGCGGATGGGTACGACCTCGACGTGTCGTTCCCCGGCGGGAAGAGCCCGTCGAACCTGCGGTTCGAACTGCCTCGGGACCTCGCCTTGCAACTCAACGATCTCGGGATCCAGCCGGGGGAAGCGTACGCGATCCGGCTTTCCGGCACCGTCTACAAGCCATCGGGGAAGGATCGCAACCGACACGCCATGGGGGTGCAAACCATCGCGTTTGTGGACCAGGACGGCAAACCCGTCTCGACGTTCCGCCCTGCCATCGACCCGCCAACAGGCGAGCCGACGCTCGAAATCCTCAACCGATTCCCGGACCGCTTCAAGGGTCGCACCCTGACCCTGCTGGCGTACAGCCGGGGAATCGCGTTCGGGGGGAAAGGATACGAGGTCCGCGTCTTCAACGAGAACGACGCCAAGCCGCTCAACCTCACCTTCTACACCTCGAAGGATGTCGCCACCCAGGCGGATGACGAGCTCAAGACCGGCATGTACGCCGTGAAATTGACCGTCAACGTCGAGCGAGTCACCCCGACGGGCCAGGGGGTGGTCGGGGTTCCGAAACTGGAGATCCTCAACCCGCGGACGAATCAGGTGGTCAAAACGATGACCGCGTCGGAGAAGATCCCCTTCCCGAGCGACCCGCCACCGCCGGTGAAATCGAACCCGATTGCGAACCGCCCCAATGTTTCGAAGGTGGCCACGCCGACGCCCGCGGAGCCGGAGAGCAAGACGGACTGGACCCTGATTTTGGCCCTCGCCGGGCTCGGAGTGGTGCTGCTGGGCGGGGCCGGGGTCGGTGGTTTCCTGCTGCTTCGCGGGAAGAAGGAACCCGCCACCCGGAGACGGTAACCAGGCCTCCGGTTCGTTGCCGTTCCCCAGGTCTGATCGCTGTCGCGGCAACCGCACCCCGACGCGCGAGCGAGGGTCAGAAATGGCCTTCTCTCGCATACGCGTCGAAGAAACGCGGCGGCCCTTGCAGAATCGCTCCGCAGTGGGAATGCGGGGAAGTCGATACAACTGCGTTACATTCCGACCCCGTGACTCGTCATATCTGGTCCGTGTATACTCAGGACTGCCGGTTTCCCTCCGCCGAGCCGAGAGAATCCCGATGATTCGGACCGTCGCCATTGTGTTTGCGTTCGCGGTGCTGGGTTTCGCCCCCACCGGACTGGCGTCCGCCGCGGAGGCACCGACCGCGGACGAGGTCAAGGCGTTGCTGGCGAAGTTCCAGAAAGAGCGGGACGAGGCGGAGAAATCCTTCTCGAAGGCGGAAATCGGGGCGGCGGACGAGTTCGCGAAACGGGCGGAAGACGCCCTCAAGGATGGGAACCTGGTGGCAGCGGCCCGGCTCGCCCGCGATGCCCGCTGGCTGGTTCCCTTCCGACCGTCCGGCCTGCCCGAACACGTCATCCGAGTCATCGGCACCGCCCGACTTCGGCACTCCGACCGGATCAACGGGCTCTCCTACAGCCCCGACGGCGAGCGGCTCGCATCTTGTTCCCGCGACGGAACCGTCCGGGTCTGGGACCTCGGCAACGGTCGGGAAATCGTCTCCTACAAGGGGCACCTCGATGTCGCGGGGGCCAAACCGGAAGACGTCAACGTTTTCCGGGCCGCCGGCGTCTGCTTCTCTCCGGATGGGAAAACCATTGTTTCCTCCGGCGGAAATGAGGTCCACGTCTGGGATGCCGCCACCGGTGAAACCAAGCACAAATTGAAGGGGCACAAGAAACTCGTCCGGGCGGTCGCTTACGGGGCGGACAACAACACCGTCGTCTCCGGATCGGACGACCAGACGATGATCCTCTGGGATGTCGCGAAGGAAAAGCCGGTTTACACTTCCCCCGAACAATCCCAGCGGATCGAGGGAATCACGGTCGGTTCGAAGGGTCGGATGATCGCGACGATCAACGCCTCCGGGGAAGTGGCGGTCTACGCCCCGGCCACGGACAAGAAACTTCTCATGTCGATGCCGGCGACCGATGCCAGCCAGGCCGGGTTCGGCGTCGGTTTCGCCGGAGATGGCGTCGTCACCTGCGGTGGGGACAACAAGGCGAAACTCACCGCCATCCCGGCCCTTGACGGAACCGGGACCCAGGCGGGCACCACCATCCGCAGCTACCTCGGTCACAGCGACAAGATCAACGCCCTCGCCGTCTCCCTGGATGGGAAGGTGCTAGTCACGGGCAGCAGCGACAAAACCGTCCGAATCTGGGAAGTTTTTACCGGCAAGCAAACCCTGACCTTCCAGGGGCACCTCGGGTGGGTGACGGCCGTGGCGATCCGGCCCGACGGCAAGCAGGTTGCATCCGGCGGGGAAGATGGTTCCGTCCGGCTCTGGCCCCTCGCGGATGCGGATGAGCACCGGGCCGCCGTCGATGCCCAGGCTCCGCTGTGGTCGGCTGCCTACAGCCCGGACGGAAGCAAGCTCGCTTCCGGCGGAGCCGACAAGATCATCCGGGTTTACGATGCGAACGTGAAATCTGCGAAGCCGCTCACCGGCCACAAACGGGCGGTGACGGCCGTCGCGTTCTACGGCAACGACAAGCTCGTCTCCGCCGGGGGTGACGCACTGGTCAAATTCTGGGACATCGGTGCCGGAACCGCGACCGACCTCAAAGGGCACGAATCCGCAGTCCTCGCCGTGGCCGTTGACGAACCCACGAAATTGCTGGTTTCCGGGTCAGTCGACCGGTCGGTCAAGGGCTGGGATGCGGAGGGGAAAAAGGAGAAATGGTCGTGGGCCGGCAAATCCGCCGTGTGTGCGGTTGCCATCCGCAAGGGGGGAAAACAGGTCGCCCTCGGCACCGCTGACGGGGGATTGTCGGTCCTCGCCCTGGATGGGAACGAGCCGAAGCTGCTGGGCTCCCTCCCCGCCCACTCCGCCGGGGTGGCGTGCGTGACATACAGTGCGGATGGATCTCGCCTCGCGACCTGTGGCGGGGACGGCATCGTGCGGATCTGGAACGTGCCGGCCACCGGAGTTCCGGTCGCCCTGAGCAAGTTCGAGCCGGCCTCCAAGGCTCCAAACAGTCTGGTTCCACCGGTGACGGCGATCGCGTTCAGCGCCGACGGACGCTACCTCGCCGCTGGCGGTGCCGACTCGATCACCCGGGTTTGGGACATCCAGACCGGGGCGGAGCATCGTGCCTTCCGGGGCCACACCGACTGGGTGACCGCGATTGCGTTTCGCCCGGACGGGGGAGCGGTGATGTCGGCGGGGGTCGACAAGGCGGTCCGCATTTTCGAGACGGCCCGACCCGACTCGGTCGCCTCCGCGGGCCACGCCCTTCCCGCCCGGTGCATTGGCATCAACAAGGCCGGGAACACGATCATCACCGGCGCGGAAGACAAGACGGTCAAGGTGTGGGATCTGGATTCCGGCCGGGAAATCGCAACGCTCTCGGGTGCCGCCGACGCGATCAACGCGGTCGGTTTCGCCGGCCCGGATCGGGTCGTGGCGGCCGGCGACGACCAGCGGATCCGGTGGTGGAGCCTCAAGCCGGTCGGTGAGCTTCGCTCCGCCTCCACCGGCCGGGTCTTCAACATGGCCGCCGCTGCCGACGGCTCCAAGGTTGCCGTCGTCTGGGCTCGCCGCGACGAGAAACTCGCCGCCTTCGAGATCTTCCCCGGCGACGGCAGTGGTTCCCCCACCCAGGTCACAGAAAAGGGACGGAGCCTCACCTGTGCGTCGGTCTCCGCCGACTGCACCATCGGCATCACCGGCGGCGAAGATGGCGTGATCCGGTTGTGGAATCTCGAATCCAAGGACCGCATCGGCGGCGACTGGCCCCTCTTCGTCAAATCCGCCGCTGACCTCGGTCTGACCCCGGATAAATCGACCCTGATCGCGATCGACCTCGACGGGAAGGTCAAGATCGCCAACGTCAAGACGCGGGAATCGAAAACGACCATCCAGGCGGTCTCCGGTGGGGTCAACGGCATCGTGGTCGCCCCGACCGGCAAGTCCTTCGCCACCCTCAGCGCCGATGGCGAGGTCAAGGTCTGGGATCTGGAAGGGAAGGAAATCCGGGCGTGGAAGCTTCCGGCCGCCGCCAACGCTGCCGCCTTCACGCCCACCGGCAACCGTCTCGTCACCGCAAACCGCGACGGAACGCTGTACGTTCTGGAACTTCCGTGATCCGGGAAGACTTCGCAATCGGACTTTGCTAAGATACCGACCTGGAATCGGGCGATTTCTCGCGAACCGGGAACTGCCCGACCATCTGGGCCGTCCAAGCCGTATCCGCCCCGATCTCCGGAGTTTCCCGATGACCCACCGTCTGCTCGCTGGCGTTGCCGCTCTGGCCGTCGGCCTCTTCCTCATCGCCCACCACACCGGCGCCGCCGAAGCCTCGAAAAAAGACAAGAAATCACTCGAAGCCTCGAAGAAAGCACTCGCCGAGGTCGGTGATTTCATCGGTCAATGGAACGTCGACGCCAAGGGCAAACTCGACGGCAAGGCTGCGTCCGCCCAGGAAAAAATGGGGATGGGCTGGAAGTTCAAGGACGGCGAGGGATGGATCGCACTCGAAATCAAAGATGGAAAATTCCTCGGCAAGGGGGATCTCAAGTACCTCCCCGAGAAGAAGTCGTACGAGCTCGCCCTCTTCGACAAGGATGGCAAGGACCTCGGCACGTTCGTGGGCAAAATCAAGGTCGGCAAGCTCATCCTGGAACGGACTGACTCCAAGTCCGGCGACATCGGCAAAGTCACGATCTACACCCTCTCCGACGGGGCCCGGATGATCTTCATCAACGAGGTCAAAGTCGGCGGGAAAGGTGCGTTCTCCGAAATCTTCAAGCTCACCGCCAGCAAGGAAGGCGAGTCGTTCGCCGGCGGGAAAAAGAAGAACGAGTGCATCGTCACCGGCGGAGCCGCCACCATGACCGTGTCCTACGGCGGCAAAACCTACTATGTTTGCTGCTCCGGGTGCCGTGACGAATTCAACGCCAACCCGAAGAAATTCGTCGACGAGTTCGAGAAAAAGAACAAGTAACGCCGAAAATCTCGATCGAACCCCGGAAGCGACGGACCCCAACCGGTCCGTCGCTTCCGCTTTCTTTTGACGTGTCCGAGAGTCCGAGATGTCGCTGACCTATCCTGCCGAGATCGAGATCCTTCCGCTCTCCCAACCGCCTTCGTGTGCGGTGACGGTGCCGGGGAGCAAGAGCATCACCAACCGGGCCGTGGTGCTGGCCGCCCTCTGCGGATGCGATGAGTTCTGCGAACTCACCGGAGTGCTGCAGAGCGAGGACACCGAGGTCATGCTCGCGGGGTTGCGGCAGCTTGGGTTCTCCGTCCGGGAAGACTGGGCCACCCACACCGTCCGCATTTCCAACCCGAGCCCCCGGCGAATCCCCGCGGAGTCTGCAGACATTTTCGTCGCCAACTCCGGGACCACGATGCGGTTCCTGGCGGCGATGGTGGCCCTAGGGCACGGGCGATACCGCCTCGACGGGATTCCGCGGATGCGGGAACGACCGATCGAGGATCTGCTTTCCGCGCTGCGGGAACTCGGCGTCGAAGCGGTCAGCGAGACGGGAAACGGCTGCCCGCCGGTCGTCATCCGCTCGGCCGGCCTCCGCACCGGGGAGGTCCGCGTGCGGGCGGACAAGAGCAGCCAGTTCCTGACCGGGCTACTCCTGGCGATTCCTCAGGCGACGCGGACCCCCGAGTTCCCGGCCACGACGGTCACCATCGACGGCCCGGCCGTTTCCGAGCCGTACATCGAGATGACGGTGCGGATGCTCGAGGCGTGGGGAATCCGCGTGGATCGAGTGGTTCCCAACTCTTTCCGGATCGAGCCGCAACGGGGGTACCGGGAGCGTTACGCGATCGAGCCGGACGCGTCGGCGGCGTCGTATTTCTGGGCGGCGGCGGCCGTCACCGGGGGGAGCGTCACGGTTGGCGGGCTGACGCGGGAATCGCTGCAGGGGGACGTCGAGTTCGTGGATGCCCTGTCGAAGATGGGGTGCCGGCTCGAAGAAACCCCGGAGGGGATCACCGTCCACGGGGGAGCGTTGCGGGGAATCGACATCGACATGAACGCGATCAGTGACACGGTCATGACACTGGCGGCGGTTGCCTGTTTCGCCGACGGTCCGACGACGATCCGGAACGTGGGGCACATCCGGCACAAGGAGACGGACCGGATCGCGGCGGTGGCGGTGGAACTTCGCAAACTCGGGGCGGAAGTGGAGGAATTCCCGGACGGGTTGCGGATCACGCCGGGACTGCTGACGGGGTGTGCGGTCGACACCTACAACGACCACCGGATGGCGATGAGTCTGGCGCTGGTGGGCTTGCGGGTGCCGGGCGTGGTGGTGAAGAACCCCGGTTGCGTCGCGAAGACGTACCCGGGGTTCTGGCAGGATTTCGAGAAATTGCGGGCGTAGCTCACGCCTTTTTCGGTTTCGGCGGAGCCTTCTTTTTCGGCTCGGACGGGGCGGCGGCGGCAGCAACCGGGGCGGCGTTGGGGTCGCCCTGGGTCAGGCTGGCCTCCGTCCACCACGGGCTGAGCCGCTTGATTTTGTAGAGGATCTTCTCGCGGTCGGCCCCGGCGGCGCCAGCCTTGAGCTTCGCCTTGAGCTTGGCCATCTTCTTTTTGCGTTGGTAACGCCGATCCAGTTCGATCCGCCGCTCGACCATGTCCCGCACCCCGCGTGGGTCGTAAGTTGGAAGACGATGTGTCAACCATATCGGACGGTCGGCGACCCGACAAGGCGCCTCCACTGGTTCGCGATGTCGGTGTGGGCCGGGCTGACGCTGGCGGGGTTGGGGTACGTGGCGTGGTTCACGCACAACCTGCCGTGGGCGGACGAGTGGGAATTCGTGCCGGCGTTGACGGGTCAGGAGCCAATTCCGCGGTGGTTGTGGACGCAGCACAACGAGCATCGCCTGCCGCTGCCGCGACTTCTGTACCTGCTTCTCTTCCGGGTCACGGGCGATTTCCGGGCCGGGTGTTTCCTCCAGATTCTGCTGCTGTCGGCGTTGTCGTGGTGGCTGATGCGGGTGGCGGCCGGGGTGCGGGGGGAATCGCGGTGGGAGGATGCGTTCTTCCCGGCCGGGCTCCTCAACTGGGGGCATGCCGAGAACTTTTTGATGGGGTATCAGATCAATTTCGTGCTGGTGTGCGGTTTCGCGTGTGGACTGGTGGTGACAGCGAACGCATCAACGATCGCGAATCGGTTCCAGACGGGCGTGCGGGCCGGCGTGCTTTTGCTGCTCCTGGAAATGTGCGGCGGGACGGGGCTCGCGTTCGTGCCGACCGTCGGGTTGTGGCTGGTCTGGCTCGGAATCGCGGAACTGCGGGAAGGCCGCTGGCGCGGGGTGTTTCTGCTGGGGATCGTCGCGGTGGCCGTCGGGTACATCGGCGTCTACTTCCAGGGGTATTCGCGACCGCCGGGCCACCCGCCGCCCGCGTGGGGGGAACCGCTGCGGATTGCGAACGTGACGGTGCAGTACCTGGCGATGTCGCTGGGGTACGGGGTGCGACCGGGGTGGGGCATCGCGGCGATGGTGGTGGTTGGGGTCGTCGGGGTGATGTTCTGGCACCTCGGCCGGACGTGGCGGGTCGAGGTGGAGTCCCGGCCGCGAGTTCTGGGAATGTTCGCGGTTCTCGGGGGAATTCTGGGCCTGGCGATGGCCGTCGGGGCCGGGCGTTCCGGGTTCCGCTCGGACGAGATGGGGCTGTGGTCGCGGTATGGTTTGCTCGCCTGGCCGGTGTTGGCGACCGCGTTCCTGACGTTCTCGCATCAATGGCAGTGGATGCAAGCCGTGCTGTGTGGGATCGCGCTGGTTCTGCTGCCGGGGAATTTCGGGGCCGGTTGGACCTGGGGCGTCGGCCTCGATTCGTGGCTCGAAACGATCGAGGCGGACGTCCGAGCCGGGGTGCCGACGGAGGAGATTGTCGGGCATCGCCTTCGTGGATCCGGGCAGGAAGAGCGGGCGATTAGCGGGATGCCGATGCTCCGCGATGCGGGGGTCGGCGTCTTCCGACACCTCGGAGGCGAGCCGTGAGTTGGTGGTGGCGCTGGTTTGCCCGGCCTGACCTGGCGGCGAGTTTCCGCGATTCCCGGGACGAGTTGCAGCAGGAGTTTCTTCGTGTTGCGGGATCTTCTGGGCTGCCCCGCGGGCTGGTGTGGAAGTCCGTGGAACCGCTCGCGGAACCGACTCTGGTGCGGGACGGTCGGCAATTCGTCGCCCTCTGGCCGATGCTCGTGCAATTCGAGGTTCCGCCCGGCTCCGCCCTCGAGGACGTCCCGCAGGCCCTCGAACCTCGGCCAATCGTGGCGATGTTCTACCTCGCCGGCCGACGCTGGCGGACCGACGGGAAGGCGATCTTCAACCTGACCGTGGACGAGGTCATCCACCGCGGCGGCGGGAAATTCCGGTGTGTCGAGTAGGGAACTCGCGGAACGAGTGCCGATGGAAAGTAGTGCACTCACTCCGCGAGTGCAGGGCAATTTGCACCAAGAATTTCCACCCATTTCCAACACTCGTGGACAAGTCACTCGCGGAGCGAGTGACCTACTTTGTGGCGGCTTTGCACTACTTGAAACTCTGGAACTTGAAACTCTGGAACTCCCTGGTCGGTTCACCGGCCGGCCCAGAGTTTCACGAGTTCCACCAGCACCCGCACATTCGTCGCCATCTCCTCCAGGCAGGTCCATTCCAGCGGGGAGTGGAGGTTGTGCTCGCCGGTCGAGAGGTTGGGGGTCGGCAGGCCGAGCTCGGTCAGGCGAGAGCCGTCGGTGCCGCCGCGGATGATCGTCTGGCGAGGTTCGAGCCCGGCCCGGCGGATCGCCTCGATCGCCATCGGAACCGCACGCGGTTCGCGGTGCATCCCGTCCCGCATATTCCGGTACTGCTTCCGGACGTCGACCTCGATCGTGGCACCGGGGAACTCGGTTTCGAGTTGCTTCGCGATGATCCGGAGGATCTCCGCTTCCTCGTCGAGTTTCGCGGTCTCGAAATCCCGGAGGAGGATGTGGATCGTCGTTTTTGGGACGCCCCCCTCGATCATGTAGGGGTGGAGGAAGCCATCGCGGTCGGCTGTGGTTTCCGGGGTCAGCCGCTGCTGGGGAAGTCGGTCGAGAAACTTGGCGGCGAGTCGGACGGCGTTGACCATCCGGCCCCTGGCGATGGCGGGGTGGATGTTGATTCCGGTGATGGTGACGGTGGCCTTGTCGGCGGAGAACGTCTCGGCCTCGATTTCGCCCGTGCCGGCTCCGTCGAGTGTGTAGGCGGCGTCGGCACCGAGGTCCTCGGGGGTCAGGTGGGCGACCCCCTTCCCGATTTCCTCGTCGCAGGTGAAGCAGACCTTGACGGTGCCGTGGGGGATGGCGGGGTTCTCGACGAGGGTCTTGGCGAGCTCCATGATGACGGCGACGCCGGCCTTGTCGTCCGCCCCGAGGAGGGTGGTGCCGTCGGTGGTGATGATCGTTTTCCCGACGAGGGCGTTGAGTTCCGGCGAGTCGGCGACGCGGATGACCTTGGTGGGGTCGCCGGGGAGGACGATGTCGCCGCCGGGGTAGTTGCGGATCACCTGCGGTTTCACGCCCTTCCCGGAGAACTCGGGGGAGGTGTCGACGTGGGCAACGAAGGCGATCGTCGGGACTTTTTCCGGAACGTTGGAAGGAATGGTGGCGTGGACGATGCCGTGCTCCGTCTGGCGGGCGTCAGCGAGACCCATGGCGACGAGCTCGTCGCGGAGCAGTTTCCCGAGGACGAGTTGCCCGGGGGTGCTGGGGTAGGTCGTCGATCGCTCGTCCGCCTGGGTGTCGTGCTGGGCATAGCGGACGAAACGGTCGAGCAATGAATCGGACATTGGCGTATCCGGTGCGGGTTTGGCAGGGTTTGGAGGAGAATATATGGGGTTCCCGGGGAAGTCGGGAACCAGAATCGGGTGGGGTGCGTCTAACGCGCAGCCGACGCTGCGGAGACCGCGGAGACCCTCTCCAACCCGGAAGTTGGTTCTTCCCTCGGCTTTGCGGCGAGGTAAAATACGATCCGTTCCCTGGGGACGCCCCCCCGCACCCCTCCGCCCGGAGACTCCCATGGCCTGGACCCGCTGGATGAAGCTGCCCTGTCTCGCCGCCCTATCGCTGGGGCTCTTCGCGATGACCGCCTGGAAGGAGATCGCCGCCGCCAGCAAGGCGGAAGAAGCGAAGCGGTACGCTCAACTCCTCAAGACCACGAAGGATCCGAAGATCAAGGTCACGGCTCTGAAGGAGCTTGGCGACGCGGCGATGATCGACAAGGAACTGGTGGTCAACTCCATTCCGGACATCGCGGCGGCGTTGAAGGATGGGGATGCCAACGTTCGCGGTGCCGCCGCCCACGCCTACGGCCAGGCGGCCCGGGCTGCTGGTGACAAGAAGGCCGTCGTTTCCGCACTGGTGAAGATTCTGAAGGAAGATGGTTCCGAGGCCGCCAAGTACGGGGCCATCCAGGGTCTCGCATCGATGCGAGACGGTGCCCGCGAGGCGGTCGGCGACCTGCGGAAACTCCAGCAGGAAGAAGTGGAACGAGCCAAGAAGGATCCGAAGAACGCGAAGAACAACAACCCGCAAACCAAGCTCAGCCGCGCCGCCGGCGACGCGATGCGGTCGATCAACGATCGCAACTGAGCCCGACGCGAAAACGCCGGAGCCCGCGGGAAGGCGACCCCTCCCGCGGGCTCCGTCATTTCCAGCGTTCCCGTCACTGCCGGGCCCGGCGGATCGCCTCCCGCACCTCTGCCTCCGTGGGAATCCCCGGCAGGTCAACCCGACGCACCCGGTCCCCCGCCGGAATCCCGATCACGACCGCTTCCTTCCCGGCCCCCGGAAAGACCTCGCACTCGAAGCACACGCACTCTCCGATGTGCCGGGCTGGCTGGCCGACCCAGACCAGCAGCGGCTTCCGTTCCCGCACTGCCTTCTCGAGTTGCCCGGAGTACGTGGGTCTCGGATCCGCGAACGCCAGTGCCAGGGCGGCCCGTGCCCGGAGCGTCGGCTCGTCGACCCGCTTCGACGAATCGACCGGAACCGCCGACAGAATCGTCGCCAGGAAAATCGTCGTCATGGAATCCTCCGCAAGTTGAGGGTGAGGGATCGGTCGCGAACCGGCCTGGTGGTCGCGTACCAGTCGAGTTTCCGGGCCGGGAATCCCGCGAACTGCGAGAAGGCCCAGCAATCGCCGCTCTGGCACATCCGGTCGATGACGCTGCTCTCCGCCCAGAACCCGGCGGTCGGGGGATCGCCTAGCCCGCGGGGGCCGGTGTGGTAGCGGTCCCCCCACGAGTTGAGGATGTACCCGCCCGGCCGATCGCCAGTCCGCACCCCGATCAGGGCCATCGCGTGCGGCCAGCGATCTCGCGGATTGGCGGCTGCGAATCCCTCCGCGTCCCGGGTCCGCACAAACGCCTGCTCGCTGCAGAGCATCACCGGATACCCCTGCAGGATCGCCTTCTGGGCCTCCGCCCACGACCGCACCCGGGCCGCCGTGCAGGTGTGTTTCCCGGCGAACTGCTCCTTGACCGGCCGGGGAATCCCCGACTTTCCCCAGGTTCGAGCCCGGTACGGGTCGAACTTCGTGAGATCCGCGTCGGCCGTGATTCGAGCCATCGGGCAGGTTCCGACCTTTTCCACCGCCGCCGCGGACCAGGAACCGATGCTGCCGTCGCCGCGAACCTCCCCCTTGCCAATGTCCACCCGGCCGGCGGCGTACACATACTCCACCGCCGTCGGCTTCCACTCCTCCGACGACTGGTTCCCCGCCACGATCTCCACCGCTGCCAGGGCATCGAGCACATGCTTCTGGGCCATCCCGACGCAGCACCCGACGTCGCGCTGATCCTCGTTGGGGTAGGCCCGGGAATCCTTCCCCGGATACGACTCCCAGCACTTCTCGACCGCCTTCCACAGGAACGCGTTTTCCGGCCCGAGAACCGCCTTGCCCGCCGGCGTTGTGGCGAACTCCGGGTACCTGGGTTTGCAAGCTCCGCCGATTCCGCCGCCACCGGACGAACCGATCATCACTTTCGGATGGGTCGATGATCCATCAGCGCGGGAAGTGGTGGCAGCGACCTACGCAGCCGCCGCCGCAATCGCAGCCAGCACGAACCAGCGCACCCACGCAGGGTTGATTCTCGACATGGGAACCTCCTCTTCTTGGGAAAGTGGGCAGTGAGCAGTGGGGAGCGGGCAGAGGTCACTTCCCGGCGGAATCCAGGGCGGTGGCGATCCGCAAAAACACGGTGCCCGCCAGTTTCCGGGTCGCCGAATCGAGCGGTCGGTCACCGTCGATCGGCAACTGCTTCGCGATTTCCTCCGCGATCCGCCGACGGATCGGTACCAGCGCATCCGTCGGAAGAAGACTTGACGCCGCCGACCGGATGCGACTGGCGAGATCCCCCACCGTCGCCACCTCCGCCTTGTCCGCGAACGTCACCGCTTCCCGGTAAACCGCCGCCAGTTGCACGAGATGGGCCGCCTTCCCCGGCGTCGGATCCTCGGCCAACATTCGGCGGAAATCGGCGACCAGCGGGTCGGACGGTGGCGGAGGTGGAGGTGGCTTCGGATCCGGGTCCGGCTCCGGTTTGCGGTCACCCACGATCACCCAGCAACGGGCGGCTTCCGTGGGTTCCCCGTCGATCGCCGTCCACGCGAGGACCAGAAATCGCCCGGATTTCGCGGAGCAGAACAGGGCCGTCTTCCCGTCCGGGAACGGAATCAGATCGGCGTCCTCCGATGCGAGAGCCCAGCGGATGTGCGTGCCGGCCGACTCCGCAACCAGTTTCACAAGCCGCCCCGGTGCCGCCTTGACCTCCGCTGGCAGCGAGATGGCTGGGGCCGACTTGGAACTCCCTCCGGAAGCGGGCAAAACAAGGGCAAGCGTGACTGCGAGCAACATGGGTGACCTCGGTTTCGCGGAAGTGAACTGATGTGCATATCCGCTCCGAATGTACGCCCGTCAACTCGATCTCGCGATTTTCTTCCCCGTTTGGTAAACTCACCCCCATGCACCACTCCCTCTCGCTCCTCGCCTTGCTGGCGGTCGCCGCACCCGCCCTCGCTGCCGAGCCGCCGATCGACACGGCGTTCCTTCGCCAGTATGCCCAGACACGCGGATTCATGCTCGGCCGACCCAGCAAGCCGAAGGTCACGCCGGACGGCAAAACCGTGATGTTCCTGCGGTCGGAACCGACCAAGGCGAAGAACAAACTGTTCGAGTTTGACGTGAAGACGAAGGAAACGAAGGAGCTTCTTTCCCCCGAAACGCTGCTGAAGGGGGCGGAAGAAAACCTTTCGCCGGAGGAGAAGGCCCGCCGGGAGCGGCAACGCCTCAGCGTTGGCGGCTTCGCCGATTACCACCTCGATTCCGAGGGGAAACGTGTCCTGCTAATGCTCTCTGGCAAGCCGTACATCTTCGACCGTGGCACCGGCAAGGCGAAAGAACTCGGCGTCGGGAAGGGAACCATCGTCGATGCGAAGTGGTCGCCGGACGGGAAGTACGTCAGCTACGTCCGCGATTTCGACGTCTACGTCTACGACCTGACCACCGACAAGGAACTCGCCGTCACAACCGGCGGCACCGAGGAGAAAACCCACGGCCTCGCGGAGTTCGTCGCACAGGAAGAAATGGACCGGTCGACCGGCTACTGGTGGTCGCCGGACTCGAAGAGCATCGCGTTCGAGGAGGCCGACCACGCGGGGGTGGAAGTCTGGTACATCGCCGACCCGCTGAAGCCCGACGTCGCCCCGCAGAAGCAATACTACCCCCGGCCAGGGAAGAAGAACGTCAGCGTGCGGCTGGGCATTCGCAAGCTGTCGGGCGGGGAGACGGTGTGGATGGCGTGGCCGAAACCCGAACCGGGATGGGCAAAGTTTGAATATCTCGCCCGTGTCGTGTGGCAGAAGTACGGGCCGCTGACCGTCGTGTTGCAGGACCGCAAGCAACAAGAAGCGGACGTGTTTTCAGTTGAACCGGCAGACGGGTCAACTAAGCGGCTGTTTTCGATGCGTTCGTGGAAAAAGCATGATTGGATTGATTTGGCGCAAACGGATATCCGGTGGACGAAAGGAGGTGAGGTACTTCTCGCTTCCGCTGATTTTGCGATTCGGAACGAGCAGATCAAAATGATTCTTGCGGCGAACGAATCATTCCCTGTATTCGCAATTCAGGCATTCAATCCAGACACAGGATTCGTGGCTTTTACAACACGCTCGACTGGAACCGAGGTTTACTGTGGATTGCTGCCCAAGGACTTGCCATTCAAATCGAAGGATTTCAAGAATCTGTACTACGCATGGCACGGTCATGGACTCGCATCATTCGTGGGAGCCGAAAAGCTCACGGTGGTCACATCGACAGGAATTGATGCGATGCCGATAACAGAAGTTGATCGCGAGACGGAATTGCCGTCTGTTGCCATAACACCACCGTTCAAACCAAACGTAACGATCACGCTCGCTGACGACTTCTACACCGCCATCGTTCGCCCGCGTGACTTCGACCCGAAGAAAAAATACCCCGTCATCGTGGACATCTACGGCGGCCCGCATCACATCCATGTCGTGCAGGCGATGCGTAACTGGCTCGTGCCGCAGTGGCTCGCGGACCAGGGGTTTATCGTCGTCGCCATCGACAACCGAGGCACCCCGGGTCGCGGACGAGACTGGGAACGGGCCATCTACCAAAACTTCGGCACCGTGCCGATCGAGGATCAGGCGAAGGCCCTCGCCGCGCTGGGGAAGAAATTCCCGGAGATGGATCTCGATCGCGTTGGGATCGTGGGGTGGTCGTTCGGCGGGTACAACGCGGCGAACGCGGTGCTCCGTCGGCCGGACGTGTTCAAGGCTGCCGTCGCCGGGGCACCGGTCACAGACTGGATGGACTATGACACCCATTACACGGAACGCTACTTGGGTCTGTTGCCGGACTCGAAACCCGCGTACGATGAGGCTTCGCTGATTCCCCTGGCGAAGAACCTCTCCCGGCCGCTGCTGCTGGTCCACGGCACCGCGGACGACAACGTCTACTACCGGCATTCGCTCAAACTGGCGGACGCACTTTTCCGGGCCGGCAAGGATTTCGAAACCCTCCCCCTCCCCGGCGTCACGCACATGTACTCCGCGGACCCGGAGGTGATGGAAAAGCTCTGGCTCCGCAACGTGCGATTCTTCCGCAAGCATCTGGGAGGCCCGAAATGAACTTCACCCTCCCGAACCTGTCGCTGACCGGCCCGCCCCCGGAATGGGGAACCAGCATCGACCCCCGGCCGATGGTCGAAGGCCTCAAGAGCTGGCGCCGCGACCCGGACAAGGCCCGCTCGGATTCCCACGCGAACCGCCGGAAAGCCCGCCTCTTCGCCCTGGCCTGCTGCAACCGCGTCCGGCACCTGGTCAAGGATCCCGAAACCCTCAAGGCAATCGACCTGATCGGCGATTACACCTCGGGGAAAGCCCGCGTCGAGGAACTGGTTCGCATCAACCGCGACTTGCGTGCCGGCGGGCTCTCCATGCTCGACCATGACCCGCTGACGCAGTACAACCTGGCGGTCGCGCACTGGGCCCCGGGGTGGGCGGTGGCCCGGCGGGACTTCGTGCGGGAAGCGATCACCGTCGCAACCGCCGGTGATTCCTGGACCGCCATCGAGTGCTTCCGCTTCACGACGGCCGCAAATTCGCTCGCTGGTGCGGACACGGCCGAGGAACTGTCAGCCCAGGCGGACCTGCTCCGCTGCGTCTTCGGCGACCCGACCCGAACCGTCGAATTCGACCCGGCCTGGCGAACGGACGCGGTCCTCGGCGTCGCCGCCGCACTGGAGGAATCCCTTGAGTTCGGGAACCTTCCGATCCTCGCGGACGCCCTGCAAGACGCCGGCTGCGTCGACGAGGTGATTCTCTCGCACTGCCGACAAGACCCCCACCACGCCCGCGGCTGCTGGGTGGTGGATCAGATTCTGCGGGGGTGACCATGAATCCGGAGAAGCCCCCGCCCCGGTATGAGATCGTGGACGGGGAAAGTCGGCTCATCACCGACGAGGCGGAGTGGTTGGCTCGGCCCGCCGCGTGGGGAATCGACCTGTTGCCGGACGAAATTCGCGGGTGTAAGTCTGGTCGGTATCGAGACGAGTGGGAGTCTCAGTTTTTCGCCCCGCTGCTGCGAAGGCAAACATGCGGGGTCTGCAAGAACTTGCTTGTGCGACTCCTCGCACCAGATCGGGATCCGTTTCACGACCTGCAAGTCCCTGGCGAACTCGCTCGATATCGAACCTTGCATCCTCGGTTGGCACCTGATGAAGAGTGTGATTCCAAGCCGATCTTCCGATCGGTGATGCAGCACGCCCGAAATATCATTTGTCACGCCGAAGCCCTGCACGCCATCGCGGATTTTGCCCACTCTTCGCAGAGAAAGCTTCCTCCGGGGGAACAGAAAGCGCTTCGCCAAGCCCGCGAAATCTGGGAACGCTGGCTCGCTCTCGAACTCGTCGGGCCGAATCCGTTTCGGCCGATCGCCTTCGAGCGGCGGTGGCGAACCGAGACGGCCCTCGCGTTGGCGAAGTTTGCTGATGAATCCGCGGATTTTGGAAACTTGCCGATCCTCGCGGATGCCCTTGAGGAGTCGGGTTGCGAGGTTCCGGAGATTCTCGACCACCTCCGCGGAACATCGCCCCACATTCGAGGCTGCTGGGTGATCGACGGGCTATTGCACAGTCCGGAACTCACTTCTTCAACGAATCCGTGATGACGGAGATGTTGTGCCGGACCATGCCGATGTAGGTTTCGCCGGGGGAGCCGGGGGGGCCGAGGGCGTCGGAGTAGAGGGCAGAGTCGCCGCCGACGAGCTGGACGTCGAAGGAGTATCGCTCCTTGACGGCATCCAGCACTTTTTGCAGCCCCTTGGGAGGCACGGAGGTTTCCCCGAAGACGGCCGGGATCCGGCGGGTGCCGAGAAACTGGGCCAGATTCTGGACGTCGCGGGTCGTCACCTCGGCCGCGGTACTGACGCCTTGCAATCCGTGCACCTCGAAACCGTACGCCGCCGCGAAGTACCCGAAGGCGTCGTGGGACGTGACCAGCACCCGGCGATCGGCGGGGATCGTGGCCGCCTTCGCCCGCACCTCGGCATCGAGAGCCTGCAATTCCGCGAGATACGCCGCCGCATTCGCCCGATATTCTTCCGCATGGGGCGGATCCGCCTGGACGAGTGCATCCCGGATCGTCTCGACGCACTTCATCCACAAGCGGACGTCGAACCAAACGTGCGGATCGTGGGCACCGTCTGATCCTTCGCCGTGTCGAAGGTCTTTCGAAGGATCGAGATTCCGGGATACCGCGACTGCCCGCGTGCCGCCGCCTCCCTCCAGAACGTCGGTCATTTTGCCTTCGAGGTGCAATCCGTTGAAGAAGACCAGATCGGCCCGGGAAAGGACCGCGAGGTCGCTGGAAGTCGGGGTGTAGCGGTGGGGGTCGATTCCGGGGCCCATCAGGCAGTCGACGGCGACGTGGGTGCCCCCGACCCGCTGGACGGCGTCAGCGATCATACCGGTGGTGGCGACGACCCGCAGCGACTGGGACCCGGCCGTGTCGGTCGAGTTGCACCCCAGGGCTGGGGCAAAGCCGAGAAGGGTGAAGAGCAGCCAAAACTTTCGCATGCTTCCGACTCCGCGGTTGCGCTTCCGTCTGAGTATAGCCTAACCTAACCGATTGCGTTAGTCCACGCGAAATCCGGGGAAATGTGAAGCTTCCGTGAACTCGGCCCGAGAACCTTCCGGGTCGCAACCACTTTGGCTTCAATACCGTCTAACCAACGCGAATCGTCCGGCTTTTGCACTCGCTCGACCGGTGGACTGTGCCGTGAGCATCACCCTGACGGCGACTTCGGGGCCAAACCACGGTGCCCGATTCACATTCGACGCCCACGAGACCTTCCTTGTCGGGCGGGCGGTGGAGGCGCATTTTCGCCTTCCGGAAACGGATCTGTACTTCTCCCGGGCTCACTTCCTGATCGAGTTGAACCCGCCGTTGTGCCGGCTGATCGACATGAACAGCAACAACGGGACCTTTGTGAACGGCAAAAAGTGCCGGGTCGCCGACCTCAAGGATGGGGACATCATCCAGGCCGGGACCACGACCCTGATGGTGTCGTTGAAGGCCGATCCTCCCTCGGAACCGACCCCTGCCCCCTCGCCGACGCCGGCGTACGACGAGGCGAACCGGACGATCGTGCCGCTGGTGGTGGCTCCCCCGTCGATTGCCCCTGGTGCAGTGCAATTCCCTCCCGTCGATTCGCGGAAACCGTCAGATCGTGAGGTTCTTTCCTTCCTGAACGAGTTGAATGCGCCCGGTCCGATCGGCCGACCGGCGGGTGTGCCGGTGGTTCCCGGGTACGTGATCGGTGCCAAGCTCGGGGAAGGCGGGATGGGAGCCGTCTTCGAGGCTCGCCGCGAATCCGACGGTCGGCAGGTCGCGGTGAAAGTGGTCTACCCCAAGGTCTCCGTCTCGGACAAGGAGCTCCACCGCTTTGTCCGCGAGGCGAACATCCTCAAGACGTTTCTGCACCCGAATATCGTCCAATTCCACGATCTGGGCGGGAACCCCGAGCTCTTCTGGTTCGCTATGGAGCTCGTGCCGGGGTCGGACGCGGGAAAGGCCCTGGGGAAGGAGGGGAAGTTTGCAGTTCCCCGGGCGGTTTCGCTGATGTGTCAGCTTCTGGACGCGCTGCACTACGCGCACAAGCGGGGGTATGTTCACCGCGATTTGAAGCCTGCAAACCTGCTTCTTTCGCCGGCGGGGCCGGGGCGGGAAATTCTCAAGCTGGCGGACTTCGGGCTCGCCCGGACGTACCAGGAATCGCGGGCGAGCGGGTTGACGATGGAAGGGGACATCGGGGGGACGGCGCGGTACATGCCTCCGGAGCAGATGCTCAATTTTCGCACCGTGAAGCCGGCCGCCGACCAGTATTCCGCGGCCGCTACGCTCTACCATCTGCTGACCGGTGCGTATACCTACGACTGCGATGGCGGCGTGGCGGCGCAGTTGAAACTCCTGCTCTTCCAGGATCCCGTCCCGATCCGCTCGCGACGTCCGGACCTTCCGGAAGGGCTCGCCACCGCCATCCACCGAGCCCTGGCCCGGGAACCGGGCGCCCGATTCCCGGATGCAAAAGCGTTTCGATCTGCGTTACTTCCGTTTGCCGGCTGACTAAGAATCAGCCGACCCCTGGCAGTCCCCTGATTTCGCCCCCCGGGTGACCGCACCGGAGATTCGGATGAGCGCAATTCTTTCGCGAATCGCCGAGTTCTTCGACCGCATCGAGCGGTCCGGACTCGTCCCTTCCGGCACCGTGGCGAAGTACCGTTCCCGAGCCGAGGAGTTCGCTTCCCCCGCGGACCTGGCCGCCCGCATGGTGCAGGAGAAGGTGCTGACCAAGTTCCAGGCGGAGCAGTTCCTCGCCGGGCGAAGCAAGCTCACGATTGGCGGCCGGTACCACGTTCGCGACCGGCTCGGCGGCGGCGGGATGGGACGCGTCTTCCTCTGCCAGCACGCCGTGATGGGGCACCTCGTCGCGATCAAGATCCTCAACTCGGAGCACCGGGAAGACGATCGCAGCCGGGAACGCTTCCGCCGGGAAGCCCGGGCCGTCGCCTCCCTCAACCACCCCAACGTGGTCCGGGCCCTGGAAATGGACCAGGACGGTTCGCACCCGTTTCTGGTGATGGAGTATGTGCCGGGGGAAACGGTGCATGTCCGGACATTGCGCTCGGGCCGCCTCAAGCCCGCGGAGGCGGCGGCGATCGCCTACCAGTCCGCCCTGGGGCTCGAGCACGCCCGGGAAGCCGGCCTCGTCCACCGCGACATCAAACCCGCGAATCTGCTCGTCGACCGCACCGGATGCGTCAAAATCCTCGACCTTGGTCTGGCCCTTTTCACGGAAGAAGAACTCAAGACCATCACCCGCGGCGGGGATGGCGGGGCCCAAATTCTCGGCACCGCCGACTACCTCGCCCCCGAGCAGGCCCTCGATAGCCACAGCGTCGACACCCGCGCCGATGTCTACTCTCTCGGGGCCACGCTCTACTTCATGCTCTCGGGCTCACCGCCGTTCCCGGCCAAGAATCTCGCGGAGAAATTCCTCGCCCAGCAAGTCCGGGAGCCCGCCCCACTTCCCGCCGACGTTCCGCCTGGGCTGTGCGAGATCGTGCGGAAGATGATGGCGAAGCGGCCGCAAGAACGATACCAGACCCCCGGCGAGGTGGCGGACGCCCTGCGGCCCTGGTCCGGAATGCCCACCGCATCCGGGCGGATCGCCATTTCCCCGCCCGTGGTTGGCATCAACACCGACCCACCGTCCGGAATCACCGACATCGGCGGTCCGCCCACGCCGAGCGTCTCGGAGCGGGAGACAGTTCCGATCCGGAAAGAGGTGGCCCCGATTCCGGAACCCGAGCCGACCTCGGAGTACGTCCGCCATCGCCGCCAGGCCCACCATTTCCCCTGGCGTGTCACCCTCGTCGGGGTGATCGTGTTCCTGGTCGGAGTTGGCCTGCTGCTGGCGATCCTCGACCCGTGGGGTCGGCCGGCGACCCGCCCGGAACCCACGGAACCTCAGGCTTCCCCCCGAAACCGTGGTGGCACCCCCCCGACTCAGCGAACGGTGCCCGTTCCGGAACAGGTGCCGTACTGGGTCACCTCGGAACTCGTTCGCTGGGAATTCACGGAAGGAAAGTCCGACGACCTGTCCGCGACGCCGGTCGTCACCTCCCCGAAATTCCGCGCCACGGCCCTGACCCGCGGCCCCGGCCTCACGACCTCACACGACTCGCGGTATGGCTCGTTCCTGGGTGTTCCCAAAGAGGCCGGCAAGATTGCCCGGACCTTCGCCGAGGCGATTACCTCGGAACAATATTTCGAGTTCACGATCACCCCGGAACCGGGAACCACGTTGGAAATCGATTCGCTGGAATGCAACGCGTACTTCGAGCGGTTCACGGGCAAGGCCGGGGATCCGCGTGGCATCGGGATGTCGGCGATCGGGGATCCGAAGTTCCCGATCCCGCTGATTTTCGTGGGTGTCGGTCCGCTGGGGACGAACCCGGCCGGTTCCGCTCCGATGCTGATCGCGAACGACACCCCGGCTCTGCGATCCATCACCGGGCCGCTCACGCTCCGAGTTTTCCTCTGGGGTGCCGAGCCCGGGGAAGTCTACGGCCTGGGGGGCAACGGCCCGGATCTCGTGGTGGTCGGGACGATCCGGCCGACTGTCACACCGGCGGCGGAAGCGGCAGCCGCGGTCCTTTCACCGGCCCGGTTGACCGGATACACCGGCACCCCGAACCGCGACTACCTGCAGATCGCCGACCAGTTCGCCGGGCTTTCCCCGGACGAGCAGATCCGCGAATTCTCGACGCTGCTCCGGAAACGGAACCCGAATGCGGTCAACTCGCCGCCGCAACTGACGGCCAACGCGCAAGGGCAGATCGAGAGCCTGACCTTGCTGACACCGGACGTGACGGACATCGCCCCGATCGCGGGACTGCGGAATCTCGGCCTGTTGAGTGCGGCGGGCGACCGGTCCCCGGAACAGCCTCGTGCCGGCAGCTTGCGGAACCTTGCACCCCTCGCCGGATTGCCGCTCCGGAATGTGGAACTGACCCACAACCCCTCGATCGAGGATCTCTCACCCCTTTCCGGGGCACCGCTCATGAATGTCGACGTTTCGGCGACCAAAGTCCGCGATCTTCGACCCGTCGCGCAGCCAAAGTTGACAACCGTGGATGCCAGCGGAACGCGGATCCGTCACCTCGACCCATTGAAGGACCTCCCGATTTCCCTCCTCAAAATTTCCAATTCCCCGGTGCAGGACCTGTCGGCGATTCAAGACCTGCCGTTGAAAACGCTGGCGGTGGGCGGAGCGTACCCGATGCGGTCGTGGGAACCGATCCGCAGTTGCAAGACGTTGAAGTCGCTGAGCATCACGGCCTCCACGCCGCAATACTCCCCGGATCTGTCGGTGGCCAAGGATCTCCCGAATCTCACGAGGCTACACCTGGGCGGTGTGGGAATCCGGGATCTGAGCCCACTCTCGGGAGTCGCACTTCGCAGTTTTGTACTGAGCGGGACCAGCGTGACGGACCTGACGCCGCTTCGGAACATGCCGTTGACCGAGTTCGTCGCGGTGCAGGGTGTTCCGGACCTGAGTCCGCTGGTCGACGTGCCGATCCGGGTGATTCGGCTGGAGGGGGATCTTCGCCCGCACGCGGCGATGTTGCGGAAGTGCCGGACGTTGCAGTCGATCAACGGCCGGCCCGCCGCGGAGGTGCTGCGGGAACTGGACGCCCCCGCCCCGAAGTGATCCGACTCACACGCCGACGCGGAAGTTCATGACGTCGCCGTCCTGGACGACGTAATCCTTCCCCTCGACGCGAAGTTTGCCCGCTTTCTTGGCCCCCGCCTCGCCGCCGAACGCGACGTAGTCGTCGAAACTGATGGTTTCCGCGCGGATGAAGCCCTTCTCGAAATCGGTGTGGATGACGGCGGCGGCCTGCGGGGCGAGGGTGCCGGCCGGGATCGTCCACGCCCGGGCTTCCTTTGGCCCCGCCGTCAGGTACGTCACCAGCCCGAGGAGTTTGTAGCCGGCCCCGATCACCCGCGACAGGCCCGTCTCCGTCAGCCCGAGCGATTCCAGGAATTCCTTCTTTTCCTCGGGCGTCTGCAGCATCGCGATTTCAGCCTCGATGCGGGCGGAGACGACGACCGTCTCCGCCCCCCGGGCCGCCGCCATTTCCGCGACCTTCTGCGACAACGCGTTTCCGGTCGCCGCGCTCCCCTCGTCGACGTTGCAGACGTAGAGTGCCGGCTTCGCCGTGAGGAGTTGCAGGGTCTGTAGAACTTTCCGTTCCGACGGATCGCGAAGTTCGACATCTCGGGCGGGCTTGTTGGCGTTGAGCACGACCAGGACGCGTTCCATCATCGCCGCCTGCTCCGCGGCGTCCTTGTCGCCCCCCTTGGCTTTCTTCTGGGCAGACGGGAGCCGCTTTTCCAGGCTTTCCAGGTCCGCGATCACGAGTTCCGTCTCGATCACGTCCGCATCGCGGATGGGGTCGACCTTCCCCTCGACGTGGACGATGTTCGGGTCCTCGAAGCAGCGGAGGACGTAGAGGATGGCGTCGACTTCGCGAATGTGCGAAAGGAACTCGTTTCCTTTTCCCTGCCCCTTGCTGGCCCCGCGGACAAGGCCGGCGATGTCGACGATGTCCAGCTGGGTGGGGATGATTTTCGCGGATTTCGCGATCTCCGCGAGTTTTTCGAGCCGGGCATCGGGTACGGCGACCCGGCCGACATTGGGGTCGATCGTGCAGAAGGGATAGTTCGCCGCCTCGGCCTGCATCTTCGAGAGCAGGGCGTTGAAGAGGGTGGACTTGCCAACGTTGGGCAGCCCGACAATGCCGCACCGGAACCCCATCGAAATCTCCGCGGAAGGCCTGAGGGTGACGCTCTCAACCTACCGGTTCCGGGCGGGGAAGTCATCGGAAGCCGACGATCAGCGGATGGTGTATTCCTGGTACTTGCTCTGGACCCGGCCGGTCCACACGCCGAGCTTCTTGGTGTCCGCGTCGGCGGGGATGGCGTAGTTCACACGCATCTTGAGCTTCTTCCCGACGTACTTTTGGAGGAAGTCCGAGCCTTTCCAGGTGGTCGCGGTGAGGGGGACGGTGAAGATCATCGACCCGCCCGGGGCGATCTCGGCCGCGTCGGGGTAGTTTTTGCTCCAGCCGCGTTCTTTTTTCGCAAGCACCCACGTCTTCTCGCCCCCCGCGGCGTTCTCGTCCGCAAATTCCAGCGTCAGATTGTAGTAACCCCACGAGCACCAGTCCCGCCACAACCGCACTGGTTGATCCGAGACATTGGTGACCACCACCGACAGCGTCGAATCGGCGGCGTCGAACTTGATTTCCTGCACCCCGTGGACTTTCGGCGTCGCCACCGACACGATCAGCGTCGGCTTCTCGACCTCCGGTTTCGCGGGTTGCACGGGGGCGGCGAGTGCCAGGGTTGCTGTCAGCAGCGGAATCGCGACCATCTCGAATCTCCAGGAGTGGGAGGGCCATATTGTCGACGAGAAACGGATCGGGAGAGATTGGACCCCCACGAAAGTGGTAGTCCAAGTTCCCCCGAGCAGTGAGGTGCGGCGAGCCGGGCGGGAGGGTAATCTTCAAACATCCCGCCACCCGCTCCTCCCGCGGTCCCTGCCAATGACGCCGCTCTTCCTCGCTCACGGGTTCGCCGCCTGCCTGCTGGTCTCCGGGGGAACGTCGCTACCGCGAGTCGACCCTGCGAAGGTTCCAACCGGGAAGATTCTCGTCGAAGTGTGCGAGGAAGGGATCCGCGGCGGCGAGAAGTGGCCGGTGCTCCCCCCAACCCCGGCCGAGACGTACACCATCGAGAAGTTCGGGCTCTCGAAGATTCCGCACAAGTACATCGACACCGGCATCCGGGCCGACCGGCCGAGCCCGTTTCTGGTGCGGTCGTCGGCGGTCGTCGAGCTTCCCCCCGGAAACCACCGCCTGCTGCTGCGGGGCCGCGGGGCGTGCCGACTCCTGATCGACGGCAAGCCGATTCTCGGGACACCGTTTCCCCCGAATCTGGCGAGCGGCCACCACGCGATCCCGACGGACTACCTCGACCTCGGCCCCGACTTCCGCTTCGCCCCACCCGGCAACCGCGAGACCTGGAAGCACTTCCGCACCACCGGGGGGAAACACCTCGTCGTCCTCGAAACCATCGTCGGCGGCCGGGTCGGGAAGTCCTCCAATCTTCGCCCGGAACTCGGGGAAACGGTGGTGGCCATCTCCCCGGAAGGCTCGCAATCCTTCGAGTTGCTCGGCCCCGGTCCCACCGGCTCCAGCGGGGAGCGAGTCCCGTACACCGACGCGGGGTGGAAATCGTACGCCGCCGCCGAGGAAATCCGGGTCGCGAAGCTCGAATCCGATCGCCGGTCCGCCGCCTTCCGCACCCAGGCGGGTTTCTGGAGCACACGCCGGGAACTCGCGAAATCCTGGCTGGGCTCGACGCCGGAAGTTCCGATCCCGCCGGCATCCCGTGATTTCCCGGCGAACAATGCGATCGACCACTTCCTGAACCAGAAGCTCGCCGCCCGCACCGCCGCCACCCCGGGCAAGGTCACCGTCGAGTTCGCGAGCCAGGTCCGCCGGATCCTCGAAACGAAATGCTTCTCCTGCCACCAGGGCGCGAAGGCGAAGGGGGACCTCCGGCTCGATTCCCCATCCGACACCGTCGTCCCCGGCAAACCCGACGCCAGCCCGCTTCTGCAACGGGTCGTCTCCACCGACGCCGGCGAGGTCATGCCGCCCAAGGGGGACCGCCTGACCGCCCAGGAAATCCGCACGCTCCGCACCTGGATCGCCGAGGGAGGCTCCTGGACCGCCGGTGCCGACGCGAAACTCACCGCGCTCACCGACGACCTCAGTTTCCTCCGCCGGGTCACGCTCGACGTCGTCGGCGTCATCCCGACCACCGCCGAAATCGAGGCGTTCCTCGCTGACCGTTCCCCGGAGAAACGGGCGAAGCTCATCGACCGCCTCCTTGCCGACCCCCGCCGGGCCGACCACTGGGTCGGCTACTGGCAGGACGTCCTCGCCGAGAACCCGAACATCCTCAACCCGACGCTCAACAACACCGGCCCGTTCCGGTGGTGGATCCACGAAGCCTTCCTGGACGCCAAGCCGCTCGACGTGATGGTCACGGAACTCGTGCGGATGGGCGGCAGCCTCCACGACGGTGGGCCTGCCGGATTCGGGATGGCCAGCGAAAACGACGTCCCGATGGCGGAAAAGGGCGTCATCCTCGCCTCCGCATTCCTCGGGGCGAACATGAAGTGCGCCCGCTGCCACGACGCCCCCGCCAACAAGGCGACGCAGAAGGAACTCTTTTCCCTCGCCGCCATGCTCGGGGCGAAGGAGATCAAGGTTCCCAAAACCAGCAGCGTCCCGCAGGACAAGCTCCACACCGGGAAGCAGAAACTGATCACGGTGACGCTCAAGCCCGGCACGATCGTGAAACCGACGTGGACCTTCCCCGAATTCGCGAAGGAAATCCCGACATCCGCCCTGCCGGCGAAGCCGACGTCCCGCGACCGCCTCGCTGCCTTCCTGACGGTGCCGCAAAACGAGCGGTTCGCCCAGGTGGCGGTGAACCGGGTGTGGAAGCGTCTGATGGGTCGCGGAATCGTGGAACCCGCCGACGACTGGGAACGCGGCACGCCAACGCACCCGGAACTGCTGCGATTCCTGGCCCGCGAACTGGTCCGGTCCGGGTACGACCTCCGCCATGTGGAACGGCTGATCCTCAACTCGCACGCCTACCAGCGGGCCGCCGACGCGAACTTGAAGGAACCCGACCCGCTCTACGCCGCCCCGGCTCGCCGCCGACTCACCGCGGAGCAGATCGTCGACTCCCTCTTCTCCGCCGCCGGTAAGGACCTCGGCGTCGGCGAGATCAGCCTCGACATCGACGGCGGCCGGGACATCAAGAACTCGATCACCCTCGGAATCCCGAAGCGTTCCTGGGAATTCGCCTCCACCTCCAACGAGCGGGACCGCCCCAGCCTTGCCCTGCCGCGGGTGCAGGCGGTCGTCGATGTCCTCGAAGCGTTCGGGTGGCGGCCGACCCGCCAGGACGCCGCCACCGTCCGCGAAACCGCCCCGAACGTTTTGCAACCGGCGATCCTCGCCAACGGCACCGTCGCGATCTGGCTGACCCGCCTCTCCGAGGACCACGGTGTCACCCGGTTGTCACTGGAAGACCGCACCGTCGAGGATCTCGTCGACACGCTCTACCTCCGGGTCCTGACGCGGAAACCGACACCCGAGGAGAAAGCCGCGATGGTCGCCCACCTCGCCGATGGCTTCGAATCCCGCCGGCTCGAAAACCCACCGCCACCGGAGAAGCCGGAGCGGAAAGCCCCGCGATATGTCTCGTGGTCGAACCACCTGATGCCCGAAGCGACCGTGATCAAAACGGAACTCGAAACGGCAGCCCGCCGAGGTGACCCCGCCACGACGAAGCTCGACGACCGCTGGCGGAAGAAGATGGAAGACGCCGTCTGGGTCCTCCTCAACGCCCCGGAATTCGTGTTTACCCCGTAAGTAGGGCACTCGCTCCGCGAGTGCCGGGAACAAAGTAGGGCACTCGCTCCGCGAGTGCGGGCAGGAGTCCCCCGAACCTCCACCCCTTCCCCTGAACTTGGCGTCACTCGCGGAGCGAGTGACCTACTTTTCCGAACCGGAACCCTCCCATGCTCGCCTCTCGCCGACAATTCCTCGCCGCCTCCGCTGCCGCGGCCCTGACCTCGCGGGTCTCCGCTTCTTCCCCGTCGTCCACGCCCCGAGGAACCGCGGATTCCTGCATCTTCATCTGGCTCGGCGGCGGGATGGCCCACACCGACACGTTCGACCCGAAGCGTGTCGGCGACGCCAAGGCCGGGAAAGCGGGCTCTGCGTACGAGTCGATCGACACCGCCGTCCGGGGCGTGAAGGTCTGCAAATTTCTCGGGAAAACAGCGAAGGTGATGGACCGCGTCACCGCCGTCCGCACCGTGCACCACGACGTGATCAACGAGCACGCGGCCGCCACGCTTCGCGTCCACACCGGCCGACCGACCACCGGGACGATCCAGTACCCGTCGATCGGTTCCGTCGTCGCCCACGAGAAAGGGGCTGCCGCCGACGGTGTCCCCGCCTATGTCCTGATCGGGTACCCCAACGTCACCCGCGGCCCCGGGTTCCTCGGGCCCAAGGCGGGGTACGTCTACCTCACCGACACCAACGCGGGCCCCGCCGGCTTCACCCGACCCGCCGACGTGACCTCCGATCGCCAGTCCGATCGGGAACGACTTCTCGCCGGGCTGCGGAAATCCGCGTCGAGTTCCGCCCCGATCGCCGGCTACGACCAGGCCGTCGCCGAGTCGCTCAAGCTTGCCGGGCCGAAATTCATGTCCGTCTTCAACCTCAAATCCGAGTCCGCGAAGGTGCGGGAATCCTACGGCGGGGAGTTCGGCCAGCGATGCCTGCTCGCCCGCCGACTCACCGAAAGCGGAGTCCGCTTTGTCGAAGTTTCCCACAACCTCAACTTCCTCAACGGAACCGGGTGGGACACACACAACGAGGGGCAGCAGAAACAGCACCTCCTCATCGAGGAACTCGACACGGCTCTTTCCGGGTTGATCGCGGATCTGGAATCGCGGAAGCGGCTGGACAAGACGCTGATCGTGATCGGCACCGAGTTCGGTCGCCCCCCGGAATTCGATGGCGGCGGCGGACGTGGCCACCAGGCGACCGCGTTTTCCCTCGTCCTCGCCGGCGGTGGGCTCCGGCACTGCGGCGCCTACGGAACCACCGACGAACTGGCGAAGAAGTCGGTCGAGAATCCCGTTTCCATCCCCGATTTCCACGCAACAGTCTACGCCAGCCTTGGCATCGACCCTGCGAAGGATCTCTCCGGCGGCCCTCGCCCCGTCCCCATCACCGACGGCGGGACCCCGATCGCGAAACTGTTCGGGTGATCTCGGCGCAAACGGGATCGGCCCGCGGACAGGAACCTGTCCGAGGGCCGATGTTACCCGGAGCGGGGTCGGAGTTACTTCTTGTCCACGTTCCTGGCGAGGAACTCCCGCATCAGCTTGGCGATTTCGTCGCCGTTCGATTCGAGGGCGAAGTGTCCCGCGTCGAGGAGGTGGAACTCCAGGTTCTTCAGGTCCCGCTTGTACGGTTCCGCACCCTCGGCCGGGAAGATCTTGTCGTTCTTGCCCCAGGCGATCAGCATCGGCGGCTGATGCTTGCGGAAATACGCCTGCCACTTCGGATAGAGCGGCGGGTTGCTGCCGTAGCTCAGGAAGAGGTCGAGTTGGATCTCATCGTTCCCTTTGCGGTCGAGCAGGAACTGGTCGTGGGCAGCGCCGTCCGGGCTGACGAGTTCCGGGTTCTTGACCCCGGTGGTGTACTGCCACTTGGTTGCTTCGTAGGTGAGCAGGTTGCGGATCGCGTCCCGCTTCTCCTTGCTGGTCGGCTCCTTCCAGTACGCCTTGATCGGCTTCCAGAAATCGTTGTCGATTCCCTCGTCGTAGGCGTTGCCGTTCTGAACCACAATGGCCGTGATCCGGTCTGGGTGCGCGGCTGCCAGTCGGTAGCCGACTGGGGCACCGTAGTCCTGCACGTACAGGGCATACCTTTTGAGTTCGACCTTCTCAGTGAACTCGTCGATCACCTTGGCCAGGTTGTCGAAGGTGTACGCGAACTTGTCGTGTGTCGGCATCGAACTGTGGCCGAAACCGGGGTAGTCGGGGGCAATGACTCGGTATTTGTCGCCGAGTGCGGGGATCAGGTTGCGGAACATCTGCGAACTGGTCGGGAATCCGTGCAGCATCAAGATCGCCGGAGCGTCCTTGGGGCCGGCCTCGCGGTAGAAGATCTCCAGGCCATCGACCTTGACGGTCCGGTGGAACACTTTCACCGGTTGCGGATCGGCCGCCGCTGCATGCATTCCCAGGGCGGGCGAGTCCTTGCCTTGAGAATCCGGCGCATCAGGTCCAGGGCGGTGTCGCGGTCTTCCACCACGTTCGATGCAACCCCGTCCGCCGGGACGACGATTTGCAGATCCCGCATGTACGCATCGTTGGCCGTGAACAGGACGCAGATTTCCGTGGCGAATCCGCCGACGACGAGCGTATGGGTGCCGAGATATCGCAGCAGCGTGTCCAGGGTGGTCGAGAAAAACCCCGAGTGTTTCGGCTTCAACACGAAGTAGTTGTCCCGCCCCGGTTCCAGCATCTCGGCAAGCGGTTTCCCCTTGCACCCCGGTTCGAGGCAACGCTCCACGACCGCCGACAGGTCCGACCGCCAGCGGCCGAAATTGTCGTTGGCGTAAATCACCGGCACCCCGTGCTCCATTGCCCGCTGCCTGAGCGATCGCAACCGCTCCGCCGCGGGCAGTGCGTTCTTCAAAAACTGGTCCGCTTCCGGGAAATCGACCGGGTTGATGACATCAACGAGAATCAGCGCCACCGGATGCTGATCCGGAGCGCTGCCGTGCAGATTGTGATTCGACTCGGCCATCGGGAGATCCACCGTCTGGGGCCAGACACCAGTGGATCACCGGATGCAAACCGCGGACCAGAGCCATTCGCGCTGCCGGCTTACTTGCCGAGGGCTTTCTTGATTTCACCTGCGACCTGTTCGGCGAGGGCTTTCGAGCCCGCCGGGGTGAAGTGGACGTTCTTGGGTAGCTGACCGTCAAACTTCCGGCCGCGGACGAAAGCATCGAGATCGTTGATGGCGACCTTGTGCTTCTCCATCACCTCGAGGGCGGCCTTGTTGTACTCCTCGTCGGAGTTCGCCTTGCGTTGCGGTTCGCCTTCCGGGACCGGCGTGGTCGTCGCGAAGATCAGCTTGGCCCCCGTCTTGGACATCCGCGTCACGAGCGCATCGAGGTTCTTTTTGTACGCGTCGATGGGAACCTGGACTTTCCCCTGTTCCGGGCTCGTGTTCTTGCCGTTCTCATCGATGGACTTTAGATCGTGCAGCCCGAAGTTGAAGTGAATCACATCCCATTTTCCTTTCCCCAGCCAGGCATCGATGTTCTGGATCCCGTTGGTGGTGGGTCCGCAGTTGGTGGCGGGGCGGTGGACGTTGGCGACATCCTTCAACAATTCCCGGGTCGGAAGGGTGTAACCGATCGAGATGGAATCGCCGAGGATCAGAACTCTCGGCAACCCGGGGACGTCCTGGATCTGCTCGTACGCGGGGTTGGTGGCCTTTTTCGCCGGTTGCTTCGGCTTCGGATCCTGGGCTGTCGCCAGGCTTGCGGAGAGGAAGAGAACAAGGGCCAACCCGAGACGGTGGGATCGCATCGGAATCTCCGAGTGTGGGGAGGGGTTCGACCTCAGGATACTCCTCCGCCCTGGCGTCCGCTCGAAAGAATTGGATTTCCCACGGTCGCCCCGGGAGTCGGCGAATCCTGTGTTGCTGGTGATGGGCATCGCCAGGCGGAACGCGGACCTGTATTCCTGACGGTAGTCACGGGCCGTTCCACCTGCATCCGGGCCGACCGATGCGCACGCTCTTTCCGCTCGCGATTGTCGCCCTGATCCTGCTGTCGCTGCCAGCGGTGGGGGTGTTCTCCGCGGATCTGCTGGGGTACGGGCCGGAAATCAACGCGAGCTTGGAACGGCGACTCGGGGTCAGCCATCGCGTGGCGATCGCCCTGCCGGCTGCCGTCATCCTCTTTTTCGTGCCGATCATCCTGATCCTGCTCTACTTCCTCCGACTCAAGCGGAAGCCGATTCCGGTTCCGAGCACGTTCCTCTGGAAGAAGTCCGTCGAGGATTTGCACGTCAACCGGCTGATGCAGTGGATTCGGCGAAACGTGCTTCTGCTGCTCCAACTTCTGGCGGCGCTGATGATGATCTACGCCGTGCTCGGCCCGCGGTTACACGGGGCGATCATGGGGGGAAAGCACTACATCCTGCTCATCGACACGTCGGCGAGCATGTCCGCCATCGACACGAAGCCCGGGTTCCCGAACCGGCTGGAATGGGCGAAAGCGGAAGCATTGAAAGAAATCGATGCGTCGACGGATGCGGATTCCGGCATGGTGATCGAGTTCAACGACGTCGCCCAGATCCGACAGAGCTACACCACGAACCGGGCACTGCTCCGCGAGGCGGTGCGGGGGATCACGCCGACGCAACGGCCGACGCACCTCGACGAGGCGCTGACGCTCGCCGCCAGCCTCGCGAACCCGAACCGCTCGACGGAGAACGAGGTCGCCGCCCCCGCGAACCCGGAACCCGGCAAGGAGCGGACCTACGTCGCGATCGAGGGAATGCAGGCCGACCTGCACCTCTTTTCCGATGGGAAATTCCCACCAGTCCCGGACTTCGCCCTGACGAACCTGAACCTGACCTACCACGTCCCGCCGGTCCCCAATGAGGCGGGGGCGTCGAACAACCTGGCGATCACGCGGTTCGATGCCGAGCGCGACCCGGAGGATCCGGGAAAGGTTGTCGCCCGGGCGGCGGTGCGGAACTTCCGGGCTTCCATCGCGGACCCGAAGATCCGGCTGGAAGTGCTCGAGAACGGCCGGCTGACGAAACGCTACGAGGAGGACAAGCGGCCCGGCGAAACCGACGCCGACCGGAGCAATCGCGGCAAGATCCCGCCCCGATCCGAGCGACCCGACCTCACCTTCACCCTCCTCGACCTGCCGGACAACGCCGACCTCGTGCTTCGGCTCGTCATCGAGAACGCCGCCGACGCCTTCCCCGCCGACGACGAAGCGTGGGTCGTCCTCGGAATCGTCCGCAAGGCGAAGGTGCAGGTGATCGGCCCCCCGAACCAGCGGCTTCGCGATTTCCTGGACTCGAAATCGGCGAAGAAACTCGCGGACATCTCGTACTACGGGGCTGAGGTTCTCGCGGCCGGCGCGGACCCCAAGAGCTACGCGGTGCCCGCGAAGGAAGGCCGCTACGACCTCGTGATCTTCGACCGGTGCGGCCCCTCCACCGAGGAGGCAATGCCCGCCTCCAACACGTTTTTCATCGGCCACCCACCCCCGGCGTACGAGGGGAAAGTCAAACCGATTACCGGCGTCCTCGTCCGCGGCTGGGCCCGACACCCCGTTCTCGCCAACCTTCGGCAACTCGACAAGGTCAAGGCCGACGAGGGATTCCAGATGCCCGACTGGCCCCCGCGGACCGTCCGGCTCTTCGAGGGGGACAGCAACCTCGTGCTCCTCGGCGCGATTCCCCGCCAGGCCTACACCGATCTCGTTCTGACGTTCCCCCTCATGACCCCCGACGGGAAGTGGAACACCGACTGGCCGTTGAGCGTGAGCTTCCCGCTGTTTCTTCGGAATGTCCTCTTTTCCCTCGGGAACGTCCGCGATGCCGGCACCGAGGAATCGATCAAGCCCGGCGGGGTCAAGCTCCTCCGCCTCGGCGGCGTCAGCACCCTGAGCGTGACACCTCCGGGTGGTTCCCCGACGAAGCTCGAACGCGGTCCGCGTGCCGACTTCGCTCTCGCCAACACCGACAAGCTCGGCGTGTACGCCGTCGAGTGGACCGACCCCGTCGGGCCCACCGGCACCGGCGGGGGCGAGCAGCTTCGCCGATTCGCCGTCAACCTCTTCGACCCCCTGGAAAGCGACCTCGCCCCCGTGACGGAGGTGACAATCGGTGCCCAGACCGTGACCGCCGGCGAACCCCGCAAGCAACCCCGCGACCTGTGGAAGTGGCCCGTCCTGCTTGGACTTCTGGTCCTCGTGCTGGAATGGTGGGTCTACAACAAGCGGGTGCAGATTTAGGGACACAACAAGTTGCGGGTGGTTGGAGTAGAATTTCCCCAACCATCCGCGTGATCGCCCACATGATCGATTCCGAAGAAGAAAGCACCAGCACGACTCTGCTTCGCCGGGTCGCGATCGAGCCGCCCGATTCCGAGGCGTGGGATGCGTTCGTGGAGCGGTATGGGCGGATGGTCTATCGCTGGTGTCGGCGGTGGAATTTGCAGGAAGCGGACGCCGAGGATGTGACGCAGGGCGTGCTGCTGCAACTGGCGAAGCAGATGCGGGATTTTCGCTACCAGCCCGACGGCCGGTTCCGGGCGTGGCTGCGGACGGTGGCGTACCGGGCGTGGGCTCGATTCCTGGAGCAGCGGAAGCGGCCGGGGACGGGGTCCGGGGACAGCGGAGTCTGGCGGTTGCTCGAAACCGCTCCCGCCGCCGACGATTTCGTGCGGAAGATGGAAGAAGAAGCCGACCGCGAGTTGATGGAACTCGCCGCTGTCGCCGTCCGCCGGCGGGTCCAGCCGCACACCTGGCAGGCCTTCCAGTTCCTCGCCGTCGAGGGGATGTCCGGCAAAGAGGCCGCCGACCGACTCGGGATGACCGTCGGTGCCGCTCTCGTCGCGAAGTCCAAGGTTTCCCGCATGATTCGCCAGGAAATCGCGAAACTGCTCGGTTCCCCGGACGACGAGGAATCGCCGTGAGCGACTGCCCCTCCGAGGAAGCGATCACGCGGATCGCGACCAATCCGGACGAAGTTCCGACCGAGATTCTGGAGCACCTGGCGATCTGCCCGTCGTGCCGGCGGAAGCTCGATCTGACCGATGGACCCGTCGATTTCAGTCGATTGCGAGCGGTCGATGGCGACGGGAACGGGGCGGGGGACGAGCCCAACCCGTGGTTTCTGGATCGGATGAAGGCGGCGGTTCGCTACACCGTCACCGGCCGACCGGGTCGGGATCCGGGGCCGCATCTCGCAGGCTACTCGATCGAGGCCGAGATTGCCCGCGGTGGGATGGGGATCGTGTACCGGGCCCGGGATGTGCAACTCGGGCGGACGGTCGCGGTCAAGATGCTCCCCCCGGAAGCGGCCCCAGATTCCGACCGGCTCACCCGGTTCCTGACGGAAGCCAAGGCCCTCGCGGCGCTGCAGCACCCCAACGTCGTGCAGCTATTCCAGGCCGGCGATTCCGACGGGCGGCCGTACCTCGTGATGGAATACATTTCCGGCGGAACGCTGCGACAGTCACTGCGTTCCGGACCGTGGACCCCCGCGGCCGCGGCAAGCCTGCTGCGAACCCTCGCGGACGCCACGGAGGCCGCCCACCGTCTCGGGATCGTTCACCGCGACTTGAAGCCCGGAAATGTCCTGCTTTCCACGGCCAATTCCTCGACTTCCCGGATCGACATCGGCAGCAGCGCGACATCCCAGCCAACCGTGTCGATCCCCAAGATTGCGGACTTTGGGCTCGCCCGTTTCCTCGATTCCGACCAGCGGCTCACCTCCACGGGCGAGGTGATCGGCACCCCGGAATACATGTCTCCGGAACAGGCCACCGGTCGGGCGGACCTCATCGGCCCGGCGACAGATCTGTGGGCGCTCGGCGTGACAATGTACGAGGTTCTGATCGGCCGGCCGCCATTCTCCGGATTGACCCGGCAGCACACGCTGGAGCAGATCACGCGAGCGGAGCCGGTGCCCCCGACGCGGTTGCGGCCCGGACTTCCCCCGGAACTGTGTGCGATCAGCTTGAAGTGTCTGGAGAAGGACCCGCGAAACCGCTATGCCTCCGCGGCCGAGTTGCGAGACGATCTCGATCGGTTCCTCGCCGGGAAACCGGTGCTGGCCCGGCCGCGGTTCCTCGTCCTTCGCTGGCTAGACCACGCGTTCCGCCATCCGGCTCGGTCGATCGCCTGGGGAATCGTCGGATTCCTGGCGGCGGCTGTCTTTCTGGTCAGCCTGTGGGGGTGGTTCCTCGCCCGGGAGCAACTGGCCATCGCCGCGAGCGAAGCGACCCGTGCCCAGATCGCCTACGCAACGGCGATCGACGATCTGTACGCAGCCCGGATCGCACTTGCGGATCGGGCAGTGACGGATGGCCGCGACGCGGATGCGGAAGCATGGCTCGCCGCTTGTAAACCGACGCCGACCGCACCGCAGGATCTTCGCGGGTGGGAGTGGTTCTACCTCCGCAACTCGTTGCGAGCCCACGCCCCGGCCCGGGTCACATTGCAGAAGCACGAGGTTTCGAGCCGGGGTTTTGACTTCCCCACGCCAAATCCGGACGCGGAGGCGATCAACCCCGACCGAAGTCGCCGGGTCGCGGTCGGCCCCGACGGTCGGCTGACGGTCCACGACGACGACGGCCGAATGTTGCTGCACCTTCCCGTGCCGGGCCACACGAAGGTGGTCGGCCTCCACTTCTCCAAGGATGGCCGCTGGCTCGCCGCCCGCACCGCCACCGATGAGCTTCTGGTCTACGACGGTGGGAACTGAGTTTGCCGCTTCTCGACCAAGGTAGCTCACTCGCTCCGCGAGTGACGCTGTTTTGAGCTTCGGGGAAGAGTGGAAGGCCTTGGGAACCGTGGCAAGCACTCGCGGAGCGAGTGCACTCCTTTCCGCGCAATCCGGACAATTCGCGGGATCCGGGGGAGTGGGAAGATTTGCTTCAGCGGGGCGAGCGAGAGAACCGATGGAATCCGACAGATCGGGAGAATCCGCAGGTCTGACGGAGGATGGCGGAGATGCACGCCGCGTCGCGATTCCGGAAATGGGGCCTCGCAGCGATCACGGTTGGGGTGGTTGGGGTCGTCGTGGAGCCCGCGTTTGGGTTCTTCCCTCCGATCCAACCTCCACCGCCGCCGGTTTCGATCGTGCCTCCGCCGCCGATCATCAATCCGCCGCCACCCCCGCCGCCGATCATCGATCCGCCCCCGACGATCCCGACTCCCCCGACAACCCGCCGTCCCCCGGAACCGCCCGGTCCACCGGACCGCCCCAACACGGTCCCGGAACCGGCCACGATTCTCTCCGCCCTGATCGGAGTCGGGGTGTTGGGTGCCGCCTCCCGCCGGAAACGGAAGTGACGGAAACGGAGCGCAAACGAGGCGGTCCGCTTGCGCTCCCGGGTCCGTAATGTCACTCCACCTTCACCGACATCGGGCTTTCCGCGACGGTCAATTTCTTTTCCTGGGTCTTCCCATCGATCGCCCGGATGGCGAGGGTGTAGTTCCCCGGGGCGAGGGCGAACCGGGGGACGAGCGTCCCCTGCCCGCCCCGTCCGTCGCCGCCGAACAATTCCGCGGTTGCGACCGGTTTTCCTTCCGCCGAGGTCACGGTCACCTTTCCGGCCCCCGCCGGCACCTGGACCACAACGGGCGTCCGCTTCGCTGCCGACGTTTCCGGTTTCGGGGCCCCGAAGAGGACGATCGAATCCTGCCCCTCGTTGTTGAGGATCAGGTCCAGCCGACCGTCGTTGTTGAGGTCCGCCCACCCGGCTGCCTGGGAATTGAAGATCTTCTGCGACAGCCCGATCGCCGCCGACTGATCCTCGAAGCTGCCGTTCCCGGCATTGCGGTAGAAGCGGTTCGCGCCTCGGAGGCAGCAGACGACGAGGTCCGGCTTGCCGTCGTTGTCGAAGTCTCCCCAGGCCGCACCGACCGCGTGGGCCGTGAGTTTCCCGAGGTCGCCGGCCTTTCCGGTGACGTCCTCGAACTTCCCGCCGCCGAGGTTGCGGAAGAGCTTGCTACCGGTCGGTTGCGGCACAAACACATCGACGAGTCCGTCGCCGTCGAAGTCGCACAGAGCCGGGCCGACTTTGCCGGGCCGGTACGAGATTCCGGAATCGGATCGGCACTCGAACTTCCCGCCGAGGTTGCGGAGCAGCAGCCCGGAGCCGGCCCCGAGGAGGACGTCCGGCTTGCCGTCGCCGTCGAAATCCGCGACGGAGAGCGTGTCGCACCGGTGGCTACCGCACAGTCCGTCTGCACCGAGCCCGACGGTTGTGGAAACATCGGCAAACGCCGGGTCGACGGCGACCTGCGCTTCCCCGGGCTTGAAGTAGAACTGCGTCGGCCCGCCGCCATTGCAGATCTTCAAGAGCAGCCGGTTCTTTCCCGCCTTGAGCTTGAGTGTGGCCGCGTTCTGGTCCGGAGCCGCCGCCCGGTTGATGTTCTCCGAGAGGATCTTCTCCCCGTTGAGCCAGACGGTGATGGTGTCGTCGGATCCGAAGGAAGCCGGGATGTCGGCACCGGAAACACACTCGATTTCGCGGGAGAGGTAGACGGCCGCGTTCTCGCTATCCCCCCCGAACCGGCCGAGATCGTGCAGGTTTCCGTCCGGGTAGTCGGACTTCTCCCACTTGACCTTCCGTTTCCCTTTCCCCTCGAAGGTTTGTTTGCGATCGAACTCCTTCGCGGTTTCCGGCCCGAACGCGGTGTCGAACGGTGCCGAGTTCGGGGATCCAAACGGACCCGCGAAGTACCAGCCTCCGAATTTCGGCGGTGTCAGCTTCGCAATCGTGCTCGGATTCAGGATGTTTCGAAGCAGTTTCAGCCCCTCGAACTGCGTGGCGAGGAGGATGTCAACCTTGCCGTCGCCGTCGAAATCCCCCCACGCCGCTGCGGTGATCGGGGTTGTGAGCGTGGTCGGCAGGGCCCGAGAATCGTCGCGGAACTGCCCCTTCCCGAGGTTCGTGTAGAGTTTCGGCCCCGTTGCCGTGGCGAGGAGTAGGTCCGGTTTGCCGTCGAAGTTGTAGTCCGCCCACACCGCGGATCGGCAGCCGCCGACGAGCCCCGGTAGGGCGACATCGGAGAATCCGTCACCGCCGTTTTGCTGGAGCAGCACCTTGTTCGCCCCCGCCAGGCAGAGGTCCGGCTTGCCGTCGCCGTCGAAATCGACGACCGAGACGGATTCCGCGTCGGCGTCGGTTTTCCCGAGCGCCGCGAGCCGATCGAAGCCGGGCATCCCCGCGATTCGGCGGATGTCCTCGCCCCCCCAGCCGACAAAGTCGCGTTTCGGGTTGTAGTCGAGGAGCTTGGCACTCGCCTTCACGCGTTGGACCTTGGCGGTCTTCTTGTGCAGGGCCTCCTTGTCGCCGTCGACCATGCACGAGACGATGATCTCTTTTCCGGCCTGGATGTCGATGACGGCCTGGGCGAGCTTGTCGACCTTGCCGGCGAAACTGCGGAGCAGAAACGGTTCGCCGTGGGACATGCCCCACCACTCGCCGTTGGGGTAGGCCTGGTACCAGGACTGCCCGAAGAACGTTTCGGAGGCGGATCCGTTGTGGAAGAAGATGGCGGATTTGCCGACCTCCGCCCAGTTCATGATCTCCTGCCATTCCCCCGGCCGCAGCCCCCCGCGTCCGATGTTATGCTTGATGACCTCTTGCGGGTGCTTCCCTTTGAGGTCCGCCACCTTCTGGTAGATGATGAGATTGTTCTGCTTGTCGACCTTGGTGACCACGACGGTGCAGATGATCTGCGATTGTCGAATCACCTCCCCCAGCGACATGGGTGCTTCAATCCACGCATTCGCGGGTGCAGAATAGCAACCAAAACATATGGCGATGAGGAACAGTCGAAGTTTCATAGTCTGGATCTCCACAAGAGCCGCGACCGCAAGGGAGCGGCCGCAGCCAGGGTCAAAATCATTTCCAGAGCACCCTCTAACCGAGGGGATGCTCATTCCGAGCCGTTAGCAAGTCGGGAGGTTGTGTCCACGTTGGAACAAAGCGGAGAGTTGACCGTGGGGGATTGAGTAGACCTCGTTCCCGTATTAGTCCTCGCCAGTTGCCTCCGGGTCCGTTAATGGTGTCTCCATCTCCAAAACGTTCCCAGTTTCTGAGCAGATAGGTGGTAGTGTTTCGCAAAAAGGGATCGACCTCTTGAAGGTTGACACCTTTCTTCGGCACAAGAGCTTCAAGGTCCGGGAACGGTTTGGACAACTTCAAGTGATCGAACTGACTGTTGCCGACGGTGTCCATCACCGACCAGCCTGGATCGACGTTGAACAAGCGGACGTTGGCTAGCAAATCAAGAGGAGGGACTTGATGATTTGTCGACCAGACAAGTTGTTCTTCGATTGTGTCGGGTGCACGCAGCACTTCGCCGTTAGGATTGAAGAAAGCGATTGCTCCAGGGAGTTTCGCGACTGAAGCAGCCACCCAAAGGGCGTACTCGAGCTCGCCAATTGGTTCGTAGTCCTCAGGGATTATGGGTGCGTTCGGTTCGGCTCCGAAGACGTAGCTGACGAGGATGCGAATGAAGCCCGTTTGACGGTTAGGGATGGATTTTCCGTCAGGCCAAGACCAGGTTTGTTGAGCCGCTCTTCTCAGGCCACCTGGATAGGCAAATGGCCCGAAGTATCCCATCGACCAAGCCCCGAAGGTCATGGGGTCTGATTGAGGGTCGCCCATTTCATCGGGCCATGGGCGCGGGACCACATCAACCGCGGCGAAACCATTCACTTCCGGTCGATAGGAGACTTTCAGCGAAGGCCCGTGAAACTGCCAGTGCTCGCCAGCAGGAATCCGTTTCAATACGGAGAACCCACCCGCTTCGATGGCGGTTGCAACTGGTTCGATTTCGAGCGTTCGGTCGAAGAAGACACAAACGCCCGCTGTGAACTGCCCTTTGATTGGCATGAAAGCTCCCGGGTTACTTCTTCAGTTTCTCCAGCCGTTCCTGGGCGGCCTTGGCCCATTCGCTGTCTTTCGGAGCGTCCTTGAGGAGCTTTCGCAGCACGCGTTCGGCGTCGGCGGGTTTGCCGTCCTCTGCCTGGGCCAATGCGGCGGAGAGGGCGGCGGCGTACACGATTTCCGGGTAGTCGTAGCCGTACGCGGCCAGCAGGAAGGCGGCGGCGGCCTCCGATTTCTTCCCCTGGGCGAGCCGACATTCCCCGATCTTCACCTGCGACCTGGCGGCAATCTCCGAGTTCGTGGCGGCGATCACCGCCGAGTAGGCGTTGATCGCGTCGTCGAATTTCCCCTGATTTTGCAGGGCGAACCCGATCCCGAAGCGGGCGTCGGCAGCGTACGGGCTGTTGCCGTACCGCTGGAGGAAGGTGTCGAAGGACTGGCGGGCGGCGTCCCAATTCTTGGCCGCGAGATAGGCCTGGCCGAGCCGGAGGACGGCGCGGTCGCTGACACCGCCGACGTTGTGGAATTCCCCCTTGTCGCGGAAAACCACGAGTTTCTCGGCCGCCTTCGCACCCTCGCCGGCTGCCAGCAGGCACTCGCCGGCCCGGTACAGCGCCTGGGCGAGGTACGGCGATTTCGGGTTGGAGGCGACTGCCTCGAACTGCGAACCGGCGCCGGCGAAATCCTTCCGGGCATACAGGCTTCCCCCGAGTCGGAGGCGGATCCGCTCGGTGGTGTCGGCGGGGACGGCGGCGTCGGTCGGTTCCTTGTCGAGGGCTTCCTTGAGGAGCTTGACCGCGTTCTCGTGGTCGCCGCGGTCGGCGAGGAGCTCGGCGTGCTCGAAGCGGCCGTCGACGGAAATCGCGGACTCGGGGAATTCCTCCGCCAGCTTGCGGTAGGCGTCGAAAATCCGGGATTCCGCGGGTTGCACGGGGATCGCGGCGCGATCGACGCTCTTGCCGGGTGGGAGCGACTTTTGCAGTTCCTCCCGGGCCCGGTTGACCTCGGCCTCGGCGAGCCAGCGGTTGGCCCAGGCGGCGTCGTAGTACATGCGGGCCCGGCCGTCCGCGTTGGGGAGCGTGTTCTTGAACTGGTCGGCGCGGTTGACCAGCTGGTCGGCGGCGTGGTGGATCGATTCGCGGGCACGCTGGATTTTCTGGTCGGCGGCGGCGACTTTCTCCGGTTTCCCGCCAGACTCGTTGCGGAGTTTCCAGCCCGCGTCGACGGCGGCTTTCCCCTCGGCGATGGCGCACTGGCCGGAACGGAGGGCAGCCTCTGCGGCGATCGGTTTGCCGGTCGCTTCCTTCACGACTTGCTCGAAGAGCGGGCGGGCATCGTGGGGCTTGCCGGTCTCGAGGATCGCGACGCCGTGGTGGTAGCGGAGGAGATGGACCCACTCCGATTTCTCGGGGTCGCCGGCGAGGGGTCCCTCGTAGCGACGGCGGGCATCGTCCAGGACCTTGGCGGCCTCGGCGGGGTTGTTGAGTTCCCGCAGAAGCGACGCCATGTGCAGGGCGGCCAGCGGGGCCACGGGGGTGTTCTTGATGTCGGCCTGCGCCACGCCTTTGAGGTCGTTGATCGCACCGCCGCGGTCGCCCATCAGGGCCTTGACCTTCGCCTTTTCGAGCATCGCCAGTGAAGCGATCGGGTGCTGGGGGAATTCTTTGACGATCTTGTCGTAGACCTCCCGGGCGGAGTTGAGCGTCTGGTTCCGCTCGTTGGCGTCGGCGAGGGAAGCGCCGAGTCGTTTGCGGCAGTAGCCGAGCTTCAGGAGTGCCGCGGGGGTATCGGGTGATTTCGGGTTCGCGGAGACATAGCTATCCAGGAGCCCGGCCGCGTTCGTGAGCTTGGTGCGGATCTCGTTCTCCGCGATCGCATCCTCGGCCTTCGCGGGGGTCTGGCGGATCAGGCAGTCGGCGAGGAGGTACGACGCGCCGGCGAGGTCACCGTTGCGGTCGGCGGCGGGAATTCCGTCGAGGGATTTGATCGCGCCGGCGACATCCCCCAGCTGCGCGAGGCAGACCCCGGCCCCGAATCGGGCGTAGTTCACGCGGTCGAATTCGGGGTACTTCTCCGACACCTCCTTGTACCGGCTGGCGGCATCGGTGTAGCGCTGCTTCAATTCCTGGGCGCGATTCTTGTCGTTCGCCTTCCCCAGTTCCTGGGCCCGGGCGTAGCTGTTCTCCGCCTGGCGGAACATCACCAGGGGCATCAGCGGGCTGTCCTTGAAGCTTCGCCGAAACTCGTCGCACCGCTGGTTGGAGGCGTCGAGGTTCCCGGCGGCACCCTGGGCGGAGACAATCCGCTGGAGAAGCTCGTCCCGGCGGGTCGGGAAGGCCTGCTCGTTCCAGAGTTGCTCGTAAATCGGGACCGCATCCTTGAAGTGCTTCGCCGCCTGGAGGGTGTCGGCGTAGTCGAACCGCATCTCTGGGCGGCGGGCCTTGGCCTCGGCGTCGCTGCCGGCCAGCTGGTCGACCCGTTCGATCGCCTTCCGGTAGGTGTCGAGCGCGGTCTTGGTCTTGGCGTCGCGGTCGGCGGGGTTGTTGGGGTCGGCGGTCAGTGCGGTCGCGAACTGGGCCTTTCCGAGCCAGAGCAGGGCCTGATCCGCGAGGGTCGGGAACTTGCCGGCGTCCGTCAGCGGGGTCAGCGTCTTGGCGGCTTCGTCATTCTGCTTCAGCTGGACCTGGCAGAACCCGACGCGAAGCTGGGCGTCTGGTGCGAGCGGGGACGTCGGGAAGTCCTTGGCGAAGGTCTGGAATTTCCCGAGCGCCTCGGGAAACTTGCCGGCCTCGTAGTTGACGCACGCCCCGTGGAAGGCGGCACCGGCGACGTACTCGGGTGCGGGTCCGCTGGCGAGTCGTTCGAGCCGCTTCTTCTCGGCGGGGTCGTTCTTGAAGCGATCGGTTTGCTTCAACGCCTCGGCGGCGTCCTTCTTGAGTTTTTCGTGATCCGCGAGGACTCCGTCGTAGTAGACCGCGGCTTCCGCGGTTTGCCCCTCAAGGTGCAGCACCCGCCCGACGAGGTAGCGGACGTGCGGGCCGTAGACGGGGTCCTTGAGGTCGGCCTGGTTCAGGGACCGGCCGGCGTTCTGGAAGTCGCGGTCGAGGAAGGACGCGAGCCCGTGGAAATACAGGCCGAGCTGGCGGTTCTTGTTCTTGGCGAAGCCGGGGTCTTTTGCGAAGGGTTCACAGGTTCCCCTCGCTTCCTTCACTTTTCCGAGTCGCAGTTCCATCTCGGCCTGGTCGCACCGGGCCCGGCCGGCTTCGTCGTCTTTTTTCAACCCGGCGAACCAGTCCCTCGCGGAGACAAACCATTTGTGGGCTTCCCCGAACCGCTGGTCGGCCGCGGATTTTCCGCTGGGGCCCTTCTCGAGTTCTCGCAATCCGAGGGACCGCTGGCAGCTCGCCAGCAGCGACATCGCCTGGCCACGCTCCGGAAATGCGCCATCGTTCGCAACGGGGTTCAAATTCTCGATCGCTTTCGCGAAGTCTTGCTCGGGGGAATGGATCAGCACGAGTGCCAGGCCGTAGCGGGCCGCGTTCGCCTGCGGGGTGTTGCCGAACTTCGCGAGAAGATCCCGGAATTGCTGGCCCGCGACGGGGAGATTTCCCTCGTTGTAAGCCTTCCGGCCGGCCGACAGAAGCACCTCGGCCTGCTTCTCGGGTGGCTGGGGCGATTGCGCTGGGGCGGCGGGTGCGGCGAGAACGGCACCAAGTATGGCGAGGGCGAATCCGCGGAAGCGGTGGGGGAAAAGCATCAGGTCGGCTCCCGGAGTCGGCAGAAGGAGAACGGCACCAGCCTGTGTGGCCAGAGGCGGGATTGCAGCGTCAGCGGTCCGCGGGAACGGGGCAGCGAAGGGAAACCGTCCGCGGTGATGGCCCTATTTGAGCCCGTAAACCCCGCAAAGTCAACCGGATGTCCCCGATTCCCCCAGGTGCACCCCTCTTTTCTGGGTCAGAACCTTCCCCCACCCGCAGGGTGCAACTAGGTTTCGTAGGGTGGGTCAAGGAGGCTTGGCGACGAAGACCCACCGACGGCGCAAGAATCTGCGGTGGGTCAACGAACCTTCCCGGTTTCCCGGGATGAACAAGTTCCGTTGGTTGTGGAAGTCAGCCTCCCTAAGGTGGGTCTGCGCCGGAGTGGCTTGACCCACCCTACAAGAACGGGACCTTCGCTCCCCAACGGAATCGGGCTCCACCCAAATCACCCCTGGCCTCCGACTCGCTGTTGCGAGACGTACAATGCCGCGGGTACGATCGGGTGCCCGAGTCACGGAGGATCCGCATGCCTCGCCGACTTCTTTTTCTCGCAGTTCCGACGGTCGCGGTGGCCGCCTGGGGATTCTGGCCCCTCGGTTCCGGACCCGCCCCCTCTCCGATCCTCGCCGCCGACTACGACGTCAAAGCGTCCAGGCCCGAGCGAATCGCCCCGGGAACGGTCGTCGGCAAAACCGCTCCGGAGGGGTGGTCCCATCTCGTCTTGAAGAGTCTGCCCCGGGTTCGAGCGTCGGAAAAAGAGAAGGTCAGCGACCTCACCGCGCGAATGGCCGGGTGGATGCTGACCGTCCTCGCGGTGGATGTGGCCCGGTCGGCGGACAACCCGCCGAAATTCCACTTCCGCACCGTTGGACTCGGACTCGGAACGACGATCAAGGGGCGCGACACCGTCATCACCCCGGACACCGGCAAGAAGTTCGGCGCGGACATGGGCTGGATTTCCCGCACGATCCTGGAAAAGGGCTACGAGACGCAGGACACCGCGGTGCTGGTCGTCAAGGGCCCGACGATGGGGATCCTCGACACGCCGGTGTGGTACAAGTGGGACGGGAAGCACACCCTGGTGCGGTACCGCTACGTGTTCCTCGTCGACGAGTCGACCGGCCGACTCGACGTTGTGCTCTGGCCGCTGGGGCCTGGCGGGAAACTCGCCGACCCGCCGCTGGCGGTGCAAATCGCCAACAACACCGTCGACGAAGTGGAACTGGTCCCAGATTTGAAGGAATTCAACCTCCTCGGCGTGCCGTCGGATGCGGGCTTCGCCGTCGACCGGCTGCCGGTGCACACCGGGAAATTCGAGATCCCCAAGGACCTGCTGTCACTCGCGTCGGCCACGAAATTCACGGCCGAGGAAGCGCAGAAACTCGAGGTCGGCCTGCGGGCTCTGGTCGCGAAACCCTGACACTCCCTGACCCCCGGCTCGCCGATGACCCATCTCCTTCTGGCCCTGCTCGCCTGTGGGGCCGACCCGTCTTCCCACGATGCCGCCAACCCCCTCTACCAGACGCTCCTGGAGAAGGGGGTCGCCGTCGAAGGGGAAGTCCACGTCAAACTTCCGCCCCCGACCATGCCCGACGGCCTCGACTCGGCGAAGCAGAAGGCGGTGATCGAGAAGCTCATCGGAACCGACTACACCTTCGAGAACTTCACGCGGAACTCGGTGGTGGCACCCTTCAAGATGGTCATCCGCGACGTGAAATCGGACGCGAAAACGCCCGTCCGCGGGGTCGACGTCTGGTTCGTGGCCCACGGCGACTTCGCATTCCTCGACGACGAAAAATTCCTGGAACGACTCCTCAACGCCGGCCGGGGGGAGGGGAAATCGAAGGATATTTCCCCCGCGGACCTGGAGAAGCGGAAGATCGCAATCCCCGCGGACCGAGCGAAGCGCGAGCATCTCGGCCACATCGACTTCGATTTCCTCGACAAGGTGCGACTGGAAGCGACGGGCCACAGCATCTGGAGCAAAACCGCGGAATCGGTGGTCGCAGCCGTCGAGATCGACCCGCGATTCGCGAAGGATCCGGAGTTCCCCAACCTGTGGCGGTCGATCACCAAGACCCCGACGGGCGTGAAACTCGGCGAGCCGATGCCGTACGCAGGCGTGGGGATCTACGTGAAAATCACGAAGCTCGCCGAGCCGGCAGGGGCGGTCTTCGTGGAGCAGCACGTCATTTTCACGGAACCAACCGGCTGGTTCGAGGGGGCGAATCTGCTTCGCTCCAAGCTCCCCCCGGCCATGACCAACACGGTCCGCTCAATGCGTCGGGAGTGGGCAAAAGGGAAGTGACTTCCCGCGTTTCTGGATTTCCGGGAGGGCGAGGCGCCTGCCGAGCCGCGCTTCTGGGATTCTGGGAGGCTCCCGCCGAGCCGTGCTGTCCGGGATTTCTGGATTTCCGGGAGGACGAGGCTCCTGCCGAGCCGCACTTCTCGGAGAAACGGTCTTCCCCAGGTTGCACGGCTCGGCAGGAGCCTCGCCCTCCCAGAATCGGGAGCCTCGCCCTCCCGCAGAACCTGGAAATCGCGGCTCGGAAGTCCGCGACACGCGGGGAATGCCTGGTTATGATGGAATCAATTCTCCCCGCAACTCGAAAGGAAGATCATGTCCGCCCGCAAAGGTGAACGTTATCTCCCCACGACACCTCCTGACCCGGCCCCCGCTGCTCCTTCTCGCCGATGGGGTATCCCCACGCTGTTGCTGCTCGCCTGCCTGGGCGGAGGGTTTTTCGCGGCATACGCAGTGACTCGAAGTTTCGATACCACACCTCCCGCGGGAATGCGGTGGATTCCCGGCGGCGAGTTCACGATGGGCTCCGACACCGGCCCGATGACCGAACGCCCTGCCCACCGCGTCCATGTCGACGGATTCTGGATCGACGAAACCGAAGTGACCAACGCCCAGTTCGCGAAATTCGTGGAAGCCACGAACTACGTCACCACTGCGGAGCGGAAACCCGTGTGGGAGGAGATGAAGAATTACCTTCCCCCGGACTCCCCCCGCCCGCCCGAGGAAAACCTCGTTCCTGGCTCACTCGTCTTCACCCCACCCCCAGGTGCTGTCGACCTCCGCGAATTCCAGCAGTGGTGGCGATACGTTCCCGGTGCGTGCTGGAAACACCCCGAGGGGCCGGGCAGCGACTGGAAAGGCCGCGAGAATCACCCGGTGGTGCACATCTCCTTCGAGGACGCGCAATCCTACTGCAAGTGGGCGAACCGCCGACTTCCCACGGAAGCCGAGTGGGAGTACGCAGCCCGCGGCGGACTGGAGGGCAAACGATTCGTATGGGGCGACGAGGAACCCACCGAGCAAAGCAAACTCGCCAACATCTGGCAGGGGGATTTCCCGCACCGCAACACCCACGTCGACGGCTTCGAGCGGACCGCACCCGTCAAATCCTTCGAGCCCAACGGCTACGGCCTGTACGACATGGCCGGCAACGCCTGGGAATGGTGCAGCGACTGGTACCGGGCCGACGAGTATGTCGAGAGGGCCGCCAGCGGGAAGGTCATCTTCAACCCCACCGGGCCGGCGGGAAGCTACGATCCTCGGGAACCGTGGGCTCCCAAGCGAGTCAACCGCGGTGGCTCCTTCCTCTGCCACGTCACCTACTGCGAGAGCTACCGCCCCGCTGCCCGTCGCGGAACCGCCACCGACACGAGCCTCTCCCACCTTGGATTTCGCTGTGTCCTGACCCCACAAATGCGGGCGGAATCGGGCAAATAACCGGGGAACTGCCGGACGGCCCTGCCAGGATCGTGAGAAACTCACCTTTTCCGATGCTTGAACTCTGAGACTGCGGGCGTAAACAGAAGGTACGGGAATGTGACAGAGCGGGAGCCGTTTGCGATGCCGCCGGAAACGCCGCTCGATCCGGTCCCCGCCACTCCTACGGACCCCACCCTTCGCCCTGGCCCGTCGGAAGCTCGAGCGGTTCGCCGATCGATCCTGTTCGTGTGCACCGGAAACACCTGCCGCAGCCCGATGGCAGAGGTGCTCTGCCGGAAACTCCTGGCGGATCGCCTCGGTTGCTCCCCTAACGAGGTGGAATCGCGCGGCTTCGTCGTCCGTTCCGCGGGCGTTGCCGCCTTTCCGGGCGACGACCCCAGTGGACCCGCAGTCGAGGTTGTGCAGGAGTTCGGGGCCGACCTCGGAAACCACCGGAGTCGACCCGTCCACGAGGAAATGCTCCGGGACGCCACGGACGTCCTGGCAATGACCCGGGGGCACGCGGCAGCCCTGATGATGCGATTCCCCGGCGTTGGCCCGACGCCACAATTGTTGTGCGGGGAATTCGACCTCGGCGATCCGATCGGCGGCGATGTCGAACTCTACCGGGACTGTGCCCGGGAAATTGTGCGCGGCTTGGAGCGGTTCCTTCCGGAGTGGCTGGGCTCATGAAAATTGTCGTCGGGAATGACCACCGGGGGGTGGCTGCCAAGCAACGTGTCTCCGCGCTCCTCCTGGAACTGGGCCATGAGGTGCTGGATCTCGGCCCGACCGGCAACGGCAGCGTCGACTACCCGGACTTCGCCATCCCCGTCGCCGAGACCGTCGCCAAGGGAACCGCCGAGCGGGGCATCCTGATCTGTGCGACCGGACACGGGATGTGCATCGCCGCCAACAAGGTCTGCGGGGTCCGGGCCGCCAACTGCCGGGACACCGTCGACGCCGAGATGTCCCGTCTCCACAATGACGCCAACGTCCTCTGCCTCTCTGCCGATCTCGTCGGCGAGGACCTCATGACCCGCATGGTCCGGGTCTGGCTCGAAACCCGATTCGAGGGCGGCCGACACGCCAAGCGACTCGACAAGATCGGAAAATACGAGGGCGACCGCGGCTGAGATTGCCGCCAAAAAATCCACGAGCCCGGAACCTGCAGGTTCCGGGCTCGTTCTGTTTCCCACCCTCCGGTTACTTGTCCAGCAGGTGCGTCAGTTTCTCGTCGATCTCGCGGACGTATTCCCAGTCCTTCTGGTAGTTCACCTTCGCGAACTTGACCCGATTCTGCGACGCATATCGGTCGCCCACGGAATTCCCCTCGAACTGGAAGGTCTCGAACGCCTTTTGGATGTCCGCACGCAGCTTCGGATCGAGATTGTGCGGAACGCCAAAGCACAGCGGGGGGAAATCCTTCGAGGGGTAGATCGAGCGGATCGTGGTGGGATCCACTTCCGGCGACCGCTGGTGGGGCCGGAACCCGAGTTGGGTGACCATCGGATCCGTCGGCCCGACGTCGATCGCAAAGGAATTCGCGCCCTTCAATTCGAACTCGAGCCGCTGCTTCGGCGCCTTTTCGATCAGCGAAACCTCCACTGCCGCCGCGGGGATGCCCGCCTCGACCATGGCGGCCTGCGCATCCTTGAGCAGATCCTCGACCGACTTGTTGTCATCGGTCTTGGCCTTGGAAAGCGTCACCGTCTTTTTCGCACCATCGAGCTCGGCGGTGAACTTGATGTCCCCCGTGAGTTTCCCGTCGGCCGGCAACGTCGCCCGGCTCACGATCGGAGACTTGGCCGTCATCCGATCGAGAATATCGCCCGCCACGCTGGCAGCCGGATATTTCCCCTCGGAAACACCACGAATCGAAACCGAGTGCTCACCCGTGATCAGGAACTCGTACTGCCGGGCGGCACCGGGAAGCATCTGGAACTCTTCCTTGAGCAGCACCAGCGGTGCTTTTGCCCCGGAGTTCGAGGACATCGCCACGAATGCGATCGGTGTTTTTTCCAGGCTTTTCGACGACAGATCGCCGACCTTCATCACGCTGCTCTTGGCCGGCACGATGATCTGCATCTTGTACGAGAACTTCCCGTCCTTGTCGGCCGGCGCGAACAGCGGAACGAAACCCGCCGTGTTGACCGCACCCTGCACCAGTCCCGTGTTGAACGCCGTGATGTGCAGCTTGCCATCGCGAACCGCATCGAGTTGCTGGTCGGTCGCCCGCAACGGCGACGGGGTCGCGTCCTTCTCGTCCTTCGACGGTTCCAGAACCTTGAGGTACTTCACCTTCTTCCCGGTCGTCTTCGCGACGTGATCCATAAATGGCTGCCAGATCTTCTCGGCCTCGTCCGGATCGTCGAGCACCACGGTCGTGAAGGTGAGTTCCGCCGGGTTGATCAGTTTGGCCGGGTCCGTCGGTGCGTCCGCAACCAGATCCTTGTCCGCGTCCTTGTAGGCATCCGCCATCTTCGCGAAACGGCCCTGCTGCTTCAGGTATTCCCGAAGCTGCGATGCCGTGTCGATCTGCTCCGGCATCTGCATTTTCTGGTAGTACGACATCCCGGGGCCGACGACGATGAACAAGTAGATCGCGACAGCCGCGACTGCGAATAAAGCCAGGCGGGTCAGGCTCAGACCCGAGGAAGCGGGGGCCGGTGGCGAAGCTGGGGCCGCTCCCTTCTCAGGCGTCGGGGTCGGTTCTGGGGTCGGTGATGGGGAATCGCTCATCGGGCGCTCCAGCGGTGGAAGAGCAAGTGCGTCGGGTTCGCTTCCATCACCCTAAGAACCCGCTGCCGGGTAGGCGAAGAAGTTTTGATGAAGAAGTTCTGCCGCACCGGGAAACCCATCAAAAACAACAGGCTCCGGATGTCCGGAGCCTGGCAGGAAGATTGGGAAAAGTCGCAATTGCGACTGTCAGACCTTGTCGACTTGCCAGTAATCGAGCGTCACCTCGACCTGCCGGCCGAGAATCATCGCGACGACCTTGACCTGCGGCGTCTCGCCCGCTTCCTTCGGAGTCGTGATTTCCTTGACTTCGCCTTCGAGAGTCGCGAACGCACCCTCGCGGATACGAACCTTGTCCCCCTTCTCGAAGTCGAGTTTGACGACGACCTTCTTCTTTCCGGTCCCCTCCGACTTCTCGTGTTCTTCGAGGGTGTCGCCGAGCATCCGGCGGACTTCGAGTTCCGTCATCGGCGGCGGCGGTTTGAGCGGACCGGTCGCACCGACGAAATCACCGACTCCGGAGGTTTCGCGGAAGAGGTACAGGATGCGGTCGTTGAACTCGACCTCGGCCATGATGTAGCCGGGGTATTTTTTCGTCTCCTTGACGACCCGCTTTTCCTTCGTGATCTTCTCGCCGTTCTTGGTTTCCTTGACTTTCTTGACGACGGTGGTCCGCTCGACGGGGATCACGATCTGGCCGAAGAATTCTTCGAGCCCTTCGATCTTGACGCGACGCTCGATCGCCGCCTTGATCGATTCCTCGCGGTTGCTCGTGACCTTGATGACGTACCACTTCTTGTTCGATTCCGGTGCGGCCGGCTCCGCTGGCGTTTCGGTCGCCGGTCCGGATGCATCGGCGGAAACCAGAGTGCTCGCTGTCTCGGAATCGTCGGATTCTTCTGGCTCCGGTTCCGCCTCGGCTTTGGTTTGCGTTTCTGCAATCGGGGCAGGTTCGGGAGTCGGTTCCGGTTCGGAATCGGCTTCGGAGATGGTCTCTATTGCTTCCGACTCGGCAGAGTCGCTGGCCGGGTCTGCGGTCGACAAGGTTTCCGGTTCCGTCTCGACCTCTGGTTCGGGAGCGGTGGGTGCGGGCGGTGCGGTTTCGCCGGGGGTTTCCGGCGTCAATTCTTCTTCAGCCATGTCACCACTCTGCCCCTTTCACCTGGGCCGGGCCCGTGGTCGCCGACCGGCTGGGAAGAACGCCGACCATCTGCCGGCTCAGCAGCCAGCCCCAGAACACGTCGACCGCCATCAGGAAACAGGTCAGCAGAAACGTCGTCACGAGGACCACGACCGTATCCTGCATCAGCCGTTTCCGCGTGGACCACGACACCTTGTTCATCTCGGCTTCGGTGGCGATCAGGAAGTCCGCGAAACTCGGAATATTCGTCACCCGCCAGCCCAGCCACAAGGTGGCAAGGGCGAGCAGGAACGGGATGGTGTACTCGATGTCCGTCAGAACCGTGACCGTGCGAACGGGGTCGGAGAAGGGGATTTTCATCACCCAGTTCCCCGTCCCGAGGGTGGTGTGGTTGTAGAGCGTCGCAATGCCGGTCCAGGCGATGGCGAGCAACCCGAGCAGCGTGTATCGCCGAAGTTTGATGCCCTGGGTTTTCTTGTAGGCGAAGGTGCTGAACCACCCCTGATCTTCGATCGCGATCATCCATTCCTGGCCCAGTTCGGAGGTCATCAACCGGAACGAACCGAAGAGCAAGCCAGCCAGGACGGCGATTGTGATCGGCATTCCGAGCGAGGTCGTTTCTTCCAGATTGAGGGCCACCGCCCGGGTGATGAAGAAGATCGCGATGACGAGGGAGATCGTGAGGCCGATCCCGCCGCGAATTCCACGTGGGGGATTGGCCCCGGCGAGGTTCGAGCCGAGCCAGATAAACCCACCGACGGCGGCGAGTTGCACGAGCATCCGGAAGGCGACGTCCGCGGGTCCACCGAGCGATTTCCCGAGGACCGGGGTGATGGTGGACTGCCAGGCAATGGGGACGAGGTACGCGGCAACGAAGACGCCGCCGAGAATCAGGGCGGCCCCGAATAGCGACGCAACCGCGAGCCGGATCTTCGGATCGGTGGTGGTGGGACTGGGTTGAACGGCGGTCGCCATGACCGATCCTTTCCGACCATCTCGGATTGTCGAAGAATCCGAGTTTCCTGAGTGGGTAGTTTCGGGACGGAGTCAGCCCAAACGAACGGTGCCGAGGATTGGGTTGGCTCGGTTCCAGTTTGCGGAGCAGGTGCAGAAGGACTCGAACCTTCAACCTGCGGTTTTGGAGACCGCTGCTCTGCCAGTTGAGCTATGCACCTATCAGAGCGAGTACACAGTTTGCAGTGGGCAGCGGTCAGTCAGAAAGGGACACCGAATTGTGTCCGGATCGCTTTCCGAAACTGCCAACTGCCCACTCACGACTGCCGACTGTCACACCAGAATCTTGGTCACGACCCCGGAGCCGACGGTCCGGCCGCCTTCGCGGATTGCGAAGCGGAGGCCTTCGTCCATGGCGACGGGCATCCCTTCCATGAGTTCGACGGTGATCTTGACGTTGTCGCCGGGCATGCACATCTCGACGCCGGCGGGGAGGGTGATGCTCCCGGTGACGTCGGTGGTTCGGAAGTAGAACTGCGGCTTGTAGCCCGAGAAGAACGGGGTGTGCCGACCACCTTCGTCCTTGGACAGGACGTAGATGCTTCCTTCAAACTTGGTGTGCGGGGTGATGCTGCCGGGCTTGGCGATGACCTGACCGCGTTCGATCCCGTCCTTGTCGATCCCCCGCAGCAGGGCCCCGACGTTGTCGCCGGCGATGGCCTTGTCGAGGGTCTTGTTGAACATTTCGATCCCGGTGAGGACCGTCTTCACGCTGTCTTTGCGGAGGCCGATGATCTCGACTTCGTCGCCGACCTTGCCGACGCCACGCTCAACCCGACCGGTGGCGACGGTGCCCCGACCCTTGATGGAGAAGACGTCTTCGACGGACATCAGGAACGGCTTGTCTTCTTCGCGTTTCGGCTCTTCGATGTAGCTGTCGAGAGCTTCCATCAGGGCGTCGATCGACTTGGAGCCGGGACCGTCGTCGTTGGTGTAGTTTTCGAGGGCGTCCTTGGATTGGCCGCGAATGATCGGAATCTCGTCGCCGGGGAACTCGTATTTTTTGAGGAGTTCGCGGATTTCGAGTTCGACCAGTTCGAGGAGTTCCGGGTCGTCGACGGTGTCGCACTTGTTCATGTAGACGACGATCCGCGGCACGCCGACCTGACGGGCGAGGAGGACGTGTTCGCGGGTTTGGGGCATCGGGCCGTCGTTGGCGGCGACGACGAGGATCGCCCCGTCCATCTGGGCGGCGCCGGTGATCATGTTCTTGATGAAGTCGGCGTGGCCCGGGCAGTCGATGTGGGCGTAGTGCCGTTTCGGCGACTCGTATTCGACGTGGGAAACGGCGATCGTCACGGTCTTGTTTTGGTCCCGGACGGTGCCGCCCTTGGTGATTTCGGCGTAGTTTTTGAACGCCTGCTTGTTTTTGTGGCCCTGGCGAGCCACGATCGCCGCGGTCAGCGTGGACTTACCGTGGTCGATGTGCCCGATCGTCCCCACGTTGACGTGCGGCTTGGTCCGTTCGAATACACCCTTCGCCATCGGATCCTCGTTGAAAAACTGGTGGTACGATCCCCCCGCATCAGTCGGGCGGGTGTGTTGGAAACTCGTCGGGCCAAAATTCGACCGACGGCCAAATTCGTGATTGAGCCCAGAAATCGGGCTCCGCACGGGGCCGTCGGACGATCGGGCGGGGGTTCGACTACCCCCGAAAGCTGCTGATGGGAATCGAACCCATGACCTCTTCCTTACCAAGGAAGTGCTCTACCAGCTGAGCTACAGCAGCAAAGATCCACAGTCCCGAACAGTCTACTTACGCTAACGCTCCGAATCGGCCAGAGCGGGAGACGGGATTTGAACCCGCAACGTCTTGCTTGGAAGGCAAGTGCTCTACCGTTGAGCTACTCCCGCTTCTTTCAGTTCAAAGTTCCAAAGTCTCCCAGTTTCAATTCCTATAGCTGTTCCACAATAAAATTTGAAACTTTTGGAGCTTTTGGAACTTTGAACTTCAGTGTGGGTAGGGAGGGATTCGAACCCCCGAACTCCGAAGAGGGCAGATTTACAGTCTGCTGCGATTGACCACTCCGCCACCTACCCGATGGTTTCCCGTTTCCCGTTTCCGATTGCCGTGCTTCCTGCATTCTCCGGAATACCGGTCCTCGTCGAGAGCCAGCGGTGGGACTCGAACCCACGACCTACGGTTTACAAAACCGTTGCTCTACCAACTGAGCTACGCAGGCACGCAAGCGGCCACGGGAGATTCAACTTAGGCACGTTCCCGCAGGCGTTCAAGCCGAATTTTCCGTGGCTGCCGACACCTCTGCTCCGGAACCCCTGGCTTTCCCAGGTTCTACCCCGGCTTTGGCACCCATTTCCAGTCGAGTTGTCAAAGAACGCGGGATCCCGGACCCACTCCTACCGGGACAGAGAAAGCCTCTGGCAGGTTCGCGAGCCGGCTACACCCACTCGCTGCCGAGAATTTCCTCACCAATCGCCAGAAGCCGACCAGCAGGGTCGAAACCGAAACTCCGGATCTGCTTTGCTGGAATCACCGGGCTGACCAGCAACCGGAAATTCCCCTCCTGCAGCGGGTCGTCGGCGAAGGTGACCGCGACGCCGCCGAGGAAATCGGACTCGAAGGCGAACTCGCTGGCAGTTTCGCCGCCGTCGGGGTCGAACTGCTTCACCGCCGGCCCGCCGCCCGTTCCAGCGGAGGCGAAGATCTCGGCCCGCCCGTCGCCGTCGGTGTCGCCGGCCGCGACGCTGACGCCGCCGGTGAAGTTGGGGTCGAAGGCGAAGAAACTGCGGATGACCGCCCCGGTGCGGCCGTCGAAGACCTGGACATGCGGTCCGCCGCCGGCCCCGGGGGCAGTCACGATGTCGGCGATTCCGTCCCCGTCGACATCCGCAACCGCCACGACGGCCCCACCGCGGAAACTCGCATCGTAGGCGAAGAAGCTTCGCACCACGCTGCCGGTGAGCCCGTCGAAAGCCTTGACGTGCGCCGACCCGCCGGGCCCGGCCGCGACGACGATGTCCAGAATCCCGTCGCCGGTGACATCGCCGACGGCAACGCTGACGCCTCCGCGGAAACCCTCGTCGAAGGCGAAGAAACTGCGGACTTCCGCGCCGGTGACACCATCGAAAACCTTGACCACTGGCCCTCCGCCGAACCGGGGAGTGACGATGGTGTCGGGCACCCCGTCGCCGGTGACATCGCCGGTCGCGACGTTCACGCCGCCGGTAAAGGATTCTTCGAAGGCGAAGAAACTCCGCACCGTATTGCCCGCCACCGGATCAACCACCTGCACCCGCGGCCCCCCACCGGGGCCGGCACCGACGGCAACCTCGCGCGATGCGGAACGGGTGATGCTGACGCCTTCCCCGACAATCGAAATCTGGAACACGCCGTCGATCTGCAACGTGGTCGCGTCCGAGGAACCCCGCACCGTGACGCTACCCACCTGCCCGAGGGGGGCGTCGAAGTACGGGACACCGTTGACCTCCACGACCAACCGGAAGTTTCGCTGGAAAACGCGAATCGCATCCGGGTCGCCGTCCCCGCCGTCGGGTTGGAAGGCCAGATCGAGGATCAGCGGTTCCCGGGCGGTGAGGATTGGGTTGAGGAAGGAGGTCACAAAAGTGGAAACGCGAGCCCAGCTTGTCGTCGCGCCGAGGACGGCCGGGTCGTCGCCGTAGGAGGCGATGCCGGCGACCTGGCCGTCGAGGAACGCCGGCCCGCCCGAGTCCCCCCCGCCAAGGACCGCGTTCCCCGAGTCGGACAGGAACGTCGCCGAGAAAATCCCACCCGGTTGCGTGGTGGAGACGACGTTGGACCCCATCCGCCGGACACCCGTGATCCCGCCGTCGATGACCGTGGAAACCTCCGAGGTGACGGTGCCGCTCGCCGGGGCGATCACGATTTCTGGGACGTTGACCGAGTTCCCGAACTGCGTCGCATCCACATCTGTGAATACAATCTCGAACGCCCCGTTGTTCGGGTTCCCCGGCGAATTGACGCGAAACACCCGGACCGCCGCCACCCCTGGAAAGCCCGCCGAGTTGATCGCGGTCTGGATCTGATCCGCCGTCGCATTGAGGGAAATCGGCGATGTCGCGGAGCCGGCAAATTCGATCGTGAAGCTCGCCCCGCCCGTGCCGCCCACGCGGAACCGCTGGATCTCGGCCGAGTCGGACTGGTTCGGATTCCCCTCGACAATCAGGGCCTCCCCGGTGGTTCCGGTGCCGATCGCCCCGAAGCCGTAGAAGACGAGGGATTGTCCCAGCTCGTCCGGACGAGAATAGAGCGGAAACGCGTTCTGCACCCCCCGCGGGGCCAGTACCGGTAGTTCCATCACAGCCAGGTCGCTTCCCCGCGAGATCAGGCTGTTTCCGCGCCAACCCGGGTGGATGGTCACCTTCTCCCGCGGCACGCTGAGGTACGTTGGCCCGGACGCGAGATCGAAGCGGACGGTGTAGTCTGCCACGTCCGGGACCTTGTCACCGTTCTGGTCGACACAATGCGCCGCCGTCAGAATGTACCGGCCATCACCCACCAGGACCCCGGAACATCCGGTCGAGCTCGAACCATCGCCAAACTCGACGACCCCGTCGAACCCGACGCCCGCTCCGATCGCGGGGGCGAGATCAAACGCCGAAACCACCGGCGTCGAGCGGTCTTCCAGCCGTTCCACCCGTAAGCGTGCTTCGAGCCGTTCCATGTTTCGGGGAACCCGCGGAAGGGAAGAATTTCGAGAAGTCCAGAAAGTCTACACCACCATTTCCCCCGATCACTGACACTGTTTGCATTTGCCGGCGGTGCCGGGAGTAAACAAGATCTCTGGAAGTTCGAGCTAACGGCTAACGGCTACCAGCTAATCGCTGGAATGGGAAAAATTGGAGGCTTTTGCATTCCAGCGATTACCCGTTAGCCGGCCCAGTCTCTCGATGCATCCCAGGTGGTGGTGAAGAACGGCAAGGGTGCCGGTATCCTGGAAAGGATGTCCGACCTGAGTTTCACCCATCCCGAGTTTCTGTGGTTGACCCCGGTGGCCATCCCGGTTGGGTGGTGGTTTGTGCGTCGGCGTCGGCCCGCGTTGCGGTTCGCGGATCTTCGCCTGACGGACGGCCTTCCCCGCAGTCGGGGTCGGCGTGCCCGGTGGGGAAGCGGAATCTTGCGGGGAATCGCGACGCTGCTTTTCCTCGTCGCCGCCGCCGGGCCGCGAACCCCGGACCTGCGAACCCCGATTGCCGTCGAGGGCATCTCGATCGTCTTCGCCCTCGACGTGAGCGGCAGCATGTTCGGGAAGGATTTCGGCCCGCCGGGGTCAAACCCGATCTCCCGGATCGATGCCGCCAAGGAAGCGTTTCGACTCTTCGTCGTCGGCGGCGAAACCACCGACGGAACCCGACTCCAGGGCCGCCCCACGGACCAGATCGGCCTCGTCACCTTCGCTGCCACCCCGGAAACCGCCTGCCCCCGCACCCTGGAACACGCGGCGTTGTTGAAGATTCTCGAAGATCAGCAACCCAAGAGCTCGCTCGACGCCGGGACCAACATCGGCGACGCCATCGCGGAGGGCGTCATCCGGCTCGAAGCCGCCGGCGCCCGGCGAAGGAAGGTTCTGATCCTGCTCAGCGACGGAGAGCACAACGTCGACCGCGGTGGACCCGACGGCACGCTCAAGCCCCTGCAAGCCGCCCAACTGGCCGCCAACCTCGAGATTCCCGTCTACACGATCGACACCGGGGCGAACCCAGCCGATGTTCCCCTGATGCAGCGTGACGACCGCGAGAAGGGTCGGCAGGTTCTGGAATCCGTCTCAAAAATGACCTCGGGCCGATTCTTCGCCGCCAACGACCCCGCGGAACTGCAAACCGTCTGCCGGGAAATCGACCGCCTGGAACGCATCGAGCAACCGGGCCCGCGGTATCGCCGCTACTACGACTACACCTCCTGGGTGGCCTCCGCGGGCCTGATTCTCCTGGGAATCCTCGGCCTCCTCGAACGCACCGCCTGGCGGCGAATCCCCTGACACCACGCGATTCCAGGCAAGGCGAGGCTCCCGCCGAGCCGCGTTTTCTGTGAGTTTGGGAGTGGGCGAGGAGTCTCCCCCCTCCTGCGAAGCTCGGCAGTTTCGCCCTCCCGGAAATCCCCGGGAAACTGCAGGAAGTCGGCGGGTCACTTCTCCTCGCGGGGGACAGTCTGGAGTAGACGTGTGACGACTTCGTCGGAGGTGATTCCCTCGGCCTCGGCGTGGTAGTTGGTCATGATCCGATGGCGGAGCACGGGGAGGGCGACGGCCTTGATGTCTTCGAGAGCCACGTAGGTCCGGCCGCGAAGAAGAGCCCGTGCCTTGGCGGCGAGGATGAGGCTCTGGCCGGCCCGCGGGCCTGCACCCCAACTCACGTACTGCTTCACGAATTCCGGCACCGGCGTCGCCGACTCTCCGGGTGCGGGTTTGGGGCGGGTCGCACGGGTCAGCCGGGCTGCGTACCGGATCACGTACCCCGCGGCCGGCACCTTCAAGACCAGATCCTGCATCCCGAGAATCTCGTCCCCCGATACAACCCGAGCCAGCGTCGGTTTCCGGCCCGACGTGGTGGCCGCGATGATCTGCTCCTCTTCCGATTCCGCGGGGTACTCCACCCGGATGTTGAACATGAAGCGATCCTGCTGGGCCTCCGGGAGCGGGTAGGTTCCCTCCTGCTCGATCGGGTTCTGGGTGGCGAGTACGAAGAACGGGTCAGGGAGCTTGTGCCGGGTTCCCGCGACCGTGACCTGGCGTTCCTGCATCGCCTCCAGCAGGGCCGCCTGCGTCTTGGGCGGGGTCCGGTTGATTTCGTCGGCCAGCACGATGTTCGCGAAGACGGGGCCGTGCACGAACCGGAAGCCTTTCTGACCCGTCGCCTTGTCGTCGTACAGGATTTCCGTGCCGGTGATGTCCGTCGGCATCAGGTCCGGCGTGAACTGGACCCGGGAAAAGGAGAGATTCATGCCGTCCGCCAGGGTGCGGACCATGAGCGTCTTCGCGAGCCCCGGCACCCCTACCAGCAGGCAGTGCCCCCGGGCCAGCACCGCGAGAAGAAGCTGCTCCATCACCTCCCGCTGCCCGACGATCACTTTCTCGCATTCCGCGAGAAGGCGGTCGCAACTGGCCCGGAGTTTCTCGGCGATGGCAAGCTCGTCGTCTCCGAGCGGGACGGCGACGGGGATGGCGGAATCGGTGGCAGGCACGCGGGAAACTCCGGTCGACAAGAGGCAGGTCAGAAAGAACCAAAATGGGGCCGGATCACTTGAGCCAGATCGCCTTTCCCACGGTTGCGACGACGGCGACTTCCGGCCCGAGGTGGACCGCCGCGACCGGACCCACCGGCACCGTCAACCGATGCTTTTCCCGGCCCGTTTCCGCGTCGAGAAAGAGAATCGGTAGCGATCGGTCGGCCCAAGCATCATACACCCCGAGGGCGAGCAGAGGGAGTCGTCCGACGTCCGGAGCCATCGCGAATCGCGACAGGATGCGGGAAATCACGAGCGGAATCGGTTCTTCCGGCAGCGGTTCCACGGGGTAGGCGAGCACGGTCCGCCGGGCGACCCGGACACGCCACAAGCCGGGGCCGAGGTTGGCGGTCCACAGTTCCCGGCCATCCTCGGCGCGGACGGCGAGAAGCTTCCCCTCTGCGGGAAGGTAGACCGTCGAGGCGTCCGCGTCGGCCAGTGACAGATCGATGTCACCGGCCGGGAGGAATGCGGTCCGCTCACCCCACGCCGGTCGACCCGTTGCCGGGAGGAGTCGGACCACCTCGATTCCGTGGTTCCGGAAGATGGCAGCGAGCAGAAGGTCCCCGAGCTTCCGCACCGCGGGTGCCCGCCCGGTCAGGCTGGTTTCCCCGCCCGCATCGTAGGTCCACTCGGGAACGCGCAGGTCGACAGCGATTCCGCGAACGACGCCGGGCCCGTCGGCGATGGCGACCCGGTGGTTCCCCAGGACGGCGGGCGGCGAGTCCCACCGGGCGAGGGTGCCGTCGAAATCGCCACGGATCGTCCCGGTCGATGCCGTCACGCCGAGCCGTCGACCCCTCGAGGTCTGGGCGACGACCCGGTTCCCGACCAGCGCGAAGCCCGGGGAAATCCGGGGAAACGGGTCACTCGCAAACGGGGAAAAACGGGCCCGCTTCGCCGCGTCGAGAACCCACGCCACCCGGCCGGAGGTGAGGTCGAACCCGATCAGGTGGTGCCCACCGAGTCGGGCCACCACGCGGTCCCCCTCGACCGCGAACCCGCACAGGTCCGGAAATGGCGGCTCGACCTCGTGCGATCGCGGGACCGGCCGACCCTCGCGTTCCGGCAGGGGGCTCGTTTCTGGGACGACCACTTCCCAGAGTCGCTTGCCGTCCGCGAACCGGAAGGTGGCAATCCCCCGTGGCCCGGCGACCAAAATCGCATTCTCCGACGCGATCGCGTGGGTTGGCCGGACCCCCACCAGGAGGGGTACTTCCCAGGCCGGTTTCTCCTCCCCGGGGCGGATCGCATACAACTTCCGACCGTCGCACACCAGAAGTTTCCGGGCGTCGACCGGGATCCGCCCACCCATCCCGGGCAGGTCCGTCTGCCCGGGAAACGGCAAGAGTGGGACGCAGCCTGGCGTGGGGAACCGGGTCACCGACCCGATCCGGGAATCGGGCCCGAGCGAGGGAATTGCCGGAAGATCGGTGTCTGGCGGGGACGGGAAACTCACCGCGACCGCGGCGGGTCGGTCGGACCCAGCTTGCAGTTCCCGCAGCTGCCGGGGGATGCCGGTCGGTGACAGGATCCAGGCATCGAGTAATTCCGGGGGAACCGCAGCGCGGGGATCGATCGAGAGCACCCGGCCAGCGGCGTGAGCCCGGCTTTCCCGGGGAAAGTCGCCGGCGAGAATCTGACGCCAGTCGGCAAGCGCCTGGTCCCGCTCCCCGCGGAGGATCGCCCACTCCGCGGAATCGGCGAGCCACTCCGCCTTCCGCCGGCTCGCTTCCGCAGACCCGCCCGCTTCCGCAAACGCGTCTTCCGCTTCCCGGAACCGACCGGCATCCGCGAGGGCGTACCCGAGTTCCCGCACCGCGTCAGGCGGGTCTGTCGGTCGCTGGCTCAGTGCCTTCTTCCGTTTCTGGAGCAGTCGGCGATCCGCGACGTAGCCCCACATCTCGGTCGGAGTCGCTACGAGGAGGACGCCGTCCGCGAAAGCGAGGTTCCCGTGCGGCCCCGGAATCGGGGGACGAGCCGCCGTCCCGTCCGTCGGGTGGAGGAGAAAGATTCCCGATTTCGTGGGCCAGAGCACGAGCGAGTCCGAGACCAACCCGCGGCCGTAGGAACTCAGGAACGGGTCGTCGTGGGTCGCCCACCCCTCCGGCTCCCGGTGGCTGCCCGTGCGGATGTCGAGCCCCCGGATTCCCCGGTTGGGTCCCGCGATGGTGGCGATCACGCGACCCCGCGTGACGCCGAGCAACTGGTCCGTGTGGATCGGGCCGGTTTCCCACAGCGGCTTTCCCGTCCCCGCCTCGAGCGCGAAGATCCGGTCCGTGTCGGTCGGTGCGATGTACACGATGCCATCGGCGGAGACCGGTGGCGAGATGTCCCGCGGTGCGATGTGGGTCGGCGACCATTCCGGGGCGGGATACCGGAACGCCCACGCCGGCTTCCCCGTCCCCGCGTCGACCGCAACCACGGCTCCGGAATTCGGGCAGAAGATCAGGTTCCCCTCCGCGAGCGTCAGGAGCTCGTGCCGGGCCCGATTCTCCGCAAGCGACGCCACCGGCGTGTCGGAAACCTCGGTGCTCCAGACCGGCCGGCCCGGCGGGTCGTCGTAGCACATGATCGAGTGCATCACCCGCGTCCCCTCGAAGCGGGCAAGCACCGCGTACACCCGTCCACCGGCCACGATCGGAGCCCCTTCCCACACCCCCGCCGACCCCTTCTGCACCGGCGCGGGAAGACGCCATTTCTGCACCAACTTCCCGCCCTCCGGCGACAACGCGACCAGGAAGCTCGTCGACTTCTCCCCCGGGGAGCCGGCAATCCCAACCGCACCGAGTCGGGCGAACAACTTGCCCTCCGCGACAGTCAGCGCGAAATCGGCATCCACCTCGAGCGGAAGCATCGGCGGGTCCGGGAAACCGGGTGCGCCCGCCGGGCGCGGGTCGAAGGCGACTCGGGATTTCCCCGTCAGGACGTCAAACCCCAGAATCCGCACCCCGTCCGAGATGTACGCAGTCCCATCGAGCACCACGGGGTGGAAGCCCACCGCCTCGGCCGACCGTGTCGGGTTCCGCGGATTGACGCGATCCGGCGGAATCGGCGTCTTCCACGTCGGCCGGGTTGGCCAGTAGTACGGCAGCCGGCCCGTGACCTTCCCGCTCCGCCCCGGCGACCCCGCGAAGCTCGACCACTCCCCGTCCGGCGTCGGTTCCGGCGGCAACCCCGGGGGCGAGCCGAGCCACCCGCGCAGAATCTCGGCGTACTTCCCGTCTTTCCCCGCCAGCCGCCCGGACGCATCGGGAAACTCTTTCCCGAGCCGGGCCAGATCCCGCTCCGCCTCGACCCGGTCCCCCTGGAAAATCTCGGCGAGCACGACACGAGCCAGGACGCCCGGCCGGGATTCTGCACGCGGGTCCGGAAATGGCACCACCTCCCCGGGGGAATCCGCCAGCAACCGCCGCCAGTGTGCTTCCGCCGTCCGGAAATCGCCCCGCTCGAAGGCAAACTCGCCGAGCAAACCCAGCGCTTCCTCGCACGCCCGGGCCGGGAAGTAGCGGGCCAGCAGAATCTGCAACGGACGCGGGTCGCGATCCCGCTTCGCCTGATCGAGGAGTTTCCGGGCCGGCACGTCGACCCGATCGCGGTAGGCGGCGAGAGTCTCCGCAGGAAGTCGGGCCAGGGATCGGTGTGCGACCCGACGCGCCGGCACGAGATGCTTACCATCGAGGGAAACCAGATCGTCCCCCGCCTCGTCGAGGATCCGCTGGAGGTCGTCTGCCGCGTCCGCCGCTTTCCCGGCTCCGAGTTTCTGCTCCGCTTCCACGAGCCGTTTCCGGGTCTGTTCCGACTCGACCGGGATCCGCGACCGATCTGCGGCGGTCGGGGCCGATTGCACCGACCCCATGCAGGCGAGCACGCACACCACGGAAAGTCGGAACATCACCCACCCCGAGGAACCAGAACTTACGCCAGGATATCCTTGACGACGTGCCCGTGGACGTCCGTCAGCCGGTAGTCCCGGCCCTGGAATCGATAGGTGAGCTTGGTGTGCTCGATCCCGAGAATGTGCAGGATCGTTGCCTGCAGATCGTGGACGTGAACCATGTTCTCGGCCACGGAGAAGCCGAGCTCGTCGGTTTCTCCGTGGGTGTGGCCATGCTTCACCCCCGCCCCGGCAAGGAAGACGCAGTAGCAATCCGGGTAGTGGTCCCGGCCGAGGATCTGCCCGCCGGAGGTGCGGCCTTCGCGGAAGGGGGTACGGCCGAACTCGCCCGACCACACGATCAGCGTGTCGTCGAGGAGCCCGCGTTTCTTCAGGTCGCGGATCAGGGCGGCGACCGGCTTGTCCATCGTCGCGCACTTCCGCGTCAGCCCGTCCCGGATGTCCTCGCCCGGCCCCGTGCCGTGGAAGTCCCAGCCCCAGTCGAAGAGTTGCACGAAGCGGACGCCCTTCTCGATGAGCCGACGGGCGAGCAGGCAGTTGTTGGCGAAGCTCGCCCCGCCGGGGGTTGCACCGTACTCGGCGATGGTCTCCTTCGTCTCGTCCTTGATGTTCATCACTTCGGGAACCGCCGTCTGCATCCGGAACGCGAGTTCGTACTGCGCGACTCGGGTTGCAGTTTCCGGGTGGCCGAGGTCCGCGGACTGGATCTCGTTGAGGTCGCGGATGGCGTCGATCGTCTTCTTTCGGGTGGCCCGGTCGATTCCGTCGGGGTCGGAGACGTACAGCACCGGGTCCCCCTGGCCGCGGCACTGCACGCCCTGGTAGACGCTCGGCAGGAAGCCGTTCCCCCAGACGTTCTGCCCGCCGCTCGGCTGGACGCCGCTGGAAATCAGCACCACGAACCCGGGCAGATTCGCGTTTTCCGAACCGAGGCCGTACGTCACCCACGTCCCCATCCCGGGCCGGCCCTGACGGTTCGAGCCCGTGAAGAGGAGCAGTTCCGCGGGGGTGTGGTTGAACTCATCCGTTTTCATCGATTTGATCACGCAGACTTCGTCCGCCACCGTGTGCAGGTTCGGCAACGCGTCGGACATCCAGACGCCGGACTTCCCGCGTTTTTCGAACTTGCGGGGGGTGCCGAGCAGCTTCGGGACGCCGGACGTGAACGCGAACCGCTTGCCTTTGAGGAGCGAATCCGGGCAGTTTTGGCCGGTGCGTTCGACGAGTTTCGGCTTGTAGTCGAACAGGTCGAGGTGCGGCGGCGCCCCGGACATGTGGAGGTAGATGACCCGTTTCGCCTTCGGCTTGAAGTGCGGCTCCCGCGGCGCGAGCGGGTTTTCGACCGCGGCAGACGCATCCAGCGACGCGAGCGCGGCCGCCCCGATCCCGAGCGACGCGGACCCGAGAAACTGCCGGCGGGTTTGGGCCTGGAGTTGCGACATGGAAGGAGTCATCGAGAATTGCCTCGCGAAAGTTCGTGTTTCACCGCCCGCCGCCAGTCGACTTCGATCCAGTCCTCGCCGAGCGGGTACACGCTCCGGCAGGGCCAACCGGCGAGCTCGAATTCGCCGAGCATCCATGTCGAGCGTTCGCGGTTGCTGCTGTGGACGATCACCGGGCGGACAATCGGCTGCGAAGTCAGAAACTTCGCGACCGCGTACCCGTCGCCGGGGTCCAGTCCATCCGAGTCCGGTTCGAGGTCGTGGTCCAACGAAATCACCGTCGCCGGTTCCAGCCAACCGCCGATCTCGAGGTTCATTGTCGCGGCATTTCGCCAGACTTTCATCTCGATTCCGAGGGAATCGCAAACTCGGCGGAAGCGGACCAGCCGATCGGGGTCGTCCTCAAGGAGCAGGAGCATTTCCGCGGTTTCGGCAGAAGGGCGGGGCAGTGGATCTTCCCACTCTACCATCCCCAGCAAACCGGTCCCACCCCACCACCACCCCACCACCTCGCCACCCCACCACCTCACCACCCCACCACCTCGCCACCCCACCACCCCACCTAGAATCACAGCATGACGACCGACGAGAAACTGGCGGCGATTCTGGCAGCGGTGCAGGTCGACCCCGGCAACCGTGGCCTGGCCAAACTCTTCCCCGTGTGCGCGACCGACTTTGCCGCGGCGTGCCGAAGTTTGGCGGAAGAACCTCGATTGCGGTTGGGGATCAAAACGGGTTTCTACATCCCATCCGCAAATCCGCCCGCATTCGAAACCGACGGGCCACTCGGGGCACTCTTTCTGTACCGGACGGTGCTCTCGATCGCGGGTCAGGCAGATGTCCAGGCTGACGAACGCATCCTGGGTGCACTTTCCCGAACATGCGAGTCGACGGGCGTGACACTCGGCATGGATATGGAGGACTGGGAAGCGTCGCACTGGCTTTTCCTCGAATGTCCCGGGCCATGCGGGGATGGCCGCTGCTACACGATGCGCGGCCGGGACGTTTCCGCCTTCCACCCACAAAACTCCCGAGCACAAACCTCCTGGAAATCCATCGGCATCGGTGATGGCGGCAACGAGATCGGAATGGGAAAGCTTCCGCACGAACTGGTCGCCGAATGTGTCCCGAACGGTGAGCGGATCCACTGCCGGGTCGCGACAGACTTCCTCATCGTCGCCGGGGTCAGCAACTGGGGTGCGTACGCCCTCGCGGCGGGGGTGTATGTCCTTCGCGGAAGGAAGCCGCCGGCAGACCTCTTCGACCCCGACCGGGAACGGGAAATCCTGGAGGTGATGGTCCGAGAAGGGCCGCTGGTCGATGGGGTCACCGGGAAGCAAACCGCGACCGTCGACGGGTTGGCCTGGGAAGAGTACGCGAAACCGCTGCTGCGAATTCGGGAGATTCTGGAATCATGACCGCATCCGAAGTGCGAGCCGCCTGCCGGGCCGGAACGCTTACGTCCCCCACTCCGGGGCTGGCGATGGGCTCCGTGCAGGCGAACCTCGTCATCCTTCCCCGCGACTGGGCCTTCGATTTTCTGCTGTTCTGCCAGCGGAACCCGAGGCCCTGCCCGATCCTGGATGTGACCGATGCCGGCGACCCCGAACCGAGAGCCGTCGCCCCTGGTGCCGACCTCCGCACGGACCTGCCGGCCTACCGAATCTGGAAGGACGGCGAACTCGTCGCGGAACCGACCGACATCCGCAACCACTGGCGGGACGACCTCGTCGCCTTCCTGATCGGTTGCTCGTTCACCTTCGAAAATGCCCTGTTGGAAGCGGGAATTCCGGTGCGACATATCGAGGAGCAGGTCAACGTGCCGATGTTCCGCACCAACATTCCGTGCAAACCGGCCGGCCGATTCGCGGGACCGATGGTGGTGTCGATGCGGCCGCTTTCGGAGGCGGACACGGTGCGGGCGACTCAGATCTGTCAGCGACTCCCGCTTGCCCACGGTGCCCCGATCCACATCGGCGACCCCGCGAAGATCGGAATTACCGACCTTTCCCGGCCCGATTTCGGCGACCCCGTCACGATTCGCCCGGGGGAATCACCCGTTTTCTGGGCCTGCGGCGTCACCCCGCAGTCGGCGGTGATGCACGCGAAACCCCCATTCGCGATCACCCACAAGCCCGGCCACATGTTCCTCACCGACCTCCGCGACCGCGACCTGATGGTTTGAGAGTGGTCACTTGTTTCCGCGGCGGAGGCGGGCGGCTTCTTCGGCGAAGCGTTTCTGGGCGTCGGAGAAGCCGGGGGGGGCTTCGGTGGCGTTGGTGGATCCGACGGTGGTGTTGAGGCCGTCGGAGCGGTTCTCGAGTTTGTTCGAGCCGGTCCCTTCGGAGACGCGGATGGGGGCGACGCCGGTGGGGAGGGGTTTGTCCGAGGCGAGGTTGTCGACGACCTCTTTTTGGCGGGCGACCATCTCGCGGTAGCCGTCGAGGAACTTGGCGTAGTCCTCCTCGGTCATGCCGAGCTTCTTGTGGAGTTCGGTGTTGTAGCGGTTCTTTTCGAACTTCTCGAGCTGGAGCTGGCCGGCCTTCAGGCGGTTCTTGGGGTTATCTTCCCAGGGTTTGCCGTCGGGGCCCTTGAAGGCACCGCTGCCGGGCTTCCATTCTTTTTCGGGGTCGTCCCCTTCGCCTTCGCGGTCGGGGACTTTGCCCTTGGCCATGTCCTGGAGGTCCTTCATCGCTTTTTCGGCGCGTTTCGGGTCGCCGGAGGCGAGGTCTTCCATGGACTTCTGGAGTTGCTCGCGTTTGTCCTTGCCGAGTTTCTCGTCGAATTCCTTCTCGGCGGCCTTGCGTTTGGCCTCGTCCTTGGAGGCGAGGTCGGCGGCCTTCTTGGCGAGTTCCTCGGCTTCCTTCTGGGCCTTCGCGTTCTGGGCGGCCTTTTTGGACAGGTCGTCGATCTTGTCTTTGGCGGCCTGCTGTTGCTTCGGATCCTTCGAATTCAGGTCGTTGGCGGCCTGGTTCAGGTCCTTTTGATCCTTCGGGTCGAGTTTGTCGGCGAATTCTTTCTGGGCGGCTTCTTTCTTGGACGGGTCGCTGGATGCGAGATCCTCGGCCTTTTTCGCGAGGTCGCCCGACTTCTTGGTGAGGTCGGCGTCTTGCTTGGCCTGGGCGTTCTTGGCGGCTTTCTGGGAGAGTTCGTCGAGCTTCTCCTTCGCGGCTTTTTGCTTTTCGGGGTCCTTGGAGTTCAGATCCTTGGCGGCTTGCTCGAGGTCCTTCTGGTCTTTCGGGTCGAGTTTGTCGGCGAATTCCTTCTTGGCAGCGTCCTGCTTGGACGGGTCGCCGGACGCGAGATCCTCGGCCTTCTTGGCGAGGTCGCCGGCGGCGGCCTTGGTTTGCTGGTCCTTTTCGCGAGCTGCCTGGCCGGCCTTCTTGGAGAGTTCCTGGATCTTGTCCTTGGCGGCCTGTTGCTGGTCGGCGTTACCCGACTTCAGATCTTTCGCGGCCTGTTCGAGGTCGGACTGGTCCTGCTTTCCGAGCTTGTCGGCGAATTCTTTTTTGGCGGCGTCTTGCTTGGAGGCGTCGCCGGACGCGAGATCCTCGGCCTTCTTGGCGAGGTCGCGGTCTTGCTTCTGGTTGGCGTTCGCCTTCGCGTTCTGCGCGGCCTTCTTGGAAAGTTCGTCGACCTTCTCCTTGGCGGCTTTCTGCTTGCCGGGGTCGCCGGATTTCAGGTCGTTGGCGGCCTTTTTGAGGTCGTCGCGGTCCTTTTTGCGGAGCTTGTCTTCGAATTCTTTTTCGGCCCGCTGGCGGGTTTGCGGGTTTTCGGAGGCGAGTTCCTCGGCGTTGCGGGTGAGGCGGTCGACGTCTCCCTTGTCGGGCTCGGGTTGGCCGTCACGGCCGAGCTCGCGGGAAAGTTCGCCGCGATCGCGTTCGCCCTGTTCTCGGGTGAGCTGGTCGGGGGATTTCATGTCGCGGGCGGCCTGCTCGCCGCGCTGGACGGCATCTTTTCCGCCGGCCTTTTCGAGGGTTTGGCGGGCGGCTTCGCGCTTGTCCGGGTTGGGGGAATTCAGGTCTTCGACGGCTTTTTCGATGTCCTTGGAATCGGGTTTGCCACCGGACCCGCCCGATTGGGGCTGGGAGGATTTTTCCGAGCCCTTGGCGGTGGAGTTTCCGCTGTTGGCCTGGGAACCCTCGGGCTTGGAGGCAGAGGGGTTTTGCTCCGGCTTCGTGGGATCGTTGGCCTCGCCGCCGGGGGAGGGTTTGGATTCGGGCTGGGAATCGCCGCCCTTGGGCTGGGACTTGGTCTCGCCACCGGGGGTGGGCTTTTGACCCTTGGTGTCTCCGGGGCGTTCCTCGGGTTTGGGTTGTTCGCCGGGCTGGGGTTTGGGTGTTTCGTTACCGGTGCCGCGTTCCGGTTGGGTTTGGGGCTTGGTGGAACCGGGTTGCGGTTGCGATTCGGAGCCGGTGCCGCCCTTGGGATCCTTGGGGTCTTGTGGCTTGGATTCGCCGCCGGCCTGGTCGGGTTTGGGCATCGGGTTGGAGCCGGAATCGCCGGGCTTTTCGCTGCCGGACTCGTTGCCTTCCTTCGGCGGGTTTTTCGGTGTGTCGCCCTGGGGTTCGGAACCGGGTTTGGGTTGGGAACCGGGTTCGCCGGCGCCGGGCTGTTCCTTGGGCTCGGCGGGGGCGGGCGGGGGTTCGACCTTGCCTTCGGGCTTGGTCGAGGAGGCGCCGCCTTTCATCGGGTCTTCGGGGTTCGGCTTGGCGTTGGGGTCTTCGCCGGGTTTGGGCTCGGCCGCGCCGCCGGACTGCGGATCGGGTTTGGCGTGTTTGCCGGCGGCGGGGTCTTCCTCGGGTTTGGCTTCGGCGTTGTCGCCGTTCTTGCCCGCGCCAGGGTTGTTCTGCTGCTGGTTGATCGCCTGGTTGGCCTGCTCGGCCGTCTTTTCGATGGGATTCTGGGCGGGGTCCGGTTGCTTGGTGGAATCGCCGGGGTTGGTTCCTTCGGGCGGATTCTTGGCTCCTTCGGGGGGATTCTGGGGTCCTTCGGGCGGGTTGCCGGCGGGGTTTTGGTTATGGCCGGCGGGTGCGGGGCGATTCTCGTTGTTGAGTCGATTCTTCTGGGCGGCCTGGTGGGCCCGGGTTTTCGGATCCTCGGCGGGCGGGGCGACTTCGGGGGGCGTCAGGCGGAGGCGTTTCCGGGGGATGCCGGAAGAGCCGACGTTGGCTTTCGGTTCGCAGTTGTCGGTGGCTTCGAGCCAGAACTCGAGTTGCATCCCCTCCTTGGCCTGGACGGGGGTGCCGTCCTTGGTCTTGAGGTCGGCGAGGCGGATGGATTCGCGGTAGCCGGGCTCGTCCGGGTTGCCGCCGCCGAGGTTGCGGGGGAAGGAACCATCGGATTTGCGCTGGAGCGACTCGGCTCCGAGGTAGAGCTTCGGCTGGAGTTCGATCGCTTTCGAGCCCGGTTTCTCACCGAGGATTTGCATCTTCAACTCGACCCGGGCGACGCCGTAATCGTCGGCAACGTTGCCTTCGACGTTGAGCAGGCCGTTCGCGGGGAGCGTGATTTCCGGGCTGGTCGGGCCGGTGATGGTGACGAGGGGGGGCTCGTCGGGGATGGCCTTGATCGGGTAGGCGGGGGTGGGGTCGCTGGCTTCGCCGGTGTCGGTGACGAAGGAGAGCCGGTAGGAGCCGGTTTCGCGGATGGGAAAGCGGAATTTGAGAGTGTCGCGGTTCGGGCCGACGACTTCGCCGGGAATCGATGGTTGGCCGGCGATGCTGAGTCGGCCCGATTTCAGGTTCGTGCGGTTGGTCAGCGTGGTCAGCGTCACCTCGGTCCCCTGGAGCCCCTCGATGCGGGGTTCCTTGCCGGTTTCCGGGGGGATCCGGGTGTATTTCGGGTACACGAACTCGGTCTGGAACGTGCGGAACATCGGGCGGGAGCGGACGGTGACGCGGTACTCGGGGGTGCTGGCGTCCCCGCCGGCGATGCGGTACCACATGCCGTTCTGCAGAACGTGCGGGGGCACCCGGAGGGACCACTCGTAGTTCGTCGCCCCGGGTTCGAGGGGAAGCTCGTCGTATTCCCCGGTTTCGGTGTGTCGGAACTGCAACCGGAGCCGGTTGGGGGCGTCGGAATCCGGGACACTGCCGCCGACGGAGACGGCGAAGGTGAGGGATTCGCCGGTGGTGATGGTGACGTTCCCGTCGGCAGGGTCGGTGAGGGTGATCTGGGTCCGGTTCGCGATCTGGGTTCGGGTGAAGGGGGTGAAGGTCCGGCCGAGGAGGGAAAAGAACTGGGCGGGCTTGCAGACCACGAAGAGGCCGGCGAGCACGGCCAGGAGCAGTCCGGCGGTCGCCCCGAGCCAGACGAGTTTGCGGGAATCGACGGCCGAAGAAACGTCCGCTTCCGCCAGGCCGTTCGCCGCCCGACTGGACACCGACGTCCGGATCGGCGTCGGCAGTTCGTGTTCCTTCAGGTCGACCCAGTTGATCAGGGCGTTTTTCGCGTCCGGAATGGTCTCTTCCACCTGCCGGGCGACGAACCGCGGGTTGACGGCCCGGCGATAGGGGCGGACGATCAGGGTGTACCCGAGCCCCAGAAATGCGAGGAAGAAGCCGAGCAGCCCGAGTTGGCGGGCGAATTCCGGCAGTTCGAGCCAGCGGTCGAGCAGGATGCCGGCCACCGCGTAGCCAAGGGCCAGAATCACCAGGGAAACGGCCCCGGTGAGGGCATCGTTGAGCCGGACCCGGTTCGCCGCCTTGCCGAGTTCCGCCTCGACTTGCGACTCGTATTTGCTCGAAACCGGGGGCTTCTCTGCGACGGCGGTGGACATCAGACCCGCTCCGGGATGCGACCTTCGAGAATCTCGCGTTGCGAAGGGATTCGCCAGGCGCGGATTCGCATTTCGAATTATAACCCCTCGCGGGAACCCGGTCGAACCAGGAACCGGCAGGCGTTACGATCCGAAACACAGCTCAGAGGCGGTTGTTGGAGGGGACCTCACTCTTCTCGCAGCCAGTCCCAGGCTTGCGGGATCTCGGATTCGTCGAAATACCGCACTTTCGCCAGCGTGAACGGCTTGCAGACGGTGGCCATCCACTTCTGCCAGGTGCTTTCCCCGACCAGCGCAATCCGGTCGAAACTCGTGCAGTGGGTGGTCGCGAATTTGATGTCGTCCCACAGAGCAAGCACGTCCCAGCCCTTGAAGTCGTGGAACTGGGCGAACATCCGAACTTTGCCGCTCTTCGCTGCTTCATCGATGGCAGGCACGAACGTCTTGTAGTCATCGTCGTGGAGGGTACCGCTCATCCGGAAGGCCAGGGCCTTCGGAGCCAAACTGGGGAGTTGCTCGATCATGTGCGGGTCATGCGAGGAATTGGAGAAAGAGACGGGAGACACCACACGACCGTCGCATGTCGGGCGGGATCCGTCAAGCCGTCAGAATTGGAGTAGTGTCATCCCCGATTTTGGCACTCGACCCTCTTCACTGTCACCGACACTAACACGATCACTGCTTTTCCAGTGAAAGCAGTGATAGTGTTAGAGTCTGGGTTCGCAATTCCGTCCCTTCCCCGCCGGCCTTCGACCACCCTCTCCCCAGCGGGGAGAGGGTTCTTTGCTGGAGAGAGAGGGTTACTTCACCTCGTACTCGGCGTCGATGACATCGTCGCCGCCCTTTTTCTCGCCGCCACTCGGGGCTGCGGAGGGGCCAGGGCCGCCGGCACCGGCTCCTTGCATCGCACGGGCCATCGCCTGGGCGGCCGTGTCGAGTTCCTCCGTCGCCCGCTTCACCGCAGAGAGATCGGAACCCTTGGCGGCTTCCCGTGCCCGCTCGATCGCCCGGTTGACGGCGGCCTTGTCGGCCTCCGACACCTTGTCGCCGTGCTCCTTGAGCAACTTCTCGAACTGGAACGCCTTGTTTTCCGCCTCGTTTTTCGCGTCGGCGAATTCACGCTTCCGTTTGTCGTCGTCCGCGTGAAGCTCGGCGTCCCGCTTCATCTTCTCGATCTCGGACTGATCCAGACCGCTCGACTGCTTGATCTCGATGCTGTTTTCCTTGCCGCTTCCGAGGTCTTTCGCGGAAACCTTGAGGATCCCGTTGGCATCGAGGTCGAACGTCACCTCGATCTTCGGCTCGCCACGCATCGCGGGCATGATCCCGGTGAGCGAGAACTGCCCGATTCGGCGGTTGTCCGCTGCCATCGGCCGTTCGCCCTGGAAGACTTCGACTTCGACGGAAGGCTGGTTGTCGGCGGCAGTCGTGAAGACGTTGCTCTTCTTCGTCGGAATCGTCGTGTTCTTCGGAATCAGCGGGGTCAGCACGCCGCCTAGGGTCTCGATCCCCAGTGTGAGCGGGGTAACGTCCAGCAGCAGCAGGTCGGACTTCGAGCCGAGGAGCAGTTGGGCCCCCTGGATGGCGGCGCCGATGGCGACGACCTCGTCCGGGTTGACGCCCTTGTGCCCCTCTTTTCCGAAGATGTCCTTGACCAGTTGCTGGACCCGCGGCATCCGGGTCATCCCGCCGACGAGGACGACCTCGTCGATCTGACCCGCCTTCAGGCCGGCGTCTTGCAGTGCGATCAGCACCGGCTTCTTGCACCGCTCGATCAGGTGGTCGACCATCCGCTCGAACTGGGCGCGGGTGATGCTCAGATCCAGGTGTTTTGGCACCCCGTCGATTGCCGTGATAAACGGCAGGTTGACGTTGGTGCTCGTCTGCTGGCTGAGGTCCTTCTTCGCCCGCTCGGCCGCTTCCTTGAGCCGCTGCATCGCCATCGGGTCTTTGCGGAGGTCGACGCCGTTTTCCTTCTTGAAGGTCTCGGCGATGTGGTCGATCAGGACCTGGTCGAAGTCGTCGCCGCCGAGGTGGGTGTCCCCGTTGGTGGACTTGACCTGGAAGACGCCGTCTTCGCCGACTTCGAGCACGGAGACGTCAAAGGTCCCGCCGCCGAGGTCGAACACGACGATTTTCTGGTCCTTTTTCTTGTCCATCGCGTAGGCGAGGGCGGCGGCGGTGGGCTCGTTGATGATCCGCATCCGCTGCTTGGTCTTCTTGCCGGTCTTGGGGTCCTCGATTTCCCAGTCCGTGTCGAAGCCGGCGATGCTGGCGGCGTCGAAGGTGGCCTGGCGCAGGGCGGCGTTGAAGTACGCGGGGACCGTGATGACGGCCTTGCGGACGGTGTGGCCGAGGTACGCTTCGGCGGCTTCCTTGAGCTTCCGCAGCACCATCGCCGAGATTTCCGGCGGCGTGAACTGCTTGCCGTCGATGTCCACTTTCACAAGGTCGTTCGGTCCGCCGACGATCTTGTAGGGGACGAGTTTCTCTTCGGACTCGACCTCGTTGTGGCGGCGGCCCATGAACCGCTTGATGGAGTAGATCGTCTTGGTCGGGTTCGTAACCGCCTGCCGCTTGGCGGGGTCACCGACCAGCCGGTTGCCGTCCTTCGCGAACGCGACCACCGACGGGGTCAGCGGGTTGCCTTCCTGGTTGGTGATGACCTTGGCGGTGCTTCCTTCCATGACGGCGACGACGGAGTTCGTCGTTCCGAGGTCGATCCCAATGATTTTTTCTTCAGCCATGTCTTGGATCTCCGGTTGGGGACGATTGGGTTTGGTGTTTTGTCAGAATTTCCGATACCGGGCGACGAATGTTGATTCCGTTGGTGTTGTTCTCAAGATTCGGTGCAAACCCTGCGCCGCGGTGGCCGCGGGAACGGCTGCCGACGCAAGTGCTGTTTTTGCAGAAGTTTGCGCCCGCGAATCGGAAAAGGATCTGACCATCGAGCGGCTGCGAGTCTGACAGTCCGCCGTTTTGGCAGATCACTCTGGCTTCCCGATGTCAGAGGGGACGCAATGGCCATCGGATTCGCCGGGCTTGGGGAATTTCTTTTCCCTGGGACATGGACAACATCGGTGGCGAATCTCGGCGGGAGTTGCCTCGTGGATTTCCGCAGACTCTCCCAACGGGACCGTTCAGGGGTTCGTTGACGTTACCCGATTTCGTCCCTACATTGGTTGGAATTCTTACTCCCGAGATTCCTACCTCCCGACTCCGCCAGACTTTCCATGACTCGCAAAAACGATTCTGGCTCGGAAACGTCCGAGAAGTCGGCCGCCAACCTCAAGGGTTTGCGGGTCCAGATCGACAAGCTTGACTTGCAGATTCTGGATCTGGTCAACAAACGGGCGGCCGTCGCCGGGCAGATTGGCAAGGTCAAGTCCGAGACGGGGGGCGAGGTCTTTTCCGCGGCCCGGGAAGAAGAGGTGCTGGCGAACGTGCTCGGGGCCAGCAAGGGGCCGCTGTCAGAGGTGACGGTCCGGGCGATTTTTCGGGAGTTGATCAGCGGTTGCCGGGCGTTGCAGCGGATCAGCCGGGTGGCGTTCCTCGGGCCGGAGTACAGCTACAGCCATCTCGCGGCCCTGGAACGATTCGGGGAAAGCGTCGAGTACATCCGCGTCGGCTCGATCCCGGCCGTCTTCGAGGAAGTCTCCCGCAAGCACGCGGATTTTGGTGTCGTCCCGCTGGAAAACTCCACCGACGGCCGAATCGCGGATACGCTCGACTGTTTTATTCGACTGCCCCAGTTGAAGATTTGCTCCGAAGTTCGGCTGCGGGTGCACCATAACCTGCTGGCGAACTGCGAGCAGACGGAGATTCGCCGGGTCTACAGCAAGGAGCAGGCGCTGAGCCAGTGCCGAAACTGGCTGAGCAAGAACCTCCCGCACGCGTCGATCCACGGGGTCTCGAGCACCGCGGACGCCGCCCGGTTGGTGCAGACGGAACCGCACGTTGCCGCCGTGGCGAGCCGGGAAGCCGCGGTGCGGTACGGTCTGCGGGTGTTGTTTCAGAACATCGAGGATCATGTCGAAAACGAGACGCGGTTCGCCGTCATCGGCCTGCACGATAGCTCCAAGACCGGCACCGACAAGACCGCGATGATGTTCCAGGTGCCGCACACCCCGGGTTCCCTGTCAGATGTTCTTGGCGTCTTCAAGGCGAACAAGATCAACCTCACCTGGATCGAGTCCTTCCCCTATAAAGAGGCCAAGGGGGAGTACGTGTTCTTCGTCGATTTCGAGGGGCACACGGATGATCCGAAGGTGAAGAAAGCCTTGAAATCGCTGGAAGACATCTGCGAAGTCGTGTCGGTGCTCGGGTCGTTCCCCATGGCCAAGCCCGCCGACGAGTAAACCCTCTGTGTTGTCCACCGTCAGTCGTCCATCGTCATTCGTTCCGCCCAGGACGAAGGACCTGGGACCAAGGACTCTCCTGAAATGATTCTCGTCATCCGACCGGACGCGACCCTGGCCCAGATCGACCATGTGATCGATCTTGTGAAAGATCTCGGCTTCACGCCTCACGTTTCGCGGGGGGAAAGCCGGACCATCATCGGCGTCATCGGCGATGAAACCAAGCCCGGGCTGGAAAACCTCTCCGCCATTCCCGGCGTCGAGCAGGTGCTGCCGATCATGAAGCCGTTCAAGCTCGCCAGCCGGGACTTCTCCAAGGCGGATTCCGTCGTTTTCGTCGGGAAAGTCCGCATCGGCGGCGGCCACCTTGCGATGATCGCCGGGCCCTGTGCCGTCGAAACCTACGAGGTCATGGACACCGTCGCGAAGTACGTCAAGGCCGGCGGGGCCAACATCCTCCGCGGCGGGGCCTTCAAGCCCCGCACCAGCCCCTACAGCTTCCAGGGGCACGGCGAGGATGGCCTCAAAATCCTCCGCGATGTCGGGCAAAAATACGACATGCCCATCGTCACCGAGGTCATGGATCCCCGGCAGGTCGAACTCGTCTGCCGATACGCGGACATGCTCCAGCTCGGAGCCCGCAACATGCAAAACTTCGACCTCCTCAAAGAAGTCGGCCGGGCGAAGAAACCCGTCCTGATGAAGCGCGGCATGAGCGCCACCGTCAAGGACATGCTCATGTCCGCCGAGTACATCCTCGCCGAAGGCAACAAGGACGTGGTCCTGTGCGAGCGCGGCGTCCGCAGCTTCGAGGACAGCACCCGGAATATGCTCGACATGAGCGCGGTGCCGAACGTCAAGGGTCAAAGCCACCTTCCGATCATCGTCGACCCGAGCCACGCGACCGGCCGACCGGACCTGATCCCGAGCATGTGCAAGGCGAGCATCGCCGCGGGGTCGGACGGCGTCCACGTCGAGGTCCACAACTGCCCGGAAAAAGCGATGTCCGACGGCCCGCAGGCGCTTCTTCCGCACCAGTTCCTCGACCTGATGACGGACCTGCGGAAGCTCGCCTCCGCCGTCGGCCGCGAATTCTCGACCACCACCGGGCAGCCGGCGTAATCCAAGAGCCAACAGCGAAGAGCTAACCGCCAGACTCAAATCGATTCGAGGAGTTCCTCATGCCCCGTCCGAAGCTGGTTGCCGGCAACTGGAAGATGAACACCACCCTCGCGGAGGCGAAGTCGCTGGCGGCCGCCGTCGCAAAAGGAGTACCCGCGGGGTCGCCCGTGAAAGTCGCCATCTGCCCGCCGTTCCCCTGGCTCACCGTCGTTGCCGATGCCATCAAGGGCTCACCCGTAGAACTCGGAGCCCAGGACGTATCCTTCGAAAAAGAAGGCGCATTCACTGGCGAAGTCAGCGGCAAGATGCTCCTCGAAGTCGGTTGCAAGTACGCGATCATCGGCCACAGCGAACGCCGGCACGTTCTTGGCGAAAGCGATCACAACATCAACCACAAGGTCCACACCGCCCTCGAGGAAGGCCTGCACGTTATCCTTTGCATGGGGGAAACCCTCGCGGAACGGCAGCGCGGCCTGAAGGAGCGGGTCTTCGAGCGGCAGGTCTTCGCCGCCTGTGCTGGCCTCACCGACGACCAGTTCGCCCGGCTGATAATCGCCTACGAGCCCGTGTGGGCGATCGGGACCGGGCAGAACGCGACGCCAGAGCAGGCCCAGGAGGCTCACCTGTTCATCCGCGGGAAACTGCGGTCGCTCTATGGCGAGAAGATCGCTGAGGTCCTGCCGATTCTTTACGGCGGGTCGGTGAAGCCGGACAACGCCGCGGGATTGCTCCACCAACCCGACGTCGACGGTGCCCTCGTCGGCGGCGCGAGTTTGAAGGCGGACCAGTTCCTCGGCATCGTCACGGCGGCGGGGTAACGGACCAGACCTCCGGCCGGCGTTTCCCCGTGGGCTTCAACGCATCCGCGGTTGCCTCCGGCACGCTCACTGCGTGCGGGGCGTCCGAACCCAGTCTAACGCTTCTACACTTCCGACCTCCCTGAAGCGGGTAGGGAGATACCCAACGCCTTGATGCGCGACGTCAGCGTGGTGGGTTTGATCCCGAGGAGCTGAGCCGCCCCGCCGGGGCCGGACACCTTGCCTTTCGCGGCCTTCAAGGCTGCCCGGATGTTGTCCGCCTCGAGTTGACGAATCTGGGCGTCGGTTCGCACCGTGGATTCAGGGGCTACGGCCGACTCCGCCGATCGCGCTCGCGTTGCGGCCGAGGGAAGGTCGAGGTTGAGACGAGTACCGGTCGAGGTGATGACGGCTCGCTCGACGACGTGCTGGAGCTCCCGGACGTTCCCGGGCCAGTCGTACTGTTGCAGTCGTTGCACCACGGCCAACGTGAGCGGCGGCGTCGGTCGGCCGACCTTTCGAGCGGCGATCGCGAGGAAATGCTCGACCAGCAGCGGGACGTCTTCTATCCGCTTCCGCAGCGGGGGCACCTCCAGGGGAAACACGCTGAGGCGGTAGTAGAGATCCTGCCGGAACCGCCCGGCCTCGGATTCGCTTCGCAGGTCGCGGTTCGTCGCCGCCACCACCCGCACATCGACCCGTCGGGTCCGCTCCTCGCCAACCCGCTCCAGTTCCCCCTCCTGAAGCACCCGTAGCAGCTTCGCCTGCAATTCCAGCGGAATCTCCCCGACCTCGTCGAGAAACAGGGTGCCCCCATCGGCCAGTTCGAAGCGGCCGACCCGGTCGCGGAGCGCGCCGGTGAACGACCCCTTGGCATGGCCGAAGAATTCGCTCTCGTACAGTTCCCGCGGGACGGCGGCGCAGTTCACCTTGATGAGCGGCCGGGCGGAGCGCCGGCTGCGGCGGTGGATTTCGCGGGCAACCAGTTCCTTGCCGGTGCCGCTCTCGCCGAGGATCAGGACGGCCGAGTCGGTTGGCGCGACCAGATCAATCTGCCTCGCGACCGCCTCCAGCGCCGGGCTGTGTCCGACCAGCTCGCCGAACGCGCCCGCCCCGGCGACCTCCTCCCGCAGGTACTCGTTTTCCAACTCCAGCCGCTTGCGAAGAGTGTCGATCTCGGCGAAGGCGCGGGCGGTGGTGATCGCGGCGGCGGCGTGGTCGGCGATCATGCGAAGCCAGCCCATGCACTCGGCGGCGATCGGTTGGCGTGCGAACACGGCCAGGACTCCGAGCACCTCGCCGCGGTGGATTAGCGGTTGGCCGGCGAAGCCGCGAATCCCTTCCGCTCGTACCCACTCCGGTCTCGCGACCCACTCGGGAAGAGGTTCGACCAGGGCGGGTTCTTCGAGTGGTTCCCCTGTCAGGGCGATCCTTCCGACTTTCCGGCTCCCGACCGGCATCCGCCGGAACGCCCCGTCGGTCCGGGTCCACTCAACGACCGGTGCGACCGAGGACCGCCCGCCGCTGGCGACGAGGTGGAGGCACCGCGTCTGGGTCCGGCACACGTCAACCGTCGGGCAGCCCTCGCAGCCGGCCGTCGACTGAGTCAGCCAGATGCGGACAAGGGCCACCCGGTCGGTTTCGCCGAGTCGGGAAGTGATGAGTTGCAGCAACGCCGGCACGGACTGCTGCTGGGCGAGGTCCAGGAGTAACCGCTTCGGGTCCGTCAGGATGGGTTCGTCTGGCATGTCCTGAGTTTACGAGATCTCGCGAATCGGTCACGAAATTTCGAAGAAATACGAGAACTCGCGACGCCCTCTCGGCTGCCAGATTCCGCGCAAGTCGCTTCCAGAAATGGACTTGCGTGGAATCAATTCTTTCGGCACGCGACGTGGATTGTTTCACGGCATCGAGGATCGAGCGATCTTCGATCCCAACCCAAACCGGAGAATCCGATGTCCCGCATCCCCGCTCTCGCCCCGGAAACAACGACCGGCAAAGTCAAGGAAGCGCTCGACGGTGTCGGCCGCAAGCTCGGTATCGTGCCGAACATGATGCGAACAATGGCACAGGCCCCGGCCGTGCTCGACGGCTACCTCCAGTTCAGCAACGCCCTCAGCCACGGGATACTGTCGCCGAAAATCCGCGAGCAGATTGCCCTGGCCGTCGCTGAGGCAAACGGCTGCGACTACTGCCTGGCCGCCCACTCGACGATCGGGAAGATGGTCGGGCTGACGGGCGATCAGCTCCGCGACAGCCGGCTCGGGACGGCCGCTGACCCGAAGACCGACATCCTCCTCCGCTTCGCCCGCAAACTGGTCGAGACGCGCGGACGGGTCAACGACGCCGATGTGCAGGCCGTCCAGGACGCCGGGTTCGACCACGGCGTGATCGCCGAAGTCGTGGCCACTGTGGCGTTGGATATCTTCACGAACTACTTCAACATCGTCGCGCAAACCGAGATCGACTTTCCCCACGTCCCTGCCCAGGGTTCCGCCGCGGCGCGCTAACCTCGGTCGCCCCCGCCCGGTTCCCGAATTCCCCCGAAAGGAGCACCAACATGACCCCCCTCATTCCGTCCCCATCCGCGACCGTGATCGCACCGCCGTTCACGCTTGTGACGGCCCTTCGAAAGGTCCGCCTGGCCGAGGACGCCTGGAACTCCCGCGATCCGAAGCGGGTCGCCCTGGCATACAGCGAAGAGTCGGTGTGGCGGAACCGCAGCGAGTTTATCGTTGGCCGCACCGCCATCCGCCGCTTCCTCACGGACAAGTGGGATCGTGAACTCGACTACCGGCTTGTCAAGGATCTGTGGGCCTTCAGCGACGACCGGATCGCGGTTCGTTTCCAGTACGAGTGGCACGACGCCGCCGGCCAGTGGCACCGCAGCTACGGCAACGAGCTGTGGGAGTTCGACGACGCCGGCCTGATGCGTCGGCGCGAAGCGAGCATCAACGACGTGCCAATCCTGGAATCCGAGCGCAAGTTCTTCTGGCCCGCGCCAGGCCCCCGACCCTCGGACCACCCCGGCATCCCCGACGTCCGGTAAGGATCCGTCCTTCGATAGACTCCCGTTTTTCTTCAAGAGCCGCGACTGCCAAGGAGCGGCAACCTCCCGAGTGAAGCGACTGCTGGATATCGAGATTCCCGGCTGGAAAGGATGCGATTCTTCTCGGGAAGCGGCCGCTCCTTGGCAGTCGCGGCTCTCGATGAAACACGGACTTCTCGGTTGACGCTTCCTAACCTTCGAACCCGACCCGATTTCCTTTTCCACGGAGTGACGACCATGACCCGCGCCCCGATTCTTTCCCTGCTGGCGATTGACTCCAACCGCGGCCGAGATCGATTTCGCCAGGCTGACCCGGGAAGCCCGCGGGGACCTCTAGAGATTCCGCGAGTCCAGAATTTCCCGGAGCGTCACGGATGGGGAAGTCCGGCCGGCGAGGATGTAGAAAACACCGACCCGGTCCAGGTCGAGGTCCATCGTTGTCGGGAACTGGTACAGCCGGTCGACCGGCACCCCACGCGGGTCGGCGGGGGTCACGAGCATCCACCGGGCGTCTTTCCCATCGAGCTGGTAAAGCTCCAGGGTTCGGGTCGTTGGGTCGAACCGGAGCCGGGCCAGGTCGGGTTTGGGAAGCTGCCAGGGGGAGGAAATTGCGATTGTCTCGTGCTTCGACTGGCCGGTGGTCGGGGTGCGAAGCTCGTTGCGTTGTTCCGCAGAGTGATGGGTGCTGGGGACACGTGCGGATTCGCACCCGGTGCCGAGGGCGAGGGCGAGAAGTCCGGTGGGGAAAAGCATCCGTGAAGTTGGCATGGCACCCTCCGGGAGCCAGGGTGGGAGTGGCCCGATCGTCCTCGATCGGGAGGGATGAGTAATGGTACCGCAAGTCGGTCGCGGTATTACAGGCCGACCCGGCGGTCAGTTGCTGTGGAAGATAATTCCCAGGGTCAGCATGGCAATGCCGAGCAGACCGGGGTACATGGGGTGGTAACCCATGACGAACATTCTTCCGGGTTCGATCAGGATGTAGTACCCGCAGTAGAGCGTCAGAGCGCCGCCGGCCAGGCCGAGCAGCAAACCGATGAAGCGCTTCACGGCAATCCTCGATCAGTCGGGCCGGGCGAACCAGCGATCCGGACGGCGGCCCGATTCCCGCCCGGTTACTCTTCGAGCAGACGCTGGAATTCTATCTGATGGCACGTCGTGTTGCCGTTCCCCGTGAACAGGAATCGGCCATCGGGTGAGAATGTCAGCGCCAGGATCGGGGTATCGAACTCGCGGGCGACCACCAGTCGGCCGCTCAGAACGTCCCAGATTCGGATCGTCAGGTCGTCGCTCGCGGAGAGGAGGTAGCTTCCGTCGGGGGAGAAAAGGACGGCATGGATTTTGTCCAGGTGCCCGTCGAGTTCGAAGACGAGTTCTCCGCTGGCGAGATCCCAGAGGTAGACGGTCTCGGAAAGTCCAGCCCCGGCCAGGAATCGACCACTCGAGTCGAAGGCGACGGAGTACACGCCGGCGTCGAAGGTCGTGATTTTCTGCCGGGTCGTGAGATCCCAAATGCAGATGGCGCCGTCGCGTTCCCCGGTGGCGAGGTAGTCCACGCCGCCACACGCGACGCGGTTTCCGTCCGGGTGGAACGCCAGCGTCTCCAGGGTGCAGCCATCCGCCGCCTCGATCAGAATCAGTTTCGCATCCGGTGCGTCGAGGTCCCAGATCCACACCAGTCCGTCGGTGGGGCTGGTGTGGGCAAGCGTCATGCCAGACGGAGCGAAGGCGACGGCTCCGATCGGAGGCTTGGTGGCTTCCAGGGCTCGGGACGCCTTCGCGCCGGTGGTGTCGAGGACACGGGTGAGGTGGTCGACCCCACCGATGGCGAGCCAGCGACCATCGGGGCTGGCGGCGACGCAGTACGCATCTCGGAGTTCCGGCGGGGTGCGTTCCGCGCCGGTGGCGATGTCCCAGATGTGGAACGTGGGCCCACCCGTGCTGGCCAGGCGAAGCTCCCCGCCGACGGAGTAGGCAGCCAGGCTCGGTTTCCCGGTCGGATTCCCGCCCGCCAGCAGTTTTGCCCCCGGGACGTCCCAGACGTAGATGACCCGATCGACGCCCGCGGAAGCGAGCCGGGTCCCGTCCGGGGAGAAGGTCAGGCAGCGGATCTCGTCGGTGTGGCCGCGAAGAACGCGGTTCCCACCACCGGCGACGGGATCGCTCCAGAGGTGCAGGTCGTGGTCGGAATCTGCTGTTGCGAGCAGCTTCCCCGATGGTGCGAATGCGAGGGCAACGACCTGGTCCGCGTGGGTGTTGAGGAGCATCAGCGGATCGGGATTGCCGACCTTCCACACGCGAGCGGAGGTGTCCCACCCGGCGGAGACGAGCAGCGAGCCATCCGCGGACCATGCCAGGGCCGGAACGCGGTCGGTGTGGCTGACGAGATCGCTTTTTTTCGAGTGACTGTCGGCGTCCCAGACCCGGACGGTCCGATCCTCGCCCGCGGTGGCGATGCATTTACCGGTGGGGTCGAACGCGATCGCCGACACCGCTTCCGGGTGGGCCTCGATCTGCCCGACAAGTTTCTGCGTTCGCGCATCCCACAATCGGACGCTGCCATCGTCGTGGCCGGTCGCCAGGGTCGCGCCGTCGGGGCTAAACGCGAGGGCGGTGACCCATTCCGTCTGTTTCAACCGGCGGATCAGCGTCCCCTCGGTGACATCCCAGATCAGCAGGTCGTCGCTGGCGCTGGCGAGGAGTTTCGCCCCCGGGGAGAAGCACCAGAGAGTTTCGAGATCGCTCAGAAAAGTTCGGCGGAGTTCCTTGCCGTGGGCATCCCAGTGCCGCAATGCCCCGGATTCGTCCGCCGACCAGAGCGTGCCGTCGGCTGCGAATGCCAGTGCCGCGATGTCGCCATCGGCGTGGAACCGCGGTTCCCCGAACGTGGCCGAGACCAGCGGAAGCAACCGACTATCCGAGCCGCGGGCTCCGGGGGTGGGCGGCGTCTTCATTCCAACCTCAAGGGGGAAACCGGGCGACGCGAACGCTCGGGCGAATACGGCGGGAGAGTCGGTCCTTTTGATGCAGAATTGTAGAACACCGTTCCCTCTCGGTACAGAAATCTCTCGGGGAGCGTCGCCGGTTCCCGGACTTCTCGGAGTTTCCAGACATGGCTGACGGGGAATTCGCGTACATTCGCTGGCTTCGGGATCGCATCCCGGCACACCCTCGCATCCGCATCGGACCGGGGGATGACGCTGCAGCTCTTGTACCCCCAACCTCGGATTTGCTCGTCACGACGGACATGCTCACGGAATCGGTCGACTTCCTGCTTCCCGAGGCGGGGGCTCGACAGGTCGGGCGGAAGGCGATGGCGGTCAACCTCAGCGACATCGCCGCGATGGCGGGCCGACCGATCGCCGCCGTGGTGGCCGTCGCGATGCCCATGACCGCAACCAATTCCCGGGAAATCGCCGAGGAACTTTTCCTCGGGCTTCGCGAAGTCGCCGACCGCTACGACACGCCGATTGTCGGGGGCGACACCAACTCCTGGCCGGGAAAACTCGTGATTTGCGTGACCGTTCTCGGGGAAGCCACCGGTCGTGGACCGGTTTCTCGAAGCGGCGCACGCCCCGGCGATTGGATCTTCCTCACCGGCCCCGTTGGAGGCAGCATCCTCGGCCGGCACCTCGAACCGACCCCGCGAATCCGCGAGGCGATCCGGCTCCACGAACTCGTCCAACTCCACGCCATGGTCGATGTCAGCGACGGGCTCGCCGCCGACCTCCACCACATCCTCGAAGAAAGCGGGTGCGGGGCGGTGCTCGATGCGGAGAAGATTCCGATCCACCCGGACGCCGTCGAGCGGGCGAAGGTGACGCTTCGACCACCGCTCGATCATGCACTCGCCGACGGTGAGGATTTCGAGCTCGTCTTCACGGTTTCCCCGGAAGACGGGGAAAAACTCCTCGAAACCTCGCCAATCCCGGGTCTGACGAAGATCGGGGAATGCGTGGAGAGCGGGTTTTGGCTGCAGGAAAAGGGCGTCCGCCGGGAGTTACACCCGACGGGTTGGACCCACTCGATGTGAGACAGGTCACGATCCGGCAACGGTTTCCACCGGCCGTTCCGATCCTGGCAGCACGCCCGAATCCGGAGCGGAGGCATCCGATCCGAGGTGCTCGTCGAAGAAATCCACGAGTCGGCCGTGGTACTCGTCGCCGGCCACGTTGAGCGCCTGATTGTGCTTCGCACCCGGCACGAGCCAGAACGTCTTCATCTCCGAGCGGGTCCGGTCGAACAACACCCGGGCCATTTCCGGACGGATGTAGGTATCCGCTGCCCCGTGGATGATAAAGACCGCCTGTCGAACCCGCCCCAGGGCCCGTTCTAACGGCGGGAACTGGACCTTCCGCATCGCCGCCACCTTCCGGATCGCGACGAGCCCGACCGAGCCGTACACCCAACCGGGGAGGTGTTCTTGCAACCACTTTCGACGGGGGCTGTAGATGGCCACGAATCGCCGCATGAACGGAACCATCGTGGTGTAAGTGGCGTAGGCCCCGTCGGTGGCGACGCACTTGATCGCCGAATCCTCGGCGGCGAGGGCGAAGAGCACGCTTCCACCCTTGCTGACACCGAACACGCCCAGTTTCTCGGGTGCATTGTCCCGGGATTTGACGTACTTCAGCGCCGCCCGGCCGTCGGCCAGGTCGCGATCGGTGACCCATTGCAGAGGGGCGTACGACTCATCCCGTTCCGAATCCCCCTGATTTCTCGGCTCGTAGGCGAAAACGTCATACCCGGCGTCCAGAAGTGCCGAGCAGTACGGTTCGGCGGCCCAGCGGTTGGAACCGAACTCCAACCCAAAGACGATCACGCCCCGCCGGGGACTCCGAGCAGGGATGTAACACCCGGCGAGCATCAGACCGTCGACACTGGGAAACCGGACATCCTCGGCATCCGGATTGGGCTTGCCGCGGGGGATGATGAAGAAGGGCCGTTCCTGGAAGATTCGGATGATCTGCCCGGTGAACCGCCACCGGAGGTAAAGGTGGATGACCGCGAAGCCGAGGGCGAAACTCCCGAGAATCCAGGCGAGGACTTCGAGACAGACTTCCCAATCGAGCACGGATTCCACCCCCGATCGATCTCTTCTTCCCTGATGCGTTCGCGTCCGTGGCTGACTTCTGGCAATCGTCGCCGATCACCGAAAAATCAACATATCGAGCCATACCCGTTTCGGCCACCAACTTCCGCCATCGGACGAGAGAAAGAGGAGGTTTCCGGGCCGGATTTACCATCCGAAGCGATCACAGGAGCCGGCATTTTCGCTTTGGTTGAGAGGCGCTCATCCCGGTTGAGTGGCAACCAGAAAAACAAACGCATTCTGGCTCCCAACTTCGACGCCACGCTCGCCACGGGACGCTGGGAAAGGCCTGAAAACCCGAGAAAACGCCGTTCCCGGCCGCATTTCCGGGTCGCTGTACAAATTCGGCACACCACGTGCATTACTTTTTCGCGTGAACCAGGGCTAGCCCCTGATTCAGGCCCGCGGGGCTGCTGAAGGTTTTGCGAACTGACGACTGGAACGGTGGGCGGACCGAACCAGTCATTCTCGCAGACCAGTTTCAGCAAACCTCGCGGGCCATTTTCGTTTCCCGGCAACCATCTACCCCAGCAATTTGTCGACCTGCTTGCCGATCGCCGCGGGGCTGGTGAAGGGGCCGAATCGCCGGACGACGTTGCCGGTGCGGTCGACCAGGAATTTCGTGAAGTTCCACTTGATCGAGCCAGTCCCCAGCGTCCCGCGTTTCTCCGATTTCAGGAACTGATACAGCGGGTGTGCGTCCGAGCCGTTGACCTTCACCTTCGCGAACATCGGGAAGGAAACCTCGTACTTCAACGAGCAGAACGCCTGGATCTCGGCCTCGTTGCCGGGTTCCTGGTTGAGGAATTGATCGCACGGAAACCCGAGGATCACGAACCCACGATCGCGGTACTGGCGGTAGAGCGATTCGAGCCCCGCGTACTGCCCGGTGAAGCCGCACTTGCTCGCCACGTTGACGATGAGAATGACCTGGCTCCGGTACGGTTCCAGCGTCCCCGCCTGGCCGTCGATCGTGGTCACGGGGATTTCGAAGAGCGTCATGCGATTTCCCGCGAAGGAATTGGGATGCTGGTTGACACGTCGCCGGGGACTACCGCACGATCTGAAGCTTCCCGTCGGCCATTTCTGCCTGGCGGGGGAAGAGCTTCGCGAGTTCCGGGCTGTGGGTCACGACCACCAAGACGGTGCGGTCCTCGCGGTGGAGGCCGAGAAGAAGCTCGCCGATCGCGTGGGCGTTGGTGCGATCGAGGTTCCCGGTCGGTTCGTCGGCGAGTAGGAGGGTCGGCTTCTGCACCAGTGCCCGGGCGACCGCGACGCGTTGCCGCTCGCCGCCGGAAAGCTCGGCCGGCCGATGCGTGAGCCGTTCCCCGAGCCCAACTCGCTTCAGCAATTCCCGGGCGTATGTCTCCGCCTCGGAGGGATTCGATTCCCGGTTGACCAGCGTCGGAATCAGCACGTTTTCCAGGACGTTGCACTGTGGCAGCAGGTGGTGGTCCTGGAATACGAAGCCGACTCGCCGATTCCGGAACGCGGCCAGTTCCGGTTCCGGCATCGCGAACGGATCCGACCCGTCGACGGCGACCGTCCCCGCCGACGGGCGGTCGAGCGTTCCCAGAATGTGGAGGAGGGTGCTCTTCCCGGAACCCGACGGACCCGTTACCGCCAGCGATTCTCCACGGTCGAGCGTCAGATCGACGCCGGCGAGCACCGGCAGCGGCCCAGAACGGGTGGGATAGTCCTTCCGCAGATTCGACACGGCGAGGGTCACGCGTCAGCCCTCCAGCTTGGCCCGAATGTCGGGCGGGATCTCGATTGATTCCATCCCCGTGGGCGATTTTCGCACGAAGACGGCGGTGATTCGCCCGACCGCGACCGGTTCCCCGCCGCAGGAAAAGTCGTGCCGGTAAGTCACCGACTTCCGCCCGACTTGCTCCACCGAAACAGCGATGGTCAGGATGTCGCCGAACCGGGCAGGTTTGGAGTAGTCGCAACTCGCGGAAACGCGGGGGAAGCCGACCCGCTCGCCGTCCCGTTCCATCGTCACGTTCAAACCCCGGTCGGAGAGGAAGTCCGTCTCGGCGACTTCCATGAACCGGAAGAAATTCGAGAAGTGCATGATCCCGGCCATGTCGGTGTCGCCGAACTCAACGCGGCGGGTGGTCTGGAACGGGGTCATGTCGGGATCGGCTCGCAGGTGGGGAACCTTGTTAGGGTACCGCGGACGGGATCTGGTTCAACAGTGCCAGAAAGTCCCGAAACATCCGGTGCCGCAGATCCGGAGTTCCCGCACTGGAAACATTTGTAGGAGTCCCCACAGGATCGAAGAAATCAGGAAATCGGCGAGGGTCGAAAACTCTTCCGGCTCCTCGCCCGTCGGAAGGGTATTCTTGCCCCTTCCTGGATTTCCGGAGCCAGGCGATGAGCCGGACGCTGATTTCCCTGGATCAGATCACCGTCAAATCCCCCTGCACCGAGGACTGGGACGGAATGCTTGGAACGGGCCGGGTCCGGTTGTGCGGTTCCTGCGAGAAGAACGTCTACGACCTGACGGGGCTCTCCGATCGGGAAGTCTCGGACCTGGTGGCGGAGAAAGAAGGGCATCTCTGCGTGCGGTTCTTCGTCCGGGTCGACGGAACGGTCACGACCTCGCTTTGCCCGTCGGGCTCGGCGGCATTTCCCGCACCGGAACCGCGAGCCTGGCCCACCGTCGCCGCCGGATTGGTGCTCGCCCTCGTCGGTCTCAGCGAAGCCGCCCCGCCCCCGGAATCCCGCACCGGCGGAGCCACCCCGGGCATCACCACGAACGCGCCACCGGTTCCGGTGTTCCGCGAAACCAAGGGGGAAATGTGTGTCGTCGCGAAGCCCGTCCGCAAGCCGGTCGAAGCCGCTCCGATGCCGCGGGAAGTCAAGGCGAAGAAGTGAGCCCGGCGGATCACCCGCCGATCCCGTACTGCTCGATTTTCCGGTAGAGCGAACTGAGCCCAATCCCGAGCCGCCGGGCCGCGTCGCGTTTGTCTGGGGAGGTTCGCAACATCCGCTCGATGTGGAGTTTCTCGAACCGCTCCACCGCCGAGTTGAGGTCGTCGGTCGCCGAGGGGTCCTCCGATTGCGGGGCAACGTCCGGCGGCAGATCCGCGGGTGTCACCAGCGGGCCATCCCCCAGGATCACCGCCCGCTGCAGGGCATTCTCCAGTTCCCGGACGTTTCCTCTCCACGAGTGAGCCGCCAGAATCTGCCGGGCTTCGTGGGATATTCCCGTGAAGCGTTTCCCCAGCAAGCGGGTGTGCTTCGCCAGCAGGAACTCGGCAAGGTCCGGGATGTCTTCCCGGCGATCCCGCAGCGGGGGAAGCGTCACCGCGACGACGTTGAGCCGGTAGAACAGGTCCGCCCGGAACCGGCCGTCGGCCACCTCGGCTTGCAGGTCCTTGTTCGTCGCCGCGATCACCCGGGCCTCGATGGTCTCCGGCTCGTTCGCCCCGACGGGGAAAACCTCTCGCTGCTCAATGACCCGGAGAAGCTTGGCCTGCACTGTCGCCGGCAGTTCGCCGACCTCGTCCAGGAAGACGGTGCCGACACCGGCGTGGGCGAAGACGCCATCGTGCGGTTCCTCGCGATTGCCGAAAAGTTGGGCTTCGATGCGTTCCTCGGCGATGGCGGCACAGTTGACGGGGATGAATTTTCCCTCGCCGGGGCGTGCCGCGGTGCCGTATCGGTGGATGGCCCGGGCGAGCAACTCCTTCCCGGTGCCGCTCTCGCCGAGAACCAGAACCGGAGAGGCGGTGGGTCCGACTTTCCGGGCCAGTTCCGCCGCCGCCCGCATCGCCGGACTTTTGCCGACGACCATTTCCCCGGCAGATTCCTGGGCCAACCGGTTGAGTTCCCGTCGAAGCCGGATGTTTTCGAGGTGGATGTCGCGCTGCCGCAGCAGCCGACGAATTTTCCCGAGCACCTCTCGGAGGATGATCGGCTTCATGAGGTAATCGTGGGCCCCCTTCTGGAAGGCCTCGATCGCCGTTTCGACCGTCGCGTACGCCGTGATGAGCACGACGAATGTTTCCGGGCTGACGCGGGCAAACCGCTCGAGCACCTCGATTCCGTCGAGCCCCGGCAGGTTGACATCGCAGAGGACGACATCGAACCGCTGCTTCGCCGCCTTCTGGAGCGCATCCTCCCCTGTCCCGACCGCCACGACTGCGAACCCCTCTTGCTGCAGGAACTCGGCAAGGGTTTCGCGGATGACGGGCTCGTCGTCGACCACCAAGATGCGGTCGGCACTCTTCACTATTTCTCCCCGAAATCATGGCTTTGCGAGTCGCAACCTGGAAACGCGAGTTTGAGGGGATTCATTCGATCCACCCGTTCTCACGGCCCCACCTCAGCCAGGCATCGGTCATGGAAGCGATTCGGCCCTGTTCTTCTGGCCGATAGGGGGTCTCACCCGTCAACGCGGTCAGTGCCCAGAACCAGTGGCCGGGCTCCCGTTGAATTTCGTGGAGGATATAGGGAATGACCTGAGGACCCAGCCCGATGATTCGCTGATAGGCCGGGTGCATGGCGATTTCCGTGGTCGAAGACAGAAATCGTGTCTCGCGTTTCCATTCCTGGAGCAGGGTCTCGAAGATGGCTTCAAGACGTTTCGGCGGAGCGACCAAGGAAGTCATAGGCCACCTGAGTTCAGCCGGGATGTACGCTCGGAATCCAACCCCATGATACCGCAAGTTCTCGCGGCTCCGTTTTCGCCGGGGAGCTTATGCTTCACCGATGCTGACTCGGTGTGGAAGCCGTCCGCGTGAAGTTCCTGAGTCGGCAGGGAGATTGTAAACGTAGTTCCCCGGCCGGGTTCGGAGTCGACGGTTACCCGGCCGCCGTGCTGCTCGACGATGCGCCGGATCACGAACAAACCCAGCCCGGTGCCGTGCTTTTTCGTCGTGAAATAAGGCCGAAACAGACGTTCCCGGTGAATCGGGTCGATGCCGGTGCCGTCGTCGGTGACGGTCAGTGTCACCCCACTGTCACCGCTGGTCGCGGCCACCTCGATTCGCCCGCCTTTTCCCGTCGCATCGATCGCATTCAACACGAGGTTGAAGACGACCTGCACAAACTGGTCCCGAACGCCGACAAGGGGCGGGAGATCCTCGGCAACTGTGGCCGTGATCACGCGGTTCTTCCCACCCCGGTAATACTTCGCGATTCCCAGGGCCTCGTCGACGACATCCGCCACGGACACGCGGGCCCGCTGGCTGCTCGCCGGCCGGCTGAAGGTGACGAGTTCGCGCAGAATTGACTGGATCCGAGCCAGTTGACCCGTGACCAGCCCTAGCTTGTCCCGCGTGTAGCCGTCCGGGTCCCGCCTTTCGAGCATCTGCACGACGGTGCTGATCGAAGTCAGCGGATTCCCGACCTCATGCGCGATCCCCGCGGCCAGCAACCCGAACGCGGCCATCTTCTCCTGGTGCAGAACCTGGGCCTGCGATTCCTCCAGTTCCCGGCTCCGCTCGGCGATCCGCGTTTCGAGTTGGGACTGGTTCTCCCGGAGCGCCTCGTTCAACTGGCGAAGTTCCTCGCCGGCCTGCTTCAACAGCCGGGCCATCGCGCCGGCCGCCCACGTCGCCCACACGAGGATGACGAGCATCAGCAGAAACTTCGCCGGTTCCCGCTCGTGGGTGGGTGGCACCGCTGCGACGATGGCGTAACTCAGGCAGTCGAGACCGCACGTCGCAAACGTCGTCCGCGGGGAATAGCGGATCGCACAGCAGATCAGCGACAGCAGGTAGTAGAACCGGAACGGGCTATCCGGGCCGGATTCGTAATGGCACAGCAACCCAATAAACAGGGCTTCCATCACCGAGATCAGCAGCGGGTAATCCTTGAGGAAGATCCGCCCGCGGAGGTACACCAGGGTGCTGACCGTGGCGAAGCCGAGGCCCAGCACCAGAATCGCGTTGAGTCGCCCGTGGGCGGGGCTGTCGGTACCCCAGTTCGCGAGCAAGAACCCAACCGCGAGCCCGAACCAGCGGATCTTCACGGCGATCGACTCGGCGGGTAGTTCCCACCGCGGATCGGCCGGCCGGGGTGCAAGCCGGATCAGGGCTGATTGCAGAAGAGCAAGCATTCCCGCATTTTACACCACTTCCCACACCCTCTCGCGAATCAGAGGCTTCGCGGAGTATGATGGGCCGGAAGGTTCAAGAACGAGGGCATCCCATGTTCGCCGTCCTGATGCTGGCCCACGTCGTACCCCTCGGCCCGTCGCCGGTCGTGAAGAATGCGGTGCTTGCCTTCGATGCCCAGTGGGACGCGATCGAGGCGTCCCCGCGGATCGTCAACCGGACCGGCATGGGTGGGGCCGGGACTGGCGTCGTCGTCGCCGTCAAGGATGGCTTCGCCTATGTGCTGACGGCCCACCACCTCGCGGCGGAGTCGGACGAGCGCGAGGTCCAGTTCTTCACGCGAAAATCCTACCCGGTCCCGGATCGGAAGATTCGCGGCGTGCAGGTGGTGGTGCGATATCCGAACATCGACGCGGCCTTGCTGAAGGTGCAGGTCGGCGAACGACCTCCGCCGGTACTCCCCCTCGCGAAGCCGGGGCAACGCCCGAAAAAATTCCCGTTTGATGCACTCTCGGTGGGTTGCTCGAACGCGAAACCTCCGACCTGCCGGGTCGAGCAGATCGTGGCGAAGAAGCTGGTCCGCCGACCCGGCGACGCGGTGGCGTTCTTCTGGGAACTGGCGGTCGCCCCACCGCAGGGCCGATCAGGCGGGCCGCTCCTCGACGGTTCCGGGCAGGTGATCGGCGTCTGTGCCGCCGCCCGCGACCGGCGTGGCTACTACACCCACCTCGACGAGCTCCTCGTCGGCCTGAAGCAGGACGACCTCGCGTGGTTGTACGATTCCCGGCCGTAGAAACTCGGCTCACGCCGGCTTCCCGAGCGATTCCCCCGGTTCCTCGATCGGTTTGGGCAGCGCGAACGAAGCGAGCAAGGCGATGACGTAAACCCCCGCCCCGATGACCCCCGCCGCCTTGGCCACGCCGATCGCCCCGCCGCCGAACATTCCCGCCAGAACGCCCGTGTTCAGGATCGCCGCCATCGTGCCGAGCATCCGCCCGCCCACGTTGGTGGCGAAACTTCCCCCGGTTCCCCGCAGGTGCAGGGGGAAGACCTTGGGCAGGAACTCACTGAGGTAGGAGAACTGCGCGACCGTCAGGAGCCCGCAGAAAAAGATCGCCGCCGCGAACAGGACGTAGTCCGCACTCACGAGTTCGAAGTAGGTCAGCGGGAAGAGCAGCACCCCGGGAATGAGGAAGACCCGCAGCAGCATCCCCGCCGGGAGCATGGTGACGAGAATCGCAAGGATGATCCGGCCGAGCAACCCGCCGAGTTCCTGCCAGAGCTGGATGTCGCCCCGTCGGGTTTCCCGGAGTTGATTGAAGGCCTTCTTTTTCGCGAGCGCCGCTTCTTTTTCCTCGGGCGTCGTCGCGGCTTTCTCGGCGTCGGCGACCTCTTTCTGAAGTGCCGCCAGTTCCGGGCGTGCCTGGATCACCCGGGCCGGCGTAACCTGAAGGCACCCGAACGCCGCCGCGTATCCGCAGGCCGACAGGATCGTCGTCACCACCGTCGTCCGGATCAAACCGGGGGCGAACAATTCTCCGAAGCTCGGTCGCTTCAGCGTCCCCGTTCGCTTTTTCTGAGCCCACACCTCGGATTCGGGGACGAACGGCATCAACAGCAGAATCAACGCCCCCGGCACCAGACCGGTCAGAAGCGTGTACCGCCAGGGTGCGTGAGCCGACGCCCCGCTGGCCGTCGGAATCGCCGGGAAATTGGCCGCGTTTGGCACGATCAGATCTTTGTAGACGACCGTCACCAGCAACCCGCCCAGCGACGCCGCCGCCAGGGTCCAGGCGATCGCCTTTTCCCGGGTCCGCTTGTCGTCGAAGAGTTCCGCGAGCCAGGTCACCGCGGCGACGAGTTCGACACAAACCCCGATGAACGTGGTGCAGCGGAAGAGCACGAACTGCCAAAGTTCCGTGCTGAACGCCGCCGCCACCGGCGAAAGCGAGTACATCAGGATGCTCACGACCATGATCCGCTTCCGCCCGACCTGGTCGATCAGCCAGCCGCCGAGGAGCCCGAACGCCCCGCCACACAAAGCCGCGATCCAGAGCAATTTCCCGATCCACGACCCCACCTCCGCGTGATCCGGGGGCACCCCCAGAAGATCCGACAATGCCGACGCCCCGATGACAGGCAGCATCAGCAATTCGTAGGTGTCGAAGAGGAACCCGATGGCGGCGACGACGAGGACGAGAACGCGGGTGGCGGGGGACACAGAGGCAATCTCCGGGAAAGGTCGGCGGGCGGATTGCGACAGCGGGCCGTTGCCGGCGAGGCTTCGGAATGTCAGGATATTCACGGCCCCGAAATTGTCCTACCCGGGCCGATCGGCACCCCTTTCACGAAGGAATTCGTCTATGCGTCTCCCCCGCCTCCTGCTCGCCATCCCGGCGATCCTCCTCGCCATCGCCCCCACACGGGCCGACGACACCAAGGAGTTCCTCGACCCCGCCAACTGGGAAGGAATCAAAGAATACTGGACCCTCGACGGCAACAAGGTCACCGGCAGCACCAAGGTCGACCCCAAGTTCAACACCTTCTTCTGCAGCAAAAAGAAGTACGGCGACTTCGAAATCACCTTCAAGGTCAAGCTCGTCGACGGCAAGGGAAACAGCGGCTTGCAGATTCGCAGCAAAGTCGTGGACGAGAAAAAATTCGTCGTCGCCGGCCCGCAGGTGGACGTCGGAGCGGGCTACTTCGGAAGCCTGTACGGCGAGAAGGTCGGCGGGTACCTCCTCAAGGCGAAAAAGGACGTCGCCAAGCCGAAGGAATTCAACGATTACCACGTTCTGGTGAAGGGGAACCACGTGACGATCAAGGTCAACGGCGAAACGACGATCGACGAGGATTTCCCGGACAACAAGGGCAAGAACCCCGCCCCGGCCGAGGGAATCATCGCGTTCCAGCTCCACGCCGGCGGCCCGATGACGGTCGAGTTCACGGACATTGTGTTCAAGGATCTGTCGAAGAAGTGAGTCGACCGTCCCGGGGTAGCTCGCAACCGAGCCACCCCGGGACGTGGTCTGTCACCCATCGCGGGTGGAAAACCGCCAGCAGGAAAGCGCGAGCATGATCACGATAAACGCCGTGCAGGTTCCGAGGGTTTCCCACCAAGAAGAGAGTGGTTGATCCAGGTGACGTTGTTTTCGTTCCGCCTCGGTCAGGATGCTGTCTGCGATCAATTGAATGCCCCGGTCGTCGAGGTCATATGTTCGCGGGATCAGCGGTCGGCCCACCAGGTCGACAATCCGGCCCCATTTCAACCAGGAGGCGGCCTGATCGATTTCTGGAGGCAGATCGTCAGGGTCGCCACCGGTCCGAATCTTGGCCAATTCTTCCTTCAACTTGGCGATTTGCCGATCAGCCTGCCCGACTTTGAAGTGGATATGACCGTACCCGAAGCAAACCGCCCAAAACACGACCGTCCCCAGGATCGCAACCAGGCTACTTCGAGTAAAGACCGCAACGAACGTGGACACCGCATACAGAATGGCGAAATAGAAAGTCAGTAGCGGGATGATGGCCAAAAATTCGGGGGCCCAAACGCCAATCCGCAGGCCTATCACCAACCACACTCCGCCAATAGTCACAGTGGTCAAGATGGCAACAAAGGTGAGCCCACCGATATACTTGTAGATCAGTAATTCGGATCGCCCGAATGGCTTGGAAATGTACAGATCGAGAGTCCCCTTACGCAGCATGTTCGGAATAAAACCTGCGGTGATGATGACGCTCACGAGCAATGTCGCCCACGCCCCCACATCGTTGACGATCTGCTTTTCCAAGGTGTAGACACCGTCCCGAAGAGATTGGGTAAAGAGTGGTGCTTCCAGTGCAAAAAATATCGTCGGTTCGTGAGGCCACGCCATTCGGTCCGGGGCATTTGTACCGGATGTTGTCACGTGGAACTTGAGTTCTTTTGCGGTTTTCGGGTTGGCCGGAGGCACCTCTTTCACCTGGATATTCTTGAGGTAGTAGGCCTCCTTTTTGATCAGCGACTTGATCTCCGATTCCGAGGTTGGGATGGGGCCATCCTTGGCAAGCTTCAGATTCTCAGGGCTATCACACCGCACAAGTACATCAAATGAGTAGTCCGCTTGCCAGGGTTCTGTGGGGTTACTCGAAACAACATTCTCCACAACCAGGAAGGGATTTCCCATTTTGGGATCAGACCTCGCCAGCCAGTTGTACTTCGCAAGTTTGTGTTCGAGGTCGTCTTGCAGTGTGATCATTCGGAATGAAATGCTCGAAACGAACAACATCAACAGAACGGAGATTCCCAGCATGACCTGCAATACCCATGTGCTGATGGCTTCTTTGTACGAGTCGTACAAAATCGCGAAGAACTTATTCACGAGTTCACCCTCCGTGCTGCGATGGGCCGGGCGGTGCGAACAGCACGTTTCTCGCCGGTATCGTTGGAATCGATCATCTTCACGAACACGTCCTCCAGCGTTTGCTTCTTCTCTACCAGGTGGCGGAGGCTCAGACCCTTGGAATGCAGCAGGCTCAAAACCGGGTCGATCGATTGCCCCTCGGTCAGTTCCACTTCGTGGTAGCCGGCCTCCAGCTCTACCTTCAATCCCATCGCCTTGATTTCGTCGACCGGGAAGGTTTGCCCGGCGGCGAGGCCGATGGCGAAGCGGTTCGCCTGGCGGGTCAGGTCGGCGACCGTTCCCTGGCGGACGAGCTGGCCGAGGTGCATGATCGCGACGCGGTCGGAGATCATTTCCACTTCGCTGAGCAGGTGCGAGTTGAAGAAGATCGTCCGGCCTTCGCCTTTCAACTGCACCAGAAGGTCGCGGATTTCCTTGCGGCCAACGGGGTCGACGCCGTCAGTCGGCTCGTCGAGGAAGATCACTTCCGGGTCGTGGAAGAGCGCCTGGGCGATGCCGAGGCGTTGCTTCATTCCCTTGGAATAGGTGCGGATTCGGTAATCCTTCCGCTTCTCCAGGCCGACGATGGCGAGTGCCTCGTCGGCTTTCTTCCGGCGGTCGTTCCGGGAGATTCCGTAGAGCCGGCCGTAAAAATCGAGCAGGCTGTTGGCGGTGTGGTAACCCGGAAACTGGTGGTCTTCCGGCAGGTAGCCGACCCGTTTGCGGACCTCCGGGGTGCCGGCATTCGCGCCGAGCAGATACGCTTCCCCATCCGTCGGGCGGACGATTCCAAGCAGAATCTTGACGAGCGTCGACTTCCCGGCCCCGTTCTGGCCGAGCAAGCCGTAAATTTGCCCCGGTTCCACGGTGATCGAGACGCCGCGAAGGGCCTCGATCGACCCGTAGGTCTTCCGGAGGTCGGTGGTGGAAACAACCGGCACGTGTGTTCTCCGGGGGCGAAAGCGAACGTCCGAGTGAGTGTTCGCTGACCCGGACAAGATATTGACGGACCGGGAAAACAGGCGAGGAATGGGCGACGAAATTCCTGCCGGGGTCGAAGTGGGAACTCCCGGCGGCGAACCGGGAGACGACGAAGAGGGGAAAACCGCCTACGGGATCACGCCGACTTGGAAATCAGGAGCCGATCCGAGCTCGCGGCCCGAGGATGCGGCGAAGAGCCAGGAACCTCGGAGCCTCGCCCTTCCGGGGAATCCGGGTGGCGATCGTCAGGAGCGCGAAGCCCCACAGCCCGACGGTGGCGAAAACCCCGGCCCCGGCTTCCCGCAAGAAGGACGTGATTCCCCAGGGAAACAGGGGAATCGCCGTCGCGAAGCCCCACAGGACGAGCACGCCCAGAGTCACCGGGTCGGCTCCGATCGCCCCGGGCCGCTTCGCCATCGACCGGAGCCAGAGCCCACACACGATCGGCATCGCCATCGCGTAGTAGTGCATGTGCGAAACCGGCGTCAGAAGCAGCATCAGGACGCACAGGCACCCGAGGAAGACCAGCTGGTCCCCCGGTTCCGGCCCGAGTCGCCGCCAGCCCACGACCGCGGTGATCAGGGTCAGCAAACCGCCGATTCCCCAGTGGGCGAGGCGGGTTTCGCGATCCGCCTTGGCCGGCCGGGTCGCCGGGTCGGGATGGCGGATGGCGTGGATGACGGCCTGGAACGTCTGGCTGTCCGTGGCCGTGGTGTCGGTGAGTTCCTTCGCACGGGTCTGGTCGCCGCCGCCGGTCGTGCCCGGTTTCAAGACGGTCTCGACGATCCGGAGGTTGTTGCGAACCGCTCCGTCGACACCCCAAACCGCGACCGGGAGCACCCCGAAGAGGAACGCCCCCATCGCGACGAGCCCGATGCCGGCCCGCCAGTCCCGTCGAACCACCGGGAACAGGAGCAGAATTCCCGGTATGACCTTGAGCGCAATCGCCCCGGCGAGCCAGGCCCCCGCTGCAACGGCTCGCCCCCGAATTGCGGCCGCGAACATCCCGGCCACCAGCGCCACCACGAGCGTGTTGACCTGCCCTCGACCGAGCGTGAACCCGATTCCCCCCGCACACACGAGGATCGGCACCGTCCGGGCGTACCACCACCGCCGGGAGCCCCGAACCGCGTCGGGAAGAACCGCAGACGCGAACGCGTGGGTCGCATACCCCACAAAAGCGAAACCGAGCAAGTACCAGATTCCCACCGACACCGAGAACGGCAGGTACCCGGCCCGATCTGCCAGAATCGTCGGCGGATCCGCGAGTGGCACCATCACCACCGCAAACGGCGGGGGATAGCAGTAGTGCCAGCCGCGATCGTCGAAGACCTCGTAGATGTCCCACCCCGATCGCACCGCCCACGCCGCCCGGGCATAGACGCCAAAGTCCGTCTTCCGCTGCCGCTGGAACGCCGAGCGAATCTCGACCATCACCCCGAACACAACGACCAGCAGGGCGAACAGGACGAGCCCGAAGCGGTCCCAGCGAGTGAGTCGGGCGTTTCCGGGCGAAGGGAGGGAAGTCATATCGTGAACCCAGACCACGGAACGGATGTCCTGAGAAGATCGGCAAACTTTGCGGGTCGGGATGAGGGAAAGCCTGGTAAATTGGCCGTATTCCACGACTTTTCCCGAGGCCAGCACCAATCGGAGATGGAAATGTCCGAGATCGACCGTGCCGCCGAGATGCTGCGATCGGCGAAGAAAGTCGCCGTCCTGACGGGTGCCGGGGTCTCCGCCGAAAGCGGCGTGCCCACCTTCCGCGCCTCCGATGGACTCTGGGAAGGGCACCGCATCGAGGACGTCGCCACGCCGTCGGGTTGGAAACGTGATCCCCGTCTAGTGTGGAAGTTCTACCACGCCCGGCGAGCCAACGTGAGTAAGGTGCAACCCAACCCGGGCCACTTCGCGCTCGCAAAACTCGAGAACCACCTCGGGGACGGCAATTTCACGCTCGTCACCCAGAACGTCGACGGGCTCCACCGGGCCGCCGGCAGCCGGAACGTCCTGGAAGTTCACGGCAGTTTGCACCGGACGCGGTGTCTGGGCTGTGGCGAAATCAAGGACCAGGGACTCCGCGAGATGGAAGGCGTGCCGGCGTGCGAAACCTGCGCTGGCGTCTTACGGCCGGACATCGTGTGGTTTCACGAACCGCTCCCGCAAGACGTCTGGAACGCCGCGGAAGTCGCCGCCTTCGACTGCGATGTCTTTCTCGTGGTCGGCACCTCCGCCGTCGTTTACCCCGCCGCCAGCCTGATTCCCCTCGCCAAGGGCGGCGGCGTGAAACAGCCGGCCGGGAAGGTCATCGAATTCAACCTCACCGAAACCGACGCCAGCCGCCACGCCGACATCGGCGTCTACGGCCCCAGCGGCGAGACGCTCCCCCAGGTCCTGATCCGGATGGGATTGGTTTGAGGATCTTCCAATGTCCAGAGTATGAATCCATGGTAACAGTCATGGCGGTGAAAGAACAAGCCAATTGTTCGCGTGAAGATTGTCGATTCAAAGTAAGAGCCCACGGCCTGCTCTGCCGACGAATCCGAGATGATCCACATTTTCTGCTCGATCGCCGGGATCGCGATTGCTCACTCGTGAGTTCGCATTTGCCTTCCCGGATTCCGCGCTCTAAATCCCCATCAATTGCGGCTCGCACCGCCACTTCGCCCTCCCGCGGCCTCGCCCTTCCGCGGATTTCCGCCACCCTCTCCGGGGCTTGCCGTGTCGTATCCACAATCTCGGTTCCTGACGTTCCCGCGGCTGGAAGAACTCGAAATCCGCAGTGTTCCGGCGTTGCTGGGGAATCAACTCTTCCCTGCGGACAGCCCGTGGAACCAGAAGATCACTAACGCCCCGGTTGCCGCCAATTCCACGGCGATCATCAACAACATCATCGCGAACCAGGGAAGCGACGGTCGGCTTCACCCGGATTTTGGTGAGGCATCGACTTCCTCATCCAGTCCCCTCTATGGCATCCCGTACAACGTCGTGCACGGGAATAGCGTCTCTGCCACGGCGGTCAAAATCGACGCGTATGCGAACCAGAGCGATGTTGGCCCCGGAAACATTGTCATGGTTCCGCTTCCCGCCGCGGGCTCGATCCGGCTCGAAGGGGATTTCCAGAACGCGGCGAACCCCACCAAGGGTTACGGCTCCGGTGGCCGTGGCGATTCGCACTTGATCGTGTACGACGTCGACAACAATGTGGTCTACGAGTTCTTTTTCGCGTCCCGACCTTCCGAAAACGGCGATGGGATGTGGCACGCGGACAGTGCTGCCATCTGGGATTTGAACCAGAACACGTTCCGTCCCCTGGGGTACACCTCCGCCGATGCCGCCGGGTTGCCCATCCTGACGGGGCTGGTCCGCCCGGACGAGCTTGCCGCGGGAGTGATCACGCACCCGATCCGGATGACGCTGCGGAACGCCATCATCCTCAACGAATTTTTGTACCCCGCGTCCCATACGGCGAACCCGGGGAACACCAACGCCTCGATCATGCCGCCGATGGGGGCGCGGTTCCGCCTCAAGGCGAGCGTCGACATTTCTGGCCTCGACCCGCAGTCGCGAATCGTCGCCCAGGCGATGAAGGACTACGGCCTGATCGTCGCGGACAACGGCAGCAACTTCTATTTCACCGGGGCAAGCTACTCCGTCGACGCGAGCAACACCGTCATTTCCACCTGGAACGATGAGGATATTCAGAGCAACTCGGTGGGTTTGAAGAGCCTGAATTTCAGCGACTTCGAGGTGGTCGACCTGACGCCAGTGGTCACGGGGGTGGCCTCGAACTTCGGCTCCCCGGCGGGTGGGAACACGGTTGTGATCTCGGGGTTGAACTTCTCCGGGGCGGCGGGGAATCTGCACGTTTTCTTCGGCGACGTGGAAGCGACGGTTGTTGCGATCAACTCGGATTCGCAGTTGACTGTGATCGCCCCGCCGCACCCGCCGGGGTTGGTGGACGTCCGCGTTCAGTCGGGAAGCGTGCAAGTCAACGGCGATCCGCCGCCCGCCACGCTGTTCTTCGGGTACGGCACGTCTGCGGTGACACCTGCGAGCCGATACAACTACGGCGATGCCCCGCCGCCGCCTGCACCCGGATCCGGGGGTGGAACCGGTCCCGCGATCAACCTTTTCGCTGTCGGAGCGGACGCCGGCGGATCGGGGGTCAAGGTCTACAACTCGGACGGTTCCCTCCGGTTCACGCTCGATCCTTTCCCCGGTTTCACGGGAGGAATCCGGGTCGCAACCGGTGATGTCACCGGTGACGGCGTCGACGACATCATCGTCGGCGTCGGGCCGGGGGATGCACCCCGGGTCGCCGTCTTCGACGGAGCCAGCCAGGCGCGTCTCGTGGAATTCCTCGCCTTCGAGCCAACCTTCCTCGGCGGGGTTTACCTCGCATCCGGGGATTTCGATGGGGACGGGAAAGCCGAGGTGGTGGTGACGCCGGACGAGGGGGGTGGCCCGGTGGTCGCGGTCTACCGGGGAGCGGCACTCGCAGCGGGAAACGTCGTCGAACTCGTGCGGTACCTTGGCATCGACGACCCCAATTTCCGCGGCGGTGCCCGGGCTGCGGTTGGTGACGTCAACGGCGATGGCACCCCGGACATCGTTGTCTCTGCCGGCTTCCTCGGCGGGCCGCGCATTTCGATCTGGGATGGAACCACAATTGCCGCGGGAACCAAACCGACGACGCCGCTCGCCAATTTCTTCGCCTTCGAGGATACCCTCCGCAACGGCACTTTCGTCGCGGTCGGCGATGTCACCGGGGATGGCAAGGCGGATCTGATTCTGGGCGGCGGCCCCGGTGGTGGCCCGCGAGTCCGTATCGCCGACGCGGACAAGCTTTTCGCGGCCGGGAATTTCGGGACGCTTGACAGCCGACCGGATCTCGGCGTCGCCAACTTCTTCTCTGGCACCGACTCCAACCGTGGCGGCGTCCGGCTCGCGGTCGCCAACCTCGACGGGGACAACCGAGCCGACGTCATCACTGGGTCCGGCCCGGGTGCGGGATCACGTGTCACCGCCTACGCCGGCGCCTCCATCTCGACCTCGCCTCCGCCCGAATTCCTGGGCTTCGACGCCTTCCCCGGTTTCCCCGGCGGCGTCTTTGTGGGATGACTTCGCCGAGGAGAGATAGGGGCGGTCCGGAGACCACCCGTTGCACTCGGAGTTCGCGAAACCTCTCATCCCACAGTTTCGAGGCCCTTGAGTTGGGTCGAAGTGCTGGCTCCAAACTGCTTGGTCTCGACGCCCATTCGATTGGCAATCGCAACGAAGAGGTTGGAGAAGGGTGCGTTGTTCTTGGGATCGAACGAGATGTGTTTTCCGTGCCGGAATCCGCCGCCGGCGAGAACGAGGGGCAGGTTGTGCCAGTCGTGGGAACTTGCGTTGCCGAGGTTTGATCCGAAGAGAACGCAGGTGCGGTCGAGGGTGGTTTCGCTGCCCTCCTGTCCGGCTTTCAACTTTCCGAGGAACTCGGCGAAGGCCCGGAATTCGGCGAGTTCGATGGTTTTGAGTTCGTCGATTTTCTCCGGGTCCTGCCCGTGGTGGGAGAGGTTGTGCCAGTCATTTTTGACGCCGTCGATGAGCGGGACTGCGTTCAGACCGTTGAGGCGAATCGTGATCGTTCGGGTGGAATCCGTTCGGAGTGCGAGGGCGGCGACTTCGTAAAGGAGACGGGCTTTCCCGACGGCGTCGGCCTTGTTCTGGATGTCGGTGGGAGGTTTGGCATCGACCTTGGGCTTCGGCCGGGTGGACCAGCTTTCGGCCTCGTGCAACCGCGTTTCCAGGCCGCGAACTGCGGTCAGATACTCGTCGAGCTTCTCCCGGTCGGCGGTTCCCAGGGACTTGTTGAGTTTCTTCGCTTCCTGATTGACGGCATCGAGGATGCTTCGGCCGCGTTTTAGGCCGCGAACCTGGGCTTTCACCTGCTCCGGGGTTCCATCGACGAAGAGCATCTGGAACACTTTGGCCGGGGAGCTTTCCGCGGGAACCGGGACCCCGTTCGCGGTCCAGGACAGGGAATCGTTTCCGTTGGTCGAGAGTGCGAGGTACGGCAGGCGGGTTTTGGTTCCGATCCGCTCGGCGATGTACTGGTCGATCGAGATGCGGTTCCGGAACCCCGGCAAACCGGGGCGGGTGGCGGCCGTCAACCAGGTGAGTTCCGAGGTGTGACCGTTCGCACCGGACTGATCCGCGTGGCAGACCCCGCTCAGCACCGTCAAGTTCTTGCGAAAATCCTTCAGCGTTTCGAGGTACGGCGTCAAGGTGTACGACTCGCCCGCCTCCTTCGGGAAGAGGAACGGCGTGTGGAACCCCAGGGTCGCGCAGCAGGCCACGAACCGCCGCGGAGCGGTTGCCACCTCGCCTGGCTTGGCGAACGCAGGGGTCATGGCGTCGAGCAGCGGCAGACCGACGGCTGCACCGGCACCCTTCAAGAACGTCCGACGGGCCAAGCGAGCCCGGGTCACAATTTCGAACGCCATGTCAATTTCCTCTGGAATCACTTGGTGCGGAAGAGTTCACTCTGGACGACGGCATGGACCAGATCGCGGAAGGCGTGTTTTCGCGTGGCCGATTCGCGGACGATCTTCTCCACCTCCGAGCGGTCGGCCGGGCCAACCAGCCGGCCCGTCGAGAAAGCAATCAGCTTCTCCGTCAGGCAGGTCGCAAACCGATCCGGGTCGGAAAGAAGCAGTTTCTGGAACTCCGCGAAGTTCTGGAATCGTTTCCCGCCGAGCAATTCGCCGCTGGAATCGACCTTGGGTCCCATCTTGAACCGCGAACCGGGGACCGGCTTGCCCGCGGCACCGAGCGTTCGGAAATTCGAGCGGTGCCCGCCGATCACATCGAATTCCTCGAGGGCAAACCCGGGAGGATCGATTTGACGATGGCACCCGGCACATTGCTCGGTGCTGCGGTGCTTGTCCAGCAGTTCCCGGATCGTCTTCGCCCCGCGGATGTCCGGCTCCACCGCCGCCACGCCGATCGCCGGCGGTGGCGGAGGGGTGATCCCCAGGATCCGTTCCAGAACGTAGACCCCACGGACGACAGGGGAAGTGTTGGTCCCGTTCGCGGACACTTTGAGCACGGAAGCCTGGGTCAGGATGCCGCCTCGCGGTGAGTCCTTCGGCAGCGCGACGCGTCGGAACTCCGTCCCCTTGACGCCGGGGACCCCGTAGTGTTTCGCCAAACGTTCGTTGAGGATGGTGAAATCGGAATCCAGAAACGTGCTCGCGGGAAGGTTGTTCGCCAGAATTTCGTCGAAGAACAGGCGGGTTTCCTGCACCATCGCGAGTTTCAGCGAGGCATCGAATTCGGGATACAGCAACCGATCCGGATTCGTGAATTCGATGTTCCGCAGGTCCAGCCAGGCGTCGGTGAAGTCGGCCGAGAATCGGTGGGCGTTCGGGTGCTTGAGTAGTCGTTCCGTTTGGGCGCGAAGCACGGCCGGGTCGGAGAGCTTCTGGGCGGACGCGAGCTTGAGGAGCTCGTCGTCCGGTGCCGTGCGGGTGAGGAAGTACGAGAGCCGGGCCGCGAGGGCGAAATCGTCGAGCTTTCCGGGCGATTCTCGCAGATACAGGAACTGCGGCGAGCAGAGAGCGGCTGCGGCGGCAGACTTCATGGCCGCCTCAAAGCTGGCCCCTGCCTTCCGCTCCTCCGTGAAGACGCCCAAAAACGGGGCAGTTTCCTCCAGCGTGACCGGGCGTCGGAACGCGGCCGACAGGAAACCGGGGAGCAACCGTTTCGCATCGGAGTCCGGGTTCGTGGACACCACCTCGCCGGTGGCCTTCCCACGCTTGGGTCCTTTCGGGGCCGGCGAGGTTTTGATCGGCAAGTCCCCGAACAGCAGTTTGTGACCCCGCGGCGGCCAGGTTTCCACATGCGGTCCGTCGATCTCGATGCCCACCACCGCCAGACCAGGCTGCTTGGAGGCGTCCACTTTCGGGCCGGCCCGACGCAAATTTTGCGGCGAAATTTTGATCGTGTCCCCGGTCTCCATCCAGCCCGTCAGCTCGACCACCCCCGGTTTCTCGGCCGGAAGCTCGAATGTCCCTTCGAGATTCGTCTCCGGGGCCCGCCCGAAGGTGCCCGTGTAGACGATGAACGAGACCGACCCGGGCGTGTTGTGCCCAAATCCCTTCACGCGGATGGTGTACTTCCCGGGCCCGGAAGCTCGAAAGGGCGAGAGAACGGTCGACGGGAAGTTCCCATCGTTTGGCAAGACGGGAGTTCCGTCGGCGAGTTTGTGCCAGTTTTTCTCGAAATTGCGAGCAAACGCCTTGTCGGCGTAGCTGAAGCTCTGCTTGAGAGGCTCCGGACGGGGAACATGCACGATGGCCGCGTTCAGGGCCAGATCCGCGGCTTCGAGGTATCGGCGAAGCTGGACTTCGGAGACTTTCAGCTCGCCGGCCAGGTTGTCGAAACCGTGGCTGACCGGGTCCGAAGGCAGGAGTTCCTTGACGTTGACCCGCACCCCGAGGAGATCGCGAATCGTGTTCTCGTACTCGGTGGAGTTGAGCCGTCGCAACAGGACGCGGCCTTCTTTCTTCTGCCGGACGCGATCCACCTCGGCCAGTTCGCGGGAAACCCAACTCTTCACGGTGTCGAGCTCGGCTTGCGAGAGCCGAGGTTTCGCCGGCGGCGGCATGCTTCCGTCCGCCACACGATCCAACACCCCTTTCCACTGACCCCGCACCTCGGCATCTGCGAATTGCGCGGTCAGCTTGTCGATCCGGAACTCACCCTTTTGCACGGCGGGTCCGTGGCACGCCACGCAATGCTTGGCCAGAACGGTGCGGACACCCGACTCGTCAGCGGCGGTCAGAGGTGAAGCCAGGAGAATCGCAGCGGGCAGGCTCACGAACAACCGGATGGCCATCGTCGCTCTCGAAGCGGGGTACGGGCTCAAGGTAACAGCCGATCATGCCCGAATCCCACGGCCAAATCCAGCGTCGAGTTTTTACTCCGGAGCATTCCCCGAATCGACCAGCACCCGGCCCGGTGTGAAGAGGTTCGAGGCTCTGGCTTTCGCGTACGCCGCCTCGACGACACCGCGGAAGGCGTCGATGCCGAGCCCGGTTCGGGCCCCGATTCCCGCCAGTTCCAGGGAAAGGGGAAAGCCCCGGTGCGGGCTCATCCCTCCGTCTGCCATCGCAAGAATCCCCGCCTCGACGGCCCGATCCGCGTGGGCGACGAACAACTGCGGCGGGGAGAAACGCGTTGCCCGGAACCCGCCAACGACCGTCGATTCCCCGAGTTTCTTCGCGAATTCCTCAACTTTTTTCCGGTAACCCGGGGCAAAGTTGGCCGTCTCGATGATCGATTCCACGATCGGTTTCCCGGTCTGGAAGATGGCGAGTTCCCGGGGACGCAGGGCGTTTGCCACCGTGAGGAGGGCCCGGTTCGACAGTGTATCGGGCACGAAAACCCACCGGGTTTCGCGGAGCAACAGCGATTCCAGAACCGGAAACGTCTGGTCGATCAGGTCCATCGACCCGGACCCGGTGAGGAGTTCCATCGGTGCGGGAACGCCGTGACCGAGTTTCCACCGGGTGTCGGCCCGTTCGAGCAGTGCCTTCCGCTCGGCGGCGGCCATGAATCCGCGGCGGAGAAGCGTGTGGATCGGATCGGAACCCGTGGATTCGTCCGAGCGAGCGGACCGCCGGTCGAGGACGGTGCGGAGTTGCCCGACGGGATCGGCAGCGTGGGCGTCGAAATCGTGGCGGAGGAAGCTCGATCGCCAGGAGTTCATCGTTCCGTCGTACCGGACGAGGCAGACGCCGATCGTGACGACGGTCGCGGTGAGACCGTCGTGCCCCGCGGAGGCGGCGTCGCAGGCCGTCACATTCCCCGGCAGCAGCAGGTTCCGACGGGCATCGGCCAGGTGCTTTTCCGACACCGCATACACCCCGGCCGACGCGGGAGCGTCCGGGAAGTGCCGAAGTTCCGCCAGAACGCGGGACCGGATCGATTCTCCGAGCGCGGCCTCCTCGGTGACCGATTTCGCCACAGCATCGTGGACATGGGCGAGCAGATCCTCCAGCCCCGGCCCGGTGCCCCATTCTGCGAGATCGAGCGATTCCCGCACCGTCTCCCCCAGCGCAGCCTCGATGGCGGCAGCCGGAACAATCGCAGAATCCGCATCGACGAGGGCGGGAGTCATGGGTCGGTCACTTCGCAAGGGGTTTGGCGAAGTCGATGGCGATGGAAAGCCGCCAGGTGCCCGCGGTGGTGGCGGAGCGGAGTTCGAGTTTGTCGAAGACTTCCAGGAACTCGGCAAGCTGAGCGAGGTCCCGGGCGGGTTTGCCGTTGTCGTTGCCGAGGAAATCGAGGGCTTTCTCGGTGTGGGTGAGGAGGTACACTCGCAGATGCGTGGCGGAGACGCGGAAGAGGGGTGCCTCCGCGGGCGGTTTCCCCGAAGTCGGCGGGGCGAAGCGGAAGACGAGTTCGGGGGAGGTGGCGACGACGAGATATTCCCCCCGGACGGCGAAGGCGGGGCGGAAGCCGGGGGGAAACGCCTTCGCGTTGGTCAGAAACTTCACGGTGACCCCGTCCCGGGTTTCTTCGGAAAAATCGATCTGGTCATCGTGCGACTGGTTGTAGTGGACCCGCAGAAGCTGGGCTCCGAGTTCGAGGGACTGGGCCACGACACGGGGAACATCGGTGCCGGTCTCGGCGTCCTTGCGGATCTTCACGATGGCTGTCACACCGGGAACCCAGGGCTTGGCCTTGTCCGAGTTGTCCGGGGGCGTGGCCCATACGGCGAAATCGGGGCCGATGTTGCGGATGACGGCGGGCAGCTTGTCCTTGCCGAAGACGGGTCCGAGCGACTTCGCCAGGCGGTCGGTCATCTCCCGGCGAGCGTCTTCGGGAAGGAAAGAACCGATGGTTTCCAGGAGTTTCGGAACGGTGGCCCGACCGGTGACTGCCACCATCGCGTCGGGGGGAATCGCATCGGCGAGCTCGGATTTCCCCTCGAAAGTGCGGAGAACCGGCGGAAGTTCCCCATTTCGGAAGCCGAGCACGACGCCAAGTTCGAGGTTCTTGGCCGGGTGGAGGAACATCGCGACGCCGTCGGTCGCGGACCAGAACTTCCGGAACTGCGTCAGAAACGCCTTCTCCAGGAGGTTTGGAGTGGCATCGTACTGGGCGGCGAACCCGGCGTCGTACCACCGCGGATTCAACCACGCCACCGCCATCTTGTCGCGCACGCCGAGTCGCTTCAGCCCGGCGGCGATGGGAGGTGCTTCCTTCTCGACTGGGGGAGCGGACAGATCTCGCTCGATGACCGCGTGGATGGCCTTTTCCTGGGCGGAATAGACGACCACCTCCCCGAGGACGACGTAGAACTCGGTCCCTTCGCCGGCCTTCTCGCGGACGGTGTATTCCCGGTCGCGGTGGGTGCGGCGTTTGAGCCCCTTGAGTTCACCGCTCTGGGTTTGCAACTCGTTGAGTTTTCCGATGAGCTTGGCCAAAACCTCGGGTTTCCGGGGCCGAACCAGAATCAGACCTGCTTCCTCGTCGGGTTTCCCCGGCGGGCCGCCGAGATAGACAAAGGCGAAGGCGTCTCCGAAGATGTCGTCGCGAATTTCGTCCAGCTTCACCCCCAGCAACCCGCTCAGAAACTGCTCGACACCCCGGAGTTTCTCGAATTCCTTCTGGTCGATGAGTTTCTTCCCGAGTGCCGAGGTCGGAAACCAGGCGGCGAACGGAGAAGATTCGATCGCCCGACCGTGCTCCCGGGCGTTCTGGACGAGCAGACAGAGCGTTGATTCCGGCGGAATCAGGCGGAGGACGCTGTCGGAAGCCTCACCCGCCGACGCCCAACCCGGGACGGTCAGCAGGACGGCCACCGCGAGGAGTCGGAGTCGGGGAAGGAGCGGCATGGCTTTGGGAATCCGTTGGGTGACTTGGATTTCGGGGGGATCACGAACTGGGTTTGCCAGAAACGTCGCGGACAAACAGGTTCCAGGCTCGCTTCGCCGAGGTCGCCACCGGTTCCAGGCCGACCTTCGCCGTCGACGGAAGCTGGGCCAGGGAGTCGGTTTGCGGCGGGACGATCGCCGGGACGGAGGGCAACTCGACCGGTTCGGGCATCGGGAAGAGGTTCCGAGTCGGCAGCAGGGCCTGATCGGCGGTTTTCTGGGTGATCGAGGCGAATGCGGAGCCGGCTTCCGCAAGCTTGTCCGCCACCTTGGCCGGCCGGGGCGTCGGCGTGACCTCGGGGTGGGAGGGAATCGGCTGGGGTTTCGCGTTCTCCACGATCTCCACCGGAGTCGGGGCAGCCGAGCGATTCCCGAGGTAGACGGCCAGGAGCAGACCCGCGGCGACGGCCAATCCCCCGACCCGGGCCCCCCAGCGGATGCGGGCCTGCCGTTTCCGATCCCGCACGGCCGCCGCCACCACCCGGAACGCGAACCCGTCTGGAGGCACCGGCGGAGGGGAGGCGAGGGCCGACAGAAGCAACTGCACCGACCCCGCCAGTTCCCGGCAGCTCGGGCACTCCGACAGATGCGGGGAATCGAGGGCGGTCGGGGGCAGATGCCGATCCAGGACCGCGTTCGTGACGGCCTCGAAATCGGCACAGGGGTTGGCAGGCGGTTCCGGTCGCATGGGCGGTCTCGGGCTCGTTTCCTTCGCGGCTACCCCTCGCTGGCAATGCGAGCGGGTCGGGGAATCTCTCGAGTTTCGGGGGCGTTCGCAGCAGCGGTCGGCTCGGTG
>CAZKIQ010000006.1:0-194899 GCA_964552815.1 uncultured Alcaligenaceae bacterium | reverse complement strand
GCGACGCAACCAGTTCCCGCGAACATTCCGGATCGCATCGACCTCGGGGGGATCGGCATCCTCGGCAACTACCTCTACCTCGTCACCGACCAGAACCCGCAGGTCGAGGTTCTGAAGCTTTCCGGCGATCGGCTCGAAACCGTGAAGTCGATTCCGCTCGCCGCGGACAAGACGGAACTGGGACTGGAAGCGGTCGCGATCGGCGGTGAGTTTGTGTACGCGATCGGTTCACACGCCTGCTCTCGCCCGAAACCCAAGGCGAAGTCGAGCTATGCCGCCAACCGCGAGAAATTGCATACGCTCATCCCCGCCGGTACCCGCGACATCCTGGTCCGGTTCCGTCCCAACCAGGACGGCTCCCCCGGCCCGATCGAGCGGACCAGCCTCCGAGCCGCGATCGATTCCGACCCGGTCCTCCGCCCGTTCGCGAACCTGCCGAGCAAGGAGAACGGGGTCGAGGTCCAGGGGTTGGCCGTGAAGGGGGACGACATCTACGTCGGATTCCGGTCTCCGGTGCTCCGAGACAACTTCGTCCCCGTGATGCGGACTCGCTTCGGTACCAGCGGCGAGCACGACCTTCTCTACCTCACCCTCGGCGGCCGTGGCATCCGCGACATGGCCTCCGTCCAGGACGGCTTTCTGATTCTCGCCGGCCCCGCCGCCGACACGCAGGACTCGTTCCAGATCGTCCATTGGAACGGACTCGATTGCGTGAAGGGGGCCACTCCACCGGGGAACTGCGTGGTCCTCGCCGAAGTTCCACGCCTGGAAAAGGGGAAACCAGAAGGGTTGTGCGTGACGACCGAGACCCAAGCGGGATACGACTTGGCCATCGTCCTCGACGGTGCCCAGGACGCGGTCGTCGCCCGATACCACCTCGCGAAAGAGCAGAAGTGACTCCAGAGCCGCAAACGTACTGCCGACCCGCTGGGGCAAACTCGGTACCGACGGCCGACTTACCCCCAAAGACGTTCCCTACACCCGAGAAAGCGACCATCGAGTCCCGTGAAAACTACCATGGGGTCAGGGCAGCAATCGGCAGGGTGATCAGCTGCGTCCGAAAGTCGCGAAAAGTGCGAGTGGCGGGAGATGGGTCGCTAAAGCTAAACAAGTACGTTTATTCTCCATCCCCACCACCTTTCGGGTGGGATGGCCTTCTATCTATCTCACCCGACTACAGTTGCATTGGTCCCCATTACTGTCAATGGGTTGGCTCGCATCCTACTTCTGCGACGGGGTCGAACCAGCGGTAAACGGATGGAATCACGAACAGTGTTAGCAATGTCGACGTGACCAGTCCCCCGATCACCACCGTTGCCAGGGGCTTCTGCACCTCGGCACCGGCGCTGGTAGAAATCGCCATCGGAATAAACCCGAGGGTGGCCACCAGGGCAGTCATGAGGACGGGTCGCAGCCGGAGCATGGCCCCCTCGAAGGCTGCTACGGTTGCGGGTGTGCCGGCCTTCCGCAGATCGACAATGTAGGTGACGAGCACCACCCCGTTGAGAACCGCGACTCCAAAGAGGGCGATGAACCCGACCCCGGCGGAGATCGAGAAATCCATTCCTCGGAGCCAGAGGGCGAACACGCCGCCCGACGCCGCCAGCGGGACGTTGAGGAAAATCAGCAGTGCCAGCTTCGAGCTTCCGAACGTCGAGTGCAGCAACACGAAGATGAGCAGCAGTGCGACCGGCACCGCGACAGCCAGCCGCTGGGACGCTTCTTGCAAGTTCTTGAACTGGCCGCCCCACCCGAGCGTGTACCCGGTCGGCAGCTTGACCTCCTCGTCGACGGCTTTCTGGGCGGCGGCGACGAACCCAGCCAGGTCCCGGCCGCGAACGTTGCAGGTGATGACGGCCCGCCGCCGACCCTGGTCGCGGCTGATCTGAGCGGGCCCCTCCTCGTAACGCAACTCCGCAAGCTGCCCGATCGGAATCTGTCGGCCGCGCTCGTCGGCGACCGTCACCCGCTTCAACCGCTCCACGTCCTCGCGGACTGCCTCGGGAAATCGCACCTGCATCGGGAATCGTCGCTGACCCTCGAAGATCTGGCCGACCTCCTTACCGCCGACGGTGGCGACCGCGTCCAGAACGGTGCGGGCGTTGATGCCGTATCGGGCAAGGGCTTCCCGGTTGAGAATCACTCGAAGGTACGGCAACCCGGCGGTCTGCTCGACGGCGACGTCGGCAGAACCGGGGACCTTGCTGATCGTGGCCGCCACCCGGGCCGCGGTCGCTTTGAGCGTATCGAGATCGTCCCCGTAGACGCTGATTCCCACGTCCGTCTTGACCCCCGCGACCAGTTCCGCGACCCGCAGTTCGATCGGCTGCGAGAACGCATACGCTTGCCCCGGCACCTCCCTGGCAAGTGCCTCCTCCATCGCCTTGACGAGTTCCTCTTTGCTGTGGAATCGCCAGGTTTCGACGGGTTTGAGGGTCACGAGCACGTCGGTGAGGTTGATCGTCATCGGGTCGTTCGCGATTTCCCCCCGGCCGCTCTTGCTCATCACGGACTCCACTTCCGGGAACGCGAGCAGGCATTTCTCCAGACGGGTCGTCATGTCGACGGATGTTTCGAGGGACGCGCTCGGCAGTCGGGTCGCCTGGATCGCGATGGATCCCTCGTCGAGTTTCGGAATAAAGACGGCCCCCATTCCCGCGGCGGTCCAGACGCTGATTCCGAAGAGCATTGCAGCCCCGAGAATCACTGGCAACGGGTGCCGCACCGCACCGGCGAGCAGCGGCCGGTACACCGCCTTCGCCCAGCGCACCAGAATTGGCTCGTTCTCCGAAACGCTTCGCAAGAACACCGACGCCAGCACCGGCATCAACATCAGCGCCAGCCCTAGCGACGAGATCAGCGCGAAGATCACCGTCATCGCCATCGGCTTGAACATCTTCCCCTCCACCCCCCGCAGCGTGAGGATGGGGAGGTAGACGAGCAGGATGATTCCAACCCCGAACACGACCGGCCTGGCGACCTCGGCGCAGGCATCGCGCACTACCTCGAGCGGGGCCCGCGCTGTCCGGTGGTGGTGCCGGTGTTCTGCGACCCGTCGAACCACGTTCTCGATCATGACCACGCTTCCGTCGACGATCAGGCCGAAGTCGATCGCCCCGAGGCTCATCAAGTTCCCCGACAGGTTCGCCGCCCACATTCCGATCAGGGCACCGGTCATTGCGAGGGGGACCGCGAGGGCGACGACCAGGCCCGCCCGGAAGCTGCCGAGCAGCACGAGAAGCACCACCAGGACGAGCAACCCGCCCTCGACGAGGTTGTGTTCGAGCGTGTGGACGGTGCGTTCGACGAGTTCCGTGCGGTCGTAAACGACGTCGACCTGGACGCCCTCGGGAAGGGTTTTGCGGATCTCTTCCATCTTCTCCTTGGTTCCCTGGACGACGACGCGGGAGTTCTCGCCGGCGAGGAGCATGACGATTCCGAGAACTCCTTCCCCCCGGCCATCCCGGGTGACGGCACCCTGCCGGAGGACGGGGGCGAACTGCACGTCGGCCACTTGGCGGACGTACACCGGCGTGCCGTCCCCCCGGCTGTCGAGGACGACATCGCGGATGTCGTCAAGGTTGCGGATCAACCCCTCACCGCGGACGATCCGCTGCTCCTGGGACCTCAGCAGCAGATATCCGCCCCCCTCGTTCGCGTTGTTTTCCTGGAGCGCGTTGAAGAGCCGTTGCAGTGGGATGTCGAATTCGCGGAGCTTGTCCGGGTCCGGGCGGATCTCGAAGGACCGGAGTTCTCCGCCGTTGGTGTTGACCTCGATGACCCCGGGGACTGTGCGAAGTTGCGGGGCGATCTGCCAGTCGAGGATTTCCCGAAGTTTCATGAGGGAATGGTGGTAGCCCGGCTGGTTGCGGACCTCGAACTGGTAGATTTCCCCGAGGCCGGTGGCGATGGGCCCAGGCTTGGGTGCGGGGACGCTCGGGGGGATGCGGTCGCGGGCGTCTTGCAGTCGCTCGTTGACCTGTTGCCGGGCCCAGTAGATGTCCGTCCCTTCCTGGAAAACCACGGTAACCACGGAGAGCCCGAACTGCGACACGGACCGGATCTCTTCCACTCGGGGCATGCCGCTCATCGAGGCTTCCACCGGGATCGTCACGGCCTGCTCCACCTCCAGCGGGCCGAGGGCAGGGGCCGTCGTCATGACCTGGACCTGGACGTTGGTCACGTCCGGCACCGCATCCACAGGCAACCGACTGGCGGCGTACAGCCCGCCCCCGAACAGCAGCAGTGTGCCCAGGAACACCAGGAATCGATTCTGCAGGGAGAAGTCGATCAACGCGGTCATGGCTCACTCCCCGACCATCTGGTCTTTGAGCAATTCCGACTTCAACACGAACCCGCCCTGGATCACGACTCGGTCTCCCTCCTTGATTCCCGATTTGACCTCGACGTTCTCTCCGACCGTCCGCCCGAGCCGGATCGCACATTGCTGGAAGCGGTCGCTCCCCGATTCGCGCTGCACGAACACGAACGGCCGATTCTCGTTGAGCAAAACCGCCGTCGTCGGCACTTGCAGGACTGGGGTCGGGTCACCGGTCTCGAACCCGACTTCCACGAACAACCCCGGTTTGAGCAGGCGATCCGTGTTGTCCGCCTCCGCGGTCAGTGTCAGCGAGCGGGAGTTCCGATTGATCAGATCCCCAGGGTAGGTGACGGTCGCGGGCCGCTCCGGGATTCCCGCCACCGTGGAACGAACCATCACCGGTTTCCCCATCAATCCCCGGACCAGTGCCAGATCTGCCTCGTAGACGTCGACCTGGATTCGGAGGCGGGAAAGGTCGGCGAGGAGGAACAACTGCGTTTGCGGGCCGACCCGCTCGGATCGGACGGCGTGCTTCTCGACCACGGTGCCGGCGAACGGAGCCTTGACCGGAAGCCGGGTCGCCTCCGCCCCTTCCTTGATGGGATCGAGATCGTCGATGGATTCCGGCGTCAGGCCGTAGAAAAGAAGCGTCGCCCGGGCCACGTCCGACGCGGTCTCGGCTTCCTTGAGTTTGAGTTCCGCCTGTCGGACTTGCTGTTTCACCTGGAACCGCAATTCCTCCACGAGGGCGGTGTAGGTGGCGGAGGCGGCTTCGGCCTCGGAACGAGTCTTCCGCAACGTCGCTTCCGACACGGCGCCCAAGGACGACTGCTGGGACGCGACAAGCGCGTTGAGTTGCGTTCGCCGGGTGTATGCTCCGAGGATTTGCTGCCGCCAGTCGCCGATCGGTTTGTCCGTCAGTTTGCGCTCGATCTCGGCAAGAGGGGTCTCGGCCGCGAGAAGTCGGAGCAGTTCCTCGGCGTTGGTCATCGTCATCCGGGTGCGGGCGACTTGCTCCCGCTCGGCGGCGAGGGCGATCTTGGCCTTGAGAGCTTCGAGTTTCGCCTGCCCGAACTCTCGGCTTTCGAGCACCGCGAGGATGTCCCCGGCCTTGACGTTCTGTCCCAGTTGTGCGGGGACTTCCCGAACCACACCTTCCGCGGGCGGGCAGATGTGGGCGATGCGATCCTCATGGAGGACGACCCGCCCGGTCCGCCAGGTTCGCGAAACCAGGGGTGCGACTTTTGCGACGCCGATCTCGATCCCATAGGTGGTTTGCTGCTCCGCGGAGAGGGTGACTTCTCCCTCGTTGGACTCGGCTTTCTTCTCTGGAGGGGGGCTGGAACTCGCGGCTGTGTTGGTCGAGGAGTTGAGAATCCGTGGAGAGACGGCTCCCACAACCAGCCCAAAGGCGATCAGCAGGGCTCCACCAGCGACGCGGCGAGAGACTGCCGGCGGGTTCCAACGTCGGGTGGGTGCACTACCTGCCGGGCTGGCCGGCGATTCCGGAATGGCGACGGACATGGCAAATTCTCACGGGAAAGTTGGGGTGTGCACACGAACGGGGCACCGACATGCGGTTTCCGTTCCGGAGACATTTCCAGAAGATGTGAGAATCGAAGCCTACGCGCGCAGGACACCCGTCAGGCGACGGAGCGCGAAGTCGGAAAGAAGCGGAGTCGGATGGGGGTCGAACGGGTCGAGTGCAAGGGAAGTCGCATCCGCCACGGCCGTCGAGGCCGGGACTTCCGGGAGGAGAGCGGGAAAGTCGAGATCGACGAGCCGATCGAAATCGTGCGTCGAGTCGACGGCCGGTTCGAGAAGCCCATCGCAGACTGTCCCCCCGTCCGGTTTGGCGTCCGGGGCCGGCTGGTCGGGCAACTCGAAGCCCAGCAGGAACAGGTGCCGATGAGCCGCGTACCCCGGGCCGGTTGGTGTGGGATCCACACTGGGAGCAGCGTCGAGCGCCCACCCCACACCGTGCACGTGATGCGGAGTTCCCCCGTGAGCGTGCGTCACAGAAACGCCAAGGCTCACCACCGTCACCCAGAGCGTGAGGAGGGAACTGATCCAGCGTCGACGATGGGGGAATGGACTCACAACATCGAATTGTAAACCACCGATTCCTCGGTGCAAGCCATCGACGAGATTATCCCACTATGTTTCGAGTCGGAAGGCCGGCTGACTGGGGTCTGATTCCGGCTCGCCGACTCGGGTTTGATTCCGGCGGCCCGGGGGAGGTACAGTATCCTCTCCAAACCCCGGGGAGAGACCCCAGCTTCTGGAGAGGACAGCGGATGTCCCGCAAAATCGTCGCGTTTTCGGCGTTCCTCACGGTCGCGGTCGCCTTGACCACGCGGTCGGAGTCGCAGGCCTGCCCGCCGGGAATGGCGTACCCGATCGCGATCGGCCCACCGGTGATCTTCATCCCGGTTTACCCGGCCATGCCAGGTTCCAGCCCGACCATCGAAGTGGAGCCGAAACCGGACGCGAAATCGAGGTCGAAGTCTGGAGCTCGCACGACCCCGCTTCCGCCTCCGAAGGTGACGATCGAACCAGCTGGTTTCGCGACTCCAGAAGCCGCGGCGATTCCCGATCCTACGAAAGTCCCGGTTGCGAAACCGGAGCCGGCAAAACACGAGCTTTCCAGGCCGGAGGTTCCGCCAACCCCGGCAAAGTTTGAACTTCTGAAACCCGAGGCGACCCAACCGAAACCGGAGCTTCCGAAACCAGAAGTTCCCGCGAAGATGGTCGAGTTGCCGATCCCGAAACTGGAGCTTCCGAAACCGGACGCCCCGAAACTGCCGACGACCGCGAACTCGGCCCCCGAAATTCCGCCGATACCGTTGCCGACGCCTCGCCCGGTCGACCCGGAACCGGCGAAGATCCCGAGTTTCACGCCGAAACAGACCGATGGCAACAGCAACCTCCCGGCTCTGAATCTGCCGACGCTTCCGAATCTGGATCCGACGCGAACCTCGCAGTCGAGCCCGCTGACCGGCGGTTCGCGTGTGGATGTCTTTCCCGCCGAGGGAAAGCGGGCGGCCAACGGAAAACATCGGGTGGTCTTCTTCAATCAGTCCGACCGGGAGGTGATGCTGACCGTGGAGGGGGAAAGCGTCCGCCTGCCGGCGAAGCACAAAATTACCGCGGAGGTGGCGGGCCGCTTCTCGTGGAAACTCGATCGCGGCGACCCCCGGGCGACAGTTCTTCCCGACGATTCCTGCGGGGCCGACATCGTGATCCGCCCATGAGATAGCACGTTTCCCGGGTGATCCGTGATCTTCCGAAGCGAGCCTCCGGGCTCGCTTCGAGCCATTTCGGGGCTATCCTGACTGCGGGGGCCGATTCCGATTTCCCCGGTGAGGATGAGTCGTGGGCTCGACCGCCTGCCCGCCGGCCGTGGCTCTGGAGCAGTTCCTCGAAGGCACCCTCAACGAGGACGCGAGCACCACGATCGGGGATCACCTCGAAACCTGCCCGCTTTGCCAGGCGATCCTCGATCGGATGTCGCGGGTGACCGCCGTGATTCCGGTGAGTTCCGCCAGTGTGCCCGCCTCGGAACGCGGTGCGGTCGATACTTTTCTGCGACAGGTCAAGGCGTTCGCCCCGGCCGACTCGGCACAAGCGGTCCAGAAACCGGAACCGGGCCCACCTCCGGAAATCCCGGGTTACGACCTCATCGCGGAACTCGGTCGCGGGGGGATGGGCGTCGTCTATAAGGCCGTCCACAAGGCGCTCAACCGCACCGTTGCCGTGAAGATGATCCTCTCCGGAGTCTACCCGGACGAGAGCGATCGGCAGCGGTTCCGGGCGGAGGCGGAGGCGATCGCCCGGCTGCAGCACCCGAACATCGTGCAACTTTTCGAAGTCGGGGAAGCGGGGGGCCGACCGTTTCTTTCGCTGGAGTATGTGCCCGGAGGAACGCTCGCCCAGCGAGCCAACGACCGCCCGCAGCAACCGACGGCGGCCGCTCGCCTCGTGGAGCGGATCGCCCGGGCCGTCGAAGCCGCTCACTCCCGGCAGATCATCCACCGCGATCTCAAGCCCCACAACGTCCTGCTCGCCCCGGCCCTCGACCCGACCGACGAGGCCGAGCGTACCTTCGGGATCCCGAAACTCACGGATTTCGGGCTCTCGAAGCGGATGGATCACCAGCACACGACGGTCAACCGGACGGTTTCGGGGACGCCGAGCTACATGGCCCCGGAACAGGTGCCGACCGGGGTTGCGAGCGGGGTAAGGCCATCGATCGGACCTGGCACCGACATCTACGCCCTCGGGGCGATGCTCTACCACCTTCTCACGGGGCGACCGCCGTTCGCAGGTCCAGACTGGCTCACGACGCTGCTACAGGTCGTCCGGCGGGATCCTGTACCCGTGCGTTTTCTGCAACCGAGCGTCCCCCGGGATCTGGAAACGATCTGCTTGAAATGTCTGGAGAAGGATCCTGCCCGGCGATATCCGTCCGCGGGGGCCTTCGCCGATGATCTGGATCGGTTTCTTTCACGGAAGCCGATCGTCGCCCGACCGGTTGGCCCGATCGAGCGGACGTGGAAGTGGGCCCGACGTCATCCGGTGGCTGCGTCGGCAGTCGGCTTCGCCTTTGCCGGGCTCCTTTCCGCAGTCGTCGGACTCGCGGTTGCTTTGCATGCGGTGGAGGGGAAACGGGACGCGGAGGCCCGAGCCGTCGAGGAACTTCGCGAACGGGAACGGGCGGCAATTCTGGCCCGCGAGGAGCAGGAGCGACTCCGACTCGCCGCGGAACAGGCCCTGTACCTGAGCCGGATCAGCCAGGCGAACCTGCTCTGGCGCGACTCCGACCTGGCCCGGACCCGACAGACCCTCGACGACTGTGCGGTTTCGGCCCGGCGGTGGGAATGGGGGTATCTCAATCGGTTGGCGCATGACGGCCTGATTTCCGATGCGTTGCAGCCGGGGTACGAGGTGGATGTGGTCACCTTCGGAGACGGCTGGGTGGCCGCCGCCGGCTCCTCGACTCCGGTTCCAGGACTTCGCCCGGCCCCGGCGACGGTGCTGCTTCTCGACAACGAGGGAAACACGCGACTTCGCGCGGTTCTGCCAGTGATCGGGCGGGTCGTCCGACTGGCCGCGACGCCAACGGGAAACCGACTTCTTGCAGTTGCCGGCGACCCCCAGGAGAAAAAGCTGAGTCACGTTCTGGTTGCGTGGGAAGTTCCGAAGAAACGCGAGACAGGACTCCAACCCGCGCTCTACACGCGGAAAGTGCCCGGAATCTGGAATCTTTCCCCGGACGGCACGTTCCTCGCGGTGGCATCGCCTACGGGCGTGTCCGTGCAAGGGACCGGCCCCGCGGACCCGGCCAGGGTGATCCCGACCGGAGCATCCCCCTCGATGGTGGAAATCTCCGAGCAGGGAACCCGGATTGCCACGCTGGCGGGTGGCAAGGTCCAGGTCTGGGACGCTGCGACCGGCGGAGAACTCGCATCCTGGGCCGGGGAAATCGGAAGCGTCGCACTTTCCCCCCGCGGCGACCGCATCGCGTACTACGACCCCGCCCGACCCGGCGTCTTGGTCCGCTCCGTGCTGGCGAAGGAGGGTGCGGCGATGGTGCTTCCCCTCGATGCCGGCCCCGGGCCCGCGGGCAAGTCGATCCCGGTGCGGTTCTCGCGGGATGGGGGCACGGTGATCGCGTCCGGCCCGGAAACGATCCGCGTGTGGGAATTCGCCGGAGCCGGCCCCACCTCCCAGTCGATCCCGAATTCCGGCATCCGCCTGGTTCAGCCCAGCCGGGACGGAAAACGGATCGCCACCACCGGGGAAGATGGCACCGTCCGCATCTGGAGCTTCTCGGGCGGCCGACCGACTTCGCGGATCTACCGTGGTCACGCGGGGCCCGTCCGCTCGATCCGGTTCTCTCCTGACGGCCACCAAATGCTCACTGGCGGCCGGGACGGAGCGATGATCGTCTGGGACCTCACCCGGCCCCAGGACCACTTCTCGCTCCCGGATTCCCAGGTGGAACGAGTGAGCCTCACACCCGATGGTCGAGTGCTGGAACTGCAACGCGGTCGGCTCGTCGTGCGCGATCGCGTCACCGGCGAGCTTCTGGACTCCGTCGAAATCCCCAGGGGAGACGCGGACCCTAATCTCCCCACCGATTCCGCGTTTGCGGCCGAGGCCAATCTGCTCGTGACGATCGGTCCGAAACGGCGGAGCGTCGACATCTGGTCCACGACCACGCCCCTCACGCGACGGCACCGCCTGACGGGTCACAAGCACCCCATCACGGCGGTCGCCTGCAGCGCGGACGGAAAGACCATCGTGACGGGCTCTGCCGGGATCTCCGAGTCCGCAGGGCGGACCCAGGCCAGCGGGGAAGTGTGCATCTGGGACGGGGTCACTGGCCAACTTCGCCACCGTCGCGACGAGGCCAATCTCTGCGTTTGTTCGCTCGCGGTGGCCCGGGATGGCCGGCTTGCCGCCGTCACCACCGGTTGGCCGGGCTGGAATCGCCCCAGCGAATCCGCTCCTCCCGCCGGTCTGCGACTCCTTGTCCCCGGCGACGGCTCGCTTCGCCCCGCCATCGCCGGGGATCCGAAGGGAGCGGATACTTTCACCCACCTGGCATTCCACCCGGGCAACAGTCTCCTCGCGGCCATCGGGACCCGCCATCCCGGAACTGTCGTCGCATTCGATCTCGCCGCCGGGAAAGCGACCTGGGAAGCCAGAACCGGTGATCGTTTCGCCGGTCTGACGTTCTTCCCCGACGGCAGCCGGGTCGCCGCCGCGAACCGGGTTGGAAGCGTCACGGTTCTCGATGCCAGCACCGGTGGCGAGGCCATCCGCCTCACCGGGGAAGGGGGGACTCCCCTCTCGTCGGCCACACCGGGAATCGACTCCGCCGGCCGATTCCTCGCCGTTCCCGGACCCGCTCACGTCACCATCTGGGAATCCGCTATGGATCCCGCCGGCACCCGCGACGCCTGGCGTCGAGCCGCGACGACTCGCTCGAAACTTCCCGCACCCAACCCCTGACCCTCACACCCGTTCCACTGCCCCCCGGGTCTATCACCTCAATATCCAAGCCTGCGTATGATATCTCCCCATCGCTCGGTGATTTTGTTGCGAGTCTCGGGGGAAATCTGCCAGCGATTGGTCTCATACGTGCGATTGCGGTTGGCATATTCTTCCAGCTTAGGAATCACCGCGGCGAAACCATCCAACCCAAGTCCGTGGTAAACCCGTCGTATCTCGCCCACCAGATCCGTGGTGAGATCCTCGTAACGAATTTCCACGAAATTCCCGGGCGAAATCGCGGGTTTGGCGGCCTCGAGCCGATCGTAGATCACGCGAAACTCACGGAAAACCTTCTCCTCCAGTGCCGGTCCGCCCTGGGGTGATTGGAATCCATGTTTACGCGCCAGCGACATCCAGAGGTTGATCGTGGAGGCATACAGAATGTATGGATCGCGCTTGATATGCACGAACTTCGCGTCCGGGAAAAGCTCCAGTAACACTGGGATCCGGGCCGTGTGAGGGGGGGACTTGAGAACCAGCCGTCGGGGGTCCTTCAAGCTCACCATTTTCAAAAACCGCAACAACGTCCGCTTCCAGGTCTTCCGTTGCCGGGGCGTCAAACCCGAGAGATCCAACGCGCCGGGGTCAAGAGGTGGTCGGTTCGGGAAAGCGATGTCCGTGTAGGTGCTCGGCATCCCCAGAAGAGCGAGGGCAAACTCGTCTTCTTGCGGGCGATCCCACCCCGCCGCCATGTTGTCCATCGGCCGCTTTTCCGGGGCCAGGAACCACAACTGGTTCCGGAACAACGGCTCGCTCAGGAGGAAATGGCAAGGGATGAAGCACTGCAAAGTCGTCGGAGAAGTGAACCGCTCGTCGAGAACGAGCAACTCGTGCAGGAGGGTTGTGCCCGCCCGCCAGTGACCGATGACGAAGATCGGGGGCTCGCGGAATCGCACGGCTTCGATCCGCTCCGCGTAACGGTACTCCTGCCACCACCGGGCCATCGTGTTGAAAAACGTCGACCAGGACGCGATGCCGGCGATGTACCAGTAAGGCATACCGACGTCGGCGTGGTTCCGGAGCAGAAGCCGTAGCCAGGCGAAGTAGTCGCACCCCTCCCAGATTCGAGGGGCCCAGTCGCGGGGTTTCTTCGAGTTGTCGGCGGAATCCATCGGCTCATCCGTCCGGGTCGGCGGGGGCGAGTGGGTAGTGAACCGATTCCCCCGCCCCCGGCAACCCCACGACGTCGGTTGTCGGGAAGTTCCCGACCTCCCGAATGCTGCAATCAGAAATCCCCCAACACCTCGCCGCCGGCACGACTGCCAAGACCGCGATAGGTGGTGTCGAAATCGATGGAGTCCCGGACGAATTTCACGGATCCATCGCAGAACACGAATACGACGCCGCCAACGTGGACGCTACGGAAGGCGTGGAGACCGGATTTCAGGTAGAAGTCCGAATCCGTGGTGGGGTCAACCCAGGCGTGGGTGTTCATTTTCACATTGGTGGTGGCCTCGACATATCCACCGGGGTGCCCATGGACCCAAGTTGTTCGCCCAGTGTTGGGTTGGCCGGCTTCTGCGATCGCTAACCCAAACAAGGTCTGGCACGCTCCTTGCCAAAGTTCTGGTGGGTCGCGTTCTCACCCGGAGGAAGTCGACATGAGCCAGCGAAGTAGCACTCCTGAAGTCGTCGTGATCACGGGGGCATCGGCAGGGATCGGCCGGGCCGTGGTGCGGGAATTTGCGAAGGAAGGAGCCAAAATCGGGCTGATCGCTCGGGGCCAGGATGGGCTCGAAGCCGCCAGGGCCGAGGTGGAATCGGCTGGTGGGGAAGCGCTGGTTCTTCCCACCGACGTGGCCGACGCCGGGCAGGTCGATCGCGCCGCTGAGTGGGTCGAGCGGGAGCTTGGGCCAATCGACATCTGGGTCAACAACGCGATGGCGGCCGTCTTTTCCCCCGTGAAATTGATGTCGGCCGACGACTTCCGACGGGTCACAGACGTGACGTATCTCGGCTTCGTGCACGGCACCCTCGCCGCTCTCCGATACATGCTTCCCCGTGACCGGGGGATGATCGTGCAGGTGGGCTCCGCACTGGCGTACCGCGGGATCCCACTCCAGGCAGCTTACTGTGGGGCGAAACACGCCATCCAGGGCTTTACCGAATCACTGCGGTGCGAACTGATCCACGACAACAGCAACGTGCAGATCACGATGGTGCAGCTGCCCGCAACGAATACTCCGCAGCATTCCTGGTCGAAGAACCGGATGCCGTATCGTCCGCAACCCGTGCCGCCGATCTACCAGCCGGAAGTGTGCGCCCGGGCGATCCACCATGCCGCCCACAATTACCGCCGGGAATGGCAGGTGGGGCTGGTGACCGAGGTGGCGGTCGCGGGAAACGCGATCCTGCCGGGCGTAGGTGACTATTACCTCGGAAAGTCGGGGTACGATTCCCAGATGACACAGGAACTCGAGCCGGCGAATCGACCCAACAACCTGCACTCTCCACTCCCGGGCGACTGGGGCGCTCACGGCCGATTCGATGCACGCGCCACATCGCGGTGCGAACAATGGTGGTTCACGAAGAACCGCGGTTGGCTCGCCATCGCCGGTGCCGGACTGGGACTGGCCGGGTACGCCCTTCTGCAACGATCCCACGAGGAAGACGCGTGAGATCCGGGAAAGCCAGCCCGTCGCTCCAACTGGCCGAAAAAGAGGGGGATGTGAGGAAGTAGTTTCCGACCGCCATAACCATACAATCCCGACATGAAATACGTCATCGTGATTCCCGATGGTTGTGCGGACGAGCGGGTCGAGTCGCTGGGAAACCGCACCCCCCTCCAAGCGGCTCGGTTACCCCACATGGACCGCGTCGTCGAGTTCGGCGTCATCGGTCGGTCTAACAACGTCCCGGCATCGCTCACTCCCGCCTCGGACGTCGCCACGCTCTCGCTGTTCGGGTACGACCCGCTCAAGGTTTACACCGGCCGGGCGCCGCTCGAAACCGCGGCAATGGGGATCCACCTCGGGCCCAACGACTGGGCCATCCGCTGCAATCTCGTTCACGCCCCGGACGGGCACATGCGCGATTTCACCAGCGGCCACATCACCTCCGAGGATGGCCGCGAACTGATCCTCGCGTTGCAGAAGGAACTGGGCGGGAAGGAAATCGCTGGCGGGACCATCGAGTTCCACCCTGGTGTCAGTTACCGCAATATTCTCGTCTGGCGGGGCCACTCCGACTCCGCTCCGTTCGCCGGCACCAAGACCCAACCGCCGCACGATGTCCCGGACCAACCGCTTGCCGACCACCTTCCCATTGGCCCGGGTCGTGACATCCTGGTGTCACTGATGGAGGCGAGCAAGCCGATCCTGGCGGCTCACCCGGCGAATGCGGCCCGTGTATCGCGGGGCCAGAAACCCGCCACCCAGGTCTGGCTCTGGGGCCAGGGGAAGGCACCGACTGTCTCGCCTTTCGTGGAAACCTATGGCAAACGCGGAGCCATCATCTCCGCCGTCGATCTCGTCCGCGGCGTCGGCGTTCTCCTCGGCTGGCACCGCATCGACGTGCCCGGAGCGACTGGCTACCTCGACACCGACTACGCCGCCAAGGGAAGGTACGCGATCGAAGCGCTTGGTGCCTTCGACCTGGTTTGCGTCCACGTCGAGGCACCGGACGAGGCATCCCACGAGGGCCGGGCCGATGCGAAGGTCGAAGCCCTGGAAAAGATCGACGAGCACATTGTTGGTCCGCTGCTCGAAGCTCTTCCTCGCTTCACGGATTGGCGGATCCTGATCGAGCCCGACCACCGGACAACGCTCCGGACCCGGGCCCACGCCTACGGTGCGGTTCCGTTTGCCGTCGCCGGTTCCGGAATCAGCCCCAGTGGTGCGAAGTCCTACGACGAACCCACCGCGGACGCCAGCAACCTTTTATTCGACCCCGGCTGGAACCTGATGTCCTGGTTCCTCGCAGGTAAATAGTAAACTGATATCAGACCCTTCCGAACCGGAGTGGAGCTATTGCAAAGCGAGGTGGGAAACCCAGCGATTCGCTGGGAGACTCTGCTTCGCCCTCAGAAAATCTGTTTGCACCCGAATCGGGTTGGATGCTGGAATTCCTTGCCGGCATGCGGGGATTCCGGTAAATCCACCGGGTTCTGCTCCCGTTCCCGGGGTCTTGCCATGTCGTTTGCTCGCCGGATCGTAGCCGTCTGTCTGGGAATTCTGGTCGCGAGCTGGATCCTCGGCGATCCCGCTCGTGGCGATGCCGGCGCGATGCCCGGGAAATCCACTCTTCCCCCCGATGGCCCGACCGTCACCCTGCAACTTGCCGACGGCAGCACCGTCACCGGAACTCTGCGGACCGACGAATTTCGCATCCGCACCAGCTACGGTGTCGCCGAAATCGAGACGAAAAAGATCCGCACCCTCTTCATCGACCCCGCCGTGGGTGAGGATCCACCCAAGGCCCACGTCGAGCTTACTGACAAGTCTCGCCTGAGTGGCTCCGCCCTGACGGACCTCCTCACAGTGCAAGTCGGGAACGAGCCGAGGCCGTTCAAACCCTCGACTGTCCGGCAGATCACGTTCGCCCGTCCGGTCAATCCCTCGCTCGCCGCCGCCATCCTCGGCCTGATCACGCTCGCAGTGATGGAGATCGTCCTCGGGGTGGACAACATCATCTTCCTCGCGATTCTCGCCGGCAAACTGCCGACAGAATCGCAGCCCCGAGCCCGGCGGATCGGCCTGCTCGCCGCCCTCGGTACTCGACTGCTCTTGCTCGCGTCTCTTTCGTGGTTGCTGGGACTGACCCGGCCGCTCTTCACACTCCCCGAGCTTCCCTTCATCGAGGACCCCGAAGCGCGGGGAATTTCGCTTCGAGATCTGATCCTGCTCGTCGGCGGGAGTTTCCTGATCGGAAAGAGCACCTTCGAAATGCACGAGAAGATGGAGCACGCCCGCAAACACGGCAACGAGGCACCGCCCACTTCCGGCACCGCCAGCTTTGGCTGGGTCATCGTGCAGATCGCGATTATCGACATCGTCTTCTCGCTCGACTCCGTCATCACCGCGATCGGGATGGTCGAGCAGTTATGGGTCATGGTGGTGGCCATGATCATCGCAGTGATCGTGATGATGCTCTTCGCGACGCCGATCTCGAACTTTGTGGACCACCACCCGACGATCAAGGTCCTCGCGCTGAGCTTCCTGATCCTGATCGGGGTGCTGCTCGTCGCGGAGGGGTTGGGGCAACACCTCGACAAGGGGTACATCTATTTCGCGATGGCGTTTTCCGTGGTGGTGGAGTTGATCAACATGCAGCTTCGCGGGAAACCGCAATCCACAGCGACCGTGGAGGCATCGCCGACGGGAACCGGTTGAGACGGGACGGTGTCTCGAGAATTCCAGTTTCTGCGGGAGGGGAATTCGACAATCTCGGTGGTTGCCCCGATAATGCCCCCATGTCTCCAGGACCCGACGCGTTTACCGTTCCGCCCGCGGAGCCGCCGTCTGACGCGGCCTCGCACTCGGTAACGCCTGCTCTTTCTCCCACTTCCTCGCCCGCCCCTGCCGGCCCGCCGACGGGTGCGGACATTTTGCGCTGGTGTGCAGCCGCCTCGCCGCAGCTTTGGTTCCCGTCGGTGCAGGCGAAGGTGTCCGGGATTCCGCGGACGGACTTTGACAATCCATTGTGGGTTCTCCGGCAGAGCGGGCTGGTCCGCGTCGGAGACTGGGTCAAGGGTCTCGGTCAGGGCTTCGCGCTGACCCCGGAAGGCGAGGCGGCAGTCGCGAACCCCGCGAAAGCTCCACCACCGGGTTCCCCTCCCATTCCGACCCCGACGCCGCCTCCGACTTCCGAGCCGGCGAAAACTCCAGAGCCTACGCTTTCGCGGAAAACGGAACGGACCAGGCTGGACCGCGGGGAAATGGCCCGGGAAGCGATCCTCAACCCGCCTCCGTCTGTGGTCGCACCCGCTCTGCTGTACGCGAACGTGGCGTGGTTTCTCGTCGGAGCGGTCGTCGCCTGGCGGGTGGGTGCGTCGTCTTCCCGCTACCTCACACAGGGCGACCAGGCGGTGATGTTGCGGATCGGTGCCGTCTCCGGGGTGGATCTGCTCCACGGGGAATGGTGGCGATTGCTGACCTCGGCGTTCGCGCACTTTGGCATCTTCCACCTGTTTGCAAACATGTTCGCGCTCGTGATGCTCGGCCCGATTGCCGAGAGCCTGTGGGGCCGATGGCGGTTCGCGGCGATCTACCTCGTTGGCGGGCTCGCCGGCAGTTGCCTCGCCATGGCCCTGCGTCCGGATAGCTGTCTCGCCGGTGCTTCCGGCGCCATCTGGGCGATCCAGACCTGCGTGGTCGTCTGGCTCGTCCGATATCGCGAGCACCTGCCCGAGGCGATGGTCCAGGGGGCACTCCGGACGCTGCTTCTCGTGATGTTCGTGAATGCGGCGGTGAGTTTCGTCCCCGGAATCTCGTGGGAAGGGCACCTCGGTGGGGCGATCGCTGGTGTCCTGGCCGCGATTCTGCTCGACATCGCCCGACCGGATAACCTTCGTCGCGGGCAGCTTGCGCTGGTCGGGTTAGGCTTCCTCATCCTGGCCGGCCCGCTGGGGCTTATGCTCGCGATGCACACGACCTCGGAGTGGGAACGCGTATCCGCACGCGAAGCGCTCCGGAGCTTGCAGGACGTCGACCCCAGCGATGTCAACAAGGTCCAGGCCCGCGTCACGTTCGTGCTCATCACGCCCACCCCGAATCGGGAAGTCCGGGCCCAGCGGATCGCCGAAGCCCGTGAGGTGGTGGCATCCCTGCAAGGCAAGATCGCCGTGGCCCGGGAGACCCTCCGTGAGGATATCCTCCAGGGTTCCGGCCCCCCTGCCCGGGCTCGGGTGTATCTGTCCGAGATCGAGAAACTGGCACAGATTCTCGATTCTCTGCTGGCTGGCGACGCGCCGCTTCCGGGCGTCGTGCAGTGGGGAATGCTCGGCGAGCAGGTGAAAGCGGTAACGACAGCGTGGAACGCGATCCTGCCCGCCCCGTGAGATTGCGACCGAGATTTCTGGAAGTGGCCGCTGATCGGAAATGATTCAGCAAGAGGGGTTCGAGGTCCCGAAGCGAAACCGGGGCGAGTGATCGCCCCGGTTTTTTGCATTATCGCTCGGTCTTGGTCGCCGCACCCTTCCGGATCGCCTTCAACCGGCTGAGTTCCTTTCGGCGACGGGCCTCACACGGCTTTTCGTAGTATTCGTGGGCCCGCAATTCTCGCTTCATGCCGCTCCGTTCGAGCAGCTTCTTGAATCGCCGCAGTGCGGCTCCGATAGGTTCCCGGTCGTGAACGCGCATCCGAAGAGACATCGGCACTCCTGTAGGGTGTGAAACGGACACAAAAGGTATTTGGTACGATAGCCCACACTTCGAATTTCGTCCAGCCCCGCCTCCGAACAACAGGAAATCACGCGACGGTCGGTGCAGACTTCCAGGCGGCCGCTTCTTCGCCGTCGAGCCGGAGGGTCAGGCACTTCGCACTGCCGCCTGCCTTGAGGAACTCGTCGAGCTCCACCTGGATCGAGCGGTACCCTGCCTTCTCCAGGTCCGCCGCCAGACCGGGGCAGCGGCTGTTGTGGACCACGGTTTTCCCCACCACCACCGCATTACACCCGAACCGGTGAGCTTCCTCCTCCACGACCGGAATCAGCTTGGGAACGTGCGTGTGCAGCACTCGCCGGCCGTAGGTGTCAAACGCGTCCGGGAAGTAGATCGCTTCCCCCGGGGCGATGGGGCAGAAGCACGTGTCGAGGTGGTAAAACCGCGGGTTGACGAGTTCCAGCGGCAGGCAGCGGACCCCGAGGTGGGCGGCCGCCCACTGGTGAGCCGCCACGTCCGAACGCTGACGGTAGCCGGCGAAGAGCACATCGCCGCAGAAAAGCGCGTCCCCCGCCCCCTCGTGGAACATCGTCTCCGGGAAATGGTCGACCCGGAACCCGTTGGCGGCGAACCACGCATCGAAAATCGGCGATTCCTTCGCCCGCACGTCGTGCTTGAATCGGCTGCTCAGAAAGAGGTCGCGGAGGACCAGACCCGCGTTCGCCGTAAAAACCAGGTCCGGCAGACCCTGCACCGGTTCGAGAATCGACACGGAAACCCCGAGGGAAACCAGCGTGTCGTGCAGGGTCTTCCACTGCCGGAACGCCAGTTCTCGCACCGCCCCAAGGCTGCGATTCATCCAGGGGTTGATCTCGTACTCGATCCCATAGTGGTCCGGCGGGCACATCAGAATGCGGGGGGTGGCGGACATGGGGAAACTCGCGGGTCGGGAACCGGGTGCCGCTATTTTACTTCCCCGCAGCCCGGTTTAGCACCCGTTCCAGCGCCGTCCGCCCGAGTTCCAGAACCTGCGAGGGCTTTGCCTTCCACAGGGTCGGGTTGAAGATTTCGAGGGAAACACACCCGGAATACCCGATCTCGCGGAGCCGATCGACGATCGGGGCGAGGCGGAAGTCGCCCTCGCCGGGGAAAACGCGGTCGGAGTCGGTCATGAGTTCGCGGGGGACGCCGGCGACGTCGCAGAATTGCACGTGGGCGAGGTTCTTCGCGGTCAGCCGTTCCAGATCCTCGAATTTGCTCGGCCCGCGGTAGAAGTGGAAGACATCCAGGCAGACACCGACGTTGGGCTCGCCGCAATCGGTGAGGGAAATCGCGGTGTCGAGACAGCTACAGAAGGCATCCGAGCCCCGGAATTCCAGGGCGAGCGTCACCTCGAACCCGGCGGCCCACCGGGCGGCTTCAATCAGCGAGACGAGCGCACGCCGGAGGTCAACCGGCTCCGGTCGGAGGGAGAAGTCGGCGGAAACTACCAGCGTGCGGATTTGGAACTGCTGGCAGAGGTCGAGTCGGGATTTGAAGTGATCGAAATTCGCCCGCCGTTGCTCCCCCTGCGACAGGAGGAGGCCCCCCTGCATGGCCGCGATCGGGAGGGTGAGGCCGTTGTCAGTGAGGAGTTTCGCGGTGTCGGAAACCGAGTGGGTTTCGAGGTGCTTCTCGAGTTTCGTCAACCAGACTTCAATGGCCGGGCAACCCGCGGAGACGGCGGCGGCGACGTCTTCCGCGAAGGGGGTGGAGAGGGTACAGGCCTGGCTGACGCAGACCCTCACTTCCGGGCCTTTTGCGAGGTTCGCGGTCGGGTTGGTTTCGTCGGCTCGTCTTCGGAACCGCCGGAGAAGAAGAGCAGGTAGACGATGCCGGCGGTGGCGAGCAGGTGGCAGGTACCCCCGAGGAGCAACCACATCATGAGGTTGCCCTTCTTTTCCTCCGGTTCGGGCTTCACCCGGGGCTGGGAAGGAGCGGAGGAAGTCGATTCCGCGTGGAAATCGGGGGAATCGGTGCTTCCCCATCCGTAGTTCGTGTCGGGTGCGGTGTAGCCGTTGGGGTCGGCCTGAGCCGGCCAGGCGGCGAATTGTTGGGGGGCGTAGCCGGGGTACGCCTGGAATTCTGGTTGTGGTGGAGCAGCCGGTCCGGATTCGACCGTGCGAATTTCCGACCCCTCGCCGGGAAGAAGGGAAACCTCCGAGGTTCCGCCGGGGCTGGCCGGGGCAAGTTCGACCGGTGTTTCTCCCGGCACGACTGCCAGGTCGATGGGTGCCACTGGTTGGGCTACAGCGGCGGGTGCCTCGGGTTTCCCACCGGGCGGAGATGCCAGGGCAGAGAGAAGATCGATGACGGCAGAAGCGGGCGGTCGGGCTGCAGGATCCCGGGAAATCATCCCGCGGACGAGGGCCGTCAGGGCCGGCGGAGCATCCGGGCGGAGCGCCTCGAGTTGCGGTTTGATCTCGCCTCGAAGCTTGGAGAGCAACTCGCCCTGCGTCTTCGCCTCGACCAGATTCTTCCCGGTGAGGAGGAAATACAGGGTCGCGCCGAGGCCGTAGATATCGCCGGCGGGCGTGTTGGCGGAGAAGGTCGGGGAGTCGACACGTTCCGGGGGGAAGTACTCAAACCCCGGCTCCAGGGCCGCGGAGTGATCGATCGCCCACCACTCGGAGAGGGGCGGACGGAGCGGCGTCAGGCCGAGCTCGCAGAGCTTCACCTTCGCCGACGACGACGGCCGCATCCGCGGGGTTCCGTCCGGCCGGGTCTTGGACATCGGCGAAAGTGGCCCCACGAATAGGCACCCGGGTCGAACGTGGCCGTGGGCAACCGACTTGTCGTGGGCGGCTTGCAGTGCCATCGCCGCCTGCATCGCGTAGCTGGCCGCGAGTGGGGCCGGCATCGGGCCGATGTCCCGTACCAGCGTCTCGAGGTCGGCCCCTTCGACAGGATCGAGGGCGACGTAAAGCTCGTCCCGGTAGGCTCCCGCGTCGAGGAGATTCGCCAGGTGCTTGTGCGTGATCGGGGCGGCGGCCTGAGCCCGCGTGATATAGGCGGCCACGTTGTCCGCCGGGGAGAGCCAGTCGGTCCGGAGTCGGCGAATCAGCACCGGCGTCCGCAACGAGGGGTGCAACGCCTTGAAGATCGTCCCACCGACGCAAGCCCCGCCCTCGCCGATCACCGGATAGCCAGCGAAATTGAGCTCGTACCCTCGCCCCGATTTGATGAGGTCCGCCTGGTAGGACGTGATGACGCCGCGGTTGAGGAGGAAGTCGCACAAGGAGGCGAGGTTGCGTTGCGGAACGTCGTTCTGCCGGAACAGATCCTCGACGAAATCGGGCAGAAGAACGCGGTTCGCCCGAGCCAGATCGAGGAAACTTGAGACGGAGTCGGAGGTCATCGGGCGAAATCTCAATCCGAGGGGAGCATCGGAGGCAGGCCACCATCGCGATTCTAGTTCATGCCGAGCGAGAACGCCAACGTCTAAGGTTGCGGAATCGAAAAAAGCGGCAAGATCTCTCCGTTCCGATCGTCTCGCGGGCTCGAATCATAGGGCCAAAGTCCTGGAGGTCGGATTCCCGGCACGATCCGCACCGCCCGCCCGAACTCGCAGGCTTCCTGCCTCTTTCGAGTTGACCGCGGTCCGGCTGAGTTTATGCTGGATTGGAGGGATCCCATCACAAGGCCGGACGCCATTTCTTGACCGGCCGCGTTCCGCAACCCGCACCGCGACGAGGATTGTCATGGCCAAAAAGTCTTCGGGCGAATCCAAGGCCCCACTGGTAATTGCTCTCGCGTTCTTCGTATTGTCCACGCTAATTCTCGGTGTCCTGGCGTACCTCGCCTATTCGGACATTGCCGAGAAGGCCAAGACCGTCGTCGAAGCCAAGAACGCCGCCGACGCCGCCAACAAACTCAAGTCCGTCTCCGATGAAAAAATCCTCGTCTACAAGGTCGCCCTCGGCGTCGCCAACGAGGAAGAGCGGACCAACATGCAGAACCTGCGGAACAAGGACGAGGTCAAGAAGGAATACGACGCCCTGATGGATGCGACGAAGAAGCAACTCGAAACCGCCATCACCGCCAAGAACCAGGAAATCGGCAAGGACGGCCCCAAAATTCAACTGGGTCTCACCCCAGCGGAAGTCTTCTCGTGGGAATGGCCCGAAGGGGCTGTCGCCCCCTCTGAGCGGCCGAAATTCTACATCCTCGACCAGATGGTGAACTTCCACGCCGCCAACCAGGTTGCCGCCGCAGCCTACAAGAAGGAACTCGAAACCGCCCAGGCGGAGAAGAAAAACGCCGGCCAGGCCGTCGAAACCTACACCGCTGCAACCAAGTCCCTCAAAGACGAGGAAGTCAAGTACGCCCCCGCCATCGTCGCTGCGACCAAAAAGTACGACGACATCACGACCGCCTCGAAGACCTCCCTGGAAAAGGGTACCGAGGACCTCCGCAAACAACTCCAAAAGGTTACCCAGGAAAAGGAAGCCCTCGACTTCCAGATCCGCAAGCTGAACGAGGAAATCGCCAAGCAACAGTTCCGCATCCAGGACATGGAAGCGAAACTCGAGGTGAAGGAAAACCCGTTCGCCTTCGACCAACCGCTCGGCAAGATCCTCCGCCGCAAGGGGAACGTCGTCGAAATCAACCTCGGTTCCTCGGACAACGTCAAGCCCGGCCTGACCTTCTCCGTCCAGCCGTCCGACACCCCGGAACGGGGCCTGAATTCCCGCATGAAAATGGTTCGCGGCCCGGACGGAACCCCTGTCGCCATGGTCATTCCCAAGGGGATGATCGAGGTGATCGAAGTTCTCGGCCCCAACTCCTCGCAGTGCCGGATCACCAGCGAAGCCAACACCATCCGGGACGGCATCCTCACCGGCGACGTGCTCTACAACTCCGCCTGGCGCAAGGGCGGGGCCGACCACGTTGCCCTCTACGGCATCTTCGACCTCGACGGTGACGGCATCGACGACATCCGTCAACTCGCCCGTGATCTCACCAAAATGGGGGTGGTCGTCGACGCCTACTACGATCTCGAACAGAAGAAGTGGGTCGGGAACATCACCGAACGCACCATCTACGCCGTCGAAGGGATCATGCCCTTCAAGGTCATCCAGGCTGGCGAATCCCCCGGTATCGTGACCGCAAAGGGGGCCGTCCGCTCCGCCCTGGAAGAAGCCCGGAAACTCAGCAAGGACAAGGGTTCGAAGGTCGTCAAAATGCGCGACTTCTTCCCCCGCGTCGGCTACAAGGCCAAGCTCGACGTCAGCGAGGAGAAGATCGACCAGGCCGCCTCCCGCTACTTGATCGGCGGCCCGATCGAAGAACCAAAGAACTGACCCGTTTCCGATCGTGAGCGAGATCCGTCAGGGAGGCCCGCTCGAGATGGCCTCCCTGACGGATCTGCCATTTCCTTCCCGCAACGATTCCCATCACCAACGCGTCAAGGGCGGGTCAGCCAGGTCCGGATGTCGATGCCGGTCATCCCGGCTCGGCGGGCGGCTTCCAGGCCGATATCGGTGTCCTCGAAAACGACGCATCGGGCCGACGCAACCCCCAGCCGGCGGGCCGCTTCGAGGAAGACATCCGGGTCCGGTTTGTGTCGGGGCGTATCCTCCGCACACACGACCGCCGCGAACCAATCCCGCACGCCGATCCGGTCGAGCGTCTTGCCCACCACGTCCCGGTAGCCGCCCGAAGCGACCGCCATCGGCAGCTTTCCCCGGTGCGAATTTGCGACCCGAAACACCGGCTCGATCGGTTGCACCTCGACGAGGAACTCGAGAAACGCCGCCTCTTTCTCCCAGACCATCGCATCGACATCGGCCACGGTAACCGCGTGCTCCTCGGAGAGCAGGCGGATGATCCGTGCCGTGGGCATCCCGCCGAGCTGGTAGAACCGTGTTTCCGGGAACGGAATCCCAACCCTTCCGAGGATCGCCGTCCAGGCTCGGAAGTGGATGGGCATCGTGTCGGCAAGGGTGCCGTCACAGTCGAAGATGAGGGCGGCCGTGCCGTCGGGGGGTGACCAGATCATGGGGAGAAACTACGGGCCCGGACGGGAACCGACCATCGGCGATATCCCCAGACAATCAGAAGATTGAGAAAGCCGGACGGAGGTGGTGGAACTTCCGCTCGAAATCCTGCCCCGCGACTTGCGAAAAACCTGGGGTGAAGCGATTTCCGGTGGAACGCGTGCGGAGCTCGCAATGCCCGTCCGGGTTGTTGCCTGTGACAGTGCCGTTACGTCGCTCAGAAGAGATTGCTCGTCAAAAGGACGGTGCCGAGGAAATTCAAGAGCCCCACGCAGATGACGAGCAAAAACAGAACGAGCCAGAGATTGAAGGCGAGCCGATACGCCCCCGGGTTGACGGGTGCGGACTCTTCCGCGGGGCTGGAAGTTTGGGGATTCTGGGTCGTCATTGGTAACTCTCCGTAACGATCTGCAACGGGTCGCGTTATCTCGTGGTGCGATGAATCGTCATCATGGGCGGTCTTCAGGCTGGATTCCAGACCGGATCGCCCGTAATTTAACCCGGAAGCGGTCGCCGTGAGATCCAACGCATCAGGCCCGGTTCCGTTGAACCCTGAGCGGGTCCTGACCAATCCCGCGGGAAAACGGGAAGAATTGGTTCCTCCGCCGGGCTTTTTGTACAACCCGTCGGCTATTCCCCGGGTAGAATCGAAGTCCGACCAGCGATCCGTCCGGCCCGTACCCCCCACCGCGGCCTCCCCCGCGGAGTGGTGTGAGATGCCCACCGACGCCACCACCGAGCAACTGGGTTCCGCCATCCGCGAAAGCGGACTGTACACTCCCGATCAGCTCAAAGCGGCGGAAGCCGCCCTCTCCGGCGGGGCCCAATCCGCGGCCGACAAACTCCTCGAACTTCGCGTCCTCACCAACTATCAGTACCGGAAAATCCGCGCCGGACGCGCCAATGATCTCCTCTTCGGCCCCTACCTGATCCTCGACAAGATCGGCGAAGGCGGCATGGGGAAGGTCTACCGGGCGGTCCAGCAGCGCGTCGGTCGCCTCGTCGCACTCAAGACGATCCGACCGCACCTGATGGCCAACAAGACGGTCCTGAAGCGGTACAAGCGGGAAGCCCAGGCGGCTGCCGCCCTCAACCACCCCAACATCGTCACCCTCTACGACGCCGACGAAATCGAGGGACGGTACTTCCTGTCGATGGAGTATGTCGACGGAATCGATCTCTCCCGGATGGTCAAGGAGTTCGGGAAACCCCCATTCCGCGGCCTCGATAGCTTCCAGGAAGTCTGCGAATACGTCCGCCAGACGGCTCTCGGCCTGCAACACGCCCACGAACACGGGCTCGTACACCGTGACATCAAGCCCGGGAATCTCCTCGTTTTCGGGGAACGCGCTCTCCCCGACACCGGCGGCAAGGCGACCGTCAAGATCCTCGACATGGGCCTGGTTCGCTCCATCTTCGATGGGGACGACGTTTCCCGAACCGAGCTCACCCGGGACGGCACTGTCGTTGGCACCCCGGACTACATGGCCCCGGAACAGGCGAAGAATTCGAGCACGGTTGACCCGCGGGCGGACCTGTACGCCCTTGGCTGCACGCTCTACTACATGTTTCGCGGCCAGCCGCCATTCCCGGATGGCAGCCCGATAGACAAGCTTCTACGCCACCAGCTCGATCCGCCGCCGGATATCCGTCAGGTCCGCCCGGACCTTCCTCCGGGTGTGGTGCACGTCATCGAGCGATTGCTACAGAAGCGGCCGGAAGATCGGATCCAGACGGCGGCCGAAGTGGCCCACCTTCTGACTCCGTTCTCGTCGACGGCGAACGTGATGTACGCCCCCGCGGCGCGGGCGGTGCCCGCAGCGACGTCGGCCCAGACGGTTCCCTTCGCCGCCGACCCGAATACGCCCTCTCACCCGGATCAGCCGGCCGTCGGGCTCGCGGGACGTCCGAGTGCCGCCACTCTCGCCCCCTCGCAGACCGCCGCCCACAACGTCGCCGGGTTTGCCCCGACAATGACGCTCCCCCCGAACGCTCCGGCTCCGGTGCAGGCCCGGGCGGTTCGCGGACTCGGCTCGAATCCTGCGATGCGGCCGGTTTCCTCGAATTCGGGAAGTCACACACCGCTACCGGTACCAGTGTCCGCTCCGATCGTTGTCCCGGAACTCCGCTCGACCGCCGCCGCCTCCGAACTCCCCGCCTTTGGTGACTCCCAGCGACTCGACGGCGAACTGATTCGCGTCGCGAACCGCGAGCGGAAGAAGAAAAAATCCACCGAGCTTCACACCAAGCCCGAGTCCAAGCTTCCGATTGCCTGGATCGTGGCCGGCGTGGCCGTCTTCGGTTGCATCCTGATTGCCGTGGCGGCTGTGCTCCTCGCCCGCGGGGATGGCGAAAAGACCCAGAATTCCGCACCCGCTACCACCCCGAGTACCGAAACAAAACCCCCGGCCGTGTCGGTGAGCTACCCGCACCTTCCGGCCGGCAGCCTGCTCCTCCCGCCCGATACCAAGGCAGCCCTGACGATTTTCCCCAAAGCGTTCCTCGCCCGGTACGGCATCAAAACCCCTCGCGACGCGAAGAACCCCGCCGCCCTCGAAAACTTGGCCGACTACACCGGCTTCGACGCCCGCATCTGCGATCGCATCACCATCGCGTTCCCCTCTCGCCAACCTCCCATCGCTCTCCGCCCAAACTCCGGTCCTGAAACATTCGACTATTACCGCCAGCCGTTTATCGTCATCGGCGAAGGCCCCTTCCTGACCGAGAACTGGGTCCGCGATCTCGACAAAATCAAGTCCCTGAACAAGCCACCTTACGGTGCAGCGCAAAGCCTTCTCGTCGCACCCGCTCCCCTTGCGAACGGTACCCCGCACCGACCCGGGTATGCCCGCTTCGTCGTTGGGGTGTTGGGGACCCAGGCCTTTGCCCTCTCGACCCAAAGCCACCACTGGATGATGTTTTCGAACATCACCGAACAACTGAAAAAAACGAAATTTCCCGACCCCAAGAATGCTCCGATCGCCAGTGCCCTCCCCAACCCGGCCGACAAAAATCTTCCGTACGCGAAGTTCGTCGCCGGCCCCGACTGGCCCCTTGTGGAACACGAGCAACACAAGAAACTCTCGGACTACAACATCACCCTGCTGACGATTACCCTTCGACCCGGCGTCCAGCCCAGCGATCTGGAGGTGGTGCTGACCCTCCACGGAGAACGGGAGAAATTCATGAGCTTCCTCGCCGAGTACGGTAAGGCGCTCCTCGACAACCACGATGAGGTCCGCCCTCTGCTCGAAGCCCTCAAGAAGGGGGAGCACTCCTCTTCCCGCAACGGTGGTGAGGACGTTTTGAAAATCACCGCAAAATGGTCCTGGCCCGATCTCTCGAAGGCCATCGACGAACTCGGCGTCGAGGGGATCCGCGAGGAAATCCGCAACCCCGCCCCGATTCGGCCCACGAAGGAAGGCCCAAACCCGTTCATTCCCGGCAAAATCGTACCTGAACCCACGCCGAAAAAAACCGGCGGCGAGGAGGCTCGCCCTCGAAAAACCGGCGGGTTCGGCGAGACGTTCCAGCGGCTCTTCGGTCGCGAAAAAACCGGCGGGACCAAATCGAAGGGCTGACTCTCACCGACACGGAATCGCCCACGTGGACAATCCGCTCCTCCTGACGGACAGCTACAAACTCAGCCATTTCCGGCAGTACCCGCCCCGCACCGAGGGCGTCTATTCCTACTTCGAATCCCGGGGCGGCAAGTTCCCGGAAGTCGTTTTCTTCGGGCTCCAGTACCTCCTCAAAAGATACCTCGACGGCCCCGTCGTCACGCACGAACGCATCGACGAAGCGGAATCGATCGTCGCCGACCACATGGGCGGTGCCCACCACTTCCACCGCGCCGGCTGGGAGCACATCCTTCGCGTCCACGGCGGCCGGTTGCCCGTCGTGGTGCGAGCCGTGCCGGAAGGGACCGTCGTCCCCGTTTCGAATGTGCTCATCACCGTCGAAAACACCGACCCTGCGTGTTTCTGGCTGACGAACTACCTCGAAACCCTGCTCGTGCAGGTGTGGTATCCGTGCACCGTCGCCACCCAGAGCCGGGAGATGAAAAAAGTCATCGCCCAGTTCCTGCACGAGACCGGCGACCCGGCCGGGATCGACTTCAAGCTCCACGATTTCGGCTTCCGCGGCGTCTCGTCCGTCGAAACAGCGGGGCTCGGCGGGGCGGCGCACCTCGTCAATTTCCTCGGCACCGACAACCTCGCCGGGATCACACTCGCCCGCCAGTATTACCGCAGCCCCATGGCCGGGTTCTCCATCCCCGCGTCGGAACACAGCACGATCACCTCGTGGGGGAAAGACCGCGAGCTCGACGCGATGCGGAACATGCTCGAAGCCTACCCCGACGGAACCATCGCCTGCGTCTCCGACAGTTTTGACATCTTCCGAGCTTGCGGAGAATTCTGGGGCACGGAATTGCGTCAGAAGATTCTGTCTCGCAACGGAACGCTCGTGGTCCGCCCCGATTCGGGCGATCCGCCGACCATTATCCTCCAGGTTCTGGACATCCTCGGCGAACGGTTTGGAACCACCACCAATTCCCGGGGTTTCCGCGTCCTCGACCCGCACATCCGCGTCATCCAGGGGGATGGTGTCGACTTCGAAATGATCGGGAAAATTCTCGGGAGGATGCGCGAAGCCGGCTGGTCGGCGGACAACCTCGCATTCGGGTCCGGCGGCGGACTGCTGCAGAAGCTCAACCGGGACACCCAGAAGTTCGCGTTCAAGTGCAGCCAGATCCGGGTTGCCGGCGCAGAACGGGACGTCTTCAAGCAGCCAATCACGGACCCCGGGAAGAAGTCGAAGTCGGGCCGACTCGCCCTGGTTCGCGACAGCGACGGCCGATTCCACACCCTCCGCTCCGACGCACCCCACGCCGAGGATGAGTTGGTGGAGGTTTACCGCGATGGCCGGCTGACCCGTGAGTGGTCCCTCGCCGAGATCCGTGCCCGGGTACCCGCCTGACTTCACCCGGAAATCGCTGATCGACGCACGGACCACCCCGGAAGAATCTCGATCGGAACCGTGATTCCCCTCCGAACCGGAAAGCATCTCTCGGGAAAGTCTTGCCAACGCCGGGGCCGCGGGTTGGTTATAATTCCTGGTGCAGTGCGCCCGTCTGTTCCGTCCCCACCCTCCGGGGGAAATCCCGTGGCCCAGGCGATCGTGGATCCGGCCGAGGTTCGCCGGTTTGCTCAGAACCTCAAACGTTTCAACGCTGACCTTCAGTTCAACCTGTCCGGCCTGCACGGGCAACTCATCGCGCTCGGCGATTCCTGGCGGGATCAGGAACACGACAAGTTTCGGCAGGAATTCGAGCAAACCCTCGCCAGCCATGAGCGGTTCGTCGAAATCTCCGAGGAGTTCATCAAGTTCCTGCTCCGGAAGGCGGAGCGGATCGAAGATTACCTCTCCCAACGGTGACACAATGCCCGGTGGTGCCGACGTTCGCTCGATCGCGGAACTTCGCGGCTGGGTTGCCGCCCTCGCCGCCTACCGTTCCGAGGCCGCCGAGACGGTCTCGTCCGCGAACATGGAGATCCAGCGCGGCTATGAGTGGGTCGCCGAGCAACTCGCGATGTGGCAGAAGGCCGTCCGCGATTGCGAGGAGGAAGTCGCCCAGGCGAAGCGGGACCTCGCCGCCCGGAAGATTCCCGGCTGGGACGGCAAGGAACCGGACACCACCATCCAGGAGCGGAACCTCCGGCGTGCGAAGGCTCGGTTCGAACACGCCGAGGAGAAGGTGCGGATCTGCCGGAGTTGGGTCGCGAAACTTCCGAAGGCGGTTGAGGAGTCGTATTCCGGCCCGTCGCATCGGCTGTCGAACTTCCTGGACGGGGAACTGGCAAGCGGCCTGGCGATGCTGGAGCGTCAAATCGAGGCATTGGAGAAGTACGCCGGCCTTCGGCGGGATTTTGCGAGCAACACGACCCTGCCGACGACCCCGAAGGAGGCACCGAAATGAGGTTCGGATCCTGCCGCAGCCAGTTGTACGACGCCCAGAAGACCGGCCGGGCCCGCTGGGAAACCCTCGGCGACGCCTGGGACGATATCGCCCGCAGGGATTTCGAGGAGAAGGTCTGGCTCCCGATGGACCACCACGTCGCCGAGATGTTGCGAGCGATCGACCAGCTTTCCGTGCTCTTCGTCCAGGTCCGCTCCGATTGCGAGTACAAATGGGAGTGAGAACGCAGATTCCGACGATCGATCGGAAATTTTGACGGATCCTCCCGCGATTCCAACCCTTCCCTGGTGGGTTCCCCATGAGTTCCGACGCCCTGTTTGATCGCGAACGCATCGCCTTGCGGAAGCTGCAACAGGTCGTTCGCGACCGGGCGGCCGGGGAAAAGACGTTCTCCGATACCTTCCAGACCACCACCGACGAGGCCGACAAGGAAGCCCAGAAGGCCCGCAAAACCATCGCGGCGGCCCGGAAAAAATCGGACGAGGATCTCGATCAGGCCCACCAAGCGAACCTCGATTCGATCACCACGAAGTACGACTCGGCCCAGGAAAACGCCGACACCAAACGCGTCGACTTCCGCAAGAAAACCGTCGACCACTTCTCCGAAGCCCTCGAACGAGCCCGCTCCAAGTACCAGGACAAGCTCTGGACGGTCGCGTCGGTCCTGGAAGCCGGGGAAAAAGAGGCCCAGGATCGGTTCGACGAATTGAAGCGAAAATCGGACGCCGCCAAGGTTCGAGTCGCGAAATTCTGGGACCGGGCGGAGGTGGTCCTCGCCCGCGTCGGGATGGATCGCGATGACGTGTCGAGCCCGGAAGATGAGCTCCCCCGCGAAGACCCGATCTTGCTGGTGAAGCACATCGAGTCCAAGCTCGGCGACGCGGAAGAGGCGGCGGTCCGGCTGGAAGGGATCAAACTCACGAATTTCCTGGGGCTTGCCGGCACCTTCGGGGCTGTCATGCTCATGGCGGCCCTCGGTGGGGTGGTGGGATTCCTCGCCGTCAAGGGCTTCGCGATCGTCGGCGTGGCGATGGGATTCGCGATCGTCGGCGGGCTCGGGTTGCGGCTCCTCCTGGGGATGTTGGCTTCCCGCCAGGCCCGCGATCGCGGCACTGCCCTCGGCGTCATCCTCGCCGACGTCTCGCGGTCCGCTCGATCACTTCTTGAACAGGCGGAGGAAGCCCATCGCCGGGAACGCGAGGAAGTGCAGGCCCGCCACGACCACGACAAGAAAGCAGCCGGGGAGTACTACCTTCCCAAGATCGAGTCGATGGAAAAGCAACTCGAGGAGACGCTCGCGAAACTGGAAGACGAGTATGTCAAATCGACGGACAAGATTCGCACCAATCGCGCCGCCGACACCAAGGCGGAGATCGATCGCTACACCCGGGAATCGGACGCGGCCAACGCCCGGTTCGATGCGGAACTCGCGGCGGCGGAAGAGCGGTTGAAGCAGAAGACGGCGGCGGCGATTGCAACCCGCGACACGGCGTTCCAAAAAGTCGAGGCCGCCTGGAAGACGGGGCTGGCCGAGGTCGCGTGGGTCGGGAACCAGTTGATCGAGTACGGCCACGGCCGGTTCCCGAAGTGGGACGAGATTCTCCGAAGCGACCGTCCCCTGCCGACCGACGCCCCGCTCGGCATCCGCTTCGGCGAGTTCGACGTCGACCTGTACGCGATGCCGGACGGGATGCCGTACGACGCCCGCCTCAATCCGGCCGAGCCGCTGCACACTCAAATCCCGGCGTTTCTGCCCTTCCCGCAGAAGTGCTCGATTCTGTTCAAAGCCCAGAACGAGGGTCGGCCGGCGGCGGTGGCGACGCTGCAAGCCACGATGTTGCGGTTCCTCACCGGGTTACCGCCTGGGAAGGTCCGCTTCACGATCATCGATCCGGTCGGGCTCGGCGAGAACTTCGCCGCCTTCATGCACCTCGCGGACTTCGACGAGAAGCTCGTCACCGCCCGGATCTGGACGGAGCCGGGGCACATCGAGAAACGGCTCGCGGATCTGACCGAGCACATGGAGAACGTGATTCAGAAGTACCTGCGAAACCAGTACAAGAGCATCGAGGAGTACAACTCGGCGGCCGGGGAAGTGGCGGAGCCGTACCGCGTGCTGGTGATCGCGAACTTCCCGCAGAACTTCACCACCGACGCGGCCCGCCGGCTGGTCAGCATCCTGTCGAGCGGCCCGGCGTGCGGCGTCTGCACCCTGGTCAGCATGGACACGAACGCCGCCATGCCCCGCGATTTCAACCCCGCCGACCTCGAGCAGGTGGCGTACACCCTCAACTGGGGAGCGGGGAAATTCCGACCCGTCGAGGCGGATCTCGCGCCATTCCCGCTTGCCGCAGAGACCCCACCGGACCCTGCGACCATTGCCAAGCTCGTCAAGAAGGTCGGCGAAGCGAGCCGGGATGCGTCGCGGGTCGAGGTTCCGTTCGAGTTCATCATGCCGACCCGGGATCAGTGGTGGAATTCCTCGGCGGCGAAAGGTTTCGAGGTGGCGATTGGCCGGGCCGGGGCGACTCGCCGGCAACTCTTCCAGGTCGGCCGCGGAACCGCCCAGCACGCTCTCGTCGCCGGGAAAACCGGCTCCGGGAAGTCGACGCTGCTCCACGCTCTGATCACCAACCTCGCCCTCACCTACTCCCCGGACGAGGCGGAACTCTTCCTCATCGACTTCAAAAAAGGCGTCGAGTTCAAGATGTACGCGGACCAGCGACTGCCCCACGCCCGGGTCATCGCAATCGAGTCCGAGCGGGAATTCGGGCTCAGCGTGCTGCAGCGGCTGGACGGTGTGCTCCGCGAACGCGGTGACGAGTTCCGACGGGCGGGGGTCAACGACCTTGGCGGTTACCGCGAGGCGAAGCCGGACGTGCGATGCCCGCGGATTCTGCTGGTGGTCGACGAGTTCCAGGAATTCTTCGTCGAGGATGACAAACTCGGCCAGGAAGCGGCACTGCTTCTCGACCGGCTCGTCCGTCAGGGCCGGGCGTTCGGGGTGCACGTGCTGTTGGGTTCGCAGACGCTCGGCGGGGCGTTCTCGCTGGCGCGAAGCACGATCGACCAGATGGCGGTGCGGATCGCGTTGCAGTGTTCGGACGCGGACGCGCAGTTGATTCTGAGCAAAGACAACAACGCAGCCCGGCTTCTCAACCGACCGGGGGAAGCGATCTACAACGACGCCAACGGGCTCGTCGAGGGGAACGACCCGTTCCAGGTGGTGTGGCTGGCGGAGGAGAAGCGGGAGCAGCTGCTCGGGGAATTGCGGGATCGGGCGGATGGGAAGTTCCCGCCGCCGCTGGTTTTCGAGGGTTCCGCGGCCGCCGACCTGTCGAGCTTCGCCCCGATCTCGACGCTGGTGTCGACGCCCGCTGCCGCGATTCCCGAGGGCCCGCCGATGGTGTGGCTCGGGGATCCGGTCGCAATCAAGGATCCGACCGTTGCCGTCTTCCGCCCGCAATCCGGGGCGAATTTGTTGCTCATCGGCCAGCATGAGGAGGCGGCTCTGGGGTTGCTCACCGCCTCGATCACCGCACTGGTCGCGAAGTTGCGGCCATCGGCGGAGGCGAAACCGCGACCGATCACGGTTGTCGACGGCACCCCGGACGACGGCGACTTCGCGGATTACCTGCGGAATGCGACCGCCGCACTCGGGTTGCCGGGGGCGGTTGTCGATCGCTCCGAGCTTCCCACGGCGATGGCGGAGCTTGCGGCGGAGTTCGAGCGTCGCCAGAAGGGGGAATCGACCGACCGCACGCCCCGGTTTCTGCTCGTCAACGGGTTGCAGCGGGTCCGCGAACTCCGGAAAGCCGACGACGATTTCGGGTTCGGCCGACGCGGCGACAAGACCGTCACCCCCGGCGAGCACTTCCTCAACATCCTCCGCGATGGACCCGGGTTCGGGATCCACTGCATCGTCTGGTGCGACACCCTCAACAATCTGCAACGGGCGGTCGATCGCCAGGGGATCCGCGAATTTGCGTTGCGGGTTCTGTTCCAGATGTCGGCGTCGGATTCGAGCCACCTGCTCGATTCCCCGGTGGCGAGTCGGCTCGGGCGGACGCGGGCGTTGTACATCGAGGAGGGTTCGGAGCGGCCCGAGAAGTTTCGGCCGTTCGGCGTTGCATCGGGTTCCTGGCTCCGACATGTCGGCGACCAGTTGCACCCGCCGACCTCCCCGACCGGTGACGGCAGCGGTTCGAACGTCGGCGACACCAGCGAGCTCCCCGGCGGGATGCGGCTGTAACCGCCGACCTCCGTGTTCTTCCTCCATCAACTCTTGCGGATCCCAGGCCATTGCCGAGGGATCCGCTGCCATTTCGGGGATGTCAGGAAATCGTGGTGCGAGAGTTGCGAAAGCAGGGTTCGGCCCACGGTTCCGCGGACGTCGTACGGTCAGTGATCGGGGAACCTTTTGTTCCAATACTCTCGCGTTCCCGGGTTTCTTGTCCCGAACCCGGGCGTGCACGCGTCATTCGCATCTCGCCTGACAAATCCGTCTGACATTTTTCAGTTCACCCCACGATGGGACCAATTCCCACTCGTACGTCTCGTCCTTTGTTTTCTGCAAGGGATGGAAATTGCGGCGATTGAGTCAACGCAACCTTCACGGTAATCCAGGTGAAGCGCGGAAATTGTGAGATTGGCCTGGATTTCGGCGGCACTTGTGGGAAAAGTGTCGCCCTCGACCGGAACCGGAGAAAGAACTCCGAATAACCGTCAGGCCCGGCAAAACCCGCCGGGTCGCTCAAGCCGGAGAACCTCTCAGGCCGATACCTGCAGGGAACTTGTATCGGCCTGTCCCGTAGACCGCCGCGGCTCGCCCGCCGCCCCTGCCGGAACCGCACATGCTCATTACCCAAACGCCCCTGCGGATCAGCTTCCTCGGCGGAGGAACTGACTACCCTGAGTACTTCGAAACTCACGGTGGGGCCGTACTGGGGACGGCGGTCGACAAGGCCGCCTACTTCACGATGTCCCACTTCTACAGCCCCATGTTCGACCACGCTATCCGGTGGTGCTACCGGAAGGTGGAGTGCGTCGGGCACGTGGACGAACTCGAACACGCCCCGTTCCGGGAATGCCTCAAGTGGGTCGGGGTCACCCAGGACGTCGAGGTTCACCACGCGGCCGAGCTTCCGAGCATGACCGGGCTGGGGTCGTCGTCATCGTTCGTGGTCGGGTTATTGAACACGCTGCATGCCTACCGCCGTCGGGCCGTTGCCCCCCTCGACCTCGCCTACCAGGCGATTGAACTCGAACGGGGTGTCCTCAAGGAATCCGTCGGGGTTCAAGACCAGACTTTCGCGGCAGTCGGTGGGTTCAACCTGATCGAGTTCCGGGGAATGGGGGACTTCGTGGTCCACCGGTTGCCGCTCGGCGGACACCGACTGCACGAACTCGAATCCAGCCTGATCTGTTTCTTCACGGGAATCAAACGGCGAGCCGAGGACCTGGCCAAGGCCCAGGTCGGGCGGGTCGGCACGAATCTCGGTCGGCTGGCCCGAATGCGAAAGATGGTCGACGAGGGGTACGACCTGCTGACCGGCCCTCGCCCGGTGACTGCGTTCGGGGAACTGCTGCACCGGTCGTGGCTGATGAAGCGAGAACTGGACGCGGGGATTTCGAACTCGCTGATCGACAACTACTACGACGCCGGTCTCGAGGCCGGAGCGGTCGGTGGGAAACTGCTCGGTGCGGGCGGTGGCGGCTTCCTGCTCTTCCTCGCCCCACCGGAGACCCACGATCAGATCCGGGCCGCGCTGCCAGGTCTGTTAGAAGTGTCGTTCCGACTCAACGCGGCTGGTTCACATGTGCTCCACAGCACCCCGGACAAGGTACCAGTCGCCCCGGTCCGCCTGCGGGAGGCCGCATGACCCCGCCGCTCGCCACACTGCCCGTCGTTGTGCTCTGTGGGGGGCTCGGGACCCGGTTGCGTTCCGTCGTGGCCGACCGCCCCAAGGCACTGGCCCCGGTCGGCGACCGACCGTTCCTCGACCTGCAGATCGACCTGCTCCGGGAACAAGGTGCCCGCCATTTCGTGCTCTGCATCGGGCACCTGGCCGACCAGGTCCGGGCCGAGTTCGGCGACGGGTCGTCACGCGGGGTCCGGATCGACTACTCGGAAGAGGGGGAAACCCTCCGTGGGACCGGGGGGGCCCTGAAGCTCGCCGACCGGTACTTCGCGCCGGCCGCCATGGTCGTGAACGGGGACACCTACCTTGACATTGACCACAACCTGATCGTCCGGCATCATCTCTTTGCCGCGGCGCAGACCGGTGCGGTCGCGACCCTGACCCTGGCCCGACTGGCTGACGGGCGGCGGTTCGGGACTGTCGACCTCGACCCAACCGGTCGGTTCGTCACCGGATTCCGGGAGAAGGATCCCTCCGGCGAAGCCCGACCAGGTTGGTTGAATGCCGGGGCCTATGTTCTCGACCGCCGTCTCCTCGACCGGATCGCCACTGGTGCCGTCACGTCCCTGGAGCGAGACGTCTTCCCTGCCGCAATCCGGGACGGGTTGGGGATCGCGGGAATGACCTGCGACCGAGCCTTTTACGACATCGGGACTCCGGAGGACTTCCGGGGGTTCGTGGCCCACTACCAGGAGACCTACGATGTCCACCGGAACCGCCGTGCCGCCTGAGAAGATGGTCTCTGCCCTGCATGAGCACGCCGGCCTGGTGACCCGACTCACCGAGACACAACTTCCGGTCCTGGTCGAAGTCGCCAACAAGTTGACCACCTGCCTGCTGGGTGGCGGGACGATCTTCCTGTGTGGAAACGGGGGGAGTGCCGCCGACGCCCAACATGTTGCCGGCGAGTTTGTGGGTCGGTTCCTGCGGGAACGCCGGCCCCTGCCGGCGATCGCCCTCAACGCAAACTCCTCCATCCTCACCGCGATCGGGAACGACTACCACTTCGACCAGGTTTTTTCCCGCCAGGTTCTCGCCCAGACCCGGCCTGGTGACGTGGTCGTCGGGATCAGCACCAGCGGAAAGTCCCGCAACGTGATCGAGGCCCTGGTCGCCGCCAGGTCAGTCGGGGCTGGGACGATCGGGTTCACCGGCGAGCCCGGCGAGCCGATGGGAGCCGCCTGCGACGTCTGCTTCAAGGTGCCATCCGGGCTCACTCCGCGGATCCAGGAAGTTCACATCCTCGCCTGGCACCTGGTCTGCGAGGCCGTGGAAGACACGGTCGTCCGGGCAGGCTGACCCGGCCCGGCGCGAACTCGGGGACCTGGCAGCTCGGGTTGACGTGGCCCGGGCAATCTGCGATACAATCTCACCCCGGGATCGCCGGGCGACGTAATCCACCGAGGGCGGAAGGATGCCGACGCAAGTTCTGGTCACCGGCGGTGCCGGATACATCGGATCGGTTCTGGTTCCGATGTTGCTCGAGAATGGGTACGCGGTCCACGTGGTGGACAACTTCCTGTTCGACCAGACGTCCCTGGCCGAGTGCTGCGCCAACCCTCACTTCACGGTGACTCGTGGGGATGCCCGGGACAAGTCGGTAATGAAGAAGGCGCTGGCCACCGCCGACGTGGTGATCCCGCTCGCCGCCATCGTCGGGGCCCCGGCCTGCCACCTCGATCAGACCGCCGCCACCAGCACGAACCTGGACGCCATCAAGCTCTTGCTCAACTTGCGGTCGGCCGCCCAGCGGATCGTCCTGCCCAACACCAACAGCGGGTACGGCATTGGCGACAAGGGGGCCTTCTGCACCGAGGAAAGCCCCCTCCGCCCGATCAGCCTGTACGGCCGCACCAAGGTCGAGGCGGAACTCGCCACCCTGGAAGCCGGGAATTCCATCACCTTCCGCCTCGCGACGGTGTTCGGCATGTCCCCCCGCATGCGGGTCGACCTGTTGGTGAACGACTTTGTCTACCGGGCCGTCATGGACCGTGCCGTGGTGGTCTTTGAGGGACATGCCAAACGGAACTACATCCATGTCCGCGACGTGAGCCGGGCGTTCGTGCACGCGATTGCCAAATTCGAATCGATGCAAGGACACGCGTACAACGTTGGATTGTCGGACGCAAACCTGTCGAAACTGGAGTTGTGCGCCGAGATCCGGAAACAACTGCCTGGGTTCGTGTTCCTCGAAGCCCCGATCGGCGAGGACCCGGACAAGCGGGACTACATCGTGTCCAACGCCAAGATCGAGAAGACCGGCTTCCGCCCGCAACACGGCCTGGCGGCCGGGATCACAGAACTGATCAAGGGCTACACACTGCTGCGGAACTCCCGGTTCTCGAACGTTTGACCACCACGACCTGTCCGAAACGTGATCAACTTGCCGACCCTTGTTCCGTTGGCCGCACTGTCGCGGCCAATGGTCAATCTTCCAACGGTTAGCCACAACTTGTCCAACAGATAACGAAACATGTTGGTCTGGTGCAAGTCTCTCGGAATCATGCACCTTGAGCCTGTTCCCACTGCCGGACCACGAGGAGGCCCATGGATCCCCAGTTCCTCGTGATCAACAACGGGATGACTGAGCTCCGGGGGCATTATTTCGAGAACGCGTTGTCGGTCGCGGAGGCGGCACGGGAACGGGGGTTTCGGGTCGGTCTGGCAGCGTTTGCCGACTGTGACCTGACAGTCCCGGGAATCGAAGTGCCCGACTGGCTGACCGTCTACCCGCTGTTCCGGCTGAACCACTGGGGGAACCGGGTGGCTATGATGCCACCCTGTTCCCTTGGTGAGCCGGACCGTTTTGCGCTCGGCCGACCTACTCCCTTCGACCCCGTTCTGTTCGGCAAGATGTCGATGGAGGAGTACATCTCGTCCCAGGTCAACCCGGTGCCGGCTGTCCCGGTCCCGTCGCCGTCCTCAACCATCTCGCTTCGCCAGGTCGTGAAACAGTTCGCGAACGCGGTCCTGCCACCGGTGGTATCGCGGACGCTGAGGTGGGTCTACCGTCGGCGACCGCTGGCCATCCCGGCCTTCCGCAAACTAACCCCACCCAATCTGGCCACTAGGCTTCGCCGGTCGCGGAACCGGCACCAGGTTCCCGAATGCGAACTAGTCCCCTCGGCACCGCAACGACCAGGTCCACGATCATTGCCCGACGAGGAATCGATTGATGCGTTGCTTCGAGGCTCGCTCCGGAACGTGGGAATCGAAATTGAAGCCGAGCTAACCCGGATGTTTCAACTGGACCTCGTTCGGCTCCTCGACCTCGCCAAGGTCCGGCCGGGCGACCATGTTTACTTGCCGACGGCGCATGGTCGGGAAGCCCTGGCGGTTTGCCGGCTGGTTCATCAACTCGGCGAGATGGCCCCGACGTTCCATCTTGAGTTCCGCCACTCGGTGGCACGACCATCTGAGATCGAAGCGGGAATCGAAGAAAAATTTCTCCGCGATTACACGCTCGTTCAGCGGTCGTTTTTCGAGTCAGTTCGCGAATACCCGGCTTCGCGGGCGATCCGGTTCTATGCAGACACTCGCGAGTTGGCGGACGACTATACCGTCCTGTCTGGGTTGCCGTTCGACGTCCTGCCGATCCCCTTTCGGGTCGGCCTGTTTCCGCAGGTGGTTGAGCGACCTGGTGGTCCGCTCACCGTGTTGTTCCTCGGGGATGCACGAAGGGAAAAGGGGTTCCACCACATCCCCGACCTGGTAAGGTCTCTGCGGGACCTGGTCACCACCGGGCGGGTCCGGTTCGTTGTGCAGGCGACCTTGCACCCGGACGAGACGGATCCGGAAGTGCGGGCGGCCATGGACCAGTTGGCGGCGTTCCCCGAAAGAGAGGTCTCCCTGGTGGGGCGATCGGGGTTTCTGGCTGGGCAGGAGTACTACCGGCATCTGGCCGAGGCGGACGTGGTGGTCTGCCCGTACGAGGTGGAGAGTTACCGGGCTCGAAGTTCGGGGGTGTTCGCGGAGGCGGTGCTGGCCGGGAAGCCGACCGTGGTGCCGTCCGGAACCTGGATGGCGGGCCAGTCGGTTCCGGGTGGAATCGTGTATGACTCACCCGGCGAACTTGCGGTCGCGGTTCGCAAGGTTTGCGAGCAATACCCTGACTACCTTGCGGCGGCCCGTGAGGTCCAACCGAAGTGGGCGACCTTCCACAACCCGGCCAGACTCGTGTCGACCCTGGTGGGAGACGTCCCGGCGAGCGTATCCCGAGCGGCGTGAGAAAGACTTGGAACCAATCGACGTGAGTCGATGGCTCAGTTCTTCGGGGTGACTGGTTCGCCCCAGACTTCTCGCATGAGCTTGTAGCCGATGGGGTCGTGCTTCTCAAGCTCGGTCCGGGTAAACGGGAAGAAGTCGTTCTTGCCGAAATACGCTTCGGAAAGTTCCGCGAAATACTCGGCGGGGTTCGTGGCGGCGTATGCCTTCTGTTTCTTCGCACCGACTCTGTCCACGGAATCGTAGAGCTTGCGTTCCATCGCTTGCTTGTATGCGGCGACGAGCTGGGGATACTCGGTGCCGAGAACGCGGTGGTGGTAGGCGTGGGCGAGTTCGTGCATCACCATCCAGGGCTGATCCTGGCGTGACCATTTCACGAAATTCTTCGCGTTGTTGATTTCCACGGCCAGGAGCTTGTCCGGGTTGTAGCCGTTCTCCTTGAGCCAGCCGGCGGAGACGTGGCACTCGGCGGCCCCGCGGGGTTTGACCTCCCACTCCACCCAGATGGTGGTCTTCCGGAGGTTCGCGTGGTGCTTTTCCGGGACGACCGCCAGCAGTTTCCGGAACTGGGAATCGAGTTCCTTCATGGCGTCAGCGTCTTCGGGCTTGTGTTTGCGTACCTCCGGGTGGACGTAAACCGTGAAACCGCGAACTTCGCGTTTCTCGTACGCGGAGGTCGGCTCGAAGGCGAAGCTCGGCGTGGAGATACAGAAGAGGGCCAGAAGCGAGGGGGAAATTCGAGTCGGTTGCACGGGGGTAACTCGCGTTCTGGCGGTGGAGGTTACTTGGTTTCTTTGGCGGCCTTGGCTTTCTTGAGTTGCTTGACGTCCCAGAGTCGGACGGTGCCGTCGCGGCCGCCGGTGGCGAGCATACTGCCGTCGCCGCTGAAGCGCATCGCGTGGACGGTTCCGCGGTGGCGGCCGATCTCGCCAACAAGGGATCCGGTGGTCGCGTTCCAGAATCGCGTTTTGCCGTCCTGGCCGGCGGTGGCGAGGAATCCGCAACATGGGGAAAACTGGACGGCCCAGACGCCTTCCTCGTGGGCCTGGAACTTCACGACTTCCGAGCGGGTATCGAGGTCCCAGACGATGACGTTCTGATCCCAGCTGGCGGTGGCGAGTCGGGTGCCGTCGGTGGAGAACGCGAGGCCATAGACGGGCCCGCCGTGGCCGGAGAGGGTGAAACGTTTGCGACCCTGGGGTGGTTTCTTTTCCCCGTCCGGTCCGCCCGCTTCGGCGGCGAGAATATCCCAGAGCACGACATTCCCATCGGTGCTGACCGATGCGACGGTCTTGCCGTCGGGGGAAAACGCGACGCCGTTGACGGTGCTGTCTTGTTGGTATTCGAGGAGCATCGCGTCCTTCGAAAGGTCGAAGACGCGGACGGATCCGAAACGGTCGCCGACCACGACGGAGTTACCATCGGGACTCACGGCGGCGGCCCGGATCGGGGTACCGATCGGGAGCGACTTGAGTTGTTTCCCGGAAGGAAGTTCCCAGACCTTGATCGTCCCGTCGTCGCTGGCGGAAACGAGGCGTTTGCGGTCCTGGGTGAAGTCGACGGCCCAGACGGGTCCCTTGTGGGCCATCGCGGAATCGGATTTCTCGGGGTGCAGGTCGATCAGGAGCTTGTAGCTCTTGGCATCCCAGAGGCTGACCCGGCCGTTCTCGCTGCCAACGGCCAGGAGGGTCGCGTCCTGGTTGAGGGCGAGAGACCAGACGGCACCGGATTTCACGGGAAGCACGGCAACGGAATCCGGCCCGTCGTTGACGGATGCGGACGCCGCCGGTTGACTCGGGAGAGAGGGGGAAGACGTGAGCGCCCCGATTCCCCAGACCGCGAGCCCACCAAGACCCATGCCGAGGAACAAGCTGGCGGCGGCGGCGACCTTGGTCTTGCAGATGTCCCGGCGACGCCAGATTCGGCTCGACGACCGCGACTTCAAGATGCCGCACGCCTCGACGGGGCTATCTTTCGCGTGTGCGTTTTGCATCACCGCGAGATGCACGGAAAGCTCGGCCGCCACTTCCTCCGCCGACTGGAACCGGTCGGCGGGATCCTTCGCCAGGAGGTGGTCGATGATGTCTTCGAGCCACATCGGAACCTGCGTATTGACCTTCCGCAGTTCCTCGTGCGACTCGTCGGCGACCCGGCGGAGCACGGCCAGGGGCGTTTTCCCCTCGAATGGCGGCTGACCGGCAAGGGCCTCGTAGAGCACGGAGCCGAGGCTGAACAAATCCGCCCGGGCGTCGATGTCCTCCCCGCGGGCTTGCTCCGGGGCCATGTAGAGGGGTGTTCCCGCGACGAAGCCGCTTTTGGTGAGCTTCATATCTTCCGCGGCACGGGCGAGCCCGAAGTCGGTGAGGCGGACCTTGTCCGTTCCGGATTCGATCAGAATGTTCCCGGGTTTGACGTCGCGGTGGATCAGGCCGCCGGCGTGGGCACTGGCCAACCCGGAGGCGGCTTGCACGCCGAGCTTGACCGTCTCCAGTACCGACAACCGCCCCACCCGCCGCAACCGCTGCTCCAGGGACTCACCGTTGACGAGTTGCATCACAAGGAAAGGGAGTCCGGAAGTCGTATCCTCGTCGACCTGGTAGACGGCGACGATGGACTCGTGGGTGACGGCGGCTGCGGAGCGGGCTTCCCGGCAGAAGCGTTCCCGGGCCGTGTTGTTGTTCGCCAGTTGCGGATCGAGGATCTTGACCGCCACGTCCCTTTGGAGGCAGGGGTCGAAGGCGTGGAGGACGACGCCCATCCCGCCGCGGCCGATGACCTTGATGATCTCGAAGGTCCCGATCATCCCGAGTCGGCCGGGAGTGCTCGATGGTGCGAGAAAGTCCAGTCGGAGATCGGAGGGAGCCGAGGGTGGGGTATCGCCGCTGTGGGTTTGCGTGACCGCGAGTTCCGCCTGCCGGAGGGCACGCCAGTACGCGGAATTCGACGGTGGTTCGACCTTGTCGAGGTGGCGGACGACGTCCGAGGAGAGCCCGGGGGCGCCGGCCAGGGCAAGTTCCTCCATTTTGCACTGGCAGTCGACGCAGGCACCGATGTGCTCGGCGACTTCCTCGGACGCGGGCTGTTTCGCAATACCGCGGATGACGTCGGTGAGTTGATGGACCGACGGGCATGAGGTTCGACTAGTGTGGGTTGCGGTCGTCATCGCGATCACCGTCCAATGGTAGGGATTACCACGCTTCGGCCTCGGCCTGCATGCGCTGGACCTCCTCGCGGAGCCGGGCCAACACTCGACTTTTCGCCACGTACACCGCACCCGGGGTCATGTTGAGTTCGGCCCCGACTTCCTGGGCGGAGACGCCATCCACCGCGGTCCGCCAGAAGGCTTTCCAGGTGTTGGGCTGGAACTCGTGTTTGACCCGCTCCATCGCCTTCGCCGACACCTGCCGCTGGTATTCGAGATCCCAGTCCGGGTCTGTGTCATCCTTGGAGGCGGGAATGGAGTCGAGTCGTTCCTGGGCTCCAGAATCTCCGGAAGCACGGGGCTTGTTCTTTTGCCCGTTGAGGAAGTTGTAAATTTTGTTCCGGGTGACGGTGTACAACCAGCCTCGGAAGGTTCCCCGGGTGGGGTCGTATTCCATTTTCTCCGCATTGCGGGCGACGCTGCGGAGCACTTCCTGCATAAGGTCGGCGGCGTCCGCATCCTGGAGACCACGTTTGCGGGCGAACCCGTACACGACGGGGCCGTACAGTCCGACGAATTCGCGCCAGGCGACCACGTCGGAGCCGTCTTTGATCCTGGCGAGCAGGGTCACCCGGGTTTGCGGAGGTTCCGCCATCCGCGTGCTTTCCTGTCTTCGGAGTTTACCGTCCGCGATGGCCGGCCTAACAGGGGAATCACACCCAATCCGGGAGATGCGAACATTGTAGTCGGCCGGGCGACAACCCAACTGGGGAGGTGATGGAAAGATGTTTCCCCATTTCGGGGCGGTTGGTGTCTCAGGCGGAAAAGTCACTGCCACAGGACCACGGAAATCCGGGGCTCGGGGAAGGCCCAATCCCCGGACTGCCCCGGAAATTGCGGAAAATCACGGGGTAAACAATCCGATCGCCCGCTCGACTGTCCCCCGTTCCGGGGCGACTTCCGCACCCGCTTGCACAACTTCGTCCCACTTTTCCGGTTCCGCCGGCAGCGACTTGCCGGTCAACGCGACCAGACCGTCGTGAGCCCGACTGGCCATTCCGACATCCCGCGTTTTTTCCGAGGAGAGAACCTTGGCCAGCGCCACGACCGATTCCTTTTTCCGCACCGTTCCCAGTGCCCGCACCGCTGCCAATCGTACGTCCCGATCGGCGTCCTGCTCCTCGCCCGTCGCGATGGACGACACGAACTTCACTGCTTCCGGTGTCCCCGCTCGGGCCAGACCTGTCAGAGCCCGCGATCGCAGCATCGTCACGACGTCAGCCGGGAATCCGGTTGGCCCGGAGAGGCTCAGCCGATCGCCGAGTGGTCCGGTGGAAACCGGCATTCGCAGGCCGCTCTGGGCGATCGGTTGCTCGGGCGTTTCGGGCTGTCGAACTCGCCCGGTCGCCTGGTGGTAGGCAGCGACCAGAAGCTTCGGAACCCGCGGATCGTCGAAGCGAGCGAGGGCGTCGATCGCCGCGGCCCGGATGACGGGGCTGGGGTCAGACGTCGCCGCCGGCCCGAGGATGTGGTCGACGACCTCGTCCTGATCCTCCTGGGATCCGCCGGAATGGATGGGTTCTCGAAGATCCCGCATGGCCCGGGCCCGGATGTCGCCGCCACCCCCCTCGTTGTTTCGGAGGACGGTGAGCGGATCGTCCTTGTGGCCGAACATGCTGTGGAACGGCTTCTCCTTGAAGTCCTGGCTGGTGACCTTGTCCCAGGTCGAAGCGCACCCGGTGGCCAGCCCGCAGGCACCGACCAAACCGGAAAGCACGAGTCGTCGCGTCACCGCACACCCCCTCCCGACTCGCCCCCTGTCCGGTCTCCGCGACCGAGATCGGCGGGCCCATATCGTCCGATCGGCCGCGGGTCAACAGCGAAGTCGGAGCAGAAAGCCGGGAGTGCAGCGAATTTTCTGGGGGTTGTCGAGGGGCAATTCCAGCTAATCGCCAAGAGCTAACAGCTAATGTCTGGAATGAACCGGTTTTCTGCAAGCAGTTTCCTTCCAGCCATTAGCTGTTAGCCGTTCGCTGCTAGCTCGAACCCCCCGAGAACTTGGTTAGACCCCGAGTGTGCAAGTCGCTTCGAATCAGGGGATTGACTCGCGTTCTCCGGTGGAAACAATGAGCATGCCGTGGTCGAAGCTGCCGCGGTTCCCGCCCCTGTTTCCTTTCCCACGAGGTTCGCATGGTCCGTCTTGCACTGTCCGCCCTGCTCGGGGTCGGACTCGTGATCGCGTCGTTGTCACCCGGTTCCGCCCAGGAAAAGAAAAAGAAACCGGAGCGGATCGCGATCGACGACCCAGCGAAAGCGAAAGAAGATCCCGACTTTCTGGTGCAGGGCGAGTATGAGGGAGAACGGCCGAGCTCGGGGGGGGAAACCAAAAAAATCGCCGCACAAGTGATCGCTCGAGGGGCGGGGAAATTCGAGATCCAGGTTTACGCGGGAGGGCTTCCAGGAGCAGGCTGGGCAACTGGCGACGGCAAAACCACCGGCACCGGCGTACTCGCAAACGGGAAAGTCACCCTCTCTGTCAAAGGGAAAGAAGTCGGCGAGATCACGAATGGGACGATGACACTCACCAGCGGCGAGTTGAAAGCCACCCTCAAAAAAGTCGAACGCACCTCGCCCACGCTCGGGGCCAAGCCGCCGGAAGGGGCCGTTGTTCTCTTCGGGGGCGAGGGCGATGAGAAGAACTGGGGGAAGAACGGCAAGCTGATCACCCTCTCCGACGGGAAGTTCCTCAACTACGGGATCAAGAGCGAGAAATCGTTCGGCGCGTTCAAGGCCCACATCGAATTCCGTCTCCCGTACATGCCCAACAGCACCGGCCAGGGTCGCGGCAACAGCGGCGTCTACCTCCAGGATCGGTACGAACTCCAGGTCCTCGACAGCTTCGGGCTCAAGGGGGAAAACAACGAGTGCGGCGGGTTCTACACCCTTCACAAACCGAGCGTGAATATGTGCCTGCCCCCGCTGGTGTGGCAGACCTACGACATCGACTTCACCCCCGCCGAGTTCGACGCCGCCGGGAAGAAGACCAAGAACGCCCGCGCGACCGTCCTCCACAACGGTGTCAAAATCCAGGACGACGTCGAACTCAAAGGAGAAACGGGTGGCGGCCAGAAGGAGGCTCCTACCCCGGGGCCGTTCCAACTCCAGAACCACGGCGACCCGCTGGTCTACCGCAATATCTGGGTTGTCGAGAAAAAGTGACGAGCTCGCGCGGAACCGGGTTCCCGCCGGGGTGAAGTTTTCCCGGCTCACAGTCCCGGGAACCTGTTTCCGCGAGGCGTTTCCCGTGCTAGGATTGTGACTGATTTGCCGACGCCCAGTCTGTCCGGGGAAGCGAATGGCGGGAAACCCGACAACACTGTCGGTCGCGATCACGCTGGTTCGCCCATCCCGGAGACTCGACGGAGATTGGGGTCGCGCACGCCGTCTGCCCAGGCCGACGGCTCCATCTCGGTCTACCCCGTTCCGGCCCGCCCAATCTGCCGGTTCTGATGTCGGGGCCCGACTGTTGGTTCACGGTCCCATCCTGGGACGACTTTTCCCACTCGCGGTGACGCTATGAGCTGGCTTCGCGAGCCCGACACCGAGCCTCTTCCAGGCTACAAACTCGTCTGCCCCCTCGGAACCGGCGGGTTCGGCGAGGTCTGGAAGTGCGTCGTGCCGGGCGGAATCTACAAGGCGATCAAGTTCGTCTACGGAAACCTCAACTCCCTCGATGGCGATTCCGCGAAGGCCGAGCAGGAGTACAAGGCCCTCGAACGCGTCAAATCCGTCCGCCATCCCTTCGTGCTCTCGATGGACCGCATCGAGGTCGTGTCGGGCGAGTTGCTGATCGTGATGGAACTCGCGGACAAGAGTCTGCACGATCTGACCGAGGAATACCAGAAGGCGGGTCGGCCCGGGATTCCCCGCGACATGCTCCTCGGCTTCCTCGCCGACGCCGCCGAGGGCCTCGATCACCTCATCGAGAAGCACAACCTCCAGCACCTCGACGTCAAACCGAAGAACCTGTTCCTGATCGCGGATCGGGTCAAGGTCGCGGACTTCGGGCTCGTCAAGCACCTCGAACGGCAGAGTTCCTCGGGGATCATGGGGGGCATCACGCCGGTTTACGCGTCGCCGGAAACGTTTGCGAACAAGATCTCCAAGCACTCGGACCAGTACAGCCTGGCGGTGGTGTACTGCGAGTTGCTGACGGGTTTCCGGCCGTTCTCTGGGAAGAATATCCGGCAACTCGCCTTGCAGCACATGACGGAGCCGCCGGACCTGAGCATGTTGCCGGAAGCGGACCGGCCGGCGGTCGCGAAGGCCCTTGCGAAGAACCCGGAGGACCGATTCCCAACCTGCCTGGCCTTCGTGCGGGCTCTCGGAGGAGCATCCGGACGGGCGGACGTCACGCTCGGCGGGCTCGGCGTCGAGACACCGGCACCCTCGGCAAAGCGGCCCGCGGAACCGGGTCCGATCGCCCGGAAAACCAAGACCGACATCGACCTCGCGACCAAGCAAGGCCCGGCTTCTTCCATCTTCGGCCCCAGCAGCCGGGTGATGGTTTCTGGGGACAAGGCGGCCCCTCCATCTTTCGTTTTCCGACACGAGGAGGGCGTCCTCCGACCGGCGATCATGGTCGGGATCGGGAGTTTCGGTCGGCGGGCCCTGCAACAGATCCGCTGTCGGCTTCTCGACCGGATGGGAGAACTCTCCCAGGTTCCGTGCTTCCGCTACATCTACATCGACGCGGAACCGGAGACGGCCACCAAGCCCTCCGCCGGCCCCGCGGACGCCGCACTGCAACCGGAGCACACCTTCCACGCCCCGTTGCAACCCGTCAACGCGTACCGGCGTCGGCAGCTCGACCAGATCCTCGAGTGGCTGCCGCGGGAAAAGCTCTACGCCATCCCCCGATCCCTGCGGGTCGACGGATCCCGGGCTCTCGGTCGGCTTGCCTTCTACGACCACTACCTCCGCTTCGTCAACCGGTTTCGGCAGGAAATCCAGGTCTGCACCCACCCGGAAGCCCTGACCCAATCGGCCGACCAAACCGGGCTCGCGGTCCGCACCAAAGTTCCGGTCGTCTACGTCTTCGTCAGCGCCAGCGGCGGCACCAGCGGAATGCTGCTCGATGTCGGACATGCGATCCGCCGGGCACTGGAACGCTTCAACATCTCGGATGCGGTGGTAACCGCGTTTGTGTTCGCGGGTGCCCCGGAAGATTCCACCACCCCGCCGGAAGAACTGGCCAACATTTTTGCGACCTTGACGGAACTCAACCACTATTCCGACCCCGATGTGGGCTTCCTGGCCCAGTACGGCACGGAGGGGCCGCAGGTCGACGCCCACGGGCTTCCCTTCTCCGCGACCTACCTGCTCCCGATGTCTCAGCGGACGCCGGAGGCACTTCGCGATTGCCTCTCGCACCTCGCCGGGTACGTTGCCCACGATCTGACGACGCCTCTCGGAAGCGGCCTCGAAAAGGTTCGCCACAAGGGTGCCCCGGCCGGTCGCACGCCGTTTCGCGGTTTCGGGACGTTCGGAGTGTGGTACCCACGCGGTCTGCTCCTCCGCTCCGCGGCCCGGCAGGCGTGCGTCAAGTTCCTCCGTCGGTGGACGGGGCCACTTTCCGGAATGGTTCCCGCCGAGGCGGAGAACATGCTGGCGAGCGTTCTTTCCGACGTTCGCCTAGCTCCGGATATGCTGCAGGAATTCATCGCCACCGAGTCGACCACACCGCAAGACGGCAACCCCGTGGAGCGGATCGGGCAGTGGGTGACGAGCCTGCCAACGCAAGCGGACGCTGCCACTCGCCGACCAGACCCAGCCAGCTGGGCTCACGGGATCTGGGATCAGTGCCGGGACTGGATCGGCGGTGAACCGACCACCGACGCGGATAGCCCATTCCGCCGCGGTCGGCTCAGCCGGTTCCTCGATGTCGGATTGCGGCGGGCGACGGAAGCCTGGCAGAACGAGCTGGCGGATCGGTTCCACGAACTCGAGGATCTTTCCGGTTCTCGACTTTCCGCCGCGGAGGCTGTCATCGCCCAGCTCGTGGCCAACTGCAACACCGCCATCACCGGCCTCGACAGCATGCTCTCCAGCATGGCTCTCAAGCGACAGGCTGCGAAGGAAGAGATTCCGATGGCCCTGCAGGTGTGCCAGCAGGCGGCGGAATCGGGCGGTGGATTTAGCCTCTTCGGCGGCCGGATGACGCGGGCTCTCAAAACCTTCTGCGAGAAGGTCCGCCTCTTCGTGGAAATCCGCGTCCGGGAGGATCTCGCCACCGTCGCCGCCCGCTTCTACGTCCGGCTCGGAACCTGGTTCCAGGAACGGCAGGACGACATCTCCAATGCGCGCCGGCGGATTGCGGAACTGGCGGACATGCTCGAAGGGCCGGTGCTCATCCCCAACCCGGGGGCGACGCCGCACGGCAGCTACCACGCTGCCGCCGAGAACGACGACGAGGCGATGCACGCGACCCTCCGCGGCTCCAACACCATCCGCGTCGTCCTTCCCCACGGCGAAGATCACCTCGACCGGGCCGCCGCGGAAGCGCTTGCGTCGGTGCAAGCCGAGGAATTTGCCCGGCTGGAGCAGGCACTCACCAAACTCGTCGTCGATCCTCGGGGCGGGCTAGTCGGGGTCGCCAAGGGTTCGACCGACCTGGTCCGATCGCTGGGCGGGCCGATGGTGGAGCAGGCGACGGCGTTTCTGTCCGGGTTGCTGCCCGCGGAAGACGTCACTGCCGTGGAGCTTTCCGCCGCCGGGAGCCAACCGAGCGAGCTCTCTCGCCGGGTGCTGAGCTACGTCCGCGGTGCCGCACCACTCGCCGCCGGCCCCGCCGCGGAAGAGCGGACGTTCGTGGTCGTTCCCGACACAGAAGCGGGGAACCGCTACGGGGAGGAAGTGAAGAAAGTCGTGTCGGGAGTGTACGTCGTCCCGGTTCTGGGGGCCGGCACCGACCTTCTCTTCTGCCGGGAACAGGGGTGTCTGCGAACCAGCGACCTGCTGCAACTTCTCGACCCGTGCTTCGAGGCGTACCAGGAATCGGTCGGGGTGATCGAGCGGAATCCGCACGCCCGGTTCGACATCACCAACTGGCTTCCGCTGGTCGAGTGAGTCCGGATCCGGAAAAGACGGAAGGTTCGAAGCGGGATGCAAGCTGGCTCAGCGATGGGCCACCGGCTTGACCGGCGTCGGCGGATTGGTGCTGGCGGCAACGGTCGGCGGGCCCAATTTGACCGTCTTGCCATCGCGAAGAACGGAGAGGCTCACGTCGTCTTTCTTCCACCGCAGCGGGCCCTCGAAGAGGGGGGTGCCGGGCAACTGCAGGTCGAAAATCTGCACTTTCTTCTCGCCGGCCCCGGCCTGGAACTCCCGGTAGGTTTCTCCCGGAAGCAACCGGATCAGTTTCCCCCGCCCCGGTCGCTTCGCCTCGCCGCAATCCTGGATCACGATCACCGAATTGGTGTCGTTCGTGATCTTGATCCAGCCGGCCCGGGCAGCAGGTGTGTCGGCTCCGAGTAAAGCCAGGCAGGCGATCGCCGCGACGGCTGGCAGCCGGCGTCCCGCTCGAACATCACGGCCGACCGGTCGTTCGAGTTCGGGAGGGGACATCGCAACACCGCCGTGGGAAAGAGTTTCCGCCCAAAGTCCAATCACCCCATCCTGGCCGTTGCGAGATCCGGGCCAGAACCTCGCCCGGGAAACGAAGCGGAACGGCGGACTTGCGCCGAATCTCCACAAAATTTTCTCATGTCGGACGCGATCACCGCCCGATGGAAAGGGTTTTCCCGATTCGCCCGCCGATTACGTCACGGAAGCGTCGCTTTTCCCAGATTCGATTGAAGTTCCAGCATCGGTGTCTGGTCGACCCGGATCAACCCGCGGCGGGGGCGATCGAAGTCCAGAATCACGAACAAAACCAGCGAAAACAACACATTCGACGCCACCCACAACCCGATGTGGCGGGCCCCCGATTGCCCGGAAGAGTGGCCCAGCAACAGGCTTGAGATCACCACACAGGCGAGAAGCAGCACCAGAACCGCGTCTGGAAGGTGATTGCGATTCGCCCACAGCCGGGTGGAACTCAGGTCACACACCTCGTTCGCCGCCGGGATGATCAGGCTGTTGCGGACCGTGTCCGGCTCACGCTGGTATGCCAGCTCGACCGCCTTCCACAACTGATCCAGAAGCCGATCGATTTCCAATTGGAGAGCGAACGTTTCGCCGACCGTCTGAGGTTCCCGGTGGAGTTCGACGCGGGTGTCGACATACTTCCGGAGGAGTCCGCGAATCCGGGACCGGGATTCCGGCTCCAGCAAACCGGCCCGCTGATGGCACGTCCCGACCGCGTTGGCTTGATCGATCACGAGCCGTTGGCGAAGGTCGTACCGATTCGTGGTCGCCGAAAAAGAAAACCCCATGAGCAGGGCAACGAGGGCAAAAATGCTTCCCTTGAACGCGTTCGAAACGGTTCTCGAAAGATCCGTTTCGTTGCGGAACGCCGCCCGTCCCTGTCGGAATCCGAGTTCGCTGGCCAGAAGCATGAGAAAAAGGATGGGAACGACGATCACCCACGTCGGCCATTCGTGAAGCACGTCAAGGATCCCGGTCTGCATCGGCGTGCGACTCGGCAGGAGGGAACTCACTTGGGGGATCGGGAAGTTCTAGCGGTGGTCGGACCCGGCGTCTGGTGGGCGAGGCGAAAAATGCGATAGGAAAACGACCCCGCCCGGACGGTTGGCCGTCCGGGCGGGGTCGTTTTGACGTCGAGGTTCCGGGTTACTCGGCACCCGGGAGGAGGCTGATCTTCGGCAGCGGGATGTCCTTGGCGGGTCCCGCGAACACCGTGTTCGCTTTCATCACGAACTTCGAGCGGTCAGCAGACAGCGTGGTCGCCACCCGCATGCCCGGGAGAACCGGGCTGACGCTGGCGACTTTCTGCTCGAGCGTCGGGTTGACGGTCGGCAGGGCCTTGGCGGTGTTGACGCCGGTCGGGGAGGAGAGGAGGTTGGTGCTCCCGGCTCCGGCCCCGGCGGACATGCCGGTCGGGCCTGTTTCGACAGCGGTGGTTTCCGGCCGGACCGCGTCGACTTCGGGCGGGACGGTTGCCAGATCCTTCCGGCTTCCGCCTTCCAGGGTGATCTTGACCGGGGTCGGCTTGGCGAGGTCGATCGTGTGGACCGACACTTCTTTCTTGTCGGTTCCGTCGAACCGGGTGACAACGAGTTGGGCCTTGTTCCCCGTCGGCCGGCCGAGGGCCGACTTCACGGAGATGCTGTAGGACCCGGAGAAGGCTTCGACCGCGGTGTAGACCTCGGAGCGGTCGCCGTCGACCTGGTCGAGGATGTCCGACTTCAGCACGCCGCCGCCGGTGGTCCGCTTGGCGACCGCGGAGCAGGTGGAACCGCTCGGTTCGATCACGAAGAGGTCGAGGTCGGCACCGCCTTGCCACCGGAGTTCCACGACGAGGTCGCGGGTCTTCTCGGCGGTCAGGGCCTTCTGGAGGCGGTCAGCGTCGGCCTGCTTGCCGGCCTTGGCGAACTTGGCGGCGATCTTCGAAGCCCGGTCGGCGGCTTGCTTGTGGTAGTCGATGCCGTCATCAGTCCATTCGCGGCGGAGGAGGTTCTCCGTCGCCCAGTGGACGACATCGGCTTGGACATCGTCCGACCGTTCCGCGTACACCAGGGCGTTGGCGTACGGGTTGGGCAGGTTCGGCTCGATCTCGGCGGCCCGCTGGCAGAAGGCGACGGCAGCCTTGACGTGGCCGAGTTCGTTTTCCGCCTTGGCGGCCTTCAGGTAGGCCTTGGCGTCGGTCGGGTCGAGGTCGACTGCGGAAAGAGCTGCTCGCTCGACTTCGGCCGGGGCAGCCTTGTTCGATTGCAGGGCAATCTTGAGGGCGTCGAAGGCCCAGCCGCCGGTGGTGCGACCCTTGCGGAGGCCGGCCTTGATGGCCTCAACCGCGTGGCCGTACTCCTTGACTTCGAACAGGACATCCGCAGCCTGGACCACCAGGTTCGGGTCGGTGATAGCCCGGTCGAAGGCCTCGTTCCAGAGCTTTTGCGGATCCTTGTCGGCACGGGCAGCGATCGCCTTGGCCCCTTCCTTCGGGTTGAGGAAGCCCTGACCATCGACGGGCTTCTTCGGATCCATGGCGAACTTGCCTTCGCGGTTGAGGCCCGGGCCGCCAGCACCCATCACGTCGCCCGGCTTCTTGAGCTTGAACGACGAGTTCGGGTGGTAGCGGGTGCTGCCCCGCACCACGAGAGCGAGGGCCGAGGGGTAGTAGCCGAGCGAGTTGAGTTGTTCCGTCGGAACGAGCGGGCCGGACGTTTCCCCGGTGTCCGGGTTGACGGTCGGTGCGACGCCGACGAAGGTGTTGTCCCACTCGCGGTAGGCGACGGTGGTGCGGATCAGGTCGATGAGGATGTTCGCCTGGTTCCCGCCCTGGATCCCGAACTGGCCACCGAGGTTCCCGAACTGGCCGAGTTGACCCCCGGTCACCCCGAAGATCCCCCCGCCGATCCCCAGGTTCGCCTGCTGGCCCATCTGGTTGAAACCAGGGCCACCGAGGACGCCGGCGGCACCGGCTCCACCCATCCCGAACTGCTGGCCGATCCCGATCGCACCACCACCCAGGTTACCGAACTGCTGGGCCTGACCGATCGCCTGACCCGCGAACTGGAGCTGGGCACCGAAGAGGGCCAGGTTCTGCGACAGGGCTTGCTGGTTGACCGAGTTCGGAATCGGAATCACGAGGTCCGCAACTTCGAAGGCCCGGAACTGCTTCTCCGTGAGGCGGACGTCCTTGGGGACGATCTCGACGTATTCGGGGCGAACGATGTAGCTCGCGTCGATGTCGAGAAGAACCACGTCGAGGAAGGAGCCGAGGGTCACGCCGTTGAGGGCGGACTTGAGGCGGAACTTCTTTTCCATGATGTCTTCGCCGCCGCCGCGGAAGAGTTCTTCGCGGACGAAGAACGGCACCGAGAACTTGTCGCGAAGCGTGTCGAGGAGGGCCTTGAGGGACAGGCCGTCGAGCGGGGTTTCGAGGCTGACCCGCTTGTTTTCGAGGATCGACTGCAGACGCTTCATGCTTTCCGGGATGTCCGAGCCGATCGAGCTCGAGGTGTAGCGAGCCTGGCGGGACGCGGTCAGTTCCTTCCACACGGCAGCGGGCGGGAAGTGGACCGGCGGCTCATCCGGGTACGGCACGAAGGACTTCTCGACTTGCATCATCGTCAGCAGGTAGCGGTCCTGGCGGATCCGGCGAAGTTCGAGGGCTTCGCGGAGGTTGGTGGCCGCCTGGCCGATGCGGTAGCCGGCGAACGCTTCCGGGGGGACGGACAGGCCGCGGGTGACCCGCTCCTGGATCATCACCTGAGCTTCCTGGTAGGCGAGTTCGAACCGGGCTTGCTGCATCAGTTGCTTGAAGGCGTCGATACGGGAGCGGGTTTGCTCTTCGATGGTGAGTTCGCGGTCGAACTCGGTCAGCCGTTGGCGGGCGGCGGCGATCCGCTCCCGCTGGGCGGCGAGGTCACGCTTGATCTGGCCACCCCGGGCGGAGACGTCCCGCATCGCGGCTTCCAGGTCGGTCACGAGCACCCGGCGGAACCGCTGGGAGAGCAGGTCGTTGGCCAGGACGGCGTCTCGTTGCCGCTTCAGGTCTTCGTAGGCGGTATCCGGGTCGGTCGGAAGCAGCCGGCGGGCCCGGCGGAGCGTTTCGTCCACGAGGACGCGGAATTCTTGCTCCTGGATTTGCTGGGCCGCCTTGGCCCGGTCGATCGCGTTGGCGTCGGGGCCAGCACCACCGGCGGGCGGAGGAACGACACCACCCGGAGCGGGTTGCTTCGGTTCCTCTTGGAGGCGTTGTTTGCCCTTGGCGGGCTCGTACATCGCCTTGACTTTTTCTTTCGTGAGTTCGCCCTTCCGCATCTTCTCGATGACGCGGGCACCGGCTTGCACTTCCGCCGACTCCGGGTCGATCTTGGCGGCGGCTTCGAAGAGCTTCTCGGCATGGTCGAGGCGGTCTGCCGACATCGCCCAGACGGCCTGGGTCATGAACTCATCGCGGAAGAGGCGGAACTGCTCGTTCGCCATCGCCAGGGCGCGGTCCGCACCCAGGATCGCCGGAGAATCCTTGGAGGCGGAGTTCTGCCACTGGTGCAACATCGCGTTGAGGAAGAAGTTGTCGGCTTCTGCCTTGGGCAGCGGCTGGTTCAGATCGAGCGAGACCTTGCTACCAGCGACGCGCCCCTTCACGGTCGCGGTCAGGGCGGCGACATCCCCCTTGACCTTCCCGACGACGAGCGTTGCCCGGTCGGCCCGCAGCGGCGGGAGCCGCGTCGGGTACGTCTCGGCGACGTTCGTGCCGTAGACGACCTTTTCCGTCCGCAGAACCGGGACATCAAAGGCAGCCTTGAGGGCAGCGGAGGCGTCGGAGCGGGATTTCACGGTGCTCAGGTCGCCGTTGATCCGGACGACGGTCCCGCCGGTGAGGGTAGCGAACCCGTGCAGGTTGTAGGGGTGGAGTTTGACACCGATCGGCACGGCGAAGAACAGGATGTCCTTGTCGGCGAGCTGGTTGCCGAGGTTGGTTCGGACCTGTTCGGTGAGCGGAGTCCGGGAAGCGGCGGATTCGCCGTCACCCAGGAAGAGAACGATCTGCTGGCGATCGTTTCGCCCCTCGAACTGGGCGGCGGACTTTTCCAGGGCGGCCTTGAGGTCGACGGCCCCGGAGCCGTACTCGGACTCGGCGAGCTTCGCGATGGCGATGGAAACCGCCTCGGAGTTCGGCGCCTGGAAGCCCTGGGTGAGGGAGCGAGTGTGGGCGGCGTCGTCGATGTTGGCAGTCCAAACATCGATGCGATCGCTGGGGGCGGCGTCCTTCACGAGTGTGGAGAGGACGACTCGGGCTCGGTTGAGGTGCGCCCCGGCCTGGCTGGCGGAGGTATCCACCATGACCAGAATGTCGCGGGGGCGGGGCTGTGCGGCGGCGAGGGTCGGCTTCACCTGCCAGGCGAAGACAGTTTCGCCGGAGCGCAGTTTGTACGCCAGGGCCGGTTGGTTGGAAAACTTCGTGCGGGCCAACTCGGAGGTGAGTTGAGCCCCATCCGGACGGACGGCGGCCGGTTCTGGCTGGCCGCCGGGCTTGCCGGACCGGAAATCGCCGAACACGGTCGTCCCGATCACCGCGGTAACGGCCGCGAGACCGAGGACGCCGGTCAGCAACCGGAGCCGTTTGACGATGGTCATTGCCCAGGCGCTCCTCAAGAGGTCCAAACCGAGGGAGAAATTGCCCCGGCTCGAACGGACAGAAACGTACGTTGAATCGAGTCTACCGGACGATCCGGGTCCGCGCCCAATCCAATCTCGGGCTTCGCGGTTTGGCACGGACCTCGGTGCGGGAATGGCCGGCAAACCCGGCCCCACCGGCCCGACCCGCGAGTGGGGGTCGGTGCAACTCTAACCGGTCTAACGCAACTCGAGCCCCGCCGTTAGCGGGAAACCGAAACCCAACCCGAATCCCCGCGCCGACTTACCCCTCTCTCGGGAACCCTCGAACCCCTCGACATGGCGAGCACAACCCTGACTGTCGCAGGATCTTCCCGGCCCAACCGCTATTTCCTCGCCCGAAAACTTCAACCCACCCGGCCCAAGTGGCTCCGGTTCCAACCGGGGAGCTTGACATGGGATTCCCGACCGATCACACTGATTCTGACGACACTCCTTCCCCGCGATCGCTCCGAAATCGTGGACCCCGCCTGGCTGATCCTCATGCACACCAATTCTTTGCGACATTCTTCCCAATTCGCGATCGTGCTTCTCCCCCTGCTGGCCGGTCTCGCAAACGCGGCCGAGTCTGCCGGGGAAGCGATCTACAAGAAGGAATGCCTCCGCTGCCACGGCCCGCTGGGGCAGGGAACGAAGAAGGCCGAGGCACCCCTCGGCGGTGACAAGTCGATCGACCAGCTCGCCGTCGTCGTTCAAAAAACGATGCCCGAGACTAACCCAGGGAAGCTGACCCTCGCCGAAGCAAAGTCTGTCGCCGCCTGGATGTACGACGCCTTCTACTCCCCCGCCGCCCAGGCGAAGATCCGCCCCCCACGGGTCGAGCTCTCCCACCTGACCGTGTCGCAGTACCGCAACGCCGTCTCGGACCTGATCGCCTCATTCCGTGGCCCCGTCGGGGGTTGGGGCAAGGAACGAGGACTGCGCGGGCAGTACCACAAGAGCCGAAACTTCGACGGAAAACAGAAGGTTCTGGAACGACTCGACCCGGAGATCAAGTTCGATTGGAAAACCGAGACCCCGGTGCCGGAAAAGATTGAGCCCCACGAATTTGCGATCCGCTGGAACGGCTCCCTCCTCGTCTCGGAAACGGGAACCTACGACATCGTTCTCAAGACGGAACAAGCGACCCGACTCTGGGTCAACGACCAGACCAAGCCGCTGATCGACGCCTGGGTCAAGTCGGGCAGCGACACGGAGTTCCGCGGTTCGATCTTCCTCCTCGCCGGCCGGGCCTACTCTCTCCGGCTCGAAACCTCCAAGGCCAAGCAGGGGGTGAACGACAAGAAGAAACCACCCAAGCCGGTGCCCGCTTCGCTCACCCTGGCGTGGAAACCGCCCGGCTCGCCGGTCGAACCGATCCCGGCCCGGAATCTCTCGCCGACCGGGAAATCCGAGGTTTTCGCCCCTGCCACGCCTTTCCCCCCGGACGACCGCAGCTTCGGGTGGGAACGTGCCACCACCGTCTCGAAAGCCTGGGAACAGGCGACAACCGATGCCGCCATCGAGACCGCAACTTACGTCTCGACCAAACTCAACGAGCTCGCGAAGACCAAGTCCGACGCGAAGGACCGGGACGCGAAACTGCGGGAATTCGCGACACAATTCGCCGAGCGAGCCTTCCGCCGACCTCTGACCCCGGACCAGAAGCAGCTCTACATCGATCGGCAATTCCAGGGAACCAAGGACCCGGAGGTCGCGGTTCGCCGGGTGGTGATTCTCGTCCTGAAATCCCCGCGATTCCTGTACCGCGAAGTCGGCTCCCCGACCTCCGATGCCTACGACACCGCCGCCCGGTTGTCCTTCGCGCTCTGGGATTCCCCACCGGACGCCGACCTTCTCAAGGTCGCGTCAGCGAACCAGCTCTCGACCCCGGAACAGCTTCGCAAGCAGGCGGAGCGAATGCTCAACGACCCCCGGGCGACCGCCAAACTCCGGGAATTTCTGCTGACCTGGCTCAAGGCGGCAACCCCCCCGGACCTCGCCAAGGATTCCAAGCGGTTCCCCGGCTTCGATTCCGCGATGGCTGCGGACCTTCGCGCGTCCCTCGAACTGATGCTCGACGATGTTGTCTGGAATGGGAACAGTGATTTCCGCAAGCTTCTGACGGCCGACGAGCTCTTCCTCAACGGGCGACTCGCGAAGTTCTACGGGGCGAAACTCGCCGAGGATGCGGGCTTCGAGAAGGTCAAACTCCAGCCCGAATTCCGCGCCGGCATTCTGACCCACCCCTACCTGATGGCCGCGTTCGCCTACACCGGCACCACCTCGCCGATCCACCGCGGCGTCTTCGTCGCCCGCAATGTTCTCGGCGTCTCTCTCCGCCCGCCGCAAGAAGCGTTCACCCCACTGCCGGAAAGTGCCCACCCCGAGTTCACGACCCGGGAACGCGTCGCCTTTCAGACCAAACCCGCCGCCTGCTCCGGCTGCCACGGCATCATCAACAACCTCGGCTTCACCCTCGAAAACTTCGACGCCGTCGGCCGCTTCCGCGACACGGACAACAAGAAGAAGGTCGACGCCGCCGGCTCCTTCCAGACCCGCACCGGCGAGGTCAAGAAATTCACCGGACCGAAGGAGCTTGCGAAATTCCTGGTTGCCAGCGAGGACGTCCACGCCGCCTTCGCGGAGCAGATGTTCCACCACCTGGTAAAGCAACCCGTCCGGGCGTTTGGCGTCACGAAGCCCGAGGAATTGCGAAAATCCTTCGCCGAGAACGGCTACAGCATCCGCAAACTCGCTGTCGAGGTTGCCGTCACCGCAGCGATGACCAACCGTGACAGCAAACCGGTGGCCCTTGCCCCGGCTTCGGCGAAGCCACCGGTCAAAAAGTGAGACTTCTTCTCCCCGAGGTTTCGATGACGCGGACCGCGCTGGCTCTGTTGGCGGCGTTGGCCGCTGGTTGTGGGACTACTCCGACTCTGCACCCCGTCGGCGGGACGGTGACGCTTCCCGACGGGAAACCGGCGGTAGGATGCATTGTCGAATTCTCGTCCGATTCCCCGGGAACAACCGGGATGAACGCAAGAGGGGTGGTGCAACCCGACGGATCGTTCACCCTCGAAACCCGGGTGGGAGCAAAGGACCTTCCAGGAGCTCTGGCGGGTCCCCATCGAGCAGTGATCGTGGCTCCCGCACTTGCCGGAAGCGGGGTGCCCGGAGCCGTGAATGCCGTTCTGGTTCCGGAAAAATACAGCGACTATGCCACCTCGAAGCTGACGTTCGAGGTGGTTCCGGGGTCAAACACATTTCCGATTCAACTCGAGAAATGATTCCGCATCACGGGATCGTCACGACCTGCCCGTCTGCCCGTTGGGACAGGTAGGAAAGCGTGGTGGTGTCGGTGCTGGTCGGGAGTGCGCGGACACTGCCGTCACAGAAGACAAACTGGCAGACGCCGGTGTGGGCACTGCCGAAAAGCCACATCCAACTTCCCCCGGCCGTGTCGGTGGGCCCCTTCGCGAGTGGACGACCCGGGCCAGCGCACCGGGAGAACTGCTCCTCATGGTCACCGGAATAGACTGACCCGTCTCCGGTGCGACTGTCCGGGCCACGGCTGTACCCTTCGAGCCCTGCCGGCACATGTTTCTCGCCAATCAAGAACGTATTGCTGGTTCCGTCGGTGATTGAGGCGAGCCGAACAGCACCCGTCCACGAGGTGAGGTTCCCGGACGTGTAAGTCTGCTTCGCCGTCCAGAGGATCACGCCCGTCCCGTCATCCGAGTCTACCCAGGGGTGAGTGACAGACCCGTAGTTCGTCGTGTGCCCGCTACTGCCGGCGTAGTCGCCAAGGCCGCCCGGGTAGTTGGGGGGAACCATGCCACCGATGGGAATATCTCGCTGGCTGATTCCCGGCTGGCGGCGGCTTGGGCAGAAGTAGGTTTTTACCGGCGTTTCCCGGGCGATCGCGGACTGGCTGTAATAGTTCTGACCAAGATTCCACTGCTGGAACAACGCGTCCTGTTCGAGATACGGAAGGATGACGACGGCCCAGGTCGGGCGGGTGTCGTCGAGTCGGGACGGAGGGAAGAACCCCATATTGTCCGTGTACATCACCGATGCCAGGCCGATCTGTTTGAGGTTGTTTCCGCACTGCGTTCGGGCGGCGGCCTCGCGGACTTTCTGCACCGCGGGGAGCAGCAACCCAATCAGAATGGCGATGATGGCGATCACGACAAGGAGTTCGATCAGCGTGAAAGCCGTTCGACGGTTCCGGCCGGTCATGGCTTCGCCCCGGGAGATTGGAGAGTCATTCGAGAGTTTATCCACACCCCACCATATCTGCAACGGCTTCACATCCCGGTGTGGCCGAAGCCGCGGTGGCCGCGGGTGGTGGGGGGAAGCTCGGTTGCGAGGTGCCAGCGGACTCGTGGCACCGGCAGTATCAACATCTGGGCGATTCGCATGCCCCGGGTAATCGTGAAGCTCGCTTTTCCGAGGTTGATCAGGGCCACCTTCACCTCGCCGCGGTAATCGGGGTCGATGGTGCCGGGGGTGTTGATGATGCCGATCCCCTGGTTCGCCGCCAGCCCGGAACGCGGGCGCACCTGGGCTTCGTACCCCTCCGGAACCGCCAGCGCAAACCCGCACGGAATCAGGCGGATCTCCCCCACGCCGATCTCCACGTCGCCCGGAATGGCCGCGTGCAGATCCAGCCCCACCGCCGAGCCGCTCTGGTACGACGGGAGCGGAAGGTCTTCGTTTCCGGGCAATTTCAGGATCGGCACGATGATTTCTTCCAGGCTCATGCGACACGTCCGGAGTCGAGGGATCGGTTCCTGCGATCGATAGTCTACGGCACACCCCGAGATGTGGGCGGGCGGTAAACTACCCGTATGACCGACCGCGAAGCACTGGTCGCAGGGATTGCTGCCGACCCCGAGAACGATCTTCCCCGACTCGTCTTCGCGGACTGGCTTGAGGAGCACGGCGACGCGGAACGGGCGGAGTTCGTGCGGGCCCAGGTGCAGCTGGCGGCGGTGCCGGAATGGGATCCGTTCGCGGTGTACTGTCGGCACCGGCAGCCGGAGTGGACCAGCGGCGATCCCTGGCGGATGTCGTTGCCCTGGGTTCACGGATGGGCGGTGGAATGGCACCCGGATCGGGCGTTTCGCCGGGGGTTCGGGTACTCGCTGATCGTCCGCGACCTGGCGGCGTTCCTCGCGGACGCATCGCGAATCTTCGATGTTGCCCCGGTGGGGGAACTGCACCTTCCAACGGCAACGCTCGACCAGTGGCGAGTCTTCGGGCGATCGCCGTGGTTGCCGCGGGTGAAGTCGATCCATTTTTACGGCACAACGACGCCGATCGAACCGGTGCGAGTGTTGTGCGATTCGCCGCTCGCAACGGGGATCGAGGAACTGGTCTTCGAGGTGTGCAGCCGACCGGGAATGCCGGTGCTGCTGGAGGGGTTGTTCCAGTCGGAGTTCGGAAGAAGGCTGCAAAGAGTGGAACTCCGGAGTGGTCCGCACGACACCAGCGACATCTTGAACGTCATGAGCAACGAGACGGCGTACTCGTCGCTCGCCGAGGTTTCCATCCGAAACTTTGGATGGCCAATGCAGGGGACCGACTGGTTCGTGTCATCTCCGCTGAGTGACCGGATCCGGAAGATTGACCTTCGAGATTGCCCCCATTTCCTTCCCAGCGATTTCAGTCGAGCCGACCACCCGTTTCGACAGGTCAAAGTTTTGCGAGCCAACCGCTGCGATGTCCGGGATTTCGGCTTGGGTACCTTCAACGCACTTTGCCTTCTCGATCTTTCGGAGAATCCGTTCTACGATTATCTTCCGGTACGCTTTCGGGACCAATCCGCTGGCCAAAATTTGCGATCTCTGTCGCTTCGAAATGCGGTCATCTCGGAACCATTTCTCGAATCGTTGATCCTTCCAAAGCGGCAGTTCTGGAACAATCTCGCCGAGCTCGATCTCCGCGCCAACCGTATCACCGATGCGGGGGCGAAGCACCTCCTCGGGGCGACGGTTCCCTCGGAGATGACGGCACTGCTGCTCGGGGGAAATCCGATCTCCGAGGACATACGCGGGAAACTTCGCCGACATTTCGGGCCCGCGGTTCTGTTTGACGAGTAGCCAACGGCCGCGATTTCTGGTCCAATATCCGCACCCACCCCATCCGCACTTCGGAGGTCCGCCGTGACCCGCTCCGTCCTCGCCCTGTTCGCGGCCGCGTGGCTCACCGTTCCCGTTGCCGCCCAAACCTCCTTCCCGATGATCACGCACTGCACGCCGGTCGCGGTGCAACGCGGGACCACTACCGAGATCACCGTCTCCGGGCAGAAGAATTTCGCGAAGGCATACAAGGTCCTGATCGAGGGGACCGGTGTCACCGCGGAGGTGGTGCAACCCAAGCTCGATCCAAAGAAACCGGTTGACCCCAAGGCCGAGGTCCGGAGTGTCGACCTCAAAGTGGCGGTGGCTGCCGACGCGCCGCTCGGTGTCCGCGAGTTCCGCATCGCCACCGAACTGGGAATCTCGTCCCTCGGGCAACTCCTGATCGTCGCGGACCCGGTAGTCGTGGAAGCCTCAGGAACCAGCACCCCCACAAAGGCCCAGCGGGTTCCCGTCCCGAGCGTGATTTGCGGTCGGATCGAGGCGGCAGAGAACGTCGACCACTACCGCATTTCCGCGAAGGCCGGGCAAACGCTGACCCTCGAGGTGGTGTGTGCCCGGATCCAGGACAAAATTCACGACCTGCAAAAGCACGCGGACCCGCTCGTGGCGGTCTTCGATTCCACGGGTCGGGAACTGGCGGCCGGCGACGATGGGTACTTCGCCGACCCCGCCTTCTCGTACAAGATCCCCACCGACGGCGAGTACGTGATCCAGGTCCGTGACGCGAAATACGACGGCGACCCCCGCTGGGCCTACGCCCTCCACGTGACGGACAAACCGTACGCCGCCCAGACCTTCCCGATGGCCGCGAACCCGGGGCAAACCGTCACAGTCGAACCCGTCGGTTCTGCGAGACTGGCCGTACCCACCGCGACTCTACGAGCCCCGGCCACCCCCGGTGTCAGCCTGGTGTCACTGACCGCAAACGGAGCCGCCACCAACCCTGTACCCGTCGTCGTCACGGAGGTTCCGATCGTCACCGAGGTCGAGCCCAACGACACCGCGAAGCAAGCGACCCGCGTCCCACTCCCCGGCGGGGCCAACGGCCGATTCCACGCCAGGCGGGACCTGGACTACTACGTCTTCAAAGGCGAAAAAGGGAAGCCCGTCCGCCTCGAAATCTTCGCCCGCCGATTCGCGACCGGCCTCCGTTCCCGCACCGATGCCGTCCTCGAAATCATGGCACCGGACGGGAAAATCCTCGCCTCAAACGACGACGCCAACGGCAAGGATCCCCTGCTGACCTACACCCCGCCCGCCGACGGCGACGTGCTCGTCCGGGTTCGCGACCTGCACAGCAAGGGGGGCGAGGGGTACGTCTACTTCCTGGAAATCGACCGAGCCCGCCCGGATTTCGAGATCAAGGCGGACCCATCGAAGGCGATGATCGGCCCCGGTTCGCGGACGGCGTGGTACGTCAGCGTCTCGCGATCCAACGGCTTCGCGGGTCCGGTCAAGGTCGAGGTGCACGGGCTTCCGAAGGGGGTGTCGGCAAGCCCACTGACCATCCCGGCGAACATGACGGTCGGGTGCCTGGTTGTATCGGCCGCCGCCGATGCGAAGCCCGACGCCGGGATCGTGCGGGTTGTCGGCAGTGCCGAGGCGAAAGACGAGCACGGGAAGGCGGTGACTCTGACACGAATCGCCACGCCCGTCGAGGAAATCTACATGCCCGGCGGCGGTCGCGGCCGATTCGACGCCGCCATGCAAGCCGTCGCCGTCACCGGACCCTCCGACCTCGTGGAAATCCAGGTCAAACCCACTCGCATCGTTCTCAAGCCGGGCCAAGAAGTCAAAATCGATGTGACCGTGAAACGGGGCAGCGACTATGACAAGGGGGTGACACTGGACGTGCTCTTCCGCCACCTCGGCCAGAAATTCGCCGACCCGCTCCCGCCCGGCGTGACCCTCGTCGAGGGGAAGAGCAAGACGCTCCTGGGTAACGGCTCCGCGGGACACATCGTCCTCAAGGCCGCCCCCAACGCCGCCGAGTGCACCGACGTGCCGGTGTGCGTGCAGGGGTTCGTATCGGTGAATTTCGTCGTGAAGATCGGCTATGCCAGCGAGGTGATTCTTGTCTCCGTGAAGAAGTGATGGAAAGAAGGTTGCCAATGTCCGAAGCTCAGATTCCTCGAAGCCGGATCTGGCCGCACATCCGCATGGCACTCAAGGTCGCAATTGTGCCGGCTTTGGTTCTGAGCTGGCTCACCGCTCCGATTTGCATTGCTCCCCGTGGCATGACGCCGCAAGAGATCGCGAAGTACGAGCGGATGTCGGAACTAGAGAAGCAACAATTCGAGAAAGCAAGGTGGGCAGAACATGCTCGCTACCTCGATCAGGAATGGATGGAGCGGATGCTTCTGTGGTACGGTGTGTCCGCAGCCATTTGCGTGACGTACAAGTTGCTCTTTAGTTTTGACGAGTTATTTCGCAACCATCCGTTCGGTGACAAGTAATGTCGGATCGATTTCTCGTATTCGCTGAAACACTTCCTCTTCGAGTTCGCCCCAAAACGACCATGACAGCGAGGTGATCCTCGTCTCCGTGAAGAAGTGAGTCGCCGATGAGTTCCTGCTTTCCCGGGAATCGTGGCGATTGCTCCTGCAGAAGAATCTGCGATAATTTCTCGCACGCAGGAACCTCGCCAGCCCGCCGGTGTTCCAACTTTCTGACACCGTCCCGCCTCCCACTCGAGACGCTCATGCTCCGTACTGTCACCGCCCTGTCACTGCTCGCCGCCGGCATCGCCACCGCCGCCGACTGGCCCCGCTTCCGCGGACCGAACGGCACCGGCGTTGCCGACGATCCCAAAACACCCGTGAAATGGACCAAGTCCGACATCCTCTGGAAGACCCCAATTCCCGGCGTCGGTCACTCCTCACCCATCGTCGTCGGCGACCGCGTCTTCCTCCAATCCTCCTCCGCCGATGGCAAGAAACGCCTGATGATCTGCCTCAAGGGTTCCGAGGGCAAAATCGACTGGGTCCGCGACACGGAAGCCCGCACCGCGAAAACCCACAAAAAGAACTCCCTCGCCTCCTCCACCCCCACCTCCGACGGCAGCCTGGTCTACGCTTGTGTCTGGGACGGCATGGGCGTCTCCGTGGTCGCATGGGAATTCGAAGGGAAACGCAAGTGGGCCACCCCCCTCGGCGACTACGAAAGCCAGCACGGGGCCGGCATGTCGCCCGTCGTCCATGACGGGAAAGTCTTCGTGAACTTCGACCAGGACGGGGCCGCCGAGGTCGTCGCCCTCGACGCCAAGACCGGTGAGAAAAAATGGAGCGCCTCCCGCAAGGCCTACCGGGCCTGCACCTCCACCCCTGTCGTCCGCGAACTTCCCGGTGGCAAAGCCGAAATCGTCGTCTCCAGCACCGCCGGGATGGCCGGCTACAACCCCGACACCGGAAACGTCAACTGGAACTGGGATTGGAAATGGGCTCGCGGCAAACAGGCCCTCCGCACCGTCGCCTCCGCCGTCTTCGTCGGCGACTCGATCATCACCGCCTCCGGCGATGGCAGCGGGACCCGCAGCACCGTCCTCGTCACCCCGGGCCAGGAACCCAAACTCGTCTGGGAAAAGACCAAGGACACCCCGTACGTGCCGAGCCCAATCGCCAAGGGGAACCACATCTACTGGATTCGCGACGACGGCTTCGCCACCTGTGCCGTCGCCAAGACCGGCGCGATCGTCTGGAGCGAACGGGTCTTCTCCAGTGCCGTGTCGTCGTCACCGATCCTGGTAGGCGATGTCATCCTCGGAATCGACGAAAAGGGGAAGGCCGTCGCGTTCAAGGCGAACCCCGAGGAATTCGAGAAAGTCGGGGAAAGCACCGTCGGCGAGAGCGTCTTTGCTTCCCCCGCTGCCGCCAACGGCAAGCTCTACATCCGCGGCGGCGAGCATCTGTTTTGCATCGGCAAGAAGTGACGGAACGCGGACAACTTGGCCACGGGTTCGCCGCAACCCGTGGCCAAAGCGACAAATCACCGGATTTCCAGCGTAAACCCGAGCATCTGGTAGATCACCCGCCCGTCGACTGTCAGGAAGCCATCCGCCGTCAACCGCTTCGCCGACTCATCGACCGCGGTCACCTCCAGCACCACGATCACCTCCTTGTCTCTCGGCACAACCTGCCCGCGGTAAACCCATTCGTGTGGAAGATTCAATCCGACCGTCTGCCAGGACCCCGGCGCTGGGTCCCCCCAGCGTTTCCACGCGGCGAACTTGAGCAGTTGCAAGAACGACTCCAGACCCAGCGACCCCGGCCAGACCGGGTCCTGATAGAAGTGAGCCGCGAAGAACCAGAAAGAGGGGTCGACAGTCACCGACCCCTGCACCAGACCCAGTCCTGCTCGGCCCCCGGTCGGTAGGTACCCGTCGATGCGATCGACCATCCGCATCTTCGGGCCCGGGAAAGGCGGGTCGACCGGCAGAAGACCCGCTTCCGCGGATGCTTTCTGTTCCTGGGTCAGGTAGGGCACCTTCGCCGTCGGCATACCGACCTGGTTCGCCAGTGCCTCCTTGGCAAAGAACCCGAAATAGGTGGTTCCCTCGTACACTTTCCCTCGCTCGCTTTCGACGAGCATGGTGTAGTTCTGGATGATCATTCCTGCAGACTGGGAAACATTCGTCATCGTCACATTGATCGTGAGCGTCCCCGTCTCTGGCCCCACCGGGAGAAACTGGGTCGCCTTCCCACCCAGATTGCGGAATGACAAGTCGGTGTCACTGGTGAGGGCCGACCCACAGTAGGCGGCCAACCAGCCGCACGGTTGGAGAGCAATTTCGAGCAAGACGCTGAACGGCATCCCACCGCGGTTCTCGCCGAAGTACCAGGCGTCGGGCGGGACATCGTACTGTGACTCGCACGCAGCCCCCGCCTTGAGGACAAACGGTTCGCCGCTGACCCGGGTGATGCGGTCGAGGAACTGGAACGGCGGACCAGGTAGCCGGGCGATGACACGATCCTGGTCGAATATGCGGTATGGTTCCCCGAACGCTTCCGAGGGATTCCCGTTGGAATACGCGAGAATCTTGGCGGAATCGTACAGGGCAGGTTTGCGGCCGGCGATGCGAGGCGTCCAGATCTGCTCCAGAATTTCCCGCGTGAGCCCGCTCATCCGCAGACTCATATTCGTGATCTCCACGATCGGCTTGCCGTCGGCATACATCAACGCATCCGCAATCGCGAATGGCTCCGGACCGTAACCCAGTTCCTTGATGCTCACCTCGTAGGCAACAACTCGGGTCGACGCGATCACCTGGCCCCGGCACTTCAACCGGCTGCTCACCCCTGGAACAGGTTCGCATGCGACCTGGCCCTCTTCGCCTACCCAGCCCATACGCATCAACAAGACCCGTAGCGTGTGGAGGCAGCACTCGTACATCAGGGTGCCCGGCATCACCTGGTCGTCCACAAAGTGGCAGGTCAGGAACCAGTCGTCAGGTGCGATGTCATATTCCGCGCGAACAAAGCCAAGACCGAATCGCCCGCCCGTAGGGTCAAGTTTCGGAACACGGTCCAGAAGCCGCAGCATCCCGCCGGGCAACAGCATCGGCGAAGCCAGGTTCGCGTTGGCAAAATCCCGCCCGAATGCGGCAACCAGGTCACCTTCCCGCAACGCCGCGACCTCTGAGGAACCCAACTGGCAGGCCGACAGGGGAACCAGGTCCCGCCACGTCTCCGGACGCTTCCCCGGCATCGGTTGCTTGTCCAGTTTCGTGTGGACAATCCCCTGACCCGAAGCCAGTTGCTCGGCCGTGAAGAACCCAGCCACGCCATGCCGCATGGTCAGCAGAGGCTGCCCATCGACCGTGGAATCGAATCGAAATCGGAACAACCAGGACTCGCCCTGTTTCACGAACTCGTCGATCCGGATGTCATACACGATCCTATCGCCCACCCTGGGCAGCGGACGATGGAACGTGACCACCGCGTCGATCAACCGATACACGGCCAGGCCCCGTGTTTCGAAGTCGATACCGAGGAACCCGGACAGGAACAGGTCCGCCTGCCCCGCCTCGACGGCGACACAGGTCGGGATGCGACCCGCATCCAGGTACCACCGTCCCTCGTGAACCAGGTGGTCAGTGACAACCCGACCCTGGGTCATCGAACGAGGTTCTCCCTCGATCGACAGGATGTGGTCGACAAGCATCAGAGGGCCATCGGGCAGGCGGACCCGGGTGGGAAACGCATCGACAGCCGCGAAAGTGTCTCCCAGCACCGCACCGATTCTTCCCCGGGCAAATTCAAAACATTGCTCGGTCGTCAGGGATCGCGGGACCCCGGAAGAGATAGGCCGAGTTCCCACCGAACGAGTTGGAGGACCCGAACCCGGGTGGGGTGGCAACAAGTTTGTCGTGTGTAACCTCGGAGCGGTCGCCATGTAGGCGTGAAGTTGCAGAGCGGCCGAGGTTGTGTGGAGAAAACCTTGTTGGACTCGCAAAAACACCTCGTGGGCAAGCGCGGATTCCATCTGTGTGTCGACAGAGGCCGCCACAAAAGGAGCCAGCAGACCGGCGGCTTCCGGATGGACCGAACCAGATGGAACTGGGGGCGACCAGGATGCTTCCGCGGAAACACCAGGCTCCGCTGTCGAGGGGGTACGAGGGGACTCCAACCGTGATGCGGATTCGAGCGAGATTTCTGGTGCGTGACCAGGCTCAACGTATTCGGTCAGAGGCGGACTGGGTGTAAGGAACGGAGACGCATCTGGTCCCTCTTCGGGAACCAGAACCCAGTTCTCTTCCGGTTCGTTGCGGGTAGGCCTTGGCAGCGTTCGGGCGGGCATGCCCACGGGAATGAGAAGTGCTCGACCAGTCGCGAGAGGGGGAGAATCGATATGGCCGGCGCATCGCGTTGGGCTTGCGTAAAGAGCCGCAAGATCAACCGACGATCTTTCTGCGACCAGGTTAGCCAGAAGGCGGAGCACCAGCGACACGGAGTCCTGGCGCGGTGGAGTGACCGAGCGGGCCAGGTGTTGGCGACCCGAGAGGATGGAAGCGATCATCCGTGTGCAGGAATTCCCAGGCCCACATTCCACGAATAGTCGCACGCCTTCTGTGTATGCCTTCTCCACGACGGCGGGGAAATCGATTGGCCCTACCAGACCCGCCGTGATCGAGTCGGCTGCCTCGGTAGAGGTTGGTACATAGCTTCTTCCCCACGCGCCGCTGTAGATCGTCAGGTTCTGTGCAACCACGGGCAGGGTATGCAAATCGCGGTATGGCCCCTCAACCGGTCGCCCTGCTTCGCAGTGGGCCAGGGTGACGCCTGGAAGGGGGAGTATGGGTCGACCAAACCGGTCCGCCAGGTTTTCCACGTCTCGACGAATTCCGCCCACGACCGATTCCATGGGTGTGTTTGCGATCAACAGGAAGACTTTCTCGCCTGGTCTGATTGCGGATCGAACTTCCTGGGGTGGAACCGGCAGCACCGCGGTGACCCAGTCGAGAGGTTGGTCTTTGGGCCAGTCCCAGAACTGCCTTGCCGAGTTGTAGGGGGGACCGAGATCGGGGCCGAACAAGGTCGACTCCCGGACCCGTCGGTACATCTCGTCGCGATCGACCCAGACCCGTGTTGCAAACAACCCTGTTGACTCGCCCAGACTCTGCCCAATCATGGCATCGGCTCGGACACCCAGCCTGGTGAGAAGGTCCGCACAAAGGCTACCCAGCGTCACCTGGCCAAAGAGGAATTGCTTCGAAGTCGTCTCCTCGGGAATCGTGTCTGCCCAGAACTTGTCCGGGGCGAACTGACCACGAAGCTCGCGATTCTCGCTCTGTTGCCGACGCAGAATCTCGGGGAATGCCGTTGAGAGATCCCGGCCCATACCCGGGAAATGGTTTCCCGAGCCTGGGAAGACCAAAGCCAGTTTGCCCGTCGCACCCAGCGGGTTCGCGGCATAGAAGACCCGGTCCCGAATTGTGGGATTGAGGTCTCGCACGGTTGGGTCTGGAAGGCTCACTTCGGGCTTGTGGCGGACATGGTCGCGTGCGAACCGGGCCTGCTCCACCAACTCCATCGGCGAGCGTGCCACCAGGGCGACAGCCAGACGACTGGTCGGGGACTGGGGGCGTTCCCGCAACCATTCCCGAGACAACTCCTCGACTCCCCGGTCCGATCGACTCTCGGCCCACTCGACGAGGTGCCCCAGAACCACAACCAGGTCCGGGGGGGTGTCCGCCTCGGCGGCGAACACCGCCTCGTGGCGAGCACCCAGGGGCTGGGGATTCAACCAGCTCGGAGTGGTTGGTCTGGAAACTGGTAAAGGAACCAGTTTCGATCCGGATTCTCGAACCGCCCCAAGTGTGGGTCGGGGTGCCTGGAGGGGAAGGTCTGCCGGCGGTCGCGTGGGCACCCACTCTTCCACGATGATCTGAGTCACGGAACCATCGACACCCATGGCCGCAACCGCACCTCTTCGTGGTCCATCTGCCTGGTCGGTGAGCCAGAATCGCGGAGCGCGTGACCAGTGACACCGGGGTGCCACCAGTTCCAGTTCGGGGCGGACTGCCTCGCCCGGAAGGGTGGGCGGAACGATCTGGTTGTGCAAAGCGAGACACAGCTTCACGAGCCCGACCGCGGCGGAGGCCGCACCTGTGTGCCCGATCTGACCCCGTACCGACCCGATGGAAAGGGGCATCCGGCGATCGGCTCCACCGAGGAACGTGGCGATTCCCCCGGCCTCGGCTGTGTCTTCGCTGGGGGCTCCGGAAGAGGCTCCTTCCAGGTACGCGATCGACTCGACCGGAACCTGTCCGTCGGCACAGGCTCGCTTGATCGCGGACCGATATCCAAAACCCTCGGGCGCGAACTCATGAACGAGGCCACTGCTCGACGACCCCACCCCGCGGATGACGGCGTAGATCCGGTCGCCGTCACGTTCTGCGTCCACCAGGCGCTTCAGGACCAGGCAGGCGGCTCCCTCGGCCGGTAGGAACCCGTTGGCTTCCGAGTCGAGAGGATTGGCGACCCCGGTCGAAGAAATGGCTCGGTCCTGGGCAGTCGCCAACAGGGCTCGGGGGTCACCGGTCAGGTCGACGCCCCCGACCAGGGCCCGGTCGATCTCGCCGTTCCGCAATGCTCGCACACCAAGCTCGATGGCTCGCCCGGCCGAGGTCTCCTCGCTGCAAACGGTGAAGCTTGGTCCCCCGAAGCCGAACAGGCGGGCGACCCGGCTTGCTGCGATGCTGCCAAGCGCCCCCATGGTGCGGTCGGCGGACAGTGGCGGGGAGACGGCGTCCAGGAACGGGTCATCTGACGCACCTGCCTGCTTGGCCGCCCAGCGGAGGTGGAAGTTTGTGGTATTGAGGTCGAGCCCCAGGCCCACGAACACACCGGTTTTCTCGGCAAGGCTCGCCGGGTCGGCCGGCTTCGCCTCGCAGTCGTCGAGGGCGGATGCCGCCGTCTGAAGAAGGAGCAGTTGCTGGGGAAGCATCTCCTCCAGTTCCCGGGGCGGGGTCCGAAACTGGTCCAGTCGGGCGGACAGATTTTCGATGTAGAACCCAGGTGGACACGAGTCGGTGGCCAGGCCCCAGCCATTTTTCTTGGGACCTGGTTCCGGTCGGGATGCACCACCGAGGACGTATTCCTGGAACTCGCGAAGGTTCGACCAGGGTCCCACCTGGGTCGCCATTCCCACGACGGCGATCGGTTCCCCGGGTGGTGCGGCCTGCGTAGGCTCGGACCCTGTTGAGGTTCGCTGGATCGCTTTCTTTGCGGACACCGTGCTCAACTTGGGCAATGCCTTGGAGAGCACCACGGGTGGCAACCCGGGGTGGGTCACCAGGACCTGGCCCACGTTCTCTTCGAGCAGAAGGTGGGCGTTGACGCCGCCGAACCCGAAGCCAGAGACAGCCGCCCGGCGGGGGAGTGTGGGCTTGCGAGCTTCCCACGGTTCGGGTTGTTGGAGGACACGGAAGGGACCGTTCTCGTAGCCAGCCAGTGCGGAACCGGGTTTGGCGAAGTTGGCCTGGGGTGGGAGTTGCCGGGCCGCGAATGCCCGTAGGACCTTGGCGACGGCTGCCACCCCGGCGCCGGTGAGCAGGTGCCCGACCGTGGACTTGACCGAGCCGATCACGGTGCGGCCAGGTCTCCACCCGGACTGGCCCCAGGTCTGGCGAAGACTTTCGAATTCGATGGCATCGCCGACGGGAGTGCCAGTCGCGTGACACTCCACGAGGTCGACATCGGCGGGGTTCCAGCCGGCACGGTGGTAGGCAGCTGCCATGGCGCGGACCTGGCCCTCGACGGCGGGTGCCAGCAGGTTCCCGCTGCGGTCGTTGGAAAGTCCCCATCCGCAGATCAGGCCGAGAATCTGGTCGCCGTCCCGAACCGCATCGGCGGCTCGCTTCAGGACGAAAACGCCGGCCCCCTCGCCGACCATGAGCCCGTCTGCCCGGGCATCGAAGGGGGAGCATCGGCCAGACTGGGACAGGGCTCGCAACTGGGCGAACCCCATCTGGGTGTAGAGCGGGTCCGAGCCGTTGGCCCCGCCCGCGAGCATGGCGTCGGCCCGCCCAGCGAGAAGGTCGTCGCACGCCAATTTGATCGCGTACAGCGACGATGCACAGGCCGCGTCCAGGGTGTAGGTGCCCCCACCGAGGCCGAGGGTCTTGGCCAGGATTCCCGCGGGAAGACCGGCGACGTACCGGTTGAGGGGGTTGGTTCGCCGGGGTTCGCGGGGTTTCCCCAGGGCGTCGGCCCATTTCCCACCCAGGTACTCCCGGGCCAGGTCGGAAGCTTTTTCCGTTGGTAAGCAAATGTTCCCAAGAACCACCCCGACCCGGGTGCGGTCGAGTTTCTCCGTCCTGGCTTCCTTCCACGCCCGATGACCGGTGTCCAGGACCATGTGAAACAGCGTGTCGAGCCCGGCGATCATCCCCACCGGGGCGTTCCACAACTTGGGGTCCGGTGTGAACGGATCGAGGTAGTATCCCCGGGCAGAATACACCGTGTCCGGGTTCGCAATGCGGGGATCGAGGCACTGGTCCGGCGGGATCGTCCACCGACCCGGCGGCACCTCTCGGGAACAGTCGGTCGCTCGGACCACGTTGTTCCAGAACTTGTCGAGATCCGGGCCGGAACCGGGGAAGCGGACGGCCATGCCGACGATGGCGATGCGATCGTTGCTCATGCGGAATATTATGGGAAAGGGACGCAAAACGTTTAGCGACGAGGGAAACCCGAGATTCCCTCACCCCCAGACGAGCCAGTACGGAGAACCCCTGTGACGACCGCCTCCATTGCCGACCGCTACGTTGCCGCGTTTCCGAAATCGCGGGAAGCGGCGGCCCGTTCCAGGGAGTTCTTTCCCAACGGCGTCACGCACGACATCCGCACGATGGCTCCGTTCCCGATTTTTGTGGAGCGGGCCACCGGTGCAAGAAAATGGACAATCGAGGGCGTGGAACTCGTCGATTTCTTCACCGGCCACGGTTCGCTGATTCTCGGCCACTCCCCTCCGACCGTCGTCGCCGCTGTGCAGAAGCAGATGGAGCAGGGGACACACTACGGTTCCTGCCACGAACTCGAGGTGGAGTGGGCCGGCTGGGTGCGGAAATTGATCCCATCCGCGGAGAAATTGCGATTCACCGGTAGCGGGACCGAAGCGACTCTCATGGGGCTGCGGCTGGCCCGGATCCACACCGGAAAACCGAAATTTCTGCGGTTTCTCGGGCATTTCCACGGCTGGCACGACGTCGTCACACCTGGTTCCGATCCCCCGTATGACACGACTTCCGTTCCGGGTGTCCCGGATGCGGTGGCATCCCTGGCTGTCGCGATCCGACCCAACGATCTGTCACTGGTCGAGGAGACGCTGACCCGGGACGAGCAAATTGGGGCGGTGATTCTCGAACCGACTGGAGGACACTGGGGAGGCGTGCCGATCCGCGGGGAATTTCTCCGAGGTTTGCGGGAAATCACCGACCGACTCGGCCGGGTTCTGATCTTCGACGAGGTCATCACCGGGTTCCGCGTCTCGCCGGGCGGGGCGCAATCCGCGTACGGCATCTCCCCTGATCTAACGTCGCTCGCCAAGATCCTCGCGGGTGGGCTACCGGGCGGGTGCCTCGCCGGTCGGGCGGAGATCCTGGCCCACATCGATTTCCGTCCCGGGAAACCGCGGATGCGGCATCCCGGAACCTACAACGGCAACCCCCTCTCCGCCGCCGCCGGCGTCGCAACACTCGGGGAAGTCGCGACCGGCGAACCGACCACCGCCGCGAACCGGGCAGGTCGGGAACTCCGCAATCGACTCAATTCCCTGTTCGAGAAGCGGAACTGGCCGTGGATTTCCTACGGCGACTTCTCGATGCTCCGGGTTCTGCCCGGTTACACCGGACCCCGTCCGCGAACCGACGCCGGCGACAACGACGGACTCGTCCCCTACGCCGGCGACCTCGACCGGCTGGACGGGGTCAAGGATGGGAAACTCGTCACCGCGTTCCGCCAGGGAATGCTTCTGCACGGCATCGACTGCCCCGGTTTCGGGTTCTGGCTCAGTCGGTGTCACGATGACGCCGCCATTCTCGAGAAGACGGTCGCCGCGGTGGAAGCGACGATCGAGGCGATGCAGAGCGAGGGACTGGTCTGATGCGGTGGTGCGGAAGGATGCGGATTCCCAGTTTTCTCGATTTTTGCCCCGGATCTCGGCGGAACATCGAGTTGATCGGGCGCGAAAATTCTTACAATGTCCATCGTCCCTCCCTCCTCGGAGCCCTCTCGATGTCCCCTCTTTTTGATCGTCGCTCCTTCCTCGCGGCTGCGGGTGCGGCCGTGGCTTTCCCTGCCGTGGCTCGCGCAGCCGACGAGAAAGCCCCGCTCTTCAAGATTTCCCTCGCGCAGTGGTCCCTCCACAAGACCTTCCTTGGCAAGAAGGCGGACCCGATGCAGTTCGCCAAGCTGTCCAAGGCGGATTACGGCATCACCGCCATCGAGTACGTCAACCAGTTCTACAAGGACAAGAAGAAGGACGATCAGTACCTCAAGGACCTCAAAAAGGTCGCGGATGATGAGGGTGTGGTCAGCGTCCTGATCATGTGCGACGGGGAGGGAGCCCTCGGCGACGCCGACGAGAAGAAGCGAGCGACCGCCGTCGACAACCACAAGCGATGGGTCGAGTGGGCCAAGTTCCTCGGCTGCCACAGCATCCGCGTCAACGCCCAGTCTTCCGGCAAGCCAGAGGAGCAACTTGCACGCGCCGCCGACGGCCTGGGCAAGCTCACCGACTTCGCCGACACCATGGGCATCGGCGTCATCGTTGAGAACCACGGCGGACTCTCCTCCAACGGCGAGTGGCTCGCCAACGTCATGAAGAAGGTCAACAAGAAAGGCTGCGGAACGCTCCCCGACTTCGGAAACTTCCACGGCTACGATCGCTACAAGGGTGTCGACGAACTCATGCCCTTCGCCAAGGGCGTCTCCGCCAAGTCACACGAATTCAACGACAAGGGCGAGGAAGTCCGCACCGATTACCGCAAAATGATGGAAATCGTCGTGAAAAAGCACAAATACTCGGGCTTCGTCGGCATCGAGTACGAGGGAAGCAAGCTCAGCGAGCCGGAGGGCATCAAGGCGACGAAGAAACTGCTCGAAACCGTCCGCGACGAGCTCGCCAAGGGCTGATTCCGACCCGATTTTTCCACACTTTGCGGAGAACCTCTTCCATGGCTGGGCTGTCCGGATTGCGACTGGCACACAACGTGTTCTTCAAACTCACCGACGCCTCGCCGGCACGCGTGGAAGAACTCGTCGATGCGTGCAAGAAGTACCTCAACGTCCAGCCGGGAATCGTCTTTTTCGCGGCGGGGTCGCTCGTGCCCGACCTTGCCCGGGAAGTCAACGACCGCGACTGGGACGTCGGTTTGCACATCGTCTTTGTGGACAAGGCCGCCCACGACGCGTACCAGGACGACCCGACTCACAACAAATTCATCGCGGAAATGAAGCCGAACTGGTCGAAAGTCCGCGTGTTTGACTCGTATGTCTGATGCTCGATCCGCTTTTGCGGGAAGAAGTGCCATGACCCGCCTGTCCCCCGCCGAGTTGCCCGCGTTCCTGCGTGGATTTCGCTTCCCCGGCGGACGGATCAGGCGGGTGAAAGTGCGATACGACACCGCCGACCAGATGACGGTGGAGGTGATCGTCTTCGCCCGGACGGCGATGAAATCGCTCGCCGAGAACGCCCGGCCGGTCCACCTGCGGTTCCGACTGGCCGGCGTCGAGGAATTCCGTTTCCAGAAACGCCCGTCCACGCCGGCGGGAAAAGTCGCCGACGCCCGGATCGCCTACTTCGGGGACTCGTTCTTCCTGAACCTCGACGCGTTCGCGCTCGACCCCGGGGAGCAGCCAAAACCCCACGATTTCCGGGCCTCCGACGCGTACGCCGCCGGCCGGGAACTCTGGTGGGAGGAGATCGCCCGGAAGAAATCGGACCCCTGACCGACTACCGTTTCGAGCGACAATTCGCGGCTTTCCCAACTTCGAATTCCGCAACCACCGGGTCGCCGTGGATATTCCCGTCAAGAAACTGGTGCGGCTCCTCAAGGCCGATCAACCGCTTGACCTGCGACTCGCTGCCGTCCTGGTCGCGGGAGAGCTGGCAGTCAAGGATCTGGAATTGGCCGCGGAACTGGTCGCCCGACTCGATGACGAGGCCGAGCCCGTCCGGGTGGCCGCAATCCGGACGGCAGGGAAGTTGAAGCTGGCAAAGGCTCTTCCGACACTTCTGGAACGGATCAAAACGGGCGGCGAGGAAGCGCAACTGGCCGCGGAGTCGGCCGCAAGGCTCGGGGTCGAGGGGGTCCGCGGCTTGCAATCGCTGATGCACACGGTGGTGCCGGGGGTCAGACGGTACATCGCGGCGGCCCTGACGGGTGCCGGCACCCCCGAGGCCGCCGTCGCCGTTCTGACCGACAAGGACCCGCAGATTTCCTCGGCCGCTTCCACCGCGATCGTCGCCCGGGCCCGGGAAATGACCTCCGAGCAGCGGACCGCCCTCGCATCCGCCTTGGTCGCCGCCGCGGGGAACCGGAAGGCCAAGCTCCCGCCGACCGCCGAGCTGCCGGTGGTCAAGGTCCTCGGCTCGCTCAACGACCCCGTCGCCGCGGATGTGCTCTGGGAACGGACGCAACCGCCGTACTCGATCGAGGTCCGGGCCGCAGCCCTGCAAGCGGTCGGTGGGTGGGTGTCGAACCCCACCAAGGACCAGTGGAAGAAACTCTTCGCAGCCGCGATGGCCCCCGAGTTCGCGATTGCCGCCCCCGCCCTGGTGGTGCTGAACCGGCTGCCGATGACGGAGAAGCAAGTTCCGGAATGGATGGCCCTCTTTTCCGCCCCGGATGTCGCCGCCCGCCGACTCGCACTGGACAAGATCGGCCCGCGGGACACATCGGAAATCGCGGATGCGTTGATGGACCAACTTTCCCACCCGGACAAAGCCCTCCGCGATGCCGCCCGGAGCAAACTCGCGCTGATGGAACACGGGCGGAAAGCCCTCGCCGATGCGGTTTTGACCGCCTCCACGACGGACGACGCCTGGTCCCTGGCCCGCTCCATTGCCCCGTTCGCGGCCGGCTTCGCACCGAAACTTCGAGAAGAACTCTTCGAGAAGGCCTGCGAGTTCCTCGAATCCAACGACCACCGGGCGGACGCGCTGCTCTTCCTCCTCCGCGAAGCGGACGCGGCCGGGCTCCGCGACCACATCCACGATCACGCCGTCGCTCGCCGAAAGAAAAAAGATTTCGAATCCGCCGTGAAGTATCTCAAACTTCTGGCCCGCGACCCGGCGGTCGGCCTACCAATTCGACTGGAACTGGCGATGTGCGGGCTGAAGCTCTCGGGGAAGGAACTCGCCGTCGATTTCCGCGCCGCCGACCCGTGCCTCCGCCAGTTCGAGCACGCCGTCAGCCAGGATTCCGACGGGACCTTGAGAGCGATCGAAAAATCGAAGTGGCTCGACCCGGAGGATCTGTTCTATCTCGGCTTCCACTTCGCAGAAAAGGCGGCGGCCGAGAAAGAGTTCGGAGCGGAGGTCTTGAAGCTCGTCAGCAAACAATCCCCCCGGTCCAAGCTCGCGGCTGCGGCGAAGAACAAGTTGAAGTCCGTCGGCATCGCGTGATGCGGGATGCTGGAACCATTTCTGGGAGTGGATATGTCCGCCGAGCGATCACCGCATATTGTCTTGCCGGGCGAAGGGGAACTGATTGACGCCGCCGGAGACCGGTACCGGTTCCTCGCCACCCGCGAACTCACCGACGGGAAGTACGGCATCTGGGAAGCTACCGTCCCGCCCGGAGGCGGTCCACCACCCCACCTCCACACCCGCGAAGAAGAGGGCTTCTACATCATCGACGGCGAAGTGGTCGTCTACGTCAACGACCGCCGGGTCGTCGCCGGGCCGGGTGCGTTCGTGAACATGCCCGTCGGAAGCACCCACTGGTTCCGCAACGAAAGCGATCGACCCGCGAAGATGCTTGTCCTGGTCGCACCCGGCGGGATGGAAGCACTCTTCAAGCACACTGGTCGGCCCGTGACTGATCCGTCTTCCCCGATCGCACCGCTCGATGCGGAGGAAAAGCAAAAAATCGCGACGGCCACCCCCCACTTCGGGATCGAGCTCAAGCTCCACGGTAAGCCAGGGTAGCAATTCTCCGGGCAGGGTGTCCCTATTGTTTGGGGCGACCGGGAGGGCGAGGCTCCTGCCGAGCCGAACTTCCGGGGTCCGGGCAGCCATTTCGGGCTGGAAGTCCGGCTCGGCGGGAGCCTCGCCCTCCCGTCAGATGCCCCAAACCGCAGGGACACCCTCCCGGCACGGGTGCATTGACTCGCAAACCGGGTGCGGGTATTGTCCGACCGGGGTTGAAGCACCTCGGGAAGGAACCGGCATGTCGCGAATCGGGTTGCTTGTGGTCGGCATCGTGCTCCTCGCGGAATCACGGGCATCGGCTCAGGAGATTCGCTGGCGCCACGACCTCGCATCGGCTCGCCGTGAAGCAGCGGAGACCGGGAAGCCGCTCCTCCTCGACTTCGGAACGGAAGCTTGCGTCTGGTGCCGGAAACTCGACGCGACCACCTTCCGCGATCCCCGGGTCGTGAAACTTGTCAACGATCAGTTCATCGCGGTGAAAGTGGACGGCGATCAGGAATCGAAGCTGGTCTCGGCCCTCGGAATCGACGCCTACCCGACGATCGTGGTCGCGGGGCCGGATGGAAAGATCGTCGCCCGGAACCCTGGCTACGCGGATCGATCGCAGGTGCTGGCACTGCTGGCCAAGGCCCCGCCGCCGATCGCGAAAGCCCCGGTGGCTCGCCAACCCGCGGCAGCATTGGCGGGGGCTGTCAAACCTCGAACAGAATACGAGGACTGGCGGCAGTCGATGTTGAAGGTGGATGCGGATCTGACCGCACTGTTCCCGGCGATCGCCGCCGGACTGGCCCGGTGAATCCGAGAGATTCTGGATTGCCAGGGTTCACGGGCCGATCGCGGTGAGGATGGCGGTCAGCAGATCGGTGGGTCGGAACGGTTTGCGGACGAATCCCGCCAGGCCCTTGCCTTCGAGCCCGGAGGTGGCGTCCTCCTCGGCGAAACCGCTGGTCAGAATCACCCGCACATCCGGCCGGCAGAGCCGCATTTCCCGGAACACCTCAACGCCACTGAGGTGCGGCATCGTCAGATCCACCAGGGCCGCCGCGAAACGGTCGGGGTCTGCACAAAACACCTCCACCCCCGCCCGGCCATCGACCGCGAGCACCACGTGGAAGTCCGCCAGTTCCAGGACTTTTCGCGCCAGCACCCGGACATCTTCCTCGTCGTCGATCACCAGAACCGCCCGCCCGCGACCGAACGGTGCCAGATCCTCTGCCAGCGGCGCGGGCGTCTCGGGTTCCGATGTTGGGGCGGGGAGGATCACCTTGAAGGTGGAGCCGCGGCCCGGCTGGGAGTAAACCTTCACCGCACCCCGGTGGCCGCGAAGAATCCCTTGCACCGCGGCAAGACCCAGCCCCCGGCCCGTGAATTTCGTCGTGAAGAACGGGTCGAAGATCTTCCGGCGGATATCGTCCGACATCCCCGTCCCCGTATCCGAGACCTCCAGGTAGATGTACCAGCCCTCGGGCAGATCCATCGCGTTCATTTCGTCGAGATACTTGCGGTCGGCCCCGACCATTCCTGTGGTGAGGGTGATGAGTCCGCTTCGGTCGCCGATCGCGTCGGAGGCGTTGGTGATGAGATTCATCACGACCTGCCGAATCTGCGTGGGATCGCAGAGGACCGTGGGCAGTTTCTCGGCGAGCTGGTAGCGGAGGACGACCTTCTTGGAGATCGCGGTGGTGAGGAGCTGGCCCATCTCGGCGACGAGTCGGTTGAGGTCCGTGGGTCGGGCGGCGACCTGGCCGCGGCCGGCGTAGGCGAGCATCTGCTGGCACAGTTCCGCGGCCCGTTCCGCCGCCTTCTCGATCTGCGAGAGATGCCCGTCGAGCGTCGGGTTTTCGCCGAACTGCATCCTGGCGAGGGATGCGTACCCGAGCATCGCCGTCAGCAGGTTGTTGAAGTCGTGGGCGATCCCGCCGGCGAGCATCCCGAGACTTTCGAGCTTCTGGGTTTGCAGAAGTTGGGCCTGCTTTCGGCGTTCCTCCTCGAGTTGTTCGCGTTCGGCGAGGTCGACGGCGACACCGCCGACGTATCGGCGACCATTGGAGTCGTTGATCGGGAACTTGATCGAGAATACGGGTGCAGGTGGGCCGCCGGCGGTGGTGCCCATTTCTCGGACGCGGAGGCACTCGTTGGTTTCGAGGACGAGCCGATCGTTCCGTAGGTAGGTCTCCGCGAGTTCGGCCGGACAGATGTCGCTGTCGGTTTTGCCCAGCCACTGCTCCGGCGGGATGCCGAGGGCTTTGGACGCCGTGGAATTGACGAAAACGTACCGCCCATCCTGATCCTTGACCCACGCCGAGGCCGGGAGGTGGTCCATGAAGGTGTGGAAAAGAACCTCGGTGTCCCGCAGCGTGGCCTGGGTTTTCTTGAGGAGCGTCACATCGGTGACCACACCGACGATCGTGCCATCGCTCGGGTCGAGAGAAAGGCGGGCGTAGAAACACCGATCATCGTGTTCGAAATCGTGCTCGACAGGGTCCCCGGTTTCGAACAGTTTTCGGGCGTAGTTCTCGAAGGATTCCGTCAATTCGCGGCCGAACCCGGCGTCGGCGATGGTCGTGCCAATGATCTTCTCCGAGGGAATGCCGGTCGTTTGGGCAAACTGTTGGTTGACGTACACGTATCGGAGGTTGCGATCGAGCCGGAACACGGTTGCCGGCACCGCATCAAGGGTACGGGCGTGCTTGTCCGACATCCGGCCGTGGCCGTCGGCGCTGGGTGTCGCGACCCCATCGCGCAGGACTTTCGTGTCACCTGGGACGTTAGACATGGGTGCACCGGGCGGGGCACAACGAGTTTCGGGGCTGCGGTTGCAGTTGAGGCCCTTTATCCCCTTCGCCCGGGGGCGAGTCTAGTGGCAGGACCAAAAAAATCGCTCTTCGGTGATTTCCGGGGTGACTCAAGGATCCCGCCCGTGAAATGACGGGAAATTCCGTCGCTTGCTTCGCCTCGGCGGGGCCCGCATAATCACTGGAACCCCGCCTGACCCTTTCCCCGCAGGAGTTCTCCCGATGCGCCAAGCTCTCGTGCTGGCGGCCAGCGTCCTTGCGTTGCCCGCGTTCGCGAAAGATCCCACCTGGACGAAAACAGTCCTGGATTCGAAATTCCGCTCCGAGGGAGTCGCCATCGCGGACGTCAACAAGGACGGGAAGAAAGACGTTCTGGTCGGGGAAATGTGGTACGAAGCCCCGGACTGGAAGCCGCACGAGATGCAGAAACCGGGGGACTACAAGGACGGGTTGAAGAACTACAGCCAGGTCTTCGCTTGCTGGGCGGATGATCTCAACGGCGACGGCTTTCCGGACCTGATCGTGGTTGGATTCCCCGGCCAGGCCGCCTACTGGCTCGAAAACCCCAAGGGGCTCGGCACCACCGCGGAAGGCAAACCCACCCACTGGGTCAAGCACGAGATCTGGCCCTCCGCCTGCAACGAAACCCCGATCTACGCCGACCTCCTCGGCACCGGCAAACGCGTCCTCATCATGGGTGCCCAACCCCCCAAGAAAGAAAACGACGGGCAGATGTACTACTTCACCCCGAACCCCAAAGACCCCACCGCGAAGTGGGAGCCGCACCCGATCAGCGACGCGTCCACCGGCAAGGCCGCACCCGGAACCCACCGCTTCGCCCATGGGCTCGGTGTCGCCGACCTCAACGGCGACGGCAAACTCGACGTCCTCTGCACCGGTGGATGGTGGGAACAACCCGCCAACCCCGACGGCAAAACCCCCTGGACCTTCCACCCCGCCAGCCTCGGCGACGCCTGTGCCGACATGTACACCCTCGACATGGACGGCGACGGCAAGCTCGACGTCCTCAGCACCTCCGCACACAAGTTCGGAATCTGGTGGCACAAACAACGCCCCGCCAAGGATCCCAAGGCCAACCCCACCTTCGAGAAGAAAGTCCTCTTCCCGGAACTGATCTCCGAGACGCACGCCGCCCACTTCGTCGACATCGACGGCGACGGCCTGAAGGACCTCGTCACCGGGAAACGGAAGTATTCGCACGGCCTGAGCGAACCCGGTTCCGACAAACCCGCGACGATCTATTTCCTGAAACAGTCCAGGACCAGCGACGGGATCGTGAGCTTCACGCCGGTCGTGATTGACGAGGATTCCGGAATCGGCACGCAGTTCGTGGTCGACGATATCAACGGCGACGGCCTGCCGGACGTAATCACGTCGAACAAGAAGGGCGTCCACGTCATCGTGCAATCGCGGAAGTGACGCGGGCGGAAGTGAGGCGTGCGGACCTGGGTTCTCACCGGAATTTCAGGACTGGCCGCTTCCGGAATCCTCACCGGCGGGGTAAACTTGCAACTCCTACCCCGCCGGTGCTCGGGACCCGCATCATGACTCGCTTTCTCGCCGGAATGCTCCTCCTTTCCCCGACCCTCGCCACCGCCGCGGAACTGGCCCCGATCCCACGAGAGTCTGCGAGATCGACGCCCGCCGACACCGGCCCAAAACTTCCGATCACCGGCCTCGCCCCTGCGAAACTCATCCCCAATCTTTGCGGCTACCGCTACCCCGTCAGCACGACGTCGTCACGCTGCCGGGACCTCTGCGACCAGGGCTTCGGGTACTTCTACTCCTACGTCTGGATGGAAGCCGCCCGCAGTTTCGAAACCGCCCTGACCCACGACCCCGACTGTGCCCTCGCCTGGCTCATGCTCCACCGCTCGCTCGACAAGTGGGGGAAATCGAAGCCGATTGACTCGGCACCGTTCCTCGCGATCGCCGGGGTGCAGGCTCGCGGGAAACTGCCCGATCGCTTCTCCCTTCCCGCAAAAGACGCCGCCCTCGCGATGGCCCGGGACCTGATCTCGAAATCCAACCACCGGGAGCAACTGCTGATCCGGGCCCGGCTGCAAGAGAAGGGAATGTGGCCCGACACCCCGCCCGACGCCCGCCGAAAGAAAGCCCAGGAATCCCTCGACGAGCTTCTGACCCTGTACGAGGACGACGAGGAAGGCTGGTTCTGGCGGGCTCAGATCGCCGAGGGAACCAACGGCGGGGCCCCGTTCTACAAGGCCCTCCTGCGGATCAACCCGGACCACCCGGGGGCGAACCACGAACTGGTCCACTTCTTCGAGAACATCCGTCGCCCGGCGCTGGGTTGGCCGTACGCCGAGGGATACATGCGATCCTCCCCCGGGATCCCGCACGCGTTCCACATGCAAGCCCACCTTGCCATGCGGATCGGGAAATGGGAGCACACCACCGACTGGAGTGCCCGGGCGGTCGAACTTCAAAAAACCTACCACCGCGAAGTTGACGTCAAACCAGCGGACGATCATCAGTACATCCACCATCTCGAGATCCTTTCCCGCTCGCTGGTCCACGACGGCCGGTTCGCCCAGGCCCGGGCTCTGCAATCCACCCCGGAAACCGACCGGGCCACTTTCCGCCCCGCCTGGTTCCAGATGGCCCTCGCGACTCACGACTGGCCAACTGCGGAGAAGATCGTCGAAACCTACCGCAAGACCGACAAGCCCCGGTCCGCCTACCTCGCCGCCCTCCTCGCCCTCGAACGCGGCGACCTGAAGCAGGCGAAGCTCGAGGTCGCTTCCCTGCAGAAACCGGAGAAGGGCAAGAAATCCGGGAAAGATGCGGATCTTCGCCTGTGGGAAGTGGAGGGCCGCCTGAAGTGTGCGACCGGCGAGGGAGCCACGGGAGTGAAGCTCCTGCAAAAGGCCGTTGACAAGACCAAGGCCGACTACTCCCACCACGCCTGGGCCGGCGGCGGCTACCACATGGAAGCCTGGGGAATCGGGGCCCTCGAAGCCGGGTTGGCCACCGAGGCGGAAGAAGCCTTCCAGGAAGCCCTCGCCCACGACACCGGCAGCGTCCGCGGAGCCCTCGGGCTCTGGGCCCTCTGCTCCCGGCTCGGCCGCACCGACGAGGCCGAACGATACCTCAAAATCGCCCACCGCTGCTGGGCCAAGGCCGACCCCAAGGACTTCGAACGCTTGAAGACCAGCTTCGCACTCCGGGCCGAGAAAATTCCTTCCCCCGGAACCACCGCCTCCGCCGGGGAGTGAGCAAGCTCACGCCGGCACGACGCGGAGTTCCCGGGGCAGCGGGAAGTGGACGTGCTCTTCCCGCACGATCCGTGGCTCCACTTCCGCTCCGAACGTCGCCTTGAGGTACGCCACACACGCCTCGACATGCTCTTCCGGAGCACTCGCCCCGGCAGTGACCAGGACCGTGTCGGTCGGCTTGAACCAGGAATCGTCGAGTTCCTTGACCGTGTCGATGAGGTACGCCGGCCGACCAAAATCGCGGGCGATCTCCGCCAGCCGATTGCTGTTGGAACTGTTCTTACTCCCGAGAACCAGCACCGCATCCACCTCGGGAACCAAATCCTTGACCGCTTCCTGCCGGTTCTGGGTGGCGTAACAGATGTCTTCCTTGTGCGGAGCGACGATCTGCGGATACTTCCGCTTCAACGCATCGATCACCACGCGGGTTTCGTCCACGCTCAGCGTCGTTTGCGTCAGGTAGGCGACCTTCGCATCCGCGGGAAGCGTCAGGCCGTCGACATCCTCCGCATTCTCGACGAGGATCATGCAGTCCGGTGCTTCCCCCATGGTGCCGATGACCTCGTCGTGCCCCTCGTGGCCGATGTAGACGATCGTGTACCCCTCCTTCGCGTACCGGATCGCCTCCATGTGGACTTTGGTGACCAGCGGGCAGGTGGCGTCGATTGCCCGGAGGTTGCGGGCCGCCGATTTCGAGCGGATTTCCGGAGCGATCCCGTGCGCGCTGTACATCAGCGTCCCGCCGATCGGCACCTCCTCGACCTCATTGACGAAGACGACCCCCTTGGCCCGGAACCGCTCCACGATTGGTCGGTTGTGGACGATCTCGTGGTAGACGTAGACCGGCGGCCCGAAAGTTCGCAGAGCGGTTTCCAGGGCATCGATCGCCATGTTGACCCCGGCACAGAACCCGCGGGGGTTGGCAAGCAAAATCTTCATCTCGAGGCGAACCTCCGGTCGGAGAAGCAACCGCCGTTAGTCTAACCGTCACGGCGGACCGGGGCATCACCAACTCCAACTCGTGGCCGACCCCGCTACCGACGGAACGCCCGGTGCACGTCGCGGTCGTTGAGTGCCATCAACCCCCAGATTCCAAAGGGAATCCCGAAAATGAAGCAGGGCCCAAAGCACGGAATCAGGCATAAAACGCACGCGGCCTGGGCCATCCCGTAACTGCGAAGTTTTCGCATCTGTTCTGCACAGAAGTAAGTCGCAATGTTCGACCCCAAGAGGAGCATTCCCCAGCCCAGGCGGAAGATGAGCGTGAATTCCTTCCCGGAGCCTCCGCCACCGCCGCGGCGGGGAGCCGGAGCATCCTCCAGGTTCATCAGCAGCCAGAGGTCAAACACGATTCCCACGAATACCAGAGCGGCACTGATGAGTGCCAGGATCCGCATTGCCAGGGCGGGACCCTTGACTCGATCTTCCGCGTAGAAGTAATCTTCGTCGTCGAGATGGCGTTTACGGCGACCCACTGCACGACCCCGAGCTCGAGGGACGGACAAGGTGTGGGTACGGGGAGGTGGTCCCACCACGAATGCAGTTGCCTGCATCGGGGAATTGTCGCGATGAACCCTGCCCCGAACAAGGGAAGGGTGAAGAATCTTCGCGAACTCCGGGCCGAACCGGGTCACTGGATGAACACGAATTCCTTCGTGTTCATGAGTGCCCAGATCAGATTCTCGAACGCGGTTTTCTTCGACTTGTCGTGCTTCGCGAGGTGGTCGAGGGCGGCGCGGAGGTCGTCGGAACTCGGCTTCCGGGCGAAGGCCCAAAGGAAGAGTTCCTCAATTTTCTCGGTGTCGGGGCGGGTGTCTTTCGGGTTCGCAAGCTGGTCGGCCCGGCCGCCGCCGCGACCGATTTTGCCTTGAACCTCGTCTGAGTTGAGCAGGTGCAGGGCCTGGGCGAGGTTCGCATCGCTGACGCGTTCGCATTCGCAGGCGCTGATCCGTTGCGGCCGACCGAACACGTCGAGGAAGTACGACGAGAACGACTCGTCGGGAAGCTCGATCGCCCGGTTCGGGGCGTACTTGTCACGCGGCAGCCCGTTGAAACCCTGCGGGCTGTCCGCGAACTGGTTCACCGCATCGAGCAGAACCTCCGCTTGCAGCCGCTTCGGGTAGTAGCGGGCGTACGCCTGCTTGTCGTGCTTGTTGAACTCGTTCGGAACCGAGGAAAGCTGGTAGGTCCGCGATTTCACGATGGTCTTGATCAGCGCCTTGAGGGAGAACTTGTTGTCGACGAGGTTCTTCGCGAGGGCATCGAGCAGTTCCGGGTTCGACGGCGGGTTGGTGACGCGCATGTCGTCCATGGGGTCGACGATGCCGCGGCCGAAGAAGTGGGCCCAGTAGCGGTTGGCGACGGCCCGGGCGTAGAACGGGTTGGTCGGCGAAGTCATCCAGTCGACAAGTTTCTGCCGGGGGTCGTCTTCGCGGGAGAATTCGAGTGGAGAACCGTCGAGCGGCTTGGCGATCGCGGGCTTCCCGGTCCGCTTGTTGGTGATGCTTCCCGTGGTGGCGGTGAAGATCACCTGCATGCCGGCGTTGGGATCCTTGCCAGCCTGCGGAATCCGTTTGCGGCCGACCCGGGCGAAGTACCCGGCGATGCCCCAGTAGTCGTCCTGGCTCCACTTCTCGTACGGGTGGTGGTGGCACTGGGCACAGGTCAGCCGTTGACCGAGGAAGACCTGGCTGAGGTCGTCGACGAATTGCTCGGGTTTCTCGACTTCCTTGAACCAGACCACTGGCGGGTTCTTGGTCTCGTCGCCGGTCGCGCCGACGATCTGCCGGGTGAATTCGGAGTAGGGCATGTCGGCGGCAATGGCCTCGCGGATCCAGGCGTGGAACGCGAATGTGCCCGCTGCCCGGTTCTGCTCGTTGCGGCGCTTCACGCGGAGCACATCGGCCCACTTGTTCGCGAAGTAGAACGCGTATTCCGGGGAATCGAGCAACCGATCGACGAGTTTCGATCGCTTGTCCGGGGACTTGTCGGCGAGGAAATCCATCACCTGCTTCGGCGTCGGCAGCGTACCGGTGAGGTCAAGCGAGAGCCGGCGGATGTACTGCTCGTCGGTGCAGATTTCCGAGGGAACGAGGCCGAGTTCCTTCCACTTCGCGGCGGTGTGCTTGTCGACGACGGTAAGTTCCGGGAACTGCCAGGCGGGCGTGGGGAGCCCGAGGGGAACCGTTGCCCGGAAGGCGACAACCTGCCCCTGGTAGCGGGCCATCAGTGCCGCCTGCCCGCTGTGTACCTGCGTCTGGACGAGGCCGTTCCCATCGACGATGGCGATTTCCGGGTCGTTGGTCTCGTACTGGGCTCGCCGGGTGATGTCCTCGACGGTTCCGTCGGAATAGTGGGCGTAAACGGCGATCTGCTGCTGGTTCTGCCGGGTCATCACGCGGGATTCCGGGAAGACGCTGATCCTGGTGACGACGGGGTCACTGGCGGTTCCGTAGGGCATCCCGGCGGCGATCCACCTTCGGAGGAGGAGGTACTCGTCGGAGGTGCGGTCGGTCTTCTTGCCGCCGCCGTGGGGGACGATGCCGGCCCCCTTGGTGAGGAGCAGCGAGCTATCCGGGGCGGCGGGGAAGAGCCGACGACCGCGGCCTTCCTTGACGAGGTAGGCGTAGTCTGCCTCAGGGTCGAAGCCGAGCAGGGAGAGTCGGAACCCGTTCTGGCCCGATTGCTTCCCGTGGCACCCGCCCGCGTTGCAACCCAGCTTCGTGAGGATCGGCTCGATCTGGTTCGGGAAATTGAGGGGGAGATTCTCGGCAAACCGCTCGCTGGAAGCCGGGATTCTTGCGGTTTTCCCGGCAAAGGTGACGACGAGTTCGCTGCTGCCATCTCCGCGGGGCGACACCCGGCCGGTTTCGGTGATAGCGAAAGTCTTCCCGTCAGCGACGGCAAACTTGGCGGCGTGCGTCACGTCCTGCAACCGACCATCGGTGAGAGTCGCCGTCACCACCAGTTGGGCCGTCTCGTCACTGCTGCGAAGGGCCACCTTCGCCGGGTGGATCGCGATCGCTGCCACCGCTTCCGGTCGGGGTGGATACGGCGAGGCTGCCCGGGAAGGCTTCGCAGGTTCCGCCGCCGAGACGGTGGAGGCAAAAAGAACCAGAAACGCGGTGACGGCAGGGCGAGAAGCTGACATGTCGGACGCCCTCGGAGAGCGGGGTCAGGCGAATCGAGACGGCCGGTGCATCCACCGGTCCGGAGGCAGGTAGTACTATCTTCGCCGACCGAAGCCATCTTCGCAAGAGGCGAGTTTCGAACCGGAATCACCCCGCGGTTCGCGACATGGTTTGACGGACCTGATCCATTTCTCGCAGAGAGGATTTCACCGCGACGCGGGTTTCCTGCAGAAGCATCAGGCTGGCGAGAAAAAGCGCGGCGCCCCCGATCAGAGCGAGGAGCACTGCGACCCAGCTCAGCCCGGGAACGAGGGCCGTCGTCAGTCCAATCGTGAGGCTGGTACCGACGAGGAAACCGATCGCCGCGTAGAGGGCCGTCAGCGTCGACCACAACAACCGGATCCGGATGGTGAGGTCGCCGATCTCCAGCGACACGTGCTCCCGCCGCTCGATTCGAACCGGGTCCGAGGCCGAGTTGGCGGAAGTGGTCTCGATTTCCTTCGCCAGCACGCGGACCCGGTCGACAACGCGGGCCAGCCGGTTCGAGGTGGAGAGCGCCAGCGTTCCGGATGCGGAGATCAGCACCGCGGGGGTGATCATTGCCCCCAGAATTTCGAAGGTGGCAGGGGGCGGTGGCATGGGTTCCGTCGAGTTTCCCAAGTCCCGGCGATGGTGGCATCACTCGGTCGGCGGGTGCTTCGGAAGCTTCACGGTGAAGGTGGAGCCTTTCCCGACGACACTCTCGACGCGGATCCGGCCGTGATGTTGTTCGATGATCTGCCGGCAGACGCTCAGCCCGAGCCCGGTTCCGCCCCGGCCGTACTCGTCGGGGGTTTTCGTGGTGAAGAACGGCTCGAAGATTTGCCGCAGGTTATCCGGGGCGATCCCGACCCCCGTGTCTGCGATCTTGACCTCGACGGTTTCGCCGTCCGTGTTGTCGCGGACTTCCACCTTGAGCCGACCGCCGTTGGGCATCGACTGCCGGGCGTTGATGACGAGGTTGACGAGGATCTGCTCGATTTGCCCGGCGACGACGTAGGCGATCGGCCGGCCCTGGAAGCGTTTCTCGACATGGATTCGGTGCTTGCTCAGGTCTTTTTCCGTGAGCAGGAGGGCTTCCTCGACCAGATGGACGATGTCGGTCGGCTCGCGGTGGGTGGATCCGTTGCGGGCGAATCCGAGCATGCTGTTGACGATGGCCGCCGCCCGCTGGCCGCCGCGGAGGATTTTTTCGAAGGCCTGGGCCTGGGTCTGCGGGTTGGTGCTCCGCATTCCCATTTTGGAGTAGTTGATGATGGTGGTGAGGATGTTGTTGAACTCGTGGGCGACGCTGGAAGCGAGTTCGCCAACGCTACTGAGCCGCTGGGCCTGGAGCAACTGCTGCCGGAGAGCTTCCATCTCGCTGGTCGGCACCAGCACCTCTTGCCCTGTCATGGACGCCTCCGTTCGACGTGGTGGCCGCTGCGGGTTGCGGCCTCGTTCTGAGAAGAGGTATCGGTTATGCCGACCGGACCACTTCATCGGAACCTGTCAACAGGAGTATCTCCGAGAACTTCCCATTCCGCTCAAGCGATGGGTTCCGACGGTCACGCCTCGGATTTCACGGGTTTGGGGCCGATTCCCGTCGGTTCCCCGGCGTTGAGGGCACTTACCGGCGGGGGAAGGTGCAGCAAGGTTTCCGCTCGCCATTTTCCGCCGTCCGCCGGGAGAAGCTCCGTCACCGACAGATTCGCGACCCGGCCCAGTTTCACCCACCCAGTCGCGTTCCACCCCGGAAGCAGCGTCAGAAGCAGCGTTTTCACCACCACCCCGTGTGCGACGACCAGCACAGTTCCCCCAGAATGCCCGGCGACGACTCGTTCCCAGGCGGCGACGACGCGGTCGCGAACCTGGTCAAACGATTCCGCCCCCGGCGTGGTGTATGCGGTTTCCCCGGCCGACCATTTCGCGACCGTCTCCGCCCAAGGTCCTTCGACCATCGAGAACCCGACGCCGCAAAGGTCGCCGACTTTCCGCTCGTGAAGGTCGGGCTCGATCAGGTGGGGAACTCCGCAGGCTCGGGCGATTGGCGAAGCGGTGTCGCGGGCTCGGGCCATTCCGGACGAGACGACGGCGGTCAGGTTCTTGTCACGGAACCACTCCGCCGCCGCGAGGGCCTGCCGGTGGCCGAGCTCGCTCAGGCCGACGTCGGATTCGTAGCCGTGGAACAGGTTGGGGGTGGCGGTTTCGGCGTGGCGGGTCAACCAGATGCGGGCAGGATGGGACATCCACTCGGCTCCGGAGGGATCGAGTCGCAGAAAGTAGCCGACTCGCTCCGCGAGTCGCAGGGGGAAGGTGGACCGTCAGTTCTGCTCGGCGGCCTCGGCAGTGACGGCGGGTTCGAGGAACGCCTTGAGGAATTCCAGGTACTTTTGCCCCCCGTTCGCGAAGACTTCCGGCCCCGTGGCCAGGAACGCCCGGGTGAGGTTGTCCGCGGCCCGGCTGTAGTCGCCGAGTTCGTACTCGCACTGCCCCAGACGGAGGTGGATAAACGGATTCCCGACGCCGTCCGGGCAGGTCAGAGCGATCGAGAGATTGTCCCGGCCGGCGGTGTAATCCTGGCTGAGAAAGTTGGCGTCGCCGATGGAGCCGAGTATCCAGGTGGCGGCGGGGCACTCCGTTTGCGGTTCCGGAAGCAAGTCCCACGCGGCCCAGTAGGCGTCGAGCGCCGCCTCGTAGTTCCCCTTTTCCGCGTGGGTGTCGCCGATCTTGCACCGAGCCTGGACCAGCTCGTGGACCTCTTCTGCGAGTGCCGGCATGAGCGACCTCCTGGTGAATCTCGAAGCTCCGTCAAATCCAAAGCCGAATCTTCGCCTTCAGGGCGGGCGGAAGTTTCGTGTCGAGAGTCCGCCGAACCTCGTTCGGATGATACCGTGTGCTGAAGTGGCCGGCCACGATAACTTCGTTTTGGAACCGATCTGCCCGCTCCAGGAAATCGTCCAGGTGCATGTGTCCGAACTTGTGAATCTTGTCCCGCCGGTGGGCCGCCCGGATAAAGCTCATCTCTGTGAGGAGGATTTTCGCCTCGAAGGCCGCGGGGCAGGCGTCGAGCCCGGCGGGGCTCGTGTCGCCGGTGTACGCGACCAGCGGCATCCGGACTTCGCGGGTGATCGCCGTCCCGGAAAGGCGGAGATCGCGGATGCGGTCCCCCGGCAGGCCGACATACTCCTCCTTGAGTTTCTGCCGACGTTCCCAGACGACGAAACCGCGCGATGGAATCGTGTGCACGGTCGGCCACACTGTGACGACGTGCTCGCGGGAGAGTTCGATTTCCTGCCCCGGTTCGACACCGACGAGTTCGCAAACCTGCCGGCCGCGGTCGAGCCGTTGCATGATCATCAGGAGTTTCCGCACATCCTCGACCGCCTCCGCGGGAAGGTAGATCGTCGGCGGCTCCATCTTCATCATCCGTCGCCGGGCAACGTAGACCGGCAGTGCCGCGACGTGATCGAGGTGCGTGTGGGAAAGGAACCAGGATGCCGTCCCCATGAAATCCCACGGGTGGGCACCGAGGTCGAAGCCCAGTTTGAGTTCGGGAATCCGCCAGTAGCTCTGGACGGCAGCCCGGCTGTACCCCTCGACGGTCAGCCCCGCGTGGGTCATCGACAGATACGGGGCATTGTCAACCGGGCGATCAGGGGTCATCTCTCCGTCCAGTCACAAGTCTGCAAGTCGCATGTCCAAATCGGAGGTCGCAAGCCGGGGTTGCCGACTTGCGACCGGTAAGGCGATTTACTTCTTCGGCTCGTCTTTGGGCGGATCCTTCTTGTTGAGGTCGCCTGCAACGACGATCGTGAGGTTCTTCGGGTCGACGTACTTCCCGAATACGGTCGTGATGTCCTTGGGTTCCACCGCGTCGATTCGCTTCTCGAGTTCGGCGTAGTAGTCGAACTTGCGGCCGGCGTAGAGGGCGGAGGCCAGCTGCCGGGCGAGCGTCGAGTCGTTTCCGCGCGCAACGCGCATCGACTGGAGATACCCCTTTTTCGCCTTGATCAGGTCGTCCTCGCTGACGCCGTCGGTTTCGAAGCCCTTGAGTTCGGAGAGCATCAGGTCCTCGACCTTGGGCATGTTCTTGGGGTTGGCGATGGCGAACATCAGGAACAACCCGGAATCCTCGGTCGCGGAGGCCTGGACCTGGGACCCGACGCCGTAGCTCAGGCCATCCTTGCCGCGGATTTTGTTGCTCAGGCGGCTGGCGAGGGGGGCACCGCCCAGGAGGTAGTTGCCGATCGCCAGCGGGGCGTAGTCGGGGTTGGAGTCTTTCATCGCCAGCCCCAGGGCGGCAACGTACACCGCGTTGGGCTTGTCGAGGGTGATGATTTTCTCCGTGGACCCGGCCACTTTTTGCGACGGGTTGTCGATCCGCTTGTAGGGCGTCTTCGATTCCCAGTCAGCGAAGATCGGGTTGAGTTCCTTCATCGCGGCCTCGGGGTCGAAATCGCCGACGATCGCGAGTTGGCCGACGCCGCCGACCTGGCTGTAGACCTCTTTGACGTTGTCGATGGTGAGCGCCTTGTTGCGTGCGATCGATTCCTCGATGGTCGGCTGGTAGCGGACATCGTCGGCCGGGTGGGGATCGACCTTCCGGCGAAGCGCGTTGACCGCCAGCTGCTGTGGATCGGTTTTCGCCTTCTCGAATCCTTCGAGTTCCTCTCGTTTGAGGACGTCGAACTCGTCGGCCGGGAAGGTCGGCTCGCGGAGGACTTCTCGAAGGATGGCGAGCACGGCCGGGAGGTTCGCCTTCTTGGTTTGGCCGGCGATCGAGACGTTGCCCAGGCCGGAGTTGATGTTCACGGTCGCCTTGAGCTTGTCGAGTTCGTCCTTGATCTGTTCGCGGGTCCGGTTCTTGGTTCCGCGCATCATCATCGCCCCGACGTAATCGGCAGCGGTGGTGAGTTTCTTCAGGGATTCCTCGTTGCCGAAGCGGAGGGTGATCGTGAAGTTGACGGTCTCGCCGCGGGTTTTCTTGGGCAGAAACGCATACTCGACCTGACCGATCTTGCCGCGATTGACGCGGGCCTCGACGTTTTCCGGGGTGGGGTCAAAAGCTTCCCCCTCGGTGAGGGCGGCGCGACCGGCGTAGCCGGCGACGAGCTTGGTCACGTCCGGGGATTCCGGGACCTGGGCCCGTTCGGGTTTCTTCGTCGGGTGGTAGACACCGAGGGTGCGGTTGGAGCGGATCAGGTACTTCTCGGCGGCCTTGTTGACGTCCTCGGGGGTCACCTTTTCCAGCCGATCGCGGTGGAGGAAGAAGAGCCGCCAGTCGCCACACCCGGCCCAGTCGCTGAGGCTGATCGCGAAGCTCTGGGAGTTGGAGAGCACCTGCTCCCGTTGCTTCAGGAGCGTCCGCTTCGCCCGCTCGACTTCCGCGGCGGTGATCGGTTTGTCGGCGATTTTCTCGAGTGTGTCGATCATCGCGGTTTGCAGTTCCGCGATTTTTTCCGGCTCCGTCTGGGCCCCGACGACGATCACGCCGGGGTCGTGCCAGTTGAAGGTGAACCCGAACGTGCTGGAGGCTTTCTTGGTTTCGACGAGGTTCTTGTAGAGCCGACCGGTCGGTTCGGAAGAAAGGATCTGGGTCAAAACCTCGACGGCCGGGAATTCCGGGTGGGCCGCCGCGGGAACGTGGTAGACCGCCCCGACGCCGCCAACCTCTCCGACCCGGCGGAGGCTGACGATCCGCTCCCCGTCTTGCGGCGGTTCCTCGGTGTAGGTCGCCGGTATCGGGTCGGTCGGCTTCTTGATCGGCCCGAAATACTTCGCAATCAGGGCCAGAGCCTTCGACTCATCGAACTTCCCGGCCACCGTGACGAGGGCATTGTCCGGCCGGTAGTACTTCTTGTAAAAGGCCTGCAAATTGTCGATCGGGACCCGCTCGATGTCGGTGCGGTTGCCGATCGTCGACTTGCCGTAGTTGTGCCACTCGTAGGCGGTGGAGAGCATCTTCTGGTACAAAACGCGGTTCGTGTCGTTCTCGCCGCGCTCGAATTCGCTGCGAACGACGGAGAATTCGCTCAGCAAATCCTCGCGTTTGATGAAGCTGTTGACGAGGCGGTCGGCCTCGAGTTCGATCCCGAATTCGAGGTTCGCGTCGGTCGCTTCCATGGTCTCGAAGTAGTTGGTGCGGTCGACCCAGGTGGTGCCGTTGAACTGGGCACCGTGCTCGGCAAGGGCCTTCGGGACCGCGGGGAACTTGGGGCAGCCCTTGAAGACCATGTGCTCCAGAAGGTGGGCCATCCCCGTTTCGCCATACCCCTCGTGCCGGGAACCGACGAAAACGGTGCAGTTGACGGTGACCTTGGGCTGCGACTGGTCCGGCAGCAGCAGGATTCGCAGGCCATTCTCGAGCTTGTACTCGGAAATTCCCTCGACGGTGGTGACCTTCGTCACCCCCTTGGGGAGGGTTGGCCCCTTCGCGTCGTCGGCGAAGCTGGTGAGCCCGACCGCGAACATCGCGGTCAGAGCGAGAACGAATTTGGGAAGCGGTAGCATTCCGCGGAACTCCTTCGCGGAGAGGATCGGAAACGGAAAGGTTTGGTTCATGGTGCGGGACGCGAGGTGATCCGTCAACGGTGGGAGTTACAGATGTTCCCCGAGACGGTTGCACTTCCGGGCACTTCCGGGGGGGTGGGTCGATGCTGTGGTCCTGGCTATAGTGTCCCGGTGGCAATCCACTTTCCGGTTTCCTTCTCCCGGAGACGACCCGTGAACCGCCGTCAATTCCTGCACACGTCCGCTGCTGCCGTCGCGCCGGTCGCCGTTGCTTCGCTCCACGGGGCGGAGGAGAAGACGCCGGGGTTTGCCTCGCCCGCGGAGGCGATGAAATCCCCCCGGGAAACCGTGCTCTTCGTGACCTGCGTCTCGATCGACCCGAAGAAACCCGACTACCTCGCCGTCGTGGATGTGGATCCCACTTCCACGACCTACGGCAAAGTCGTCCATCGCCTCCGGATGCCGAACCTCGGCGACGAACTGCACCACTTCGGGTGGAACATCTGCTCTTCCTGCCACGGCAAACCCGGTGATCGCCGCTATCTGGTCGTCCCCGGTCTGAAGTCGGGTCGAATCCACATCATCGATGCGAAAAACCCGCGTGACCTGAAGATGCACAAGGTCATCGAGCCGGAAACGATCGCCAAAAAGACCGATCTCTCGACGCCGCACACCGTCCACTGCCTGGCGGACGGCACGATCATGCTCTCGATGCTGGGCGATTCCAAAGGAAAGGCCCCTGGCGGCTTCCTCATCCTCGGCGACGATTTCGAGCCTCGCGGCCGCTGGGAAGCGAGCACGACCGGAATGAAGTTCAACTACGACTTCTGGTATCAACCCCGGGCCAACGTGATGCTCTCCAGCGAATGGGCCGCCCCCACGACGTTCCGCGCCGGCTTCAAACCCGAGGACATTCAGGCCGGAAAGTACGGCCAGCAGATCCACGTCTGGGACTGGAAAGCCCGCAAAATCCTGCAATCCCTCGACCTCGGCGAGCAGGGCCTTCTCCCCCTCGAAATCCGCTTCGCCCACGACCCCGCCAAGTCTCACGCCTTCGTCGCATCCGCCGTGGGCGGCACCGTCTGGTACGTTCACCAGAAAGACGGAAAGTGGGACGCCAAGCCCGTCATTCGCATCCCCGCCTGGGTCGAGGGCAAAAACGCCGTTCCGCCCGGAATCACCGATCTGGTCCTCTCCCTGGACGACCGATTCCTGTACCTCTCGACCTGGCTTCACGGCGACATCCGCCAGTACGACGTTTCCGACCCGGCCCACCCCAAGGAGGTGGAAGTCAAACCCATCGCCGGCCTCAAGGGCCAGATGTACGTCGGCGGCCCCCAGATGCTCCAACTTTCTCTCGACGGCAAACGCCTCTATGTCACCAACTCCCTCTACAGCACCTGGGACGACCAGTTCTACCCAAAGTTCCCCAAAGAAGGTTCGTGGATGATGCAGTTCGACTGCGACACGACCAAAGGCGGATTGAAGCGGGTCGAGAAGTTCTTCGTCGATTTCGGCAAAGAACCCGACGGCCCCGTCCGCGCCCACGAGATGCGTTTCCCCGCCGGCGACTCCACCAGCGACATCTTCGCCTGACAGGCTGCGAGATGGGCTACGACTTCGTCTCGGCCATCGCACTCCTCTCGAACGCTGGCTGGTCGAGTCCGAAACCCGCCAGCCACGATGGACTTTTCTGCCGTGAGAACCTTCCCAGTGCAAGAATGTCGCGGTGGAAGACCTCGCGGAACCGCACTCCAAAATTCCTGGCAATTCGGGAATCCGCCGGTTCAAGCAGCCAGATCCATCCGGCGACAATTTGGTAACGATTCTGCTGTCAATATGGTGCGCGACATCAGATGTACCGCAAGGCCGTGTAGATGTGGGCGACGAGCAATCCGACAAGGGCCACGGAAAGCGGCAGGTGGACGAGGATCCAGTTGTGCAGCCAGCGGTGGAGGCGGGCCTGGATGTCGAGTTGTCGGCGGAGGACGCAGAGAGACCGGAGTTCTTCCAGGCGAGGGTGGCAGGAAGCCGGCGTCGAGATGCTCAGGGACTCGAAGACGGCGGCAGATCGCCGGGCGGACCGCAGACTCAGCGGGCGAGATTCCCCGAGCAGGTACCCTCGCGCTTCTTCTTCGAAGAACCGCCCGATGACATCGGTTCCCGGCAGTTCCGGGCCGCCGAGTTTCCCCCGGTCGACCGCCAAAACTCGCTCGAATTCCCGGGTGTGGGCCACCATCACCCGCTCGATTTCCGCCTCGGGCACCTCTTCCGGCACGAGTTCCAGCATCAGCCGGGGAATGACGTGCTGCAGGATCAGGCCCCAGATTCCGCTGAGGATCACGATCCCGAAGATCACCATGAGCGTCGTCGTCAGGGAGCCGCCAAGGCGGAATCCGGCGTGGAGAATCGCGATCGGCACACACGCGAGCCCGAGCCAGATGTGAGCTCGCATCCAGATTTTGGTGCGGATCAGGGGAAGCGTCCGGAACTTCGCGAACCGTTTCCGGGGCCAGATGAGCATCTCGAAGAGGATGATCGCCGCCCCGATAATGCCCAGCACCAGGCCAATTTGCGAGCCGCCCCCCGGGAGTTCGCGCCCCGGCTCGGAGGCCTCGTAGGCGTACCATCCGCCTGACCCGACCGTGAGGACGAGGGCGAAGAGGAACCATCGAAACTGGGAGGCAAACTGCCGACGGCCGACGACCAGCACGGACGGCTCCTACCGAGGCGGTGAGATTCGAGAACAGAGTTGGAGTAGCGGAATTCCCGGGGGTCGTCGACGGTCCCCCGGGAAATCGCGTGGAATGTGGGCACCCCTGCCGGTTCCCGGTTCACATCGCTGCCTCGATTGCCTCTGCTCCCACGATCGGTGCCTCGCAGGCGAAGTTTCGGCAGACGTACATCGTCACCGAGCCCAGGCTCGACTTCCCGGTCAGAAGCGCCAGTTCCCGCGGCGGATGACCGGCTGCGGGATCGTGGAACGCGACCACGCGATTGGGCGCGAACTTCGAGCGAACCGCACGGATCGCTCGCTGCGTTTCCGCGTCTCCGACTTTTCCGAGGAGGGCAATCTCGTCGACCGGGCCGAGTTGGAAATCGAGGGCGTTGAGCATCTGCCCCGCCGCGGAGGGATGGTCGGCCATGAGATCGCGGTACGCCCGCAGGCCACGCTCCGCCTGTTCGCGGAAATCCGTGCGGCCAGTCAGAGCCGCCAGACGGAGCAGAGCCGACACCGCCATCGCGTTTCCGCTCGGAACCGAGCCATCGTGGAGATCTTTCGTGCGAGCCAGCAGTTGCTCGTGATCGTCGGCGGTGTAGAAGAACCCGCCGGCGGAATCGTCCGCGAAGTGCCGGATCATCGCGTCGGCGGTCTCGACGGCGACCCGAATCCAGCGGGAATCAAAGGTGGCCTCGTAGACGGAAACCAGGGCGTCCGCGAGGTAGGCGTAGTCTTCGAGGTAGCCAGCGAGTTTCGCGGGTTGGCCGACACCGCAGGTGCGGAAGAGCCGGCCATCCGGGGATCGGAGGTTGGTGAGCACGAAGTCGGCCGCGGTGGTGGCGGCGGTGGTGTACCGCGGGTTGTCGAGCGCCGCCCCGGCCTTCGCGAACGCCGAGATCATGAGCGCGTTCCACGCCGTCAGGATTTTCTCGTCCCGAGCCGGCCAGACACGCTTCGCCCGTTCCGCGTACAGTTTCTGTTTCGCCTCCGCCAACCGGGCCCGGAACGCATCCATTTCCAGCCCCGCGATCCGGGCGTCTTCCACATCCGAGCGTGAGCGGAAGAGGATGTTCTTCTCCTCGAAATTTCCGTGTTCCGTGACGCCCCACACCCGCCGGGCGAACGCTCCGAGTTCGGAGCCGAGAATGGCGTCGATCTCGTCGGGGGTCCAGACGAAGAATTTCCCCTCGACCCCCTCGCTGTCGGCGTCCTGGGTGGAGAAGAAGCCGCCGCCGGGTGCGGTCATTTCCCGGAGCACGTAATCGAGCGTTTCCTCGGCAATCTGTCGGAAGAAAGTGTCGCGTGTTTCCTGGAACGCTTCGACGTACGCCCCCGCCAGCAACGCGTTGTCGTAGAGCATTTTCTCGAAGTGCGGCACGAGCCATTTCGCGTCGACGCTGTAGCGGTGGAATCCGCCGCCGACCTGATCGTACATCCCGCCGCGGGCCATTTTTTCGAGTGTGAAGCGGGCCATTCCGAGCGGTTCGCGGGAATCGGATCGCTTCGAGAGCCGCAGCAGTAGGGCAATTTCGAGGGCGTGCGGGAACTTCGGGGCACTCCCGAAACCACCGTGGATCGGGTCGTAGGATCGCTTCAACGCGCGAGCGGCGCCGGCCAGGAGTTCCGGTGACAGCGGGCCGTCACCGGTTCCCGCGTCGTTTCGATCGCGGAGGTGGTCGGCGACCTGCTTGCCGATGGACGTGAGTTGTTCCCGTTTCGTCTGCCAGGCGTCGGCGATTGCCTTGAGGAGTTTCGGGAACGCCGGGCGATGCGGAGCGTAGCGGTCGTCAGGCGGGAAGTAGGTGCCGGCGTAGAACGGCGTCAAATCCGGGGCGAGGAAGACACTCAGGGGCCAGCCGCCACCTTCCCGCGTGAGCAGTTGGTGGGCGGTCATGTAGATCTGGTCCAGATCCGGGCGTTCCTCGCGGTCGACCTTGATGTTCACGAAGTGCTGGTTCATCACCGCCGCCACCGCGGGGGATTCGAAGCACTCGTGCTCCATCACGTGACACCAGTGGCACGCGGAGTAGCCGACGCTCAGGAAGATCGGCCGATCCAGTTCCCGAGCTTTGGCCAGGGCTTCCGGACCCCACGGAAACCAGTCGACCGGGTTGCCCGCATGTTGCCGGAGGTACAGGCTCGTCTCGCTGGCGAGGCGGTTTTGCGGAGTAGCGGTGGAATCCATGACCATTCTCGATGCGCGGAAAACGGGACGCCGACCAGCGGGGGCAGGGGTCAATCTAGTGGTCGGGTGGAATCGGGCGAAGTCGCGGGTGTGGAACCCGGTCCGTCGCCGAAGATGTGCAAGCTTCAGGCCAGAGTGGAAATGCATCCCAACGGGACCACCCCCGGGTCGTTTCGGGGGTGGCGAGGGTTGGCCGAGATATCCAGACTTTCGACGCGATTACGGGATCGAGTTGAGCTTCACCTCGAAGACCAGATCGCCGTTGTTGTAGGCAAGCGCCGAGGGGATGTAGATCCGCCGGACGCCGCCGACCTGCATGCCGGGTACGCCCTGCACGAAGCCCTGAATCAGGGACCCCGAAGCGAGAACCGACTGGAGGGGCTGGCCCTGAATTTGGCTCGAATCGAGCACGGAACCGTCGGAGACCTTGAAGCCGATGTAATCGAAGGTGATCGTGTCTCCGACCTTGGCAGTCGCACCGGAACCAACGAACAGGTCCTGGATAATCAGTCCGTTCGCATCGGGTGTCCCCTGGACCGTCGGAATCGTGGTGCTCAGGGGTGGTGCTTCGGTCGGCGTTGAGCCGCCATCGGTCGGGGTCGATCCGCCATCCGTTGGTGTGGAGCCCCCATCGGTCGGGGTGCTGCCGCCATCGGTCGGGGTGGTTCCGCCATCTGTGGGGGTCGTGGGGGTCGGCGTCGTTCTTGGCGGGGCACCGAACCGGGCGGCAAAGAAGTCCGCATAGATCGCGTTGACCCCCGCGGACTGGCGAAGCTGCACGACCTTGTCGAGGTAGACGCCGAGCGTCCCGACCGATGCGGGGTTCTGCCCCATCTCCAGTTGCAGTTGCATCTGGAATTCCGCGAGGATCGCTTCCGACGCCCGGTTCTGGTCGGCGATTTGCGGCAGAACTTGTTGGAAGAGCGTGTAGAACGTCTGATCGAACGGATAGTCCGCATTTTCCATCAGGTTCCGCAACGCGTCCTGGCTCCAGTCGACGTTGTAGGCCGCCTCGAAGACCTGGCCGGGAGTGATGCTCGGGTTCTCTCGCGATTCCAGGGTTGTGAGCGAGGGTCGGAAGCGGGAGGAATGCATGCGAGCTCCTACGCAGTCGGCGTCCGGGAGAAGTCCGTCAAAGTTAGCATAATCCCTTCAATCGTATCGGCAAAGTCAACCGAAATGTTGAAACCTTACCGAAACTCCACCACCCATGCGGGGGCTGGCGGTGGTGCAGCGAAATTCTCTTGCGGAACAAAGCTCCCGCTTCTGGGTCAAGTCTATCTGCTCGAGAAGTGAGGATTCCCAGGCCGCTCCCGTGTTCCGAAGTTGCGCCCGTGGTATGATCCAGACCTGCTCCGCCTCTGACGAGAGATTCCCATGAACTCTGAACTTCCCGCCTCTCCGGGTTCTGAGATGGCCACCTTGCACCAGACTCGCCGGCACTTCTTCCGCGATTGCGGGGTGGGGGTGGGCTCGGTGGCGCTGGCGTCGCTGCTGCAAAAAGAAGCGGTGGGGGCGACCGCGAAGACGCACTTCCCCGCGAAAGCGAAGCGGGTCATCTTCCTGTTCATGGCCGGCGGACCGAGCCAGCTCGAACTCTTCGAGCCGAAACCGACGCTCAACGAACTCAGCGGCAAGCCGGTGCCGGAATCGTTCACCAAGGGGAAACGGTTCGCGTTCATCAAGGGGACGGCCAAGGTTCTCGGGTGCAACCGGAAGTTCGAGACGGTCGGGAACTGCGGGATGCCGATCAGCGAATTGCTGCCGCACACGCGGAAAATTGTCGACGAGGTGTGCTGGCTTCGCGGGATGAAGACGGATGTATTCAACCACGGTCCGGCGAAGTGCTTCGTCAACACGGGTTCGCCGCAGTTTGGTCGTCCAAGCATGGGGGCGTGGGTGACCTACGGAATCGGGTCGGAAAGCGACTCGCTTCCGGGGTTCGTGGTGCTGCAATCCGGGCCACGGGGTCCCCGCGGCGGGGCATCGCTGTATGGTTCCGGGTTCCTGCCGAGCACCTACCAGGGTGTGCCCTTCCTGAAGGGCGCGAACCCGATCCTCGACCTGAAGTCGCCGCCGGGGGTGACGCCGAAACAGCAAGGGGAATTCGTCGATGCGGTGAAGGATCTCAACAAGCTCCGCCGGGCCACGGTTGGCGACCCGGAAATTGACACGAGAATTGCGGCCTATGAGATGGCGTACCGGATGCAAACCGCCGCCCCGGAACTGATGGACATTTCCAAGGAAACGAAAGAAACGCTGGATCTTTACGGGGCCGAGGCGGGCAAGCCGAGCTTCGCCGCGAACTGCCTGCTCGCCCGCCGGCTCGTCGAACGCGGGGTCCGGTTCGTGCAGCTTTACCACACCGACTGGGACCACCACGGCGGCAGCCTCGACCTTGGCAAACCGCTGGACAAGATCTGCCAGGAAGTGGACCAGGGGTGCGCGGCCCTCGTGCTTGACCTGAAGAAACGCGGGTTGCTCGACGACACGCTCGTCGTCTGGGGCGGGGAGTTCGGCCGGACGCCGATGGGAGAAACCCGCGAAACCGTCGGACGGGATCACCACATCGACGCCTACACGATGTGGCTCGCCGGTGGCGGCGTGAAACCCGGCTTCGTCCACGGCAAGACCGACGAGATCGGCTACAACGTCACCGACGGAGCCGTCCACGTCCACGATCTGCAGGCGACCATCCTCCACCTCCTCGGGCTCGACCACACCAAGCTCACGTTCCGCTTCCAGGGCCGAGACTACCGCCTCACCGACGTCCACGGGCACGTCGTCAAGGAAATCCTGGCGTGAACTATCGCCGGGCGGCGGTCGCAACGGCGGCGGGGGGTTTCCCTTCCGGAGGGGCGTTCGGGAGGTTCCCCTTGTTCTGGACCAGAATGATGAGCTTTTGCGCCGCCGACTTCATGCGAAGTTCGAACCGGTGAATCCAGTCCTTGAACAAGACATGGCAGAAAACCAGTGGAATCGCGGTGATCAACCCCATCGCGGTGGCACACAACGCGAGCCCGATCTTCTCGGACTGATCGGTCACGTTCTTGGTCGCAGCCGAGCCGCCTTTCGCATCGCCGATCGCGGAGAAGGTCTGGACCATCGAGATGACGGTTCCGAGAAGTCCGACCATGGTGGCGATTTTCGCGATGGCGAGAATCATCGCGAGGAGGAAGTTGAGCCGGGGCAAAATCTCGAGTTCGATGGCCGAGGCCATACTCCGCCGCATCGCCGCGATGCCCTGACCCGACGCTTCGAGTCCGGCCACGAACAGCAATTGCGGAATAACCCCCTTCTCCTCCCGGCACAGCGAGATCGCCCCGGGAACGCCGTGCTTCTTGATCGCGTCTTGCAGGTCCGGGATAAACGACTCCATGTCCGTCTTCGCCGACTGATTCAGGAAGAACCGCCAGGCGACGAGGGCGAACGCGACCAGCGACATCAGCGTCATCGGCAGGGCGAAGTACCAGTCGTTGACGAAGAACTTTCCGATGGCGTTCATACCGGCTCTCAGCGGGGTCGGATGCGATACTGTACCTTTACCGAGAACCCACAGCCCGGAGAAGACCGGACCCGACACCGCAGGATTCCGAAACGCCAGAGTTCTTGAGAATCCGCTTGCTGCCGCGGAGGGTTGCGGGCAAACTTGGGTCTGTCGGTTCCCCGCCTGCCGCACGTTTCGACCGCCTTCTTCCCAGCCCGGAGGCACCCCATGCTCTCCCTCTCGGATCCTCGCCGATTCGATCGCCGAACGTTCCTCCGCGTCGGAAGTTTGGCTCTGGGTGGGGCGACGATCGCACATCCGGGGTTTGCCGGTGCCCCGCTTTCCGCAGGGAAGCCTACCACCGACAAGTCGGTGATTTTCCTCTTCCTGCACGGTGGTCCGAGCCAGTTCGAGACGTTCGACCCGAAAATGACCGCACCGGAGGAAGTGCGATCGGTCACGGGGGAGGTCCCCACTTGCCTCCCCGGCGTCACGTTTGGCGGCTCGTTCCCGAAGCTGGCGAAGCGGGCGGATCGCCTCACGGTGGTGCGGTCGTTTACCACCGGCGACGGGAACCATGACATCAAACCGATCGTGGGGAAGGATTCCTTTGGCGCGAATCTCGGTTCCGCGTACGCCTCTGCGGCCGGGGGGACGGATCCAGCCACGGGTTTGCCCACGAACGTGCTGCTGTTCCCGAAGGCGGTCGATCCGGACGCCCAGGCGGGGACGATGAATTTTGGGAAATTCGCCTCGGCAGGGCCGTTCGGTGCTGCGTCCGCACCATTCCAGCCCGACGGCGACGGGGACCTCCGCAAGGACATGAAGCTCGCGATTTCCCTCGACCGTCTGGGCGATCGGCGATCCTTGCTCTCCGCGTTCGACTCGGCCCACGCGGGGCTCGATTCTTCCGGCCTGGATGCGAACCGGAAGACCGCCTTCGCCATGCTCCTCGGTGGTGCGGCCGACGCGTTCGACCTCTCCAAGGAAGATCCGAAGCTGGTCGCGGACTACGACACCGCCCCGCTGGTGAACGTGGCCGGGATCAGCAAGAAGTGGAACAACCACAAAAACTACGCCGACAACGCCCGCTCACTGGGGAAACTCCTCCTCCTCGCCCGGCGGCTGTGCGAACGCGGGGCGGGGTTCGTGACCGTGACCACGAACTTCGTGTGGGACATGCACGCCGACCAGAACAATGCCCATGTCAAGGAGGGGATGTCATACATGGGCCCGCCGCTGGATCACGCGCTGAGCGTTTTCCTCGACGATCTCAAGGCCCGCGGGTTGGACGAGAAGATTCTCCTGGTGGCGTGCGGCGAAATGGGGCGGACCCCGAAGATCAACAAGAAGGGCGGCCGGGATCACTGGGGCAGCCTCGCACCGCTTTTGCTGTCGGGTGGCGGCTTGAAGACCGGACAGGTGATCGGTCGCTCCTCTTCGAACGGCGGCGAGCCCAATTCCACGCCAGTTCGGATGTCGCACCTCATCGGGACGATCATGCACACACTCTTCGATGTCGGCAAACTCCGCGTCACTCGCGGCGTCAGTCGAGAGGTGATGCAGATGGCCGACAACCCCCCGATCCCGGGCCTCCACGACGGATTCCCGGGGTGAGAAATCCCGGGCGAAGATATCTGCACCCGCTCTCGAATTGTGCACCCCGAACCCAATGGTGTCCCTCGAAATTTTGGTTTTGCACCAGCACTGTTCTGATCGGAAAAGCAGTGACAGTGTCAGTGTTTGTGTCAGTGCAGATGGAAAAGTGCCAAAATCCAAAGGTCACCCCGAACCCAACGTCGGGTTGACCGTTCCCTTCCTGCCGGGCTAGAACCGAGTCTTCTGGCCGGGCGGAGGGAACCGTGTGACCGGTTTGGGTGCGACCGTTTCGAAACCACTCGCCGATTCGCGAACCGGGGTTGCCGGAGTGCGGTCGGCGTTGCCGCGGTTCCGGCACCTGCCGATGGCGCCGCTGGTGCTTGCGACGGTTTCGCTCAACCTTGCCTATCTCGTCCACGATTGCCCGGCGGAACTGGCCCCGGACGAGGCTCACTACTGGCACTGGTCCCGGTCGCTGGACTGGTCGTACTACTCCAAGGGGCCGCTCGTCGCCTGGCTCATCCGCGGTTCCTGCGAAGTTTTCTCCGACATCAGCATCGCCTCCACGGGCTCGGAAGTGCTCGCGGTCCGGGCACCGGCGGTGGTTTGCGGGGCGTTGTTGCTCACTGCGGTGTATGTGCTGGCATTCCGCGTGACCCGGAGCGAGCGGTTTGCGCTGGCGACCGTGGCGGCGGGGGTGACGGTGCCGGCCATCTCCGCCACCGGATTGCTCATCACCATCGACTCGCCGTTGCTGGCGTGCTGGGCGTGGGCGACGGTGCTGGTACACCGGGCGATCTTCCGCGGTGGAACCTGGCCGTGGGTCGCTGCCGGGATCGTCTCGGCGGTCGGCGTGCTGGCGAAGTACACGATGCTGGGATTCCCCGGCGTGGTCGGGCTCTGCCTGCTCGCCTGCCGGGACTTCCGCCCGCAAATGCGTGGCACCGGGTTCTGGATTTTCGTAGGGATCACTTCCCTCGGCACGATTCCCATCTTGGTCTGGAACGCAAATCACGACTGGATCGGGCTCCGACATGTCGGAGCACTGGCGGGAACCGCGAAAGCGGGGAAACCGCTGGTCGATCCGCTGGCGGTGCTGGCCTTTCTCGCGGGGCAGGGAGGGGTGCTACTGGGGTACTGGTTCGTCGTGTGGGCGTGGGCGGCGGTTGATCTGCGACCCGGGAAAGTGCGGAATCCGCACCTCGCGTTCCTGTGGTGGATGTCGGTTCCGGTGTGGCTATTCTTCGCGGTGTCCAGTGTGCGGGGAAATGCGGAAGCGAACTGGACCGCACCGGCGTTTGTGTCGGGCTGGGTGCTGGGCGGGGTCTGGCTGCGATCTCGGTTGGATTCGGTGCCATGCCAGCGGATCCCGGCGAAAACTTTTGAGCGTTTCCTGATCTTCGCCGTTTTCCTCGGAATCGTCGGCACAGTCTGCGCACGTTACCCAGCCCTCGTGCGTCCACGGATTGCGAAACTTTGCCCCGCCCCGACAACCGACAAACCCACCCCGGTTCGCCAACTCGACCCCACGACGCGGCTCGCCGGGTGGCGGATCTTGGCAGCGGAGGTAGATCGGCTGCGGGAGCGGGTACGCCGGGAAGATGGGGAAGATCCGATCATCGCGGCTTCGAGCTGGTCGATTCCCGGGGAACTCGCGTTTTACTGCCGGGGCAACCCCCCAGTTTACGCCGTCGGGTTGGCCCTGACGGATCGGCACTCGCAGTACGATATTTGGCGACCAAACCCGATCGCGGACGCGCAAGCGTTCCGGGGCCGGACGTTCGTGTACGTCGGCTACCGGATGCCTGAGATGGACCAGGTCTTCGAACGGGTGGAGCCGCCAGTCGAGGTCATCGCCTCAGACGGCGGAGTGCCAGTTGCGGCCTGGGAAGTGTGGGTGTGCCGGGGGTTCCGAGGATTCCCAACGAGCGGCGGTCGCTCTGCGGGGGCGGGATACTAGCCGACAAAACAGGGAAGTACCGGCCCAGACGCCGACATTCGCGGCAGTCGGGACGGGCCCAAGGGTCAGGTGGATCGTGGGGACATGGATTGTGACGTGCGGGGCTTGCAACCACACGTGGAAGGTCGTCGGGAACTGGTCCGTCTACGAGCGGGAAGCCATCGAGTCCCGGCCGTGCCCCGCTTGTGCGGCCTACACGCTGCGAAGCCCGGAGCCGGAAGAGAAGAAACCGACCCAGCGCCGAGTCATTCCGGGCCGGTTCCGGCGGGCACTGCAGCCGGTCAGCCGCGCGGGTTGATCGTCGGCGGTTCCCCGCGAGTCGCGGTGGGCTGGAAAGTCGGCGGATCCGGATTTCCACTCGCTTCCGCAGCCTGCCGACGCGCAATCTCCTGACGGATCCACGGATCGTCATACGCCGCGGCCACAGGATCGGATGGCGCTCGCAGGCGATGGAACAGCCGGCCGATCGCGCTCAGGATCGCGTGCCCGAAGAAAAATCCCGAAACGACGAACATTATGGTTGGCACAAGGAACATCCACCAGAAACCCTTCATGCCGGTGGCGTCCGACGGCGGCACGTAGGTCGGGGGAACAGAGACAGGCGTCACCGTCTGATACTTGGGCGGTTGCACGCTCACCGGCGGCGGTGGAACTTGCACCGGTCGAACCATCGGCGGAGGAACCGGGCGGAACTGCTGGGCATTCGCGGAACCCGCGAGAAGACACACCGCCAACACGCCAGCAAACCGATCACATGCGAATCCGGAGCGCATCGGAAAACCTCCTGGAAGTGCCCGTAGAGTAGCACATCGGCTCCGGAATTGCCGCTTCCCGTGGTAGAATCCTTTCTGTCGGAAACCTCCGAGAGTTGCACCCATGCCACGCACCTTCCCCTTTCCCGTCGCCCTGGTCAGCTTCAGCCTCGGCGCCGCCGCGATGGTGGCCGTGTCCGGGTTGCAGGGTCAGCCGGCCCCGCCTGCACCAGCGGTTCCCGCGGAACTCACCAGCTACCGGGATGTCGTCAAGCGGGTTTTGCCCGCGGTCCTGAGCATCGAGGCCCGGACCACAGGGCAAAAAGCGGCCGAACCTGCACCGAAACAGTCGCAACTTCCGCCGGGAACGCCCAACGAGTATCGCCGATTCTTCGAGGCCGCCCAGCAACCCGCCCCGAAGAACGACCCCAATCTCGGCTTCGGGTCCGGCGTCATCATCGACTCCGCAGGCGTCATCCTCACCAACTTCCACGTCGTCGAGGGTGCCGACACTGTCGATGTCGCCCTCACCGATGGCCGGAAATTCTCGACGAAAGACATCCGCCGGGACGCAAAGACGGATCTTGCCGTCATCCGCATCGAGGCCGGCAAGCCACTCCCCTTCCTGGAACTCGGCAACTCCGACGCGATGGAGGTCGGCGACCGCGTTCTCGCCGTCGGAGCTCCGTTCGGCCTCGAAGGATCGGTCACCCACGGAATCGTCTCCGCGAAATCCCGCCACAATCTGCGACTCAACCAGTACGAGGATTTCGTCCAGACTGACGCGGCCATCAACCCCGGCAACAGCGGCGGCCCGCTCGTTTCCCTCGATGGGAAAGTCATCGGCATCAACTCCGCGATCAAGACTCGCTCCGGCGGATTCCAGGGGGTCGGACTCGCCGTCAGCAGCAACCTCGCCAAGGAAGTCGTCGGTCATCTCCTCAAAAACGGCGTCGTGAAGCGCGGCTACCTCGGCGTCTCCATCAAGGAACTCGACCAGGACACCGCCACACGGACGGGCGTGGCCCGAGGCACCGGTGTCGTCGTCACCAAGGTCTTCGCCGACACCCCCGCCGCCAAAGCCGGATTGCAAGTCGGCGACGTCATCACCTCGATCGGCGGCGTCGCCATCAAGGACGCCAACTCGGTCCCGCGAATCACCGCCAGGTTGCCACTCGGGAAAGAGACGGAACTCGTCTATGTCCGGGACGGGAAGGCGACCGCCGTTTCGGTCACGGTCATCGAGCAACCCGAGGAATTCAACCCCCGGGCAAAAACCGTCCCGGAGAAACCGCAGGTTTTGAAGTTCGAGCTTCACGGGATGACGGTCGCGGATCTGACCCCGGCTGAAGCGGCCCGGTTCGAGTATCCGAAGGGGACCGTCGGTGCGCTGGTGGTGGGGTTGCAACGGGGCGGCCCGGCGGCGGAAGCCGGGGTCGTGCTCGGCCGGGTGATCGTGAAGGTGGACAAAACACCGGTGACGAACGCAAAAGAATTCGCCGATGCGTTCGCCGCCGCCAACCGCGAACGGGGAGCCTTACTGACGTTGCTGCTCCCGTCCGGCGAGATGGAGTTTGCCGTCCTCAAGGTGCAATAGCGAAAAGCGGCTGGGCCGCGTCAGTTGACGATGGCAAGGTTGTCTTCCCGGGTGCCGACGTCGGCATTGTCGCACGTTGAGTTGTTGTAGGAGGGAAGCAGTCGCTGCTTTTCCTGGATCGCTTGCTTGCCAAGGGTTGCGAGTGCGTCGAGTCGTTTGCTGGTCGGCCGTTCCGAAACCACCTGCCCGATGAGCATCAGGATCGAGTCCATTCGGAGAATCCGGACTGCCGCCGGCATCCGGGCTTTCTCCCGGTTGTACTCTCGGACCGCCTGATCGATCCGCTTCAGCGAGGTGTAACGGTGATCGAAACCGGTCACCTTGCTGGCCTGCATCCACTCGTTCTCTGACCAGAGCGTGTGGACATTCTGACCTCTCTGGAGCTGCTGCCGCTCGACCCACCGCCGCCCGTCATCCAGATCCAGAAGGGCCCGGCGAACATCTGTCGCGTACTTCACGACGTCTTTCGGGTTCCGCTTGAGAATCAACCCCTCGCGAGGCAACTCGGGGACAAAATGCCGGGCCCCGCCGTGAATCAACGCAATCGAGGCGCAGCTGGAGCAGTTGTAATTGAAGAGATGGAATGGGGCGTTGGAGTTATTGAAGTCACTCCACCAGATGAACATGGCCCGTGTGTCGAGGCCGTACCCCTCGTGGACGAGGTCCGGGAGCTTGATGCGGTGGTCGGGTTGGCGGTAGAACGTCGGCCGGGGCCGGTTCTCCCGCTTGGCCTTTTCGTACTTCTCGATGTCTCGCTTGGCTTCCACGTCGCCCCGCTTCGCCTCCCTGCGGTGGTCACCGAGGCTGAACTCCGATGCGCAGTCGTTCTCGAAGGTGCGATCCTGAATATGCTTCCGACCGATGGCAAACTTGCTTTCATCCTCTCCTTTCGGAGCCGGCCACCACGAGATGTACTTCACAGAACCATAGACACTCAGGGTCTCCGCGGGTAGGTGGGACTCCAACTGGATGGAAGCGTGCCCATATTCGTTCTTGAGCGGGTTCCCGGCGGTCCAGACGTTGACGGTGATCAAGGTGGGCGAGCCTCTGGAGAACGGAATTCACAGTCAGTTTAGAGACATCATAGACTGCCCGGAAAGACCCGTCACCAGCTGCGTCCGACAACCTCGGGTGAGGCCTGGTAGACTGACAATCCTCGAAATCCCTCGGGTTATATCGCCACATCGAGGTCCCGTGACGTCTCCGGAAGCTGCACTCGACCCGACTGATCCGCGGATGCTTGTGCAGCGGGCGGCCCGGGTGGCGAGTCGTCGGAAAGTGCGGTTGTTCGGGGTCGCGTGTTGTCGCCTGATCGCGGACCACTTGCCCGAGAACCTGCGCGAGATCCTCGACGAGGTCGAGCGAGCCGCGGATCAGCCGATTGTCGTGCGATTGCTGCACTTCGCCGAGCGGCTGCCCGACGCGAAGTGGGGGAATTCCCCGGCAAAGGTGGTGGAACTCGGCACCACGGCTATGTTGTTCGCTCTCCAACCGGACGCGGAGATGGTGGCGTCGGCGTGGGAACCGGTTCGAGCGATCCTCCGCGAATTCGGCCCGGCCCCGCAATCTCTCGTGAAAGAAATCGCAACCTGCGTGCTTGGAAACGTCGGGAAATCACAGTTCGAGCCGGCCTGGCGGACCTCGACGGTGTTGACCCTCGCCCGGCTCGCATACGACTCCCGCGATTTCGGAAACCTGCCCATTCTCGCCGACGCGGTCGAGGAAGCGGGTTGCGGTGACGGGGCCCTTCTGGACCACCTACGCGAGCCGGTCTGCCATGTCCGCGGTTGCTGGGCGGTCGATCACATCCTGGGGAAGGTGTGAGCCGGCAGCCGTTGCCGCCAGGCTTCCCGGAAGGCCGCCTCGAGATTCCGCACATAGCGAGGGGCATCGCACACCGGCGATGCGACCATCCGCTCGCGAAGCCCGGCTCGAATTTCCGCCAGTTCCGCCCGCCGACCTGCCCACAACTTCGCCTTCTCGGCCAGATCCAACGGCGATTCCACGACGAAATCCGTCAACCCGAGCCGGGTCAGGATCGCGACTCCCTGCCGGCCGACGTAAGTCTGCCCCGCCACGGTGAGGACGGGCACCCCCATCCAGAGCGCGTCCGTGGTCGTGATTCCCCCGTTGAACGGGAACGGATCGAGAGCGATGTCGATGCGGTGGTACGCTGCGAGGTACTCGGAGAGCGGCACCCGAGAAAGAAGTTCCACCCGATCGCGAAGGATGCCGGCCTGGGAAAAGCGATCGAGGATCCGCCTCGCCCCCGCGTGGGATTGGCTCCCGGTCATGATCAGCCGGGAACCCGGAATCGCCCGCAACACCGCCGCCCATGCATCGAGGCACGCATCCGACGCCTTGGCCGGGTTGTTGAGGCACCCGAACGTGAGGGACTTCTGCGTCGCCCCCGGAAGCGGCCCGACCGGCGGTGCATCGTCCGGCGGTCGGTACACCCAGCAAAGCTCCGGCAACCGCAGCAACGGCTCCGTGCTCCGCGACTCGCTCGTCCCGATCGGCTCGTAGACCTCGTCCGTGATGCGGTAGTCGAAACACCGCATCCCGGTCGTGTTGGGATATCCGAACATCGTGATCTGCACCGGCGCCGGCCGTCGGGCGAACGCAAGGATCCGATTCCCCGCCGTGTGCCCACCCAGATCGACCAGAATGTCGATCCCATCCGCTCGAATCACCTCCGCCGCCTGGTCGTCCGTCAGCGGCACGATCGACCGCCAGCTATCCGCCAGCGACCGGAACAACTCCGTCTTCGCGTCCGGTCGGATGACGTTGGCATACGCAAAGATCTCGAACTTCTCCCGATTGTGGTGTCGAAGCAGAAGCTCGATCAGCCCCGCGACCGTGTGCGTCTTGAAATCCGCCGACACATAGCCAATCCGCAGTCGTCGATCCGGATCGTGCGGTTCCGCGATCGGCAGCGGATCCGGGCTCGGCGGGGCGTAGCGTTCCGCCCACCGGAAGTGCTCCGCGAAAACCTGTTCGGGCGTCAGCCGCGACGAGTAGTTGAGCAGAAGCAGCAGATTGCTATGCACGTGCGGCACCGGCTTCGCCACCAGCGACCGACCCAGGCACTCGATCGCCTCGTCCGATCGACCCATCTCCCCGAGATTCGTGCCGAGGTTGCACCAGGCATCAGCGAACTGCGGGTTGATGCGAACCGCTTCCCGATAGTGGAACGCCGCGTCGTCTTTCTGCCCGAGGTGCTCCATCGCCAGCCCGAGGGCGTTGTGCGCCTCCGGATACTCGGGCCGCAACTTCAACGCTTTCCCAAGCGATTCCTGCCCCAACTTCGGATCACCGGCGGAAGTCTGAGCCAGACCGAGGTTGTACCACCACCGCGGATCCGTGGGTGCGAGTTCCGTCGCGGTTCGGAAACACGCAATCGCATCCGGAAGTTTCCCTGCCCGCAGGCAGACATCCCCCAACCGGGCATGAACCTCGGGATTTCGCGATTCCAACAGGATCTGGGAACGAAGAAGCGACTCCGCTTCCGCGAGTTGTCCGAGAGCCGTGAGCGTGATCGCGAGGTTGTAACCCGCCGCCGGATGAGCCGCGTTCGAGATCAGACAAGCCCGATAGTTCGCCTCCGCCTCGCGAAGCTGCCCAGCCCGGCGATGGAGATTCCCCAGGTTGAAGTGAGCATCCGGATTTCCCGGGGAATGCATCAATGCCGTGTGATAACACCGTCCTGCTTCATCGAACCGATTGAGCCGAACCAGCACCACTCCGAGATTACACCATGACGGGGCATGATTCGGAACGGTGGCCAGCAGCTCGCGATACAATCGTTCCGCCGTGGCGAGATCGCCCGCCTGGTGTTTCGCCACCGCCGCCGCAAACGCGATGTCCACATCCTTCGGGTTCACGCGATCCCCCTCCGAAACGGCTCGGGAGAACGGATTTTACCACTTCCACCCGATTCAGTCGCGAGTTCCGGAGATGCCCGGCCAGAAACGAGGACGACCCCCGCGGGCCGCGAGATGAGTCGCGCGGAGCCGCAGGGGTCGCCGTTGGAGGCGGGGATGAAGGGGGTCGTTCTCTGACCAATTCAGCCCCGTTGATGAGACCCTACAACACGTCGGCAGCGGTGGCCGCGGACTGTGGCGATTTCACGATGAGTTTCGCAATTTCGTCCCCGCATCTTCGCAGAATCCACACGAATCAACCCATCCGTTAGATGTTCCCCAGGGAATCCCGAAGTTACGTCCCGCAAACCCACTTCTCGAACAACTCGGCTTTCGCCTCCCAGGACTCCGCCTCGAGCCGCATTCTCGCGATTTTCTGCGATTCCGGCACACCCGAATTGATCCGTTGAACCACCAAATTCGCAAACTCCTCGGCTGATTCCGCGACATCACACGCATCCGCCCATTCTCGCGTCGCGGGCAAACTTCGGACGACCGCCGGCTTCCCGGTCGCCAGATACTCCTTGAGTTTCAACGGTTGCATGGCACGCGTGACCGGAACATCCGTGTATGGCATAATCAATACATCCGCACCCGCCGCAATCGCCGGCAGATCTTCAAATCCCACCGCGGGCCGGATCACCACACTCGGAATCGAGTACAGTTCCCGATCGGGATCCTCATAGGGACCAATCAGCAGCACGGTACCAGAGAAAGCAGCCGCGACACGCCGAACAATTGACGCATCCATTCGCCGATCGATCACACCCCAAAAAACCACAAAAGGACCAGGAAGGCCTTCATATACCGAATGAGAACGATTCAATTGATCGCGTTGCCAGTGTCGGAGATCCACCCCATGCGTGAGGAGATGCGACTCTTTGCCGAGATTGCGAATGTGCAATCTCAGCGTATCACTTACGGCGATAACCTCATCAACCTTGGGTACCAGTTCGCGTTCCATGCGTTGCATGGTGGCACCATCATAGCCCGGCCAACACGAAAAATCGTCCACACAGTAATACACCCACCGACGGGCCGGGAATCGGCCAATCAGATCGGCGACCAGGGGAAGAGTCGTGACGATGTTCGGCAATTCAGCCATACGCCCGATTTCTCGCGACATCGTACGCACAAGTAGCCACCGATTGATTTTCCGCGACAAGCCGCTCGCAAACGACGGCCACATTCTCGGAGCAATCACTCGCGGGGACGTGGCAAGTGACGTGGATAGCGGCGAATTTCCAGTGAATTTCGACCACTCCCGCAGTTTGCCAACCCCGCGACGAAGTGTCGATAGATCGAGTCGAGGGGGACGAGTGCCGACCGTGTTCACCCAGAGAACCGGCACCCGCGGGAGAAGGTGCCGGACGATATGCTGACAGCTCGAGGGGTGCCTACCCCAATCATCTGCGAACACGACCCAGGGAGTGGTCACGCCGCATTCTCACTGGAAGCTGACGGAGCCGCGATTGCAACGGTCGCTTTTTCCAAGCCCGCATTGACGGTGCGAATATATCGCCGACCAGCCGGCAGCCAGGGCTTGATGATGTTGTAATAGCCAATGTACCACAGGGCCATCACACCGTCCCAGGTGCTGATGTGTTTCCCTTCTTCATAGGAACGGCCGTAATAGGAGATCGGAACCTCATAGGTACGCGCCCGGGTCTTGCAAACCATGGCGGTGATTTCGACTTCCATCCCAAACCCCTTGCTCGTCAAATTCAGGGGCTTGATCACCTCGGCCCGGAAGGCCTTGTAGCAGGTTTCGATATCCGTCATATTTCGATTGGTGAGCATATTGCAAAGAAACGTCAGCCCCACGTTGGCGAGGTAGTGATAAAAATAGAGAACCCGGGTTGCCTTTCGGACGAGAAATCGACTTCCATATGCAACATCGGCAACGCCCATCAAAATCGGTGCTATCACATCCGGGATTTCCGCAGGATCATATTCCAAATCCGCGTCTTGAATGATGATAATGTCACCGGTCGCGAGGGCGAGGGCCTGCTTGATTGCGGCGGTTTTGCCCTGATTTTTCGGGGCCTGGAAAAATCGAATCTTCCCTTCTGCCTCGGCTCGGCCGCGGACAATTTCGGCGGTTTGGTCCTTGGACCCATCATCCACCACCACAATTTCTTTCACCACCGGGCCCAGTGCCAGGACGCGAGTTAGAATCTCATCAACCGTCTTTTCTTCATTGTAGACGGGGATAAGCACCGAGAGTCTACCTGCATGATCTGACATTTCCGGCGGCTCCTGCATTCCCAGGGTGGGCTTGCCAATGGACCGGCCCAGGCGTGGCGGACGCATAAATGTCAACATACAGACGCTCCTTCGTCGGGTAGAACGGCTACATCCTGTAGAAATCGATGGCGAATGATCCGGGCCGGCACGCCTGCGGCTATGACATTCTCCGGGAGAGGCCTCGTCACAACCGCTCCCGCGGCTACAACAGTCCCTTTACCAACATTAGCGAGCACGATCGCTCCACTTCCAATCCAGGCTCCTTCACCAATGATCACTTGCTGCCGTTCCCCTCCCTGCTCGCGGATCGGCCGGGCGGGGTCGCTGAATGTATGGGTGCGGCCACCACTAGGGATATGAACTCCCGCCGCGATCAGTGCGTCTTTCTCAATTCGAACGAAACCCAAATGGCACCGGGGCCCGATATAGACATTCTCACCGATTTCGGCACCGGTTTGCGAGAGCAGAGTTCCGAAAGAAACTTCTGCGGTTGGATGACAATTCGCAAGAACTTGTGACAGAAAAGCGCGGCGAAGAAAAACTCCCGTGAGTCCTGGCAAGAATGCCAGCGTTTGTGAGGCCGACTCGAGGGCACGGTCCGGCCCCAAGAGGAGGGTATTGATTCGGTTTGCCACCAACATGGGTGAGACTATCACTACGGCCGCGAAATGGAGAAGACGTTTTACCTTCGCTTTCCAGGATTTTTGTTGGTGATCGAGTGGACTTCCATTGATGTTTCGCGAGAAAGCCGCGGTTACCATCTGAATTCTCACCGTGGGTCATTTAAAGTATGTGACATGACAAAAGTGCATTTCCCTGATTTCATGCCGACAGTTCCTTCAGATATTCGGCCGCGACTTTCGAAATACAGAATCGATACTTGCCGCTCGGTTCTTGCGGAATGCGGTCTACGAGTTCGACCTCATGTCGGACTGTTGGGCCGAACACCTGGCCCACGAGTTCGGCCACTTTCCGACGGCTGGCTTCGGTGAAGTCGGCATCCGCCACAAGTCGCACCAGGAGGTCATATCGTGTTTCCTGGACGACCTGTACCTGGGCTGCGCCGGGGATGTGCATCGCGAAGTTTTCCGTCAGTGAGATTCCCGATATGAGACTTCCGGCGGGTGTTATAACAAAGTCGGCATCACGACCTTCGATTGTCTCAATAAGTGGAAGCCCTCGCCCGCAAGTGCAGAGGCGGTCGGTGGTCGTCACAACATCCCCGACCCGGTAGCGGATCAATGGCATCGCGAAATTGACAAGATCCGTCACCAGAATATGGCCGGTCGGTTCTACCTCAGTGAAGACCGATTCCGTGGCAATGTGTAAGCCTTGATGTTTATCGCACTCGCATGCGATCAGGCTCACCTCCTCACAACCGTAACGGTTGGTCGGGGCGACGCCGAACACTTCTTCGATGACAACGCGTTGCCACTGGTGCAGTGGCATCGCTGTTGAAATGATTCCGTTCGGGCGGATGTCGGTGATTTTGGCTTTTCGAAGCTGACATGCAAGTAGGTAGAGGGAATGGGCGTGGCCGAAGATCAGGCCGGGTTGATGGCGGCGGATTTCGCGGGCGAACTCGGCGATCCGATCTGGGGTGAGGTCGAGCGTGTCGAGGTAGAGCGCCCGGTCGATGAGTGCGTTGGCGATTCGACCGCGGAGCCCGAATTGGCGGTATTCGGGGTTGCCCCACACCTTCGCGACCCGCTGGCCGAGTCGATATCCGGACCACTGATCGGCCCGGAGGGTGCATGCGTATTTCCACTGGATTGCGGGTTCATCGATTCGAATGGTCAATGGGACGCCGGTGCTCCCAGAAGTGGTTTTGACCCGCAATTTTTGATTGGAATAAGCAGAACTGACGAGTTCGCGGCCGTGGGTGCGGATGTCCGATTTCGTCACGATGGGGAAATGCTGCAAGTCCGTGAGCGATTTCACGTCGCCTGGTTGGACTCCGGCGGCGGCCCAGGTTCGCTGGTAAAACGGCACGGTTTCCCAGGCATGTTTCAGGGCGGCGGAAAGCATCCGGAGCTGCCGCTCTTGGATGATTTCTGGCGGATCGAACTGGGTGCGTTCGAGGAAATCCAGGTGCCGGAGGTGCCGACTCTGTCGCTTCGCGGCGATGGCGGGGAGGACGAGACGGCGGTTGAGAAAGTCGAGGAGCATCCGTGAACCTGGGGGAAAAGTTACGCGGCGGCTCGGGATTTTGTGGGGATTCGGAGCATCATCCGCTGCCAGGCGATTTGCTCGGCGAGGCCCTCGTCGAGGGTTGTGGTTGGTTTCCAGCCGAGGTGGCGGGCGAGTTTGCCGACGTCGGCACCGGTTGCGATCTGGTCGCCCTTGCGGTTTGGGTGTCGTTCAATGATGGCGGGTCGGCCGGCAATTCGCTCGATTTTGCGGATGATTTCGATGACGGTGGTGAGTTCGCCTCCGCCGACGTTGAAGGTTTCGCCGGGGAGGGCGTGGAATCCGGCCATCATGGTGGCGTCCACGCAATCGCTCACATAGGTATTCCCGCGAACCTGCAAGCCATCGCCGGTCAGTTTGATCGGGTTCCCCTTCAAGATCGCGTCGATGAAGAGGTGGTAGCCCATGTCCGGGCGTTGGCGAGGGCCGTAGACGCTGAAGTACCGCAAAACCACGCTTGGAATGCCGAACTCGTCGTGGAATACGCGGGCGAGGTTCTCGCCGGCGAGCTTGGTCACCCCGTATGGGGAACTGGGCCGGGTCGGGAGCGACTCGTCGCCGGAGGCGTAGCGTCCGTAGACGGACGAGGTGCTGACGTACACGAATTTCCGTAACCCGGCCCGACTTCTGAGGGCTTCGAGGAGGCGGTGCGTGGCCGTCAGGTTGTGGCGGTTGTAACCGTCGAAATCGGTCCAGCTTCGGTTGAGCCCGGGCATTCCCGCGAGGTGGAAGACGACCTCGGCCCCGTCGACGATATCGGTCAGTTCGTCGGTGGACAGGTCGCGTTCGGAGAACGTGAAGTTCGGATGCGACTGGAAACTGGCGAGGTTGCGTTCCTTCACGGAACGGGCGTAATAGTCCGTGAAGCAATCGATGCCGATGACTTTCCGGCCTTCCGCCAGGAGGCGTTCGGCGAGGTGTGAGCCGATGAAACCGGCGCATCCGGTGACGAGGCACGTCATGGGGGAATCCTTTCCCGGTCGGTGGTGAGGTAGTGTAACCGGCGGCGAATCGCGGTTGCAAGACCGCTTCTGCGGGCAGGATCGGGTTCGGGTCCGGTCACTTCTTGAGCTTCTCCCCGAGGAAGGCGATTGCGGCGAGGAGCGAGGAATCCCGCTCTTTCTTGGGCCATTTCGCGAAATCGTGCCCGCCCCCTTCGATGCGGATCAGTCGCTCACTCGCTCCGGCTTTTTTCAAAGCAGCGTGGAGTCCCTCGGCCTGGGAGATGGGAACGAGATCGTCCTGGGTTCCGTGAAGGGTCAGCACCGGCGGCACGTCTTTCCGCACCAGGGTGATCGGGGATGCCCTGGCGTAGATGTCCGCCTTGCGATCGGCCGTTCCCAGGAGGTCTTCCAAAAGACCGGAGGAATCGCGTTTTGCACCCGCTTTGAGGACGGTGTCGCCGGCCTCGGTCGACTTGAAGTTTCGCAGATCGGTCGGCCCGCAAACATTGACGATGGCGCGGACCTTGTAACCTTCCCCAGGTGTGAAGCCGGCCAGCAAGGAGAGGTGCCCGCCCGCGGAACCGCCGAGCAGACCGACTCGGTCCGGGTCGATCCGGTATTTCTGCTTGTTCGCCGCGAGGAACTGAATTGCCGAGATCACGTCGTCTAGCTGGGCGGGGAATTTGTGTTTCGGGGTGAGGCGATACTGCACGGACGCGGTGGCGAATCCACCCGTGGCGAGTCCTGTCTGGGCGTCCGCGAATTCTTTCCGGGTGCCCATGCACCACCCGCCGCCGTGGATCAGAACCACGAGCGGGAAGGGTCCTTCCCCGGCCGGGCGAACGAAATCGAGGTGGAGCTCCGTCCCGCCCGGTTTCGCATAAACGATGTCCTTCTCGACAACCGATTCCGCGGCAAAACTCGGAGGAACGTTGAGCGTCACGAGTGCAACAACTGCGATCGCCAGGCGAGTCATGGTTTCTCCGGGGCAAAGCGGGAGTTTCTGCAAACGTTACAACTACCGCAACAACCAGCGAGGAGTTTCGCCGGGTTGCGAATTCCCTCAAGTTCGCCGGTTTCTGTGCCGATGAGAGATTGGGGCGCTGACCTGCGCCGTCGGCCCGGACCGGGGGGACTCCTTGCCGCCGAACCTGTCGCTTGTGATCCCGGCGTACAACGAAGCCGTCCGCTTGCCACGGTTTCTCGCGGATGTCCGGCCGTACCTCGATTCGAACTATCCTCATGCCTACGAGGTTCTCGTCGTGGACGACGGCAGCCGGGATGGGACCGGATGGGTCGTCGGGGAGTTGGCGGAGAGCTGGGAGGAGTTGCGGGTGTTGCGGCATCCGGTGAATCGGGGGAAAGGCGCGGCCGTCCGCACCGGTGTGCTGGCCGCGAACGGCCGGGCAATCCTCTTCGCCGATGCCGATGGTGCCACGCCGATCGGTGAGGAGTGGCGACTCGCGGGGGCCCTCCGACGGGGTGCCGATGTCGCGATCGGATCCCGGTTGATCTCGGGGCCGGGAGTCCACCGCGAGCGGACCCGGAAACGGGCCTACGCCGGTCGAATCTTCGCATGGGCCGCCCGTCGATCCCTGGGCCTATCTGTCCGCGACACCCAGTGCGGGTTCAAGCTCTTCGAGCGATCCGCAGCCCGGGACCTTTTCTCCCGAACCTCGGAAGAGGGGTATCTCTTCGACCTCGAACTGCTGGCAGTCGCAAACCGGCTCGGGTTGCGGGTGGAAGAAGTCGCGGTCTCGTGGGCGGATGTGCCGGGCTCCAAAGTGAGTCTTGCCCGGGACGGGTGGAAGATGGCCCGGGGATTGTGGAAACTTCGGACCCGCATCTCGGGGCTGCCGACGGTTACGCCCGTTCCCGCCCGGAAAGCCGCGTAGTCTGTCGACAGTTCGAGATTCGCAACGGACTCGGGAAATGCGACCCGGGAGGATATACTGGAGTATCGGCATCGATCTCCTCTCCCGAGTCGTCGCATGGATCCTCTCCTTTCCCGACGGGGATTCCTCCCCGCATCCGACCCGCTGACGCGTTTCCCGGCCGGCTCGCCACTGGAAGCTCTCGACGAGCTTGGCCGCGATCTGCCGAGTCTGCTCGAAGATGCGAACGCGCGCACGTTTCTCCGCGAGGTTGCGATCCCTGCCTGGCCCTCGGACACGGTGGTTCCGGAGAATCTTCCGGAGTTGCGGCTGTACTACGTCCGCCTGGGATTTGTTGCATCCGGGTATGTCAACCAGATCGGCCAGGCCCCCGCGACGGTGCTGCCGCGAAACATTGCGATTCCGTTCGCTCACGCCTGCCGGCTTCTCGATCGCCCGCCGATCCTGAGCTACGACGGATACGCGCTGTACAACTGGAAGCGATTCGATCCTGCGAAGCCGATCGTTCTCGGGAACATCGACACCTTCCAGAATTTCGTGCACCTCTACGACGAGCACTGGTTTATCCTCGTCCACGTGGAAATCGAGGCGATCGCCGCGGAGACGCTCGCAGCGATCGATGCGGGGGCGGAGGCGGTGCGAGCCCAGGATTCCCGGGGTGTGGATGCCGCCCTGACCCGGCTGGCGGAGACGGTCAACCGCATGACAGCGGTGTTGCGGCGGATCCCGGAGAAGATGGATCCGCATGTCTACTTCCGCTCCTTCCGGCCGTACATCCGCTTCTTCGAGAATGTGGTCTACGAGGGGGTCGACCACACACCGATGAGTTTCCGCGGGGAAACCGGGGCGCAGAGCAGCGTCATGCCGGCCCTGGTTTCCTTCATGAAGATTCTCCATGCCCCGAGCACGCTGACGAACCATCTCGCGGATATGCGGCGGTTCATGCCCGCGGATCACCGGCGGGTCCTGGAGGAGATCGCGGCGATGCCGGACCCCCGGCCACTTGCCTCGAAGCAGCCCTACAACGCTGTTCTGGAGGCGATGGCGGTCTTCCGGGAGGTGCATTTCGGCTGGGCCGATCTCTACATTCACCAGCGCGTCTCCGACCCCCGTGGCACCGGCGGCACCCCATATCGGCAGTGGTTGCAACAACTCGTCGACGAGACTCGGGCCCATCGGAAGTAGCCGCCGGGAATGGCTCCCGGAACCCGATTTCCGGGTGTTTTGATATAACGTCCTCCGCGGACCCCAGTCGCCGAGGACGAACCATGACGCAGACCCTCGCCCAGCGAATCGCGAATTACGCGACCGGGCTGACCTTCGAGAAACTCACACCCGAGGCGGTCCACGAGACGAAGCGCCGCTTCATCGACTCCTTCGCCACGGCAGTCGGAGCAATGCCCGCGGAGGCTTACGCGATCGCCCGGAAGTGTGCCTCGCGCGTCAGCGGCAACCCCGGTGCCTCCGTCCTTGGCGGGGGGACATCGAGCCCGGAATGGGCGTGCTTCGTCAACGGCTTGCTCATCCGCTACCTCGACTTCAACGACACCTACCTGTCACTGGAACCCGCGCACCCCTCGGACAACCTTGCCGCGGTTCTCGCCGTCGGGGAAGCGGTCGGGGCCCACGGGAAAGATCTCATCACGGCGGCGGTGTTGGCCTATGAGATTCAGTGCCGATTCTGCGACGCGGCGAGTTTGCGAAAACATGGGGTCGATCACGTCACATATGGTGCAATCTCATCCGCCACCGCCGCCGCCAAGCTCTTCAAGCTGGATGCAACCCGAACCACACATGCGATTGGAATTGCCGGGGTCTGCAACACGGCATTGCGGCAGACGCGATCCGGGGAACTGAGTATGTGGAAAGGATGTGCGTTCGCGAATGCCGCCCGGAACGGCGTCTTCGCGGCCACCCTCGCTGGCGACGGCCTGACCGGCCCCGCCCCCATTTTCGAGGGGGATTTGGGGTTCTTCAACCTTGTCGCCCGCACCGCGTTCACTCCGGCCCCGTTTGGCGGCGAACCCGAGAACGGCGACGGGTACATGATCAACAAGACCTACATCAAATTCTGGCCCGCCGAGTATCACTCCCAGAGCGCGATTGATGCCGCCTTGCAGCTTCGGGCGGAGTTGAATGGAGATGTATCTGCCGTTTCCACGATTGACATCCACACCTTCGAAGCGAGCTACAATATCATCGGGAAGTACAAGGAGGCGTGGGCCCCGCGGACCCGCGAGACGGCGGACCACAGCCTTCCTTACTGCACCGCCGCCGCCCTCTACGATGGGGACGTGTACCTGGAAACCTTCGACGAGCCGCATTTCACGGACCCCGCCCGCGTGGCGTTCACGGCAAAGGTGAAGGTCCATCACGACACGACGCTCGATCCGCGGTACCCGGCAGGAATCCCGAATCGCATCGTGCTGACGCTGGCGGACGGCCGGACCCTGGCGAAGGAAGTCTCGTTCCCGCGGGGCCATGCCGGCAACCCGATGACCGATGCAGAAGTGGAGGCGAAGTTCCGCCGGGCCGTCGAGCCGCGATACGGGAAGCCCAGGGCCGACGCGATTCTCGCCCGCTGCTGGGATTTCGAGAACCTCACCAGCGTCACGGATCTGATTCGACTTTTCGACCACTGATGTGAAGCCTTTGCGAAATCGCCCGCGGTCGAGAAAGAGTTCCTGTCGAAACGACTATACCTCCCGGGCAAACGGTTCCATTGGAGTCCTGTCACATGTCGACCGAGGTCAACACCAACCCCGTCGCCGGCGAAAACTCTTCCCCGACGCCTTCGAAAACGGGGAAGTGGCCGATCCGGGTTTGGCCCGCGCTCGTGATCCTGGTGGGGATGGTTTTCCTTTTGTTCGTCCCTGCCAAGCTTGCGCCGCGGACCATGGCCCATTTCTTCGGAATGATGGGAGCACCGGCACTCGCGACGATCGCTGCAATCGTCTGGTGGGTGTTCGCCAGCCGAGTCCGGCAGCCACTGCGAACGCTTGTCCCGGCGATCGTTGTCCTCCCGGCGATCGGGTTCATGGCGACCCTGTACGCGGCGAGCCCACCGATGGTGATCCTTTTCGGGCTGCCGATCCCGTTGTTGGCATGGTTCGGCTGGCTGTTGCTGACGCCCGGGATGTCGGCATATCCCCGACAGGTCGGGCTCGTCGCCGCCGTTGTGCTTTCCTGGATCGGTTTCGGGTTGGTTCGGGTGGACGGAACGGATGCGGACCTGTTCCCCGAGTTTCGCTGGGTTTGGCAACGCACCGCGGAGGAGCAGTACCTCGCGAACCCGCCCACGACCGTCGCTTCGCCAAAGGATCCCGTCGAGGTCAAACCCGGCGACTGGGCCGAGTTCCGCGGGCCGAACCGGGACAACAAAGTCACCGGAATCACGATCCAGACGGAATGGCAGAAATCCCCGCCGAAACTGGTGTGGAAACAGCGGATCGGCCCGGGTTGGGGGGCGTTCGCTGTGGTCGGGAATCGGCTCTACACCCAGGAGCAGCGGGGCCCTAAGGAAGCCGTCGTCTGCTACGCCGCGGACAACGGCGGACAAATCTGGGAATACGCTGTCGATGCCCGGTTCTTCGAGGGAATCGCGGGTGCCGGCCCCCGGTCGACGCCCACCGTGGTCGACGGGAAGGTTTACACCCTGGGCGCGACCGGGCACCTCGCCTGCCTCGACGCGGCCACCGGTGAAAAAATCTGGACCAGCGAACTCACCGCCGACGCCGGTTCGAAAGTTCCGATGTGGGGCTTCGCTTCTTCGCCGCTCGTGAAGCACGGCAAGGTCTACGTCTGCGGGTGCGGCGGCGCAAACGGGAAGGGGATGGTCGCGTACGACGCCGGCACCGGGAAAGTCGCCTGGGCCGCTGGTGCCGCGTTGCACAGCTACAGTTCCCCGCAGGCCGAGACCGTCGATGGCGTCGACCAGATTCTACTCGTCAGCGATTTCGGGCTCGAATCGTTCGCACCCGACAGCGGCAAAATCCTCTGGTCCAACAACTGGACGATCCGCGATCTCAACCGGGTGACGCAACCGGCTCGCGTTTCCGCCAACGATTTCGTTTACGGCACCGGCACGATGGGTGACCAGGGTATCCGGCGGGTCAGCGTCAAGTGCTCCGGCGGAACCTGCGAAGAGAAACAACTCTGGCAGTCCCGCGGGATGAAGCCCTACTTCAACGACGCCGTCGTCTACAAGGGCCACCTTTACGGCTTCGACGACGGCAACCTCGTGTGCGTCGAGCTGGAAAAGGGCAAGCAAAAATGGAGCGAGTCCGGGTACGGCCACGGCCAGGTTCTCATTCTCGCGGACCAGGGAGTTCTGCTAATCCAGGCGGTCAACGGAGAGGTCGCCCTGATGGCCGCCAACCCCGAGGAATCCGAGGAACTCACCCGATTCCCCGCGATCAAGGGGAAAACCTGGAACCACCCGGTGGTCGCCCACGGCAAACTTTACGTCCGCAACGGCGAGGAAGCCGCCTGCTACTCGCTTCCCGTGAAATGACCCGGAATCCGGGAGAATCCTGCCAGAACCGGAAGCTGCAGACCGTGTTTTGAGCTGGGACGGAAAAACAGGCAGCTCCTTTCTACGCCCCTCGCCCGAACTTTCCGACCAGCGGGAAGTTCGGGCGAGGGGCGTTTCGCCGGTCCACGTCGCATAAACGCTTCCTTCGCTAAAATCCATCCAAACTATTTGACAAACCCAATCGTTAGACTTAGCCTTCCCACCGTGCCCGACTCCGCTTCTCCAGCTTATTTTCGCTCCGGGAGTACATGCCTGTGCTGCTCCGTCGCCCCCTTGCCGTCGTTGCTGCGGTCCTCGGCTCCCTCTTCTTCACCCCCGCCGTCCGGGCGGACCAGATCGATCGGGTGATGCTCGAGAGTGCCCCCGAGATCGCGAAGGCGGTTCGAGGATTGGGGAAGAAAACGGTCACGGTCTTGAAGTTCGAGGTCAAGGTCGGGAAGGAAGCGCCGACCTGGTCCGCGGGCGTCACCAACACGCTGATGGCGAAGCGGCTCGAGAATTTGCTGATTCTCACGAACGACCCGAAGAATCCGCTCCAAATCGTGACCGATGCTGGTCAGTCCGCGGCTGCACTCGCGAAATCGTCCAAGTCTCGGTTTACCTGGAAAGACCAGGCGGGGCGGAAGCAATTTACGAAACTCCCACCCCTGCCGCTCGCCTGGGACGAAAAGACCAAGCTCCAGGCGGACGCTTTTGTGACCGGGCGAGTGATCTTCTCCCCGGACATGAAGACGACGGAAATTCACCTCTACGCCTTCACTCGTGACCATCCGGAAGACCTGAAGCATCTTGGGGAACTCAAGGATGGCAACAGCGGTGCCCGCGGGGTCAAGATCCGCACCGACCGCAGCATCCTGTCCCGGGCAGGCCAAAGCTTCTCCGTCAAGGAAAAGGGAAAGTCCCGTTCTTTCGAGGAAATTGATTCCCTGGCGGCGGATGATGCCGCCCTGCGTGACAAGAACGGCCAGCTTCCGACGGGTCCTTCCGATGCCCCCGTGCAGGTCCAGGTCTACTTCGACGACACGGCCGTCTCGATCGAGCCGGACCCCGCCAGCCCCGGTGAGGGAAAGTTGCACCGAACCAGCACCGGGCCCGTGAACAAGGCCTACTTCAAGCTCGTCAACACCAGCGAAACCGAATCCTACGGCGTCCTGCTCGCGGTCAACGGCAAGAACACCGCCGCCTTCGACAACGACGAACTCACCAGTGGCCGACCCGAAGCCGAGCAACGCCTGTGGGTGCTCGGCCCCAAGGAAACTGCCACCGTTTCCGGGTTCTACACCGACACGGAAAAGGGCACCTACAGCCCGTTCGCGATTCTCCCCGAGGACGAATCCGAGGCGAAGTACAACGAGATGACCAGTTCCTTCCGTGGCCAGATTTCCGTCCGGATCTTTGGCAAGCAAACCACCGGCGGAATGTCCACAAGCGGCAACGAGGAGAAACTGGAGGAGAAACTCGAAGACGAGGCGACGTCCGAATCTGTCGGGTTGGGCAACGCCGGCTCGGACCCCCGCGGCCTCCGCAAGAGCCGCAGCCTTGCCGACGCGATCCAGAAGCTGCAAAAGTCGACCAAAACGGACGTCCTCAAGGGTGGGAAACTCGTCGCGGACAAGACGGCGAAGTCGAAGTACACCAAAGCCCGCTCGCTGGGACGCGGGCTGATCATCGAATCGACGACGACGGCGAGCAGCGGCGCGATCAAGGTCGTCAAACTCGAGTACGATCCGCTGCCGCTCGCGTCTTACGAAGTGACCTACTACGCACCGAAATCCGGGGCTCCGTGAGTGTCCGGGAGCAAGTCCCTCCTCTTCGCGGATCTTCGAGGCTCTCTGTATGTGCCGGCGCCCCGGGCTATGTCTCTACTTCTCCGCAGCCATCGTGCTGGCGATGTCCCCGATGCCACTCCGGGCGGAGGGGAAGGTCCACGCCATCGTCGTGATCGACACGGCCGACGCGGACCTCAAGGTGAGCGTCAATATTGATCGCAAGCGGATGCTCACGCTGCTCGACTCCGTTCTGGGAAGCGATTGCAAAACCGTCGTGGTGACGGGCGGGGATGTGGCATCGGCCAAGATCCTCGCCCGGATTCGGGAACTCAAGGTTGGTCCGACGGATGCGGTCGTTTTCTACTACGCCGGCCACGGTGCGACGGACAAAAAGGGGCACTTTCTCGCACTCGGGTTCAAGCCGGGCGGGAGCATCAACCGGTTTTACCGCGACGAACTGCTGACCGCCCTCAAGGCGAAGAACGCCCGGCTGACGGTTCTCCTGACGGACTGCTGCAGTGATCGCATCGACACCAAGCGATCGATCGACGAACCCGAGCCGGAGTCGCGCGGTCGGCCGCACGCCGACGCCGCGAAATTGTTCCTCGCCGGAAACGGGCTCGTCGATATCACGGCTTCCACCAACGACAAGGCCTACGGAACCAATATTCGCGGCGGATGCTTCACCTTTGCCCTCGCCTCGGTGATCGGCTCGGACAAGAACCCGCCGAAATCCTGGCCGGATGTCTTCGAACGGGTGAAGAAGGAGACGCCGACCGTCCACAAGAAGCAAATCGATCGCGGCTTTCTGGAAGCTCCGGAGGCGGGGCACGGGTTCCAGGTTCCGAAGGCGTTCTCGCTTCCCAAGGTCCCCGTCGCGGAGCCGGTGAAGGAGTCAGAATTCGCGGTGGTGAGCCTGTTCAACCCCACCGAGGAACCGGTGAAGCTGTCCTACCGGTGGGTTCCCGGCGGGGCGTGGGTGGAACTGACCGTGCCCTCGAAGGGCCGGAAGGTGGTGGTGAGTCCGACGGAACCTGGGAAGGCGCTTCCCAAGTTCGAGGTGAAAATGCCCGACGCCGCCGGGGAATTCGAGGCAAAGCGGTGGAAAGGGAAGGGGACCCCGGGTTTCGAGGACGGGAAGATTTTCAAGGTGACGCCGCCCCGCTAAGGTCAGGAGTTTCGCGATGGTTGCCGTCCGCCCACGGTTTGTGGTCGCATTTGCGTTGCTGGCACTTTGTGTCCAGCCCGCGGGTGCGCAGTTTGGTGGTTGGAAACCGCCGAGTTTCAAACCGCCGAAGATTCCGACCCCGAAGCCGCCCAAGATCGATATTCCACTGCCGAAGCCGCCGAAAATCGACTTTCCATTGCCGAAGCCGCCGAAGATTCCGCTGCCGAAACCCCCGAAGTTGCCGTCCGGCAAGGACATCCTGGACGATGCCAAGGATTTGGGCGGGAAAATCTCGGACGACTTCAAAAAACTCGGCGGCAAGGTTTCGGCCGAGACCAAGAAAAAGATCGGTCAGGGGGTGGAGTGGCTCAAGAAAACCCCGCTGTGGAAGTGGATCACCGACGTTTCCCTCGGCCTGTTCATGGAGTCGCCCCGGCCGATCAAGGTGACGGTCGATTCCCAGGGAAACCGCCTCACGGGCGACCCGGTTTACTACGTCAACGGGATGCTGACCTCTCGGTCAACCGTGCTGGACGAGGCCCGCTTTCTGGCGGGTCGGCTGCGTCGGCCAGTTTGGGTCATCCTCAACCCCAGTTTCACCGACGGCCGGTCGACGGGGACCCCGACCTGTGCCGATGACGTATCCGAAGCGATTTACGACCGCGAATGGCCGATCAACTTCGCGACCATGAACCCGGCCGGGATCCTGCCAGCCCTGAAGACGCCGAACCCGCCGTTCGCGCAACTCAACACCACGACCCGGCAGGTCACGCACCTTTTCTATCACTCGAAGGGGAACGTCGACATCGTGTCGCATTCCCAGGGGTGCATCCAGGTGCGGAATGCCCTGCTGGCGGCGGGAAGCCTCGGGAAAGAAGGAAACATCCGCAACCGGGTCGCATGGGTCGCAACGGGCACGCCGGTCAACGACAACGAAGTTTGGCCCCGCCCGGCGAAGTACCGGTATCTGATCAACGCGACGGATGCGGTGCCGGCGATCATCGGGATGCGCGGCGGTCCCAAGACCGCGGATGCCGTCCTCTTCAAGAATCCCCGGCACGAGCCGACCGAGAACTACTTCCCGCGGATCGGCAACGACCTGTTCTTCGGATCCGCCGGGAACACGGCTCCCCCGTCGAAACCCGATGGGTCAAGCGTGATTGTTCCGAAACCGCCGCGACCGCCGATCGGGCCGATTCCGCCTCGTCCGCCGATTCCCCAGACGCCGGCTTCGGTGACGATCGTCAACGGAACTGCCTCGCCGATTTCGTTCGAGTACCGGACGTCGACTACACCGAACTACACCCGGGTTGTGTTGCCTTCCCGCAATTCGGGGACGCAGTCCTCGCGAAACTTCCTGCTGCGGAATTCGCAAGAGCGGCTGATGGTGCGGTACGCGGCACCGGGTCGCAGCCAGTCGGACGTGCTGTTGCAGGCGGGGAGCACACACCGCTTCGAGCCGGTCACGATTCCGAGCCACCGTCTGGTTCAGGTTGGTGGTTCCTCGCCGGTCCCACGGCCACCGATTCCGAAGCCGCCGATTCCAATCCCGAAGCCGCCAAAGCTTCCGGGACCATTTTTCAAATGATTCCTCGATCTGCACCTTCCGCACCCGAGGTAGGAATGTTGGCATCTTTTCGATGTTTGAGTGTCTTTCTGGGGATGGGCTTTCTCGCGCTGGTCACTCCGGTTGCGTCAGTCGGTGCCGATCCAGCCGACGATGCCCCGACATTCCAGGGCCGCCCCGCGGTTTACTGGGTGGCGGCGTTGAAGTCGGAAGACCACTGGCTGCGTGCCAGGGCGGCCCGGGCACTGCGTGTGCTCGGCGAGGATGACCCGACCACGGTGGAATCGCTCGCGGGACTTCTCAAGGACAAGCGGGTCCGGGTTCGCCTGGCGGCGGCCGAGACACTTGCGTCCTTCGGAGAGGCGGCCGCGCCTGCGTCGGCTCCTCTGGTCGCCGCCCTCAAAGATGGGGAACCGGGCGTCCGGATCCTCGCGGCCGAGGCACTCGCCGGGACGGGAACCCTCTCGAAGGAGGCTCTTGCCGAACTCGGTCGGATTCTGACGGAGGACAAGGACGAGGGGGCCCGCGTCGCCGCCGTGGAAGCGATCGCCTACGCGGCGGCTCCGGAAGTCGGGAACCCCCTGCTCGAAACCGCGCTCAAGGATTCCGATTCCTTCGTCGTCCTCAAGTCGGCGTCCGCGTTGCTCCGGCACGGCAAGCAATCGGACTCGGTTGATGCCGCCCTGACCCGGGCGCTCGGGGACAAGCGGCCGCTGGTGCGTCGGGAAGCACTGGAAGCCGTACCGGCGATGACGGACCCGGCCCCGGCAATCCCGACCGTCCTGGACGCGACCAAGGACGAGGAAGCGGAGGTTCGCCTGGTCGCTATCCGCGTCCTGGCCGAGGTCGGCACCCGCTCCCCCACGGCAGTCACCGCTCTGGCGAAGGTGCTGGAAAGCCCGAAGAAAGATGCACGGCTTGCCGGGTGTGCGGCACTCGCGGGCCTCGGTGCCACCGCCCAACCCGCGGCGGACTCGCTCCTCAAACTGGTCAAGGACGCGGATCCGGTCGTGAAGGTCGCGGCGCTGGAAGCACTCGCGCCGCTGAGCCTGGAGCCCGGTTCCACGGCGGCCTTGCTGCCCCTCCTGAGCGATCCGGAGCCTGCGGTTCGCGGCCAGGTGCTTCCGCTGCTCGCGGACCTTCCGCCCGATTCCACCCTGGTGACGGCCGTCGCGAAACTCTTGTCGGACAAGACCCCGGCTGTGCAGGCCCTTGCGGCCGGCGTGCTGGGTCGATTCGGGCCCGCGGCGAAATCCGCCACGGGTTCGCTGGCAGAACTCGTCACCCGGAACCCGACCGCGGAGGTGCGACAGGCCGCCGCGATGGCACTCGGGGAAATCGGAGCGGATTCGCCGGACGCGATCACCGCCCTCTCGACCGCCCTCACCGACCGGGACCCCGAGACCCGGCAGGTGGCGGCGGAGGCACTGACGGCGATCGGCCCGGGGGCGAAGGTGGCGGTCCCGGCGCTCGTCAAGGCCCTTGCCGATTCCCCTCTGGCAGTCCGGGTCTCGATGGTGGAAGCGATCGGTTCCATCGGACCGGACGCGAAACCGGCCGTCCCGTCCCTCGTGGGGCAGCTCCGAGCCGGGAAGGATCCGGAACTCGTGCAGGCGGTCCTGACGGCACTTGGGGGAATCGGTTCCGATGCCGCCGAGGCGATTCCGGCGGTGCTGACCCTGCTGCGAAGTCGGGACGGTGCATCGCGTCGCACGGCGGCACTGGTGCTGGGCCAGATCGGGAACGGCTCGGCCGAAGCGATCACTGCTCTCGCATCCGCTGCGAAAGATCGGGATGGAACCGTCCGGGAAGCGGCTCTGTTCTCGCTCGGCGAGATTGGTGCGGATTCCGCAGTCGCCGTCAAAGCTTTGGCGGCGGGGCTCAAAGACCGGGACCCGGACAACCGCCGACGGGCCGCAAAGGCTCTTGGCGGAATCGGTCCCAAGGCGTCTGCCGCTGGTGCCGAGTTGAAACTCGCACTCGCCGACCGTTCCGGACTGGTGCGGGAAGCGGCTCGCGAGGCGCTGGAGCGTGTTTCGCGGAAGGATTGATCTTTTCGATAGTTCGACATCTGATTTGCACCCTCGCCGCCGGCAGACTCCCCCATCGAGTCGCCGGTCGGCACGATCTGGGAGGATCGTCCGATGGTTTTCGCCCCCCGATTGTTCGCGACCGCTTTGCTTGCGGCGCTGGCGGTTCCGAGTGTTGCCCCGGCTGCGGAAGGTCGGCGGATCGCCCTCCTTGTGGGGGTCTCGGATTACCAGGCCAGTGCGGAACTTCGCACCCTTCCCGGAGCCGCCAACGACGTCGCCCGGCTCCGGGATGTCCTCCTCACCGGGGGATATCGGCCAGACGACATCGTTCTCCTTTCGAGCGGTGCCGGCGGGTCGAAACCGACCGCGGACGCCATTCGCGGGGCCTTGAAGAACACCCTTTCCCGCTGCACTGAAGACGACACCGTTTTGGTCGCGTTCGCGGGGCACGGCCTGCAGTTTGGCGGCTCCGAGGAACGCTTCTTCTGCCCGTACGACGCGGTGTGGAACCAGCACGACACCCTTGTACCCCTCTCCCAGGTTTTCGAGCGGCTCGCAAAATGCCCGGCGAAGCGGAAGCTTCTCCTGGTCGACGCCTGCCGTAACGACCCGCTCGCAGACTCGGGGAACCGCGAGAAATTGCAGAAGTCGCTGGCCAAGGGCTTCTCGCCAGCCGTGCCGGAAGGCTCGGACTTCGCGGCGCTCTTTAGCTGTGCAGAGGGGGAAACCTCCTGGGAAGATCGCCGACTCAACCACGGCGTCTTCTTCTACCACGTCATCCGCGGGCTGGCTGGCGATGCTGCCGGCAAGAACGGAGCCGTCACCCTCGACAGCCTCGTCGCCTACACCCGCAGTTCCGTCACCGAGTACGTCAAGGAAAACTTCGAGGCCAAGCAGGTTCCCCTGCTCCGGCTCGCCGGGGAAGCCGCGAACTTCCCGATCGTCCAGCAGGAGGGGGTTTCGAAGGCCCAGCAACGGATTCGTGAGGGCATCCTCGCCGTCGCCAACGGCGATTCCAAGGCCGCCCTCGCCGCTTACGCCGACGCGATCACGCTCGACAAGAAAAACGCTGAGGCCTATTTCCAACGCGGCCTGCTGCTCGCCAAGTCCGGGAAGTTCGACGACGCAGTCCTGGACTTCACCCGGGCCCTGCGCTACAAACCCGACCACGTCTCCGCTTACTTCCGCCGGGCCGACGCCTACTACAACCTCGACGACAAGAAGCGATCGCTCGAGGATTACGCCCTCGCGCTCGATGAGGATCCGGAAAACGTCGATGTCCTGAACGACCGCGGATTCGTGTACTTCGAACTCAAGGAGTACGCGAAAGCCCTCAAGGACTTCGACCGGGCCATCTCCATCGAGCCGGGGTGTGCGAAGTCGTATTACTATCGGTCGCTGGTGCGGGCCGCGATGAAGGAGCCCGAGGCGGCGATGAAGGACCTCGATAAGGCCATCGCGATCGACCCCCACCACCCGCGATTTGCGGAAGCCCGCCTGACCGCCGCGATCGAGGCCAAGGACGACACCCGCGTCGCCGAGGAAGAAGCACGCCAGGAACGGGTCGTCACCTACATCGCCCGCAATGACTTCAAGTCTCAGGAAGCGTTCAACAACCAGTCGTACTACGTCGGGAACTACTACCGCGACACCGGGCGAAACGAGCGGGCCGACAAGGCGTTCGACCGCACGGCCCGGCAGGCCGAGGGACTCTTCGACCGCGCCTCCAAGCTCAACCCGTCGTCGATTAGCAACAAGCGGATCGCCGACCAGGCGGCACGCGAAGTCGAGCGGATGCCCGTGCTCAAGCAACGCGCCATCGAAGGCCGGCTTGCCCAGTACGAGAACGCACTCGGCAGCGGCGACCGAGCCCGGGCCGACCGCCTTGCCAAAGACATCGAAGGGAAACTTCCCCCGGCACTCCGCAAGGAATTCCAGCAAGCTCGCAACGAGGATCGCAACGAGCGAGGCGGAGGCGGCATCTTCGGGAACGGCGGCCGAAACGGCGGCAACAACAACGGCCGAAACGGAAACGGCAACGGCAACAACGGCGGCGGAATCTTCGGAGGTGGTCGCAACCCCGACGGCAACGGAAACGGAAACGGAAACGGTGGCGGCATCTTCGGAGGAGGCCGTAACCCAGGCGGAAACAACGGAGGCAACAACGGCGGAAATGGCGGCGGAATCTTCGGAGGTGGTCGACCACCTCGCGGTGGTCGGTAAACTGTCTCGCACCCGGTCGACACGCGAATCCCGCCCCGCGACCGGGTGCTTTTCCCGTCCTTCGGGTTCCCCCCGAGCCAGCCATGACCTCCAGACCCGTCCTGATCGCGGCCCTGCTTTGCCTCACGACCCAGCCGGTCCGGGCCGACCGCATCGATGCCAAGCTCAACGATCACGCCCCCGCGATCGTCGAGGCGCTCCGCAAACACAAACTCAAAACCGTCGGCGTTCTCCGCTTCCGTGCCGAGCGGGGGAAGAAGCCCGAATCGTTCGCGGTCGGCCCGATCAACGACGGTCTCGCTGCCCGACTCGAGCACCTCCTGATCATCCACAACGACACCGGCGACCCGCTCGGTGTCCTCCTCGACCCCAACATGCAGGCCGTCGAGAAGAAGATCGGCGACTGGTTCGGGAAACCCGCCGAGCGACAGTCGCTCTTCTCGCACGAGTACCGCCTCGCCTGGTCCACTTCGACGGCCAAGCCGGAAGCGTTCCTCACCGGCTGCGTCCGCTGCAGCGATGATCTCAAGAAAACGACCGTCGCCCTCGAACTCTTCCGGGCCGACGACCCGAAGACGCTGCACGCGCTTGCCGAATTCACGGTCGACACCGATCGGCTGATCCTCGCGGACCTCGGGTTCCGGTTCGACGTGGCCGGCAAGGAACCGGAGGATCGGTGCGTACCGATCGCCGAGGAGCTGGATCGATTCGCCATCGGGGAAGTGCGGGAGCGGGAGAAGGAAAAGCCTGTGACCACCGACCCGCCCTCGGTCACGCCCCCTGGCGGGAAACCTCAGGATTCCCTGACTGTCGGCGGCGTCATCGTCACGATCAAGGCCGGCGGGGAAGCGGTTCCGGTCCGCCCGGCTGCCGATCCTTCCGCCTGGCAGATGACCTCCCCCGCCCCGGGCAAACCCGTCGTCGTTACCCTGAAGAACACAACCGATTCCCGGCAAGGGGTGGTGCTGAAGCTCAACGGAATCAGCACGATTTTCGAGCAGGTCGAGGATCTGGCGATGTGCCGAAAGTGGGTGCTCAAACCGGGGGCGGAGATCACGATCCGCGGGTTCTACCTGGAATCGAAGCAGGTCGCACCCTTCAAGATCCTCGTCGGTGAGGAAGCGAAGGCCGCGGCGGAACAGTTCAAGGACAAGGCCGGCCGAATCGAGGTCGGCGTCTTCGCGGAACAGTCCGACCGGGACGAGTCGAAGCTCGCGGTCAGCCTCCCACGCCGACTTTCCGCCGCCCGAGCCATCGCGATCCGCAAGGACCTTCCAACGTTGCAGGCGGCGCTGATGAAATCCGCAAAGTTGAAGCGAACCACCGTCACCGAGGTGGTCAACGGCACCGCCCTGAAGCGGGAGATCATCGTCGCGGACAAGGATGCCCTCGAACCCGGGTTGGTGAAGGAAGTCGATTTCCGCGCCGCCCCGGAGCCCGCCGCCGCCGCCACCATCCAGATCACGAAGCCGTAACCGATTTCGTCCACGCACCAGGAACCTCACCGTGACCCGCTACGCCCTCGCCGCCCTCGTGCTAGTCGCAACGGTACCCGCCGCCCGGGCGGACAACCTCGACGCCCACCTTCTCGCCCACATCTGGGAAGTCAAGAATTTCCTGGAGGACAACAAGGTCCACGGCGTGGGCGTCCTCAACTTCCGCGTCAGCAAGGGGGAAGGAAAAGAGAGCTTCTCCCTCGGCACGCTCGGCGGTTCGATCCCGTTGCGGCTCGAAACCACGCTCGTTCTCGCCAACAACCCCGCGAAACCGATCGGCATCATCCGCGACGCCTCCAAGCACGCCGAGAAGAACAAGATCCGCTGGTTCTCCAAACCCGCGGACCGCAAGAAACTCTTCGAGCCCGTCGACTATCCCCTCGCGTGGGGCAAAACCACCAGGGCCGACGCCATGCTCACCGGCATGGTCAAGGTCGCACCGGATCTCGCCTCGATGACCGTGACGATCGAAGCAATCCTGGCGTCGAACCCGGCGAAGACGCACGAAGTGTGCAAGTTCAAGGTCGCCACCGACCGCGAACTATTGCGGGAACTCGGCCAGTCGTTTGCCGCTCCCCGGGGGGCAACGCTCCCGAAATCCCGGGCCGAGCGCGACAAGCAGGCCATCGCGAACGCCCGCAAACGCGATCTCGAACCCGGCAACGACCTCTCCCCGGAGGACATTCGCGGGGTCAAATTCGAGGTCTACTTCGACAACGAACTCCAGACCATCCGCCCGGACGACCGCAGCCCCGGCGAATGGCGGCTCGACAATCCACGAGCCGGGCAGAAGATCAAATTCAAGGCCTCCAACGTGAGTTCCGAGAAAGCCCTCGGCGCGTCGATCCGCGTCAACGGCCGCAGCCTGTGGGCCCAGATGCAGGGGGAAATCGACACCAGCACCGGCATCTGGCTCCTCGAAAACGATGCGAATCCGACCACCTTCGAAGGTTTCTTCACGGAAACCGCCGGCCAGAACCTTCTCCCATTCCGGGTCCTCACCGACGAGGAATCCGCTGCCCGCGAATCCGAGTTCGGCGACCGCGTCGGAACCATCGACATCGACGTCTTCGCATCCCGCCCCGGCGGTGAAGCAGAGGTCGAGGGGCTGAGCGTCTCCCGCGGTCTGAGCCGATTGAAGAAACCCGACCCCTCTGTGAAAACGTCCGAGGATTTGCGGAAAAAACTTCTGACGGCGAATCCGATCTTGAAGAAGGCCGCCGCTGCCGCCCTGAATCGCGGCATCATCGACGCCGACCAGATCCCCGTCACCGGGCCCGAAGTCAAGTCCGGCTCTCTCCCCGACCGCAAGCCGATCGCCCGGCTCACCATCCGCTACTACGACCCCAAGGGAGACGCCGCCCTCGAAATTTCGAAGTGATTCGACCCCGTGACAAGTGGCCATCCCTCGTCGCCGAAACATCGGAAAACTCCCATGCGTCCGCATCTGGCCCTGCTCCTCGCCGGGATTGCCGGTCTCCTTTCCGAGCTTCCCCTCCGCGCCGACGACACGCCGATCCGGAAGTTGCACGTCCTCTTTGCCATCGACACCAACAGCAACCTCCGCGACAGCGTCACCCTCGACCACGATCGGATGGATCGCTTGCTGCGGGCCCACGTGCAGGGTGAGAAACTGGAAATCGTCACGCTCAAAGGGAAGGACGTGACGGCCGAGAACGTGTTGAAGCACTACCAGAATCACAAATTCGGGCCGGGCGACGCTGTGCTCTTCTTCTACGCGGGTCACGGCGCGAAGGATCCCAAGAAAGGGCACGCCTTCGTCCCGCAGATGCAGAAGACGCCCCCGATCTACCGCTCCGATGTGGTGGAGGTGATGAAAAAATCCGGGGCGGGCCTGGTCGTGGTGCTGTCGGACTGCTGCAGCACCGAGGCCAAGCTCGCGGGGAAGCCGTTCTACGGCACGATTCGCCCGGTGAAACCCGCCTCCGCCACCGCGACCCACCCCACGCTCGAAGCTCTCTTCTTCCGCCACCGCGGCGTCGTCGACCTCACAGCCGCCTCGGACAAGCAAGCCTCGTGGGGCGACCACCGCGACGGCGGAATTTTTACCCGCACCCTCGCCCGGCTCCTCCTGCAACCCTCCTCCGACTTCCAGAAGGAGAAGGGAAGCGTCCTGACCTGGGCGGAGTTTTTCCCCGCCGTCAAAAAGGAAACCGAGGGAACCTTCCGGAGCTGGCAGTCGAAGATGCGGAGCAAGGGGGAGGAAGTCGACCAGGCGGCCCAGACGCCGGCGTCGTTCTCCCTCGGCGAGGCGGTTCGGGGGATCGAACCGGTCGACGGAAAGGGGCCGCCAGTCCACGCGGTGATCTGCCTGGTCAACGAATCCGGTGAGGAACTTCGCTACAAATTCCGCTGGGCCGAGACGGACGAGTGGAAGTCGACCACGCTTGCCGACAAGAAACGCTCGGAGCACTCGACGCCCGTCGGCAAATCGGGGATTCCGAAATTCGCGATCCTGATGGAAGGGAACAAGAAGCCGATCGAACTCGACGCCGACACCTGGACCGGCGAAAAAGTTCCTCCCGGAGCCGCCGGCCGGGAGTATCCGATCATCCTTCGGAAGAAGTGAGGAATCCCCCGTTCTTCGTTCAATTTCTCAGGCGTAACTGGCGATGGCTCCGTCGATCCGTCTCAACACCTCGTCGCGGCCCAGGATCACCATCGTTTCGTACAACCCGAAGCCGACGGTGACGCCGGTGATGGCGACGCGGACGGCGGCGACGAGGACGTTCGGCTTCACGCCGGCGGTGGTGACCTGCTCCTTGAGCGCGGCCTCCAGCGTCGTCGGGTCGAACGGCTCGGCGGCGGCGAGGCGATCGCGGTAACCGCGGAGGAGTTCCAGCCCCGGTTTTAGGGACTTTTCGACGGCCACGGGGTCGTAGACGGGGTCGGGGCGCAGCAGCGGGCCGGCGAACTGGACCATGTCCGAGAACAGCTTGATGCGGTCCCCGGCCGCGTCGGCGACCTGCGTCAGCGTGGCCCGCGTGACGTCGTCGGGCTCGCCGGACACGAGCCCGGCCTTGCGGAGGTACGGCAAACACCGTTCGACTTTTTCCGCGGTCGGGACGAGTTTCATGTACTCGCCCTGGAGCCAGTAGAGTTTTTTCGGGTCGAAGTTCCCCGGAGCCTTCGTGATGCGTTCCAGGCTGAAGTTCTTCAACATCACGTCGAGCGGGATGAACTCGCTTTCCGCGTCGAGCGACCACCCGAGCCGGCCGAGGTAGTTCACCAACGCGGCGGGAAGGTATCCGAGTTCGCGGTAGTATGCGACGGTCGCAATATTCAGATCGTCACGGCCCTTGATCTCGTCATCGGTCCATCCACAGGCTTTCAAGCCCGCAATTTCGGTAGCCGACAGCGGCGGCAGATCGCGCTTCGCCATTTTCTTGCCGCAGTAATACACGAGCGGGATATGCGCGAACTCGGGCGGTTTAGACCCCATCGCCTCATACACCAACGCTTGGTTGATGAGAATCTGTACCGGCGTATTGGTTAAGTGTTCCTCCGCCCGGATCACATGCGTGATACCGAAGTCGATCTCATCCACAACCGTTGCGAAACTGTATAGCGCCCGGCACACGCCATCCGGCCCCGGGGCACGCAACAACGCCGGGTCGCGGATGGTGTCGGTCTTGACGTCGACGCGGCCGCGGACGTGGTCGTGGAACGTGACGGTGTGGCCGTCGATAACCTTCAACAGGATCGGGGCGGGGTTTGCCGCGTACTGCCGGAGGTTCTCCTCCGGGGGCACGTCGCGGTTGCTGCCGCGGTGGACGTACGGCCGCTTCGCCTTCTCCGCGGTTTTGCGGTCGGAGTCCTGTTTGTCCGGCGGCGTGTAGTCGGGGTAGGCTTTCCCCTCGGCCATCAGCTTCATCGCAGCGGCGACGTACTTTTCGTTCCGCTGGCCCTGGAAGTACGGCTTGTGCGGGCCGAAGCTGTCGCCGCTGGCGTCCTTCGTCGGGCCTTCGTCCCAGTCGATGCCGAGCCAGTCGAAGCCGTCGAGGATCGGTTTCACCGCCTCGGCCCGGTTCCGGTTCGCGTCGGTGTCGTCGATCCGGAGGACGAACTGGCCCCCGTGCCGGCGGGCGAACAGCCAGTTGAACAGGGCCGTGCGGACCCCGCCAATGTGGAGATATCCCGTGGGAGACGGGGCGAAACGGGTGCGGACGGTCATGGCGCGAAACTCGGAGCGGGGAACTGGGAACTCAAGAAAGGATACGGACGGCCAACTCAGGTTCGACCGGTGGGCGTGGGAAGCCGGCTCAAACCTTTTCCTCCACCACCTCCGGTTTCCAGAGGTACACCCCCTGGCTGTCGAAGGGGCGAAAGTCGTGGCGATCGTAGAGCCGTAACGCGGGCTCGTTTCGCGTGTCGACGCTGAGGGTCATCCACTCGGCCCCGATTCTCGCGGCGTGGGCGAGCGCGAACCGTAGCACCTCCTGGCCAAGTCCGCGGCCACGATGGTTCGGAACCAGACCGAGGTAACTCAACTCCGCCGTGCCCATCCGGGAGTGCGGCCCGAACATCAGCACGCCCACCGGTTCCTTTGCGTCCAGAACGCGGAACCAGTCGGGAAACGGGCCATCCCGCGGAACCGCTGCCAGGTATCCGGACAGGATCTCGTCCCCGGTTCGCGTCCCGTTGAGTTCGGGGCAATCGAGAGTTCCTTCGTAGGTGGCCGTCAGGGCGGCGACGAACTCGGATCCGGGGTTCGAAACCTGCTCGAAATCCAGGCGGCTCGGGGAAGACTCGGCGGCGATCGGATTTCCCGGGCCAGGGATCGGGCGGGTCAGGAACCGCAACTCCGTGACACGCTGGAAGCCGGCCCGGAGAAGGGGTTCCAGTCGGTGGCGGTCTGGTTCGCGGGCGAAGGAGTGGGCGACCTTGGCGACTCCGCGTAATCGCTGGACGACGGCGTGAGCCAGGGCATCGGCAACGGCGTCGCGGGAGTGGGCCGCTTCGATTCCCGGTGCAAATCCTGGTGGCCAGACGGCGGCGGTGGCGCCGGCGAGTCTCTGAGAGAAGATCGCACCGAGGATCTGTCCCGTCTGCGTGCGGGCCACGAGCAACCCGGCCGGGTCAAGTTCGCCGGTCTCGAACTGTCGCAGGACGCGGGAAACCACCGTAGGCCGATCGAGTTCGAGAATGTGGTCCAGCAATGCCGCGAGGGCGGTACCGCGCTCGGTCGGGTCGGGTAGGGAGATACGAATCGCGCCCATACGGTGAGTGTATCCGCAACTCCCGTTTCCCGGCTCACGTTCCCGGGTTCCGGATAGGTCCGAATTCCGCTTTTCCACAAAGGAAGTTGTTCGCCCGAAGCGTAAGCGAGGGCAGAATCCGATCCCTCGCTCACGCTTCGGGCTAATCCTGATGGTCCGAATTCGGGACGGTCCTACGAGAAAGTAGAACTGGGGTTGGACGCGGAATGGAAAAACCGTCGAGCCGTCATCCTGACGGCTCGACGGAGCTTCCGACTCCACCTTCCGTGGCGGGATGGTTCGGGGAGATTACGGGCCGATCGCTTCGGGGCCGCGCTCTCCGGTGCGGATGCGGACACAGTCGTCGAGGCCGAGGACGAAGATCTTGCCGTCGCCAACGTTGCCGGTGTCACCGGTGCGGGCGGAGTGGACAATGGCCTCGATGGTGGCTTCTACGAATGCCTCGTTGACGGCAATTTCGAGTTTGACCTTGGGAAGGAGTCGGACCTGAACCTCCGTTCCCCGGTAGACTTCTGTGTACCCCCGCTGCATCCCACATCCCCGGACATCGGAGACGGTCATGAGGTACACATCCCGCTCGGCCAACGCCCGCTGTACGTCTTCCAGCTTCTCCGGGCGAATGATCGCAACAACAAGCTTCACAGGGTCCTCGAAAATGGGTTGGAGTGAATGTCAATTGGATGTTCCATGTCCCACGTTCCAGAGTTTCAAGTTCCAGAGTTCCAAATCGTTTCACAAATCTGGAACTTGGAACAACTCATCGGGCCAATCGGAAACTTGGAACTCTGGAACGTGAAACTTGAAACTCTGGAACTTCGAACTCTGCGGTGGGATCAACCTTCGCCCACGCGGATCGGTTTCCCGGGCAGGTGCTTCTTCAGCAAGGATTCGAGGCGGTTGGCCACGGCGGCCGGGTTGCCCCCGCGGAAGCGGAAGGTGGTGCCGGACATCGTCGTGACGACGGGGTACACCGCGAGGAAGTCGCCGTCCGGCGGAGCGTCGGAGGGCAGGCAGAGCGACGACCACACCTTCCGCAGTTCCATCGGGTCCACGCCGTGGACGGAAAGCTCGTACTTCCCGTTGCCCGCGGGGGTGGCGGCAGCACGCGGCTCGGAACCGACGACCGAGAACGACTCGGTGGCGTAGCCGAAATCGAAGCCCGATTCCCCGTGCTCCGTCTGGTCGAGGCCGGTAACTTCGTCCGCCTTGCTCGTCCGGAAGTTCCCCAGCGTCATCGCCTGCACGAGAGCACACAACCCAAGGCTCAAGACGAAGGCGAAGACCACCGAGAAGAGCGAAGCCTTGATCTGGATGATTGTTTGCGTCAGTGGACCCTTTCCGTCCTTGTCTTGCTTCTCGACGGTTTCCTTGAGTTTCGGCAACTCTTCCTTGAGCTTCGTGTGCTTGTCCGCGGAAGCGGTGGCGATGAACTCGGCGAGCGGAATCTGGGTCTTCTCCAGTTCTGTGATTTTCGGGTCTTCCTTCCCGGTGGCCTTGAGTTTCTCAAGCTCCATCTTGAGCTTCGAAGCGTTCTCAGCGGCGTCGGCGGACTTTTTCTCCGCTTCCTTGATCAGGCTCGATTCCAGGGCGGCGATCCGAGCCCGTTGCCCCTTCATCGCGAAGTAACCGTCGGTTCCCGCCGAGTTGACGGCGGTGTAGCAGAAGACGCCGGTCAGAATTGCACCGACGAAACCACCGACCCCGTGTACGCCGAACGCGTCGAGGGAGTCGTCGTAGCCGAGGATTCCCTTGAGGAAGACGGCGAGGTAGCAGACGATCGCGGCGATGACGCCGATCGCGATTCCGCCCCAGATGTAAACGAAACCGGAGGCGGGGGTGACGGCGACCAATCCTGCGACGATCCCGGAGGCGAGGCCGAGAGCGGTCGGTTTCCCGCGGTGGATCCACTCAACCACCATCCACGCGAGGCCGGCTGCGGCAGCAGCAGCCTGAGTGGCGGCGAACGCCGAACCACCGAGCGAACTCGAGTTCAGACCCGAACCACCGTTGAACCCGAACCAGCCGAACCACAGCAACCCGGCACCGAGCAACGTCAAGACCATGCTGTTCGGGTGGGTCACGGTCTTCGGGTAGCCTTCCCGTTTCCGCAACAGGAGGCAGCACGCGAGGCCGGCCATCCCGGCGGCAATGTGCACGACGGTTCCGCCGGCGAAGTCCAGGGCTCCCATCTTGCCGAGCAACCCGATCGCGGAACCGCCGAAACCCTTGGCTGCGTCGAGCGGGGCGTCGTTAAAAAAGTCGAACGCCCAGACCATGTGGGCCAGCGGGCAGTAAACGAGGGTGATCCAGAGGATCATGAAGATGCAGAAAGGCCAGAACCGGATCCGTTCTGCAATCGCCCCGGAAATCAGGGCCGGGGTAATGATCGCGAACATCCCCTGGAACATCACGTGGACGTAGACCGGGATGCCGTACGCGGGGAGCATCGTGTCGACGGAAATCCCCTGGAGGAAGAAGAGATCCCAGCTCCAACCGATGACCCCGCCATCCTCGACGCCGAAGAGGTTCATCTTCAACTGGGAAGGCCCGAAAGCGAGGCTGTACCCGACGGCAAGCCAGTAAACGCCGACCACCGCAAGGGCGGCCATGCTTTCCATCATGGTGGCGAGGACGTTTTTGCGTCGCACCATGCCGGCGTAGAACAGGGCCAGGCCGGGGACCATGAACATGACGAAGGCACTGGATGTCAACAACCAGGCAGTGTCGCCGCGCTGGGTGGCAACGTTCGCCTTCTCGTCCGCGGCCTTGGCGGCAGCGGCGGCCCCCTTCACGTCATCGGGGAGTTCCGCGGGTTTGGCTTCGTCGACCTTCTTCTTGGTCTCGACGACGAGCATCTTCGTTTCGTCGAGTTTCTTCGTGGTGCTGTCGGCGCTGGCCTTTGCGTCAGAGGCATCCTTGGATGCGGCCTCGGCCGTTTTCTTCAGAGATGCGATCGTCTTGAGTGCGTCCGCGAGCCCCTTCTTGGCGTCGTCCAAATCCTTCTGCGTGGCGGTAAGCGACTTCTTGAGTTCGGTGACCTCGGGATCGGCCTTCTCCTTGGGTTCTTTGCCACCCTTTTCTTGCGAGGCGGCGGGACCGCTCAATAGCAAGGCACAGGCAGCAACGAACGGCAACATCAACCATCGTCGAGAAAGTGTCATTCAATACCCCTTGTCGCAGAGCGAGGCGTTGGGTCCTAGAAGGCGGGCAGAAGTTAAGCCGGCGGGCAGTCCGGAACATTCGTGCCCAAGAAGGCACCCAGAATGCCAAATTTCGCTCAAGTTGCGTTTCTGCCAGAAAACCAAGTTGGAAAAGGGTTTGCGTCCGGACCAGGCCCGGGTCACCTTCCCAGGGGCTCGATTCCGTTGCCTAACATTCGAGCACTGAATCCCAAGATCTAGGCATGAGGTGGGAGAACTTGAGTTCGGAGATGCCCAACCTTTGGGCGTTTCGACCCCGCGCCCGGGCATCCGTCACAGCCCGCAAAGTCGCATCAAAAAATATCGTTGCATCCCCAGGAACGCTTCGCATCTTCCCGACTTCTGGTCGATGAAGGTGTCGTCGAAATGGGCGGTGAGCCCTCGACGCAAACTGACCGCCCACTCGCCAGGAAGGCGGGTTACGTCCAAGCAGGAAGCCAACCATGCTCCCAACACTCCTTCTCATGGCAGGGCTGGCTAGCAGCCAGGCACCTGCCACCGGTCTGCCAGATCCGCTACCGATCCCGCTTCCAACGGAAGCGCCGGGGCGGGCAAAGATTGGCCCTGCCTCTCCCGTGAGCCAAGCATTTACCCCGACACCAGCCCCATCGAGGGGAACCGCCACCATCCCGGGAACCGCACGTGTTCCCGGAACGGCGAAAGTTCCCGGAAATGGTCGGCTCGTCGCTCTCCAACCGACGCCATCAGAACCGTCAGCGGAACCGCTCAATATTCCGGTCACGATTCCCGAAGATGTGAAGACGGCCAAGGAAGAGCCAGCCGCCGAATCGCCGCCGAACCGGTGGGCATTCATGCGAGCCGTGCAGGGAACCTGGATGGGTGTCCTGCTCGACGACCACAAGTTCAACGTCTACGGTTGGACGCAGATGTCTTACAACGCGAGCACCGCGTCGGGGTCTAACCTGCCCCTGGCGATGGACGACCGTGCCAACGAGTTCCTCGTCAACCAGAACTTCTTGCACTTCGAGCGGACGATTGACACGTCGAAGCGGGAATACCAACTCGGTTTCGCGACCGAGTGGATTCTGCCCGGTTCGGACTACCGCTTCACGCTCCCGCGGGGGTTGTGGAACAGTCAGTTGACGAGCAACAACGGCACGCCGGAACTGTACGGTGTGGATGCGTTCCAGGCCTATGTTCAAGCGTTCCTGCCGAACCTCGGGCCACGAGGTACCAAAGTGATCGCCGGTCGGTTCGCGACCCACGTGGGCTACGAACTGGTGCAAGCAGCGGATACCCCGTTCGTGTCCCGGTCGTACATGTTCGAGTACAACCCGTTCACGCACTCCGGGGTCTGGGCGACAACCCAACTGAACGATACCTGGTCGATTGGTAACGGGATCGCGACCGGCTCGGATACCTTCTTCGATCAGGCGAGCCGGGCGACGTACCTCGGTCAGTTGAAGTGGGCTCCACCGAACGGCCGGTCGACGGCTGCCCTCAACGTGGTGATCACGAACCCGAAGTTTGACGCAAACGAAGCCTTCCCGTTCTACAACTTTTACAACCTGCTCTACACCTACAAGCTGAGCGAACGGGCGAACTACATCCTCGACTGCGGCTACGCCAACATGCGGGACGTGCCCGGTATCGGGGCGACCGACTGGTACGGTGCGGCGAACTACCTGACCTACAAGTTCAACAACCAGGTCACGGGTACCCTGCGTGCGGAAGTGTTCGAGGACACGGACGGCGTGCGGACCGGCTTCGCAGGCTTCTACTACGAAGTGACGGCCGGGGTGGCGTACTCGCCGATCCCCTCGCTGATCCTCAAGCCGCACGTGCGATACGACTACAACGCGAATACCGCGGCGTTCGAAGGCGACCGCTACCTCGTGACCGCGGCGTTCGAAGCAATCATCCGGTGGTAACCCCTCCCGGAGAGTTTCTCGGCCGGCGGCATGGAGCCCCGGCCACCTTCCTCCCCTGGCCCCTGTCTGGTTCCGATTACCTCCGCCGCGGGCAACGAGTCCTCGACGGTCGGAAAGTTCGAAACCCTCTTTTGAAGGAGTTGACGATGTCACGGATGACCCGCCGGAACGTTCTTCGCGCCGGCATGTTCGCAGTCCCGACCCTCCTGGTTCCGGCCGCATTCGCCCAGGAGAAGAAGGAAGTTCAGCCCGGCCAACCCGTGCAGATCACCGTCTCCACCGCCGCCGCTGCCCCGGACGTTTCGATCAACCTCGGCAAGCGGGAAGCCAACGTCACCCCGTGCCGCAAGGGCTGCCAGCACACCGGCGGCGGCAACATCGACGTCCAACAACCCTCCGCCGACACCATCGTCGTCACGATGACCGGCGTCGCTGTTGCCCACGGCTCCCCCGCCTGTGCCGCCAGCGCCAGCCTGGACTTCCACCTCGCCCAGTGCTTCGAAGTCTCCTTCGACAACCCGAAGGTCAAGGCGGCAAAGCTCGTGATGGAAGCCCGCGTGATTGGGTTCCTCCGCAGCCACAAGGTCGGAACCGCTGATCAGTCCGGCTCCGCTTGCGTCAGCCCGGGTGCAGGTGCCGGCCTGACCATCGAAGTTCCTTCCCACACCGTCTGCGGCGGCCAAAGCCTGGGCGTCAACGACAAGGAAGGGCCGGTCTCCATCGCCGTTCCCGCCGGCGGCAAGTTTGTCCTCACCCAAACCTTCCACGTCGGCGCGACGATGCCGAAGGTGATTCTCCCCTGCAAGTCGCCTTCCGCCGAGTTCGCGGACGGTGCCCTCGACCCGCTCTGGATCTCCGCCAAGGAGCCGTTCAAGGGCGCGAAGAAGGGTGACCTCGGCTTCCAGGTGACCGTCAAGGTCGTCCCGGAGTAATCCGACTGATGTGAGCACGAACGACGCGACGGAGGCCAACCCGGCCTCCGTCGTGTTTTTTGATCCCCGGCGGTTACTCGCCGCGGGCGGCCCGCACGTAGGCCTCGAAATTCGCGACCGGCGTTTCCTTCCCGACCCCGTGGTTGAGGTTGACGATGTGCCGGGTTCCCCCGCCCGCCGCCAGGCACGCTCGCACCGCCGACTCCACCTGCTCCGGGGTGCCCGTCCGCAAGACGGCCTCGTCGACGTTCCCCTGAAACACTAGGTTCGGAAACTTCGCCCGGGCTGCCGCCAGATCGTGACCCGTCCCGAGGCTCACCACTTCCGCCCCGGACGCCGCCATCCGGTCGAGGTAGGGGCACTCCTTCACGAAGAGAATCCGCGGCACCCCGGTTGCCGACGCGAGCACCGTGCAGTGCAGCTCGTCCGCCCACTTCGCGTATTCCGGTTCCGTCAGCATCCCCGCCCACGAATCGAACAACTGGTAGATGTCCGCCCCGTCCGCGATGAGCGTACGAAGAAACATCCCCGTCGCGTGGGTCAGCCGATCGAGCAGCCCCTGCCACACCACTGGTTGCTCCGCCGCGAACTTCCGGGTCGCGGCCATGTTCTTCCCCGTCCCGATGCAGTAGGTCGCGACGGTAAAGGGTGCCCCGGCAAACACGATCACCGGCAACTCGCCCCGAAGTTCCTCCTTGACCCGACGCAGAAGTGCCCGGATGTGCTCATACGATTCCGGTGGCGGCTCCGGGTTCAACCGCTCGAGATCCGCTAGCGTGTGGATCGGCCGATCCGGCGTCGGCCCCGAATCCTTGATGAGCTCGAACGGCAACCCCATCGAGACCGGCAGCGTCGTGATGTCGTAGAAGAGGATGATCGCGTCGACGCCGAACCGCCGGGGGCAAAGGGATGCCGCCGCCGACCGCTCGACATCCGCGGAAAACTCGTAGAAACCGAGCCCTTCCCGAACCTTGCGGAACTCCGGATCCCACCGGCCCGCCTGACGCATCGCCCAAACCGGCGGACGTTCCACCGCTTCCCCACGGGCCGCACGGATCAGCAAATGCGAAGAATTGGGCATGGTGGGAGCGGATCCAGATCCAGGAATGGGGGATATCAGAGCGGCTTCACCCCAACATACAGAGTCGCGATTCCCTGGGTGAAGGGGAAGTACCGCACCTCGGTCAATCCGGCGGAACGCATCCGATCTGCGAGGGCGTCGCCGTCCGGGAAGGCCATCACGCTCGCCGGGAGGTAACGGTACGCACTATCCGGGCTCTTCGAGACCGACTGGCCGATTCGCGGCAGCAACAGGGTGAAATACCACCGGTAAAGCCGGCCGAAGATGGGGTCGCGAGGCCGGGAAAACTCGAGAATCGCGACTCGGCCGCCGGGCCGGGCGACTCGCACCATTTCCGCCAACCCGCGGTCCGTGTCGGTGACGTTCCGCAGCCCAAACGCCACGGTCACGAGTTGGAAATGGTCGCGTTCGAAAGGAAGTTTCTGGGTGTCCGCTTCGAGGAACGTCACCGGCCAGACGGGGTGTTTCGTCGCCTTCCCGCGTGCGATCGTTAGCATTTCCGGGGTGAAATCGGTCCCGACGATCGGCACCTTCCCCCGGGAAACGCGGGCATACTCGAAGGCGAGGTCGCCGGTGCCGGTGCAAACGTCGAGGATCGGCCCATCGCTGGCCGGCCGCGGCGGAACCAATCGCACCGTCCGCCGCCGCCACGACGCGTCGATGTTGAGGCTCAGCAGGTGATTCAAGAAGTCGTACCACGGCGCGATCCGGGCGAACATCCCGCGGATCTTGCTTTCCTGCTTGTCGAGAAGCGAATCGGTCACGGCACGGGTCCTGTCGCAGTTCCAGTTTGTGAGTCTTCCTTCAAACCGCAGCCCGGGGCGTTTCCGCAACCGGGGAACGAACCTACAGTGATCGGCGTCACTGACTCGCACTTGCACCCACGAGATCCGCCGATGCTGGAACCGAACACCTATCTCGTCAAAGAACAGGTCAAGATGTTCGCATCGCACATGACCTACGACATCTTCGATGGCGATTCCGAGGCGAAGGAACCCATTGCCATCGCGGAAGAGAACATCGGGTTCATGACGAAAATGCTGCGGTGGTTCATCAGCAAGCAACTCATGCCCACCCGAGTCGAGATCCGGGAGAAGCCGGACAATTCTCTGGTGTTCTCGATCAGCCGGGGTTTCTACATTTTCCGTTCCCGCGTCGAGGTGCACGATGCCCAGGGGGCGCTCGTCGGATACTTCAAAAGTAAGCTAGTATCCCTGAGCGGTGGGTTCTACATCTACGACAAGAACGATCAGCAGTTCGCGGAATTGAAGGGAAACCTGTGGGGCTTCAACTACCGGATCGTCACCCCGGACGGGTCCGTGGAGTTGGGGCATGTTTCCAAGAAATGGGGCGGGATCGCGAAAGAACTCTTCACCTCCGCGGATACGTACGTGGTGGAGATCAGCCACGATCTCAAGGAACAACCGATCGCGAAGATGCTCGTTCTCGCGGGTGCCCTGGCAACCGACATGATCTTCAAATCCGAGACCAAGGGAACTGTGGATCTCGGCGAGGAGTAAGGCCGTGACCGATTCGATTCGCATGCCCGCCGGCACGACGGCGACCCCCTCCGTCGCCGACGGTTGCAAACAACGCCGACAACGGCTCCTCGACTGGCTCAAACCCGAGGGGCCGATCCTGCTCGGCGATCCGCTCAACCTCCGCTACCTCGCCAATTTCTACGTCGACCCCTTCTCCCTCGGGGCCGACTTCGGCGGGTTCCTCCTCATTCGCCCGGACGGCCACTCGACCCTCTTCCACGACCACCGCCTTCCCAAATCCGTCGAAGCCACCTCCGTCGACGAGCGAGTCCCGGTCAAGTGGTACGACGGGAAAGCCCCCGGCCACGGCCCCCGGCGGATGATCCTCAAGGAGGTAGTCGAACTCGTCTGGACCGACGGCCGGATCCACGACGACATCGCCGACCCGCTTTCCCCGGAACTCTGGCGGGCGATCGCCGAACTTCGCCGAACCAAGGACGACGACGAGATCGAAACCCTGCGAAAATGCATGCTCGCCACCGAGGCCGGCCATGCCTGGGCCCGGGCCAACATCCGCGCCGGCATGACCGAACTCGACATCTATAACGGTGTCTTCGCCGAGTGCTGCAAAAGTGCCGGCCACCCCGTGATTGTTTACGGCGACTTCACCGTATCCCCCGGATCCGCCAAGCGCGGCGGCCCACCGACCACCCATGTGCTCCAAGACGGGGAAACCTTTATCCTCGACTATTCCGTCGTCATCCAGGGTTATCGCAGCGATTTCACCAACACGCTCGTCGTCGGCAAGAACCCGACCGCGGATCAGAAGCGAATCTTCGACCTGTGCGTCGAAGCCATGGCGGCCGGGGAAAAGCACCTTCGCGCGGAGGTGACCTGCCTGGAGGTGTATCGCTCGGTGCGGAAGATCTTCGAGAAGGCCGGCCTCGCGGACAACTTCCCGCACCACGCCGGCCACGGGCTGGGGCTATCCCACCCGGAAGCCCCATTCTTCGTCCCCGCCGCGACGGAAGTCCTCGTCTCCGGCGACGTCGTCACCCTCGAACCCGGACTCTACGTCGACGGCATCGGCGGCGTCCGGATCGAGCACAACTACCTCGTTACCGAGTCCGGCTTCGAACGGCTCAGTAACCACGTCATCTCGCTGACGTGATTACCCCACCAGTTCCTTGATCGGTTCCCCCTCGCTGAGGATCGGCATCGGCCGTTGGCCGTGATCGAGGAACACGTACTTGTGGTCGATGCCGAGCACGCTGTACATCGTGGACAGCACGCAGCCGGGCGTGTACGGCTTGCTCGTCGGGTACTCGGCGGTCGCGTTCGTCGTGCCGACCGCCTGGCCCATCTTCAGCCCGCCGCCGGCGTACACGACGCTCATCGCGCCCGGCCAGTGGTCGCGGCCGGCGTCCTTGTTGATCTTCGGCGTCCGGCCGAACTCGCCCATCGCCATCACGAGCACGTCGTCCTGCATCCCGCGGTCGTGGATGTCCGACACGAGGGCGGCGATCGCCTGGTCGTACTTTGGCAGGAGCTTGTTCTTCAATTCGGAGAAGTTGTTCGCGTGCGTGTCCCAGCCGCCGCCGGCCTGGATGGTGACGAACGTCACGCCCGCCTCGACGAGCCGCCGGGCGAGCAGGCACGACTGGCCGAGGTCGTTGCGGCCGTAGCGGTCGCGGAGGCCCGGGGCTTCCTTGTTCACGTCGAAGGCCTTCTGGGCTTTCGTGTCCGTGACCATCTCCATCGCGTCGCGGTAGAACGTGTCGAGCCCAGCGATGTCCCCCTTCGCATCCACGTCCCGGCGGATCGTGTCGAGGTCCTTGAGAAGTTCCTTCCGGCGGTCGAGCCGGGCGGCGTCGATGCGGCCGGGAAGTTTGAGGTTCCGCACCGCAAAGCCGGGCTGGTTCGGGTCGTTGTCCGGGGTGAACGGGTTGTACGACGCCCCGATGTAAGCGGCCTTGCTGAACGGCGTGTGCCGGGGGAGTGTCACATATGCCGGCAACCCGGGCTCATTCGAACCCCGCATCTTCGCGACGATCGACCCCATACTGGGAAAGATGTTGTCGTTGACTTCAATGGTGGCCTGGTAGCCGGTCATCATCCATTGCGAACCCATGCCGTGCCCGGCGTTCGTGTGGAACGCGGACCGCACGACGGCGAGCTTGTCCATGATCTTCGCTTCGTGCGGCAGGTGTTCGGAGATCTGGATGCCCGGCACGTTGGTATCGATCGGCTTGAACTCGCCGCGGATTTCGGCGGGCGCGTTGGGCTTGAGGTCGTACATGTCGAGGTGGCTCGGCCCGCCGGCCTGCCAGATGAGGATGACGGACTTCCGCGGCGCGGACGAGTTGGTGGCCGCGCGAAGGCGGAGGTAATCGGGCAGTGTCAGCCCGCCGACGGCGAGCGCCCCGAGTTGGAGGAAAGAGCGGCGGGAGTGGGTCATCGTCGTTCTCCGAAGGAGAGCAGGTGTCTCAAACATCGATTGCCGCGAAAAATTCGTCGTCCGTCATCGTTGGTTCGCCATCGTCATCGCACTCGAACTCCTCTTCGGAGACGGTGCCCACATCTAACGCACCGAGCACTTTGAGGATGAATCTGTGCAATCGCCGAAAATCCGCACAGTGCCAGATTCCGCTCAACTTCAATAACAGGAGGTCGCCGTCTTGTTGTAGAAACGCTGCTGGGTCGCCATGTCTTTTGATTCGAGGGTCGATCAATGCACTCAGTTGCCCTGCCAACCCGTTACTCCAATCTTCCTTTCCGGCCAGCTTCCCCAAGTATTTTGTGACAAGCGGGAAGTGATCGCGGAACCCTGTCCAGAAGACATCTGCCGAAGGTCGGGTGTAGCTCGTTTCGATTCTACCTCGCGAGTTTTGCCAATATTCGGAGGCGGCTTCGCCTTGGCCGAGCAATTCACTCAATCGAGGAATAGCCGCGGCCGCTTCTTCGGCAGTCTCGAATCGTGCTTTCAGGTAATAGTTGCATTCACCCACAGTCGGCTCGCTCAATGGTTGAACAGCGCGTTTTGATGTTCCTGTCTTCGCCGCGTAGCGGCGTTCGTTCGTAGCCCCACGCGGGAGCGTGGGGTTCCCGACCCCAAATCGATTTAGCCCCGTAGGGGCGTTCGTCTCCGGAACGGTCGCCCCTACGGGGCTCGGTGTATTCCCCACGTTACCCCACGCTTCCGCGTGGGGCTACGATCGAACGCCGCTACGCGGCTCAAATCCGTTCGGACTTTGCAACTGCTCGCACCTCAATGGTTGAACAGAAACTCCTTGCTGTTCAAAATCGCCCACAGCACGTCTTCGAGGGCCTTTTGCGGGTCGCTGCCGTGCTTCGCCAGGAATTCGGCCGTTCGCTTCTTTTCCGCGTCGGTGGGGTAACGCGATAACGCCGACAGGTAAAGGTCCTCCACCGCCGTGGGGAGCGGGGTCTTGGCCTTGAGCAGCTTCGCCACGCGGGCGTCGCTGTTGGAAAGCTTGCTCTCGACCTCGTCGGAGTTCGCCAGGAGGAGCACCTGGGCCAGCGTCGCGCCGCTGGAGCGCTCGCACTCGCAGACCGTCACCCGCTTCGGGCGGTCGAACGCATCCAAAAAGTACGAGCCGAACCCCTCGTGCGGCAGGTCCACGGCCCGTGCGTTCTTGCTGACGCCGTTGAACTCGGACTTCTTGCCGCACGCCTGGTCGACGGCGTCGTGCAGCACCTCGGCGGTCATCCGGCGGGCGTAGTACCGGGCGAAGTTCGAGCGGTCGTTGCGGTTGTGCTCCGTCGGCTCCGCGGAAAGCTGGTAGACCCGGCTCGTCGCGATCGTGCGGATGACGTGCTTCACGTCGAACTTGTGGTCGGTGAAATCCTTCGCCAGCCGGTCGAGCAGTTCGGGGTTCGACGGCGGGTTCGTTTCGCGGAAATCGTCGAGCTCCTGGACCAATCCGCGGCCGAGGAAGTGGGCCCACATCCGATTCACGAGCGTTTTCGCGAAGAACGGGTTGCCGGGCTTCGCCATCCAGTCGACGAGCGCGTGCCGGGGGTCTTCCTCGGGGCGGAACTTGACTTCCGGGCCGTCGAGGTACTTGGGTTCCGGGTTCTTGCCGGTGAGCGGGTTTCGGTCGCCGAGGGTGACGCGGTCGGCGGAGTAGTACGGCGGCGGCTCGCCGAAGTTCTTGCGGCCCAGGCGGGTGAAGAACCCGGCGAGGCCGTAGTAGTCGGCCTGCCCCCAGCGTTCGTAGGGGTGGTGGTGGCACTTCGCACATTGCAGGCGGGTGCCGAGGAAAACCTGGGCGACGTCGGCGGTGGTCATGTGGAGCTGGTCGTCGCGGTTCTGCCAGAGCCAGTTGATCGCGGGGGCGTCTTGCCATTCCCCGGAGGCGGCGACGATGCCGCGAACGAACTCGTCGTAGGGCCGGTTCCGGGCGATCTGGTCGCGGATCCAGTTGTGGAAGGCGACGGCGGCCCGGTCGGCCCCGGCGAGCTGCGAGTTCCGGAGGATGCTGCCCCACTTGAGGGCGAAATACGCGGGGTAGTCGGGGGAATCGAGCAGGCGGTCGACGAGTTTCGCCCGTTTTTCCGGGGATTTGTCGGCGAGGAAGGCCTTCGCTTCGTCGGCAGTCGGGATCCGGCCGCAGATGTCGATGGTGACTCGACGCAGGAACGTGGTGTCGTCCACGACCGGAGACGGTCGCAGGCCGAGCTTCTTCCACTTCGCGAGGGAAAGCTCGTCGACGTAGTTGAGCGGTTGGAACTCGGGGATGGCGGCGAGCGGTTCGCCGTGGGGAACCATCGCGCGGAAGACGGCAACGTAGCCCATGTGCCGGGCCATGACGGCGGCTTCCCCGCTGAGTTTGCCCGCCCGGACGTGGCCTTCTGCGTCGACGGCGGCGACCACATCAAGGTTGGAGGCGAACTCGGACTGCCGGGTCACGTCGCGGGTGGAACCATCGGAATAGTCGGCAAGAACCACCATCTGCTGGGTCTGGCCGGGCTTCAGGACTCGGTCGGTTGGGAGCACCCGGATTCGGGTTACCTTGGGGACATCCGGTGCGGAAGCAGGGGCACCGTTGGCGATCCACCGGCGGAGAACCTCATAGTCGCCCGAACCAGGAGCGACCTTCCGACCACCGCCGTGGGGCACCTGGCCGGCCCCCTTGACCAGGAACAACGAGCTTTCCGGGGAGGCGGGGAAGATCCGGCGACCCCGCGCTTCCTTCACGATGGCGGCGTGGTCCGCTTCCGCATCGAACCCGAACAGCGAGAGCTTGAACCCGTTCTGGCCGCTGGCCTTGCCGTGGCAGCCGCCGGCGTTGCAGCCGAGTTTCGACAGCAACGGCACCACCTCGGTGCGGAAGTCGACGCCACGACCGGAAGCGAAACCCGTGACGGAAACAGGAATTTCGAGGGCCTTCCCGGCCACGGAGACACGGATCGTCGCCGAGCCGTCACCGGTTGGGGAGACGTAGCCGCGGGAATCGACGGTGGCGACAGCGGAGTTCGAGGTGGAGTAGCCGGCCGAGCGGGTCGCATCGGCTCCATTCGCGGTGACCAGCAGCTGCCGTCCGGCGAACGCATCGCGGATCTCGACTTTTTTCGGTTCGCACGTCGGGTCGGCTGCGAAGGCCGGGCTTACCGACAACAGCAGAACCAGAGCGGAACCCCAGAGGGGCCGGCGGGAGAGTCGGTCTGGCATGACGCGATCCTGGAAGCGGCGTTGCCGCGGGAGGATGCAACTCGGCGGGGATTAAACAACCCGAGTGTACCCGATCCAGTGGGAGTTGCAAGCCTCCGGGAAGTTTCACGTTTCACGTTCCGAAGTTTCAAGAGGTTCGAGAGAGCGAGAACTGGGAATCGCGGAGAAATTCCCGTCAGGATTCGGATTTTCTTCCGTTCCCTGTTGCAGCCGCAACCCGCTGGAAGCTCCTCCATGCCCCGTTTTCTCGTCGCGATTGCGATTTCCGCGATTTCTGGAACTGCGTTCGCCGCCGACCCGCCGCCGTCGTTTCGCAGCACCGCCGAGCCACTCCTCAAGTCGTACTGTTTCCGGTGCCACAACGAGAAAAAGACGGAAGGCGGGGTCGACCTGACGGCCCCTGATGATGCGGCAGCCCTGGCGAAGCGGAACATCTGGAAGCGGTCGCTGGCCCGTGTCGCCGCCGGCGAAATGCCACCGGAGGAGTCAAAACAGCCGACCGCCGCCGAGAAAACGGCCCTGACCAAGTGGCTGTCCCATGCGGGAACCTACCTCGATTGCGACCCCGCCCGCCGGGATCCGGGCCCGGCTCTGCTCCGCCGCCTGTCGCGAAGCGAGTACGAAAACACGATCCGCGACCTCTGCTTCGTGCACATCAACACGCGAATCTCGGTCGGAATGACCGACGAGGACGCGGGGGACGGTCGGTTCGACAACCTGTCGGCGGCCCTGCGGATGTCCCCCGCACTGATGGACAAGTATTTCACGGCCGCGGACAAGGTCATCGACCTGATCTTTGTCAACGAGGGGGCAAAGAACCGCCTCTTCCAGCCGAAACCGGGCCCGAAACTGACGGAACGCGACGCGGCCAAGCAGTTCTTCACCAGCCTCGCTCGCCGGGCCTACCGTCGATCCCCGAAACCCGCGGATGTCGAGCGATTGCTCGGTTTCTACGACCGTGCCCGGGCCAAGGGTGCGTCCCACGAGGACGGCTACCGGGCTGCCCTCAAGCCGATTCTGGTTTCCCCCCGCTTCCTGTACCGCATCGAAGAAGACCGCCCCGCGACCGGCAAAACCCCCGGCGTCGCCGTCGACGACTTCGAGCTTGCGTCCCGGCTCTCCTACTTCCTCTGGTCGAGCATGCCGGACGACGAACTCTTCCGCCTCGCGGAGCAGAAGAAGCTCTCGGACCCTGCCGTGCTGGAAAAACAGATCGCCCGGATGCTCAAGGACCAGCGATCCCGCGAACTGACCGACGCTCTCGCCACCTACTGGATTGGCCTGAAGCACCTCCCGAACGCTCGCCCTCGCCAGGAATTCTTCCCCACCTTCAACGACGGCCTGAAGCGGTGGATGGGCGAGGAAGTGCGGATGTTCCTGAATCACATGCGAACCCAGGACCGCCCCGTTCTCGACCTGCTGGACGCGGACTACACCTTCGCCAACGAGGAACTCGCGAAACACTACGGAATTCCGGGTTTGAAAGGGAACCAAATGCAGAAGATCCCCCTCAAACCGGAGTACCACCGCGGCGGGATTCTCGGCATGGGGGCGGTCCTCGCGATGACATCGCACACCTTCCGCACCAGCCCGACGCAGCGCGGAAAGTACGTCCTCGAGGTGATCTTCGGAACCCCGCCTCCGCCGCCTCCGGCGAACGCCGGCCAACTGCAGAACGACGACCCGAAAGGAAAGAAAAAGACTCCGCTGACCTTCAAGGAGCAACTCGACCAGCACGCGACCCAGGCGGGGTGTGCCGGCTGCCACAAGAAAATCGACCCGCTCGGCTTCGCCCTCGACAACTTCAACGCCGTCGGCATCTGGCGGGAAGGCACCAAAGAATTCCCGCTCGATGTCTCCGGCGTGCTTCCCTCCGGGGAAAAAGTCAACGGGGCCGGCGACCTCAAGCGGGTCATCCTTTCCCGCAAGGACGAGTTCGCCAAGAACCTCGCCGCGAAAGTTCTGGAGTACGCCCTCGGCCGGGAACTCGACGGGCAAGACGAGTGCACCGTCAACGAGGTCCACGCCGCCATGCAGAAGAACGGCTACAAGTTCTCCACGCTGATTCTGGAAACCGTGAAGAGCGTCCCGTTCCGCCAGCGCCGGGCCGTGACCGCCGCTTCCACGCCAACCGCAACCCCGACCAAATGACTTCTCGGAGCGACCTCATGCAAGTCTGGAATCCGTCGGCGAACTGGACTGCCCCGCTGTCCCGGCGTGCGGCCCTCCGCGGTGCCGGGGCGGTGATGGCCCTGCCGTTCCTGGAATCCTGGGCCGGGCACCTCGCGATGGCCGCCGGCAAACCCGCTTCCACCGCCGTCAAGCCGCCCCTCCGCCTCGGGATCTTCTCCGTCACCGGCGGAACCGTCCTCGAATCCTGGCAGATGAAGCAGGCCGGCCCGCTCACGAAACTCCCCTCGATCCTCCGACCGCTCGACTTCGCGAAAGACGACATGCTCCTCGTTGCCGGGCTCGCCCACAACGGCAAGTCGGAGAACCTCAACGGCCACGAAAACTGCGCCTTCAAGCACCTCACCGGGGCCGAGAAGTGCGGCAAGGCCGGCGGACGGATCTACTCCAGCATCTCCGTCGACCAGGCCGCCGCCCGCGTCGTTGGCGAAGAAACCTTCCTCCCATCCATGGAATTCGGGCTCTCCAACCACGAGACCCAGTACTCCTTCCGCTCCGCCGACGAACCCGTCCCGTACGAAATGGACCCCCGCCTCGTCTTCGATCGGATGTTCCGCGGCCGACCGCCCGTCGTCCCCAACTGGCAGAACCGGGCCGCCGCCAAGTCCGGAAAAGCCGTCCAGTCCTCCGCCCGGGCCGACACCTATGAACGCAGTGTCGTCGACTCCGTCGTCGAGGAAGCCAAGCAACTTCGCGGCAAAGTCAGCCCCGCGGACAAGCAGAAGCTCGACCAGTACCTCGAATCCGTCCGCTCCCTCGAATCCCGCATCGAGCGGCTCGAAACCCGCCTCCGCCTGGAAGCACTGGATGCGAAGAACCCCGGCCCCTCGAAGCTCGTGCAGCCCAACCTGCCCGACCGCAAGACGCCGATCCACAAGCTGGTCCACCTCGTCCACCTGGATCCGGAAAAGCACGCCGAGTACATCCGCGTGATGTCGGACCTGTGGGTGCTCGCGTTCCAGACCGACACGACCCGCGTCGCCACCCTCGCCGTCGGCGATGACGGAGCCCAGTTCCCCGGCGTCGTCACCGTCGGGTACGAGACCCACTGCCACACCCTGGAACACCAGGGGAACGCGGGCCGACCCGAGGACGCCGACCCGATCGCCCGCGAAGCGTTGCGGCAAATCCACACGTGGTACACGAGCCTCTTCGCCGAAGCGGTTCGCAAAATGAAATCCATCGACGAGGGCGGAAGCTCGCTTCTCGACAACTGCCTGCTCCTCTACACCTCGTACATGGCCAACGGCGGGCACGGCACCCACGACTACCCGCACCTGCTCGTCGGCAAGGCGCAGGGCACGCTCAAGACCGGCCGGCAGATCAACTTCCCGAAGTCGACGCCCGCCTCGAACCTCTTCGTCGAGATCCTCCACCGAATGGGGGCGAAGGTCGACTCCTTCGGCGATAGCCACACCTCGAAGCACCAGCAGTTCAACGGTCGCCTGCCGGGCCTGGTGTGACCTTCCCGGGAAGGCGAGGCTCCTGCCGAGCCGATCTTCCTACCCGGGAGGGCGAGGCTCCTGCCGAGCCGAACTTCCTTCAACCAGACGACCAATTCTCGGGAAGCGCGGCTCGGCAGGAGCCTCGCCCTCCCGCAGACCCAGGGCCTGATCCAGGATTCCCCATGCCGAAACCTGTCTTCGTCGCCGGCGGGCACAATGGGCTCCGCACCCTCTCCGCCGACGGAAAAACCTGGGCCACCCCGGTTCTCGGTAAGGAAGGGGAAATCTACCGCTGTGCTGCGGGCGGAAACGGCCGGGCCGTCCTTGTCGGCAGCTTCGGCGGCTCGAACATTTTTGCCGTCACCACCGATGGAACCACCTGGAAGACCGCGACCAAGGATGCCGGCTACGTCAAGTACATCCGCGGGCTCAGCTTCGGAAACGGCACCTTCCTCGGCCTCGGCGGCGACCCCGGTTCCGTCGGACTCGCCAACCCCTTCGCGATGCTTTCGACCGACGGCGAGAAGTGGGACGCCCCCGAGAAAATCCCCTCGAAATTCATGCTCCGCCGGGCCGCGTTCGGGAACAAGACCTGGGCCGCCGTCGGCGATCGCGGCCACATGGGGTCCTCACCCGACGGCAAAACCTGGAAGGTCACGAATCAACCCAAGGCCATCGACACCCTCATCGACATCGCTTTCGGTAACGGCGTCTTCGTCGGCGTCGGATTGCACGGCCTCCGGATGCGAACCGCCGATGGGCAAAAGTGGAGCGACAAGCAGACCGGTGAGGAAGGGGAGCACCTCAACTCGGTGGTGTGGGCGAAGGACCGCTTCGTCGCCGTCGGGGCCGGGGCGACCTACTTTTCCCGGGACGGGTTGAAGTGGGAAAAGTCCGCCAACACCGACGCCCCGACCACCGTCGCCTACGGCAATGGCATCTTCGTTGGCACCCGCTGGAAAGGGAAAATCCTCCGCTCCACCGATGGCGTGAAGTGGGAGCAGGTCTTCTCCAGCGAGCATCACCTCGAGGCCGTCTCGTTCGGGGAAGTGGGGTAATTTCGCGGCCGGGTCCGTCGGACTCGACCGCGAATTCGCCCGTTGCAAGCAGTCGCATTACCGCTTTTGAACCCCCTCGACCGTGATCACCGGTTGGTTCAAGCCCCGCTCCACGGTGGCGGTCAAGCCGGAGGTTTCCTGGGCGGCGTATTTCTGCGCGATTGTCGGCGTGGTCGGGGATTCCTCGCCTCCAGGGATCGGCGACACCGTCACCCAGTGGGTTCCCGCCAGGGCTCCGTCGTTGGGGGCGAACGTCGACAGGGTAAACGTGCCGTCCGGTTTGACGCGACCCATTCCGACGTATTCCTTGCCATCGACCTCGATGTGGAACGTGACGTTGGCCCGGCCGGGAACCGGGGAACCGTCGGCATAGACGAGCTTCCCCTCGACCGGGTGGGGGATGAGGCGAGTGTCACTGCACCCGACCAGCGTCGCCAGGCACGCGGCGGGGATGAGGCGGTACGCGAGGCTTCGAATTCGAGACATGAGAGGATTCCAGAACCGAGGAAGCCGGCAGTCGAGGGGCGACAGCCGGGGGCGAGGACGGATATGACGGAGGTTTACCAGTCGGACTCGATGACCGTTCCGGCGGCCCGGGTGGTGAGTTGAGCCAACGGCCGGGTCGCGATGTCGTTGCGGATGGAGCGGACGCTGCCATCGCCGAGGACGAAATTGCAGACGTTGGTGTGCCAGCTTCCGAAGACCATGTGGGCATATCCGCCGGCGTCGTCGGTCGGGCCCTTGGCGAGGGGATACGGGGTGCCGCCAGTGGTTTGCTCGCCGGCCACACGCATGACGTTGTAGGCGTAGCTTCCGAGAATCGGTCCGTCGCCCCCGATTGTGCCGTCCCACTCGATTCCGACCGCTTCGGATTTGATGTGCTTCTCGCCGAACATCAGGGTCTGGCTGAGGCCGTCGGTTGCGCTGGACAGAGACGTCAGGCTCTTCCACTTGGCCGGGGTTCCACTCGCGACGATGACCAGGCCCTTCGCGGTAACACGACGATAGTTGCTGTCATCAGACTGGTGCCCGTCGACGGCGGCGTAGTCGCCCAGAGAGCCGTTTTGGCCGGTGGTGGAGTTGTACTGCGTCGACTGCCGACCACCATGGCCCCGGGATGGGCACTGGTAAACCGACACCTGCGCTTGCATCGCCGAGGCCGGCTGGGAGGGCAGTTTCGCCGACAACGTCGGCTCGAATTGCGAGTAGAGCGGGCCCTGTTCCAGGTATGGCAGGATCAGCGTCGTCCAGCCGAGATACTCATACGCAATCCGCGACGGCGGAAGCCGGCCGATCGCATCGTGGTAATTGTGCACGGCCAGGCCGATCTGCTTGAGATTGTTCTGGCACTTCGCCCGGGCCGCCGCCTCCCGGACTTTCTGGACCGCCGGCAGAAGCAGGCCAATGAGCAGGGCGATTATTGCGATCACAACAAGAAGCTCGATCAGGGTAAACCCTGATCGACGCGAGATGGGAGAGGTCACGAGTCAACTCCTTCGAGAAGAAACCGTCTGTCGGGAAAGGATGGGCGAGAAACAAACTCAGGAAACGGTCACGGGCTGGGTGCGAGTTTCCCTGCTTGTGACCGGTTGAAGGTCAGCCAAGCAATTTTTGGAACGGTTCCCCCTCGTTGAGTGTGGGCCGTTCCGGTCGGCCCTTGTGCTGGTAAGTGAGCTTCATGTTGTCGACGCCGAGCGCCCGCAGGATCGTCGCGTGCAGGTCGTGGACGTGGACGCGGTCCTCGACGGCGTGGAGGCCAACCTCGTCGGTGGAACCGAGCATCCGACCACCGGCAATTCCCGCGCCGGCGAACCACATGGTGAACCCGTAGGGGTTGTGGTCGCGGCCGTTGCCTTGTTCCGACTGGGGTGTGCGGCCGAACTCACCGCCCCAGACGACAAGAGTGTCCTTGAGCAATCCGGATCGTTTGAGGTCCGCGAGGAGCCCGGCAACAGGCTTGTCCATCGCCTTGCACAAACCGCCGTGCCCTTTCTCGATGTTGGAGTGGGAATCCCACTTGCTGCCGGCCCCGTGGTAAAGCTGCACGAAGCGGACACCGCGCTCGACGAGGCGACGGGCGAGCAGACACTGCTTTCCGAAGGTGGCGGTTTCCTTGTCGTTGACACCGTACAGTTCCAGGGTTTCTGCGGTTTCGCGGGAGAGATCGACGGCCTCGGGGGCGTCGGCCTGCATCCGGAAGGCGAGTTCGTAGCTGCGAATGCGGGCGTCGAGTTCCGTCTGCTCGGTGCGATCCTCGGCGTGTTTGCGGTTCAACTTCGCGAGGTAGTCGAGCTTCGCCTTTTGGCGATCCTCGCCGACGTCGGCGGGGGTGTGGAGGTTCGGGATGGGATCCTTGTCGGCGGATAGGCGGGTTCCCTGGTAGACGGCGGGCATGAAGCCGGAGCCCCAGTTCCGCGGTCCGTTGACGACCTGGCCGGCGTTATCCTGCATCACCACGAATGCCGGAAGGTTCTGGTTGCCGGTCCCCAACCCGTAGCTCACCCACGCCCCGAGGGATGGCCGGCCCGCGAGAATCGAGCCGGTATTCATCTGGCAGACGCCGCCGGAGTGGTTGATCCCGTCGGCCCAGCACGACCGCACCACCGCGATTTCGTCCGTCATCTTCGCGGTGTGCGGAAGCCAGTCGGAAACCCACACCCCGCCCTTGCCGTGTTGCTTGAACGTCCGCTTCGACGCCATCAGCGGGGCGTCATTCTCCCCCATCGCAAGAATCACCGGCTTGAAGCTCGACGGCAACTTCTGACCGTGAAGCTTCGTCAGGGCCGGTTTCGGGTCGAAGAGATCGATGTGGCTCGGCCCGCCTTCCATGAAGAGGAAGATGACGGACTTCGCTCGCGGTTTGTGGTGCGGCGTTTTCGGGGCGAGCGGATCTGACGGCTTCGACTGCTTCGACTCGGCGGCCGCGACTTCCCCGGCGAGGAGGTAGTTGAGCGCGACGGCTCCGAACCCCGCCCCGCCGCGGATCAGCGCTTCCCGACGCGAGAATTCGGAATGGAGAGGGGTCATCGTCGAAACTCCGTGTGCAGTTCCACTTCAGGATCCCGAGTCGAATCAATCCACGTAGAGGAATTCGTTCGAGTTCAGCAACGCGTGGGCGAAGTCGGTCCAGGCGGCCTTGCGGGCGTCGGGGGATTTCTTGCTGGCGGCAACCGTTTTCCGCAGGAAATCGATGGCTTCTGCGGTTTCCGTCTTGGTCGGTGCCCGGCCGTAAGCGAGCCAGAAGGCCTGCTCCACGCCGATTTCCGGTGTCGACGGGTTGGAGGGCATGATGCGTCCCGCGAACGCCTTGGCCCGGTCGAGGGTTGGCTTCCCGTTGAGCATCAGCAACGATTGCGTGGGCGTGACTGTGATATTGCGGGTCGGGCAGGTGGTGATGCCGTCGGCCGCGTCGAAGGAGGTCAGCAGGGCGTCGGGCGAGTTGCGGGCCTGCTTGGTGTAGACGGAGCGGACCGGTTGCGATGCAGGAACCGCCGGGCCGACTTCCGAGAGTTTGAGTTCGCCGGAGACCGCCAGGAGGCCATCGCGAACCTGCTCGGCGTCGAGCCGGCGGACGGTCATACGGGCGAGGAACTTGTTCTCCGGGTCCTTCGCTTTCGCGACCGGATTCCCCCCGACGGATGCTTGCCGATAGGCGGCGGACATCACAATTATTCGGTGCATCCGCTTCAATTTCCAGCCGTGGGAAACAAAATCGTTGGCGAGCCAGTCGAGCAGTTCCGGGTGGGTCGGCTTTTCGCCGAGGGTTCCGAAGTCGCTCGGGGTCGACACGATTCCCCGGCCGAAATGCTGCTGCCAGAGGCGGTTGACGATCACGCGGGCCGTCAGCGGGTTCCGCGGGCTGGCGATCCAGTTGGCGAGTGCGGACCGTCGGCCAGTCGAGTTCGAGAGCGGCGTCACTGACACCGGGGTGTCACCGAGCACGGTGAAGAACGCGGGTTCCACCGGCACCGGCTTCTTCCGACCGCCGGGAATCACCGTCACCGCGGAAACCGGACCCAGATCCCGCACCGTCAACGCCAGCGGTTCGAGGGGCTTGTCCTTTTCCAGGGCCGTCAGCTCGTCGTGAAGCTTCTTGAACTCGTCTTTCTTTTTCGCCGGCACCTTCGTCTCGGCCCGGTCGAACTCGAGCTCGACCTGGCGATACGCGAGTTCGTAGAGTTGTTGCTCCAGCGTGGTCCGTTCCGCGGCGGGCTTGTCGAAGATCGCCTCGATGTCGGCGGGGAACTTAGTCTTCGCCTTCAACCCTGCGTTTTTGCGGATCGGTTCCAGGAAGGCGTCGATCTTCGCTCGCAGATCCGCGGTCTTGGCGTCCCACGCGGCCCGTTTCTTCGCGTACGCCTCCCGCTCCGCGTCGGATCGGAAAACCGGTTCCTCCGTGAAATGGATGCCCCCGAAGAAAGATTGCAGGGAGAAATAGTCCCGTTGCAGGATGGGGTCGAACTTGTGGTCGTGGCAGCGGGCACAGCCGACCCCCATCGCCAGGAACGCATCGCCGGTGACGTCGGTGATGTCGTTGACGATAGCGGCCCACTGCCCGCGGACGTCCCGCTGGTTGTACTCGTACTGCCCGAGCCGAAGGAAACCGGTGGCGACCAGAGCGTCCGGGTCGTCGGGGAACATCTCGTCGCCCGCAAGTTGTTCCTTCACGAAGCGGTCGTACGGCTTGTCTTCGCGGAACGAGCGGACGACGTAGTCGCGGTACCGCCAGGCGTTGGGGCGGTAGTAGTCGGCCCGGTATCCGTCGCTCTCGGCGTAGCGGACGAGGTCGAGCCAGAATCGGGCGGCGCGTTCCCCGTATCGGGGGGATTCCAGCAACCGATCGACGACCTTCTCGAACGCGTTCGAGGATTGGTCCGCCTCGAAGTCCGCGATTTCCTTCGGCGTCGGCGGCAGGCCGGTGAGGTCGAAGGTCACCCGGCGGATCAGCGTTCGGCGGTCGGCTTCCTTCGACGGGGTCAGGCCTTCCTTCTCCAGCCGGGCGAAGAGGAAGCGGTCGACCTCGTTCCGGGTCGGGAATTGTGTGGTCGGCGGGTCGACCTTCTTCACGGGTTGGAACGCCCACCAAGCCCGGTCGGCGGCGGTGATTTGGCCCGGAGTGCGAGCCGCATGTCCGGGAACCTGCGAGGGTTTCGTCGTCTCTTCCGGCCAGTACGCTCCGTCTTGCACCCATTTCGCCAGCGTCGCGATCTGGGCGTCGGCCAGCTTCCCGGTCGGGGGCATCTCCCCTTCCCGGACGGAGTGGACGAGCGGGCTGGTGTCGGGTTTACCGGGCACGACGGCCGGGCCCCCCTCGCCCCCCTTGAGGAAGGCCGCCCGGGAATCGAGCCGGAGCCCGCCTTTTTGTTTGTCCGGCCCGTGGCAGCGGAAGCAGTGCTCGACGAGAATCGGTCGGACGTTCTTCTCGAAGTGAGCCTTCGCGTCGGAATCCCCGGCGGGGGCGGAGTTTACGGCAGAAAGCGTGGACGCGATCACGACCAGAACTGCCAGGCGTGCGGGGCGGCCACGCGAAACCATCGGTCGACTCCTGCTGGGAGAAACAGCGTCTCTCCCAACAAGAAGTCACGGGATGGCCAAAGCGCACGGAAATTTCTCAGAAAAAGTTTCTGAGAACTCAATCGTGGTCACGCGGCGATTTCCGGCCCGCCTTGCGCTCCCCCTGCTTTTTCTTGTCCGAGAGGCGACGTTGCTTCGACCCCCACGTCGGTTTGGTCGGTCGACGGGGTTTTGGCGGCGTCAGTGCGAGCCGCACGATCTCGGAGAGCTTCTCCGCGCAGTCCTGCCGATTCCGCTCCTGGTCTCGGTACCGCTGGGAAACCACGAGCAGATCCCCTTCCACCGTCAGCCGGCTGGGGTGGGCCGAGCGGATGCGATCTTTCACCGGGTCCGGCACCGCCAGACTCGCGGCCAGTCCCCATCGGAGAAGGACCTTGGACTCGACCTTGTTGACGTTCTGCCCCCCCGGCCCTCCGGAGCGGGCGTACGACCACGACAGTTCGCTCTCCGGAATCTGGAGCGTCTCGGTGATCGGGATCATGGCGACGTCTCCAGTCGATCGGGGTCCGAGTCGACTTCCCCTCACAAGGATGATACTCAACCGTGGCGTGCCTTCTCCGACCCGCCTGTCACTGGAAGAGGGACGCAGGCTGAAGTTTGTTCACAGGGTTTCGGCAGAATTGTCGAATTGCGGATTGCTTGCGAATGCGACTCGCTCTCGCTCCGGACGCCTTGACAGAGCGAGAATGGATCGACATGGCGGCAACCGGGCTGGCGGAGAGTCCCCCGGGTCGGAAAATGGTTCCCAAGCTGTCGCGTCTGCCCGGTGCCGAGGGAAGCATGGGTCCGCCCGAAAACGTTCGACCGATGACCGTGTTCGCGATCACCACGGCGATCCGGTTGCGGCTTGAAGAGCACTTCCCGGGTTCCTGGGTTGTCGGCGAGGTCTCCAACTTCGTCCGGGCGACCTCCGGGCACCTCTACTTCACCCTGAAGGACAGCAAGGCCTCCATCCGCTGCGTGATGCTCCGCGGCTTCGCCCTCCGCCTCCGCTTCGACCCCCGCGACGGCATGGATGTGATCGTCCGAGGCGGAATTTCCGTCTTTCCCCCTCGCGGCGACTACCAGCTGTACGTCGAGGAACTGCACCCACAGGGAATTGGGGCGGCGGAACTCGCACTTCGGGACCTGAAGGAAAAACTGCTCGCGAAGGGGTATTTTGATCCGAAGCGGAAGCGGGCCCTGCCACGATTTCCGCGTCGGGTGGGGTTGATCGCGTCGCCGACCGGGGCGGCCGTCCGGGACATGCTGGAGATGCTGACGATCCGCTGGCCGGTGTCGGATGTGGTCGTCCGGCCGAGCCGGGTGCAGGGGGAAGGGGCCGCCGCCGACGTGGCGATGGCGGTGAAGCAACTCTCCTGGCTGCACGCGAAACGGTTGCTCCACTTCGATGCGATCGTGATAGGCCGGGGGGGCGGAAGCTCCGAGGACCTCGCTGCCTTCAACGAGGAATGCGTCGCCGACGCGATTTTCGAGTCGTCCGTGCCGGTGATTTCCGCCGTCGGGCACGAAATCGACGTCACCGTCGCCGATCTCGTCGCGGACTACCGGGCTCTCACCCCCTCGCAGGCGATCTCCGCCCTGTGTCCGGACCACGGGGAAATCCGCGATGGGTTGCGGGACCTCGACGATCGCCTTCGCGAAGCCGTCGGCCGACGCATCGACCTCGCCCGGCAACGCGTCGACAAGCTCGCCGACCGCCCCGCCTTCCGCCGACCGCTCGACCGTTTCCGCGACCAGAACCAGCGTCTGGACGACCTTTCCGCCCGATTGAACCGGGCCGCCCAGCACAGCGTCCGCCGATCCGGGGAGAGACTGACCGCGATCGCGGACCAGCTCGAGAGCCTCAGCCCCCTGAACGTGTTGAAGCGCGGCTACACGCTAACCCGCCTCGACGGGCGGGATGCACTGCTGCGATCCGTTTCCGACGTCATCCACGGCGACGTGATCGTGACCCGCGTTCCGGATGGGGAAGTCCGCAGTATCGTCACGGAAACCCGCCGAAATTCCCCGGAACCCGAGCAGTGACGGTGCGGTGTCACTGCACCGGGCCGCCGACCCACCTCCGAAATTTCCCCGCGTCGGGTATATTTCCGGAACACGCTCACCGCAGAAGCCGGCACGACCGACGGAGAATCTCCATGCAAGTTACGCTCGACTACGGCAAAACCGGTCTCCCCGTCACCCTGCCGGACGCCAACCTGCTCGCCCCGCCACTCTCGATCAAGGATGCCCCGCCGCTCGGCGACCCGACCGCGGCCCTTGAAGATGCCCTCGCGAATCCGATCGGTTCGAAGCCGCTCCCGGAACTCGCCCGCGGAAAGAAAACTGCCTGCATCCTGATCTGCGACATCACCCGCCCCGTCCCCAACGAGTTCCTCCTCCTCCCCGTTCTGCGAATCCTCGAAGCCTCCGGCGTCCCCCGGGAGGGAATCACCATCCTTATCGCGACCGGGTTGCACCGCCCGAACATCGGAGAAGAACTCGTCGAACTCGTCGGCGAACACATCGCCAAAACCTACCGCTGTGAGAACCACGACGGGAAGGCGACGCACGAGCACACCTACCTTGGCACAACGGAAATGGGCGTCCCCGCCTGGATCGACACCCGCTACGTCTCGGCCGAGCTCAAGATCACGATCGGCCTGATCGAACCGCACCTGATGGCGGGTTACAGCGGCGGGCGGAAGCTGATCTGCCCCGGAATCGCCGGACTCGAAACCGTCTCCCGCTGGCATGCCCCCAAATTCCTCGAGCACCCCAAGGCGGATTACGGCATCACCGAGGGGAACCCCGTCCACGAGGAAAACACCCGCATCGCCAAGATGGCCGGCTGCGACTTCATCGTCAACGTCTGCATCGACGGGAAACGCCGGATCACCTGGCTCGGGGCCGGCGACATGATCGAGGCGTGGGAAGAGGGCGTCCGCTTCTGCCGGGACGTCGTGAAGGCCGAGGTTCCCGCCGCCTGTGATGTCGTCGTCACCACCTGTGCCGGCTACCCGCTCGACACGACGTGGTACCAGGCCGTCAAGGGCCTCGCCGGCGTCCTCTCGATCGTCAAACCCGGCGGCACCATCGTCCTCGCCGCCAGCCTGACCGAGGGCCTCGGAAGCCCCGAATTCCAGGCATTGTTGAAGGAATACCGCGAGTCCGGCCGCTACAACCGACCCGGCCCAAAGACCGCCAACGGCGTAGGCCGATCCATCCACGAAGACCACTGCGAAATGGACGAGTGGCAACTCGTCATGCTCCAAAAAGTCGTCGGCCACTGCCGCGTCAAGGTCGTCGCCCACGGCCTGCCCGAATCCGTGCTCCACGACTGCAACGTCGAAACCGCTCCCAGCGTGGAAGTCGCCGTCGCCGAAGCTCTCGCCGAGTACGGCCCGAAAGCGACGATCGTTGTCGTCCCCAAGGGGCCCTACGTCATGCCCGTGCTGGCGTGACCTCCGGATCCCGGCCAGGAGAAATTCTTGACGGACTGAGAATTTCGCGAATAGACTCACTCCAAGCTTTCCTCCTGGAGTGACCGATGCGTCCTATCGTTCTGATGGGTGTGTGGACAGTTTTCGCCGTGGGCTGCTCCGGTACCGCACCGGTGACCGAAGCGACGAAACCGGCCCCAACGGCCAAGTCAACCGCGAAGGCGAAGCCGAAACGCCCTGTGCCTCCCGTAGATGGTATGCCACCCGCGACCGTCACGAAGCCGCCCGTTCCCCCTCTCTCCAGTGATCCGCCGGTAACTCGGCCGATGCCGAAACCGAAGGAACCCGAGGTGCCAACGGCCCCCGCCGAGGATCCCGAAGTCGCGGCTTTCTTCAAATCGAAGAACTGGAATGTGTCTCCCGGGCCGATCGATTTCCAGTCCAAGGAGGTGTTTTATCGGTTGCACATGCTCGAACCGGTCCCACCGCAAGACATCCCAATGATCGCGAAGTCCAAAGTCATCCAGCACCTGTTCTTGAACCAGGACCTGACCGACGCGGAGTTGGCACAGATCGCGAAAATGCCACGGCTCGCGTCCCTGTACCTTCGCGGCGAAGCGATGACAGACGCGGGCGTCGCCAAACTCGCGGAGTGTCCGACGCTGCGGTTCCTGCATTTCCTCGGCACCAAGAAGGTGACGGATGCGGGGATTCAACCGCTCGCGAAACTGCCGAAACTGGAATCGCTCAAGATCCAGTACGCCCCGGTCAAGGGGGCGTTCCTGCCGGCGTTCGCCGACAGCCGGACTCTTTCGACGCTCCATCTCGAAGGCTGCGAGGGGTTCGGCGGCGAGGAAGCCGCCAAGGCGGTCGCGAAAATGCCGAACCTGGACGTACTCAGAATTTTCGGCGGGTTCAATCAAGGTCTTCCCGGCTCGTGGTACAAAACCGCGACGGCGAACCGCCTTCCGGCCGATCTCGCTATTCCGCTCAACGCCATCGACGATGATCTGCTGGCGCATCTGGTCGCCAAAGGCTGGCAGTACGGCCCGCCCACCCCGGCGAAGCCCTACCGACCGTTGACGGCAGACAAGGTTCTGTTTCTGGATCTGCCAAGAACCTTGATCACCGACAAGTCGATTCCCCTGTTGACAGCGGCGTACACGAACGTGGTGGGAATCAACCTCAACGTGGCGGAGAAACTGACCGATCAGGCCATCGTCGCTCTGGCGAAAGGTTGGCCGAAATTGAAGAGCCTCAAACTCGGCCGCTACTACCTGGAGGGGGTTGTCTACGGCGAACCCGCGTACAAAGCCATCGGCTCGCTGACCGAACTGACGGAACTCGAACTGTTTCATCAGTCCCCGAAGCCGGGGTGGTTGAAGCACCTGGCGGGGTTATCCCATCTGAAAAAGCTCGAAGTGGGAGCCTTCGCCGACGAGGATGCAGCCGCACTTTCGAGCCTGCCGGAACTCGAGACCCTGATCATCAACGAGACGGCGCTCACCGATAAAGGCCTCGAGTCGCTGTTGAAACTCCCGAAGCTCAAGGCACTGCACGTCGACAAGACGAAGACGACCAAGCAAGCGTATCTGGCTGCGAAACAGACGCACCCCAATGTGATGATCCACGGTTCGCAGTTCAAATAAGGCGCCGGGATTCCGCACGGGCGAACCTTCCCTCATCCCGTGCGGGTGCAGCCGACGAGGAAGCCGTACGCCGACCGCATGGGCACATCGAGGTTTCCAAATTCGTCGATGGGATGGAACTCGTCGATGCGGAATCGAGCGGTTTCGAGGGCATTTTCGAGTTCCCGGCGGGTGAAGTGGTGCAGCGTCAGGGGTGCACCGCCGTAAGCCTGCGGCATCGTCACATCTCCGGCCGACGACGCCCCGAGCAGTGTCCGCATCCGTTCCTGCAATCGGCGTTTCCAGCCCAGACCCGGGAAATACCGGTGATGGGCATGGACCACGAAATGCCCGCCAGGACGCAAAACCCGTCCGACGCTCGCCAGCACCGCCGACCGATTCTCCGCCCCGCGAACCATCCCCAGGGTGCTGAACAAACACGCGGCGAAGTCGAACTCGGCTTCCGGAACGCCTTGCAACTCGACGAGGTTGCTCTCTCGCCACTCGCAACTCACCCCCGCGGCGGTCGCATTCTCCCTCGCCCGGGCCAGCATTTCCGGGGAAAGATCGACCCCAACGCACTCGAACCCTCGCTTCGCGAAGTGCAGGCAAAGCCGGCCCGTCCCGCACCCGAGATCGACCAGTTTCCCCGGCCGATCGAAGATCCGCTCGCAAAACGCCACGTCCGCCCGGGCCAGCGGGCTCGCCGCCATCTGCTCGTCGTACCCGCCGACCATCTCGCTGCTGCGGAAGTAGTCCAACAGTCCGCGGTCGACGCCGGGGGGAAGCTGCCAGTCGGGAATCGCCATCGAATCCGGTCCAGGTTCGTAAACTGTCGGCAAATCGGGATCCAGGACAGCATACAGGGGGAATGGCGATGAAGAGCACCGATATCCGCGTCGCGGACGTGAGCTTCGCCTACGAGGATTTTCTGTACCGCACCCCGATCAAGTTCGGTGGAGTCGCCCTCGACCGCGTCACGCTCCTCAACGTCGACGTCACGGTGGAGAACCGGCTCGGCAAAACCAGCCGCGGATTCGGCTCCATGCCGCTCGGCAACGTCTGGGCCTGGCCATCGAAGACGCTCCGGTACGAGCAAACACTCGGGGGGATGAAGCAGATCGCGAACGCATGCCGGGATCTTTATGCGAGGGATGGCCAGTTCGGGCACCCCATCGCGATCGGCGTCCGCTGTGAACACGCCATCGCCTCGGCGATCAACCTTGCCCTCGCGGAGGCGGCTCCGCCGATGCTCGCAATCCTCGTCGTCAACAGTGCCTTCGATGCCGCCATCCACGATGCGTACGGAAAATCGCTGGGCTTGAACTGCTATCGCACCTACGGCCCCGAGTTCCTCGAACCGGACCTCGGCACGTTCCTGGGATCGGAATTCGCCGGTGAAACCCTGGAAAAGTACGTCCTTCCCCAGGCGAAACCGCGGATGCCGCTCTACCACCTCGTCGGCGCACTCGACCCATTGACCCCAGCAGATGTGAAGCAACCGGTCGGTGACGGACTTCCGGAAACGCTCGGAGAATGGATCCTCCGCGACGGCCTGACTCACCTCAAGATCAAGCTCAACGGCGACGACCTGAGCTGGGATGTGGACCGAGTCGTTGGCGTCGACACGGTGGCACGGGAAACCCAGGCGGAGCGCGGTGTCGCAGAATGGTTCTACTCCCTCGACTTCAACGAAAAGTGCCAAAACGTCGGCTACCTCGTCGAGTTCCTGAAGCAGGTCCAGGATCGCACACCCACGGGTTTCGAGCGGATCCAGTACATCGAGCAGCCCACGAAACGCGACCTCAAGGCGGACCGGGCCAACGTCATGCACGAGGCGGCGAAGTTGCGCCCGGTCGTGATCGACGAGAGCCTCCTCGACCTCGAAAGCCTGCAAATCGCGAGGGAAATGGGATACACCGGCGTTGCCTTCAAGGCGTGCAAGGGGCAATCGCAGACGTTGCTTCTGGCAGCGGCGGCCCAGAAATTCGGGCTCTTCCGGTGCGTCCAGGACCTGACCTGCCCCGGGGCCTCGCTGATCCATTCCGCCGGAATCGCCGCCCACATCCCCGGCGTCGCCGCCATCGAGTCGAACTCGCGGCAGTACTGCCCCGTGGCGAACCAACCGTGGGATTCTCGGTTCCCGGGAATCTTCACCATCCGGGACGGAACCATGCACACGGCCCTGCTTGATGGCCCCGGGCTCGGAGCTGTGTGAGGAAAAGCACTTCGCGAACGCTCATTGGCGGGTTTTCCGACGGTTCGCGCGGAAATCAGGTGATTTTCGGTCACAACTCGGGGCGAGGTGATTTGACACCTCCGCGATCTGAACTACGGTTGCGACGTGGGTGAGCAACAAGTGACGCCTTTCAGACTGCGGAAAGCGATGCCGTCTGGGAACTTACGGAGTTTCAGGCATCCGGAATCGTGTGTACCGGTCTGACGTGGTTTAGTCCGCCCCTCGTCTCACCCCCCACATTTGGAGAATAAAATGGTCGGCAAGTTGACAGCGTGTGTGGTCGAATTTTTGAAAGCAGAAGATGGCCCGACGGCAGTCGAGTATGCCGTCATGCTCGCTCTGATCATCGTGGTGTGCATCGGTGCGGTCACCGCTCTCGGTTCGAACGCGAACAGCACCTTCGCCAACGCCGCCCTCAACACCGCAATCAAAGCCTCGTCGTCGTGACCTGACCTTTTTCCGAGGTCAAGTCAATTTCGGTTGGTCGCCCCGGGGAAGCGACCATACCGCTCTACTGCCCCGAGTTTCTTTTTTCTTTTGTTCTGGAGAATTCCATGCGTTCCATCGCGAAGTCCATCGTTGAGTTCGTCAAGAAGGAAGACGGCCCGACCGCGGTCGAATACGCCGTCATGCTGGCCCTGATCATCGTGGTTTGCATCGCCGCGATCACCGCTCTTGGCTCGAACGCCAACAGCACGTTCAGCATGGTTTCGGTCGCCACCAAGCCGTCCGCCAGCTAACTCCTTGCCGGTCTTGCACCGGCACCGCTGGTTACCAGCAGGCCGAGCCTTGGAGCTCGGCCTGTTTTCGTATACTGCCCTTGTTTCCCCTCCGCGCCGAGACACGAGGAACCGCCGCCATGGCGAACGACCTGACCGACCCGGTCGCCCCGCCGCCCGAACCACCGGCCCCGCCGCCAGGACCACCGCCCGAGAAGTCGACCGAGGATCTCGGAATCGACCGGGCATTCCTGCTCATGCTGGGTCGGATCCCCTTCATTGCGATTCTCTGGACGTTGGCCGCCATCGCCGCCTCGGCCGCCGTCGAGAAGTTCGGTTGGTTCATCAACACCTCCGACCCGGCTCTGGAAAAGTACGCCAACCTCGGGCCACTCGCCGTTGTCTGTGCCGGCATGCTGCTCGCCGCCTTCATCGACGGCTACTATTTCAAAGTTCCCAACTGGTGCACTCTTTCGCTCGTCGTGAGCGGCTGGTACATTGGAATTCTCCATGATGTCGGAGTGTCCTGGCTGCCAACCCACGGGAGTTTCCTGGATGCCTTCGTTGGCACCATGATTGGATTCCTCTGTCTCTTCCCCGCACTCGCAATCGGGGGGATGGGGCAGGGGGACGTCAAGATGACGATGGGATTCGGGTCCTGGGTGTGTGCGTACTTCGGCTCGGATCCCGGGATCTGGGTTTTGATCTGGTCTTTCGCGGTCGGCGTGATTGTCGGTGGCGTATTCGGACTGGTGATGATGGCCGTCCGAAGGGAGTTTTACAAGAACCTTTCGAACACGCGAGAGATCTTCCGAGACTTGCAGGTGCTGGTGACCGCCGGGCCGGGGCTGGCGGCCAAGCGGGCGAATACTCGGCGGAAAGACTGGGTCCGGTTGCCCTACGGGGTTCCCCTGTGCGTCGGGTTTCTCGGCTACCTCTGGTATGTGTTTTTCCTGGCTCACTGAGCCGGGGGTGGGCGTATAATGTCCGGACTTTGAGGTCGACCCATCCCCTCGCCCATCTCCTCGCCCTTGTCCACGAGGGGGCGCCGGAGCAACAACCGGCGCTCTACGCCCAGATTTTGACCAGGTTGACTCGCACACCGCCGATTTCGCTCGGCGGTCGGGGTGCGACTGCACGATCCGGATACTCGGTAACTTCGGCCGAGCCCGGGGAATCCAAGGACTCGTCAAGTTGGAAAGAATCCGCACGATCATCGCGGCCGGAAAAGTTGAAGCCCCGGCGTTGCCGTGGTCGAATTAACCATCGTATCGCTCAGACCGTTACGCGACGCAGGGTCGGTAAGGCCTGAGGCAAGAATTCAGGAACTTCGCGCTTTGCGATTAACAATGCGTGCTCTAAAGTTCGTTGCCCGAATACCCTAGCTTCGCCGAAGTCGTTGGCTCGCCCGGTCCACCGGTTCCCCCGGAAGATTGGAACAGCCGTACCATACGCCCCGATTTCCCGGATGGATTTCGCGGCACACTCGAATCAACGGATTCAAACGGGTCAGGCCCAGACCCGTGGACCTTTCGGGAGAATGGACTCTCGGTTTCGTGGTCGGCCGGCACCCGGTCCCGACGTTTTTCGACCCCCTCGAGGATGCAACGATGAAGCAGAAAAACATGATCGCGATTGCCGTCGCGGTCGGGTTCGGTCTGATTGCGATGTTCCTGGTCATGCGAATCACACCCACTGCGACCCCCGCTCCGGTGGAGGAGTTGGTGGAGATTCCGGTGCCGGCGAAGGAGATTCCCCCCAACACGAAACTGACCAAGGAACTGCTTCCGCCCGAGTCGGCTGAGTGGATCACGATGAAGAAAGTGTCCAAGACGTCGCTCCCCTCGTCGGGTTACGTCGGCTCCATCGCGGAACTGACCGACAAGCGGGCGACCCAGGTGCTGCACACGGATAGCGTGATTGCTCCGACGGATGTTTCGAACCGGACCGCGGTCGAGATTCCGAAGGGGATGAACATGTACACGATCCCGATCGGGGGCACCAGCGCCGCCGCCGGCTTCGCGATTCCGGGGATGAACGTGGACATTCTGGCGACGTTCCAACTCCGAAAAACCAAGGGACCGACCGTGTTCCCGCTGCTTCGGGACATGAAGATCATCGCGGTGGACCACGTCACCGCCACCGGCCCGGGCCAGAACGCCATCGCCTACGGCAGCGTCTCGTTCGCCGCGACCAAGAAGCAGTCGATGATTCTCAAACTCGCCACCGAACGCGGCGCGTCCCTGAGCTTCCTCCTGCCCTCCACCGATGGCACCGACAACTACCCCCCGGACGTTCCGAAGGGGGAAGAAGAGGTCTGGAAGATTCTGGAATCCGAATTCGGAAGCTCGAAGGAAGACGGTGGCGAGGAAAAAGCCCCGACCAAGGTCGCCGTCGCGATCTTCAAGGCGGACCTGAAGGCTGGCACCCAGATCACCGAGGATCTCCTGGCCGAGGAGGGTGGCAAGATCGGGATGATCGAGGTTTCCCTGCCGAAACCGGCCGGCACCATCGACAACCCCCGGGCAAAGGACAAGGACGGGAAATCCAAGTACCTCGGCAAGTTCATCCGCAAGGACGTCCAGGCCATGCAGTTCCTCGTCGAGGACCTGCTCGAGGATGAGTACAAGCAACCGAAGGACGTGGCGAAGGGCAAGGTCGGGCCGACGGAAGGGCCGGGCGAAAAACCAGCCGACCCAACGATCCCGGAAGATACAAAGCCCGTACCGATTCCGGTCTTCCACGACGTCACGATCCAGACCGCATCCGGTGCGCGGACCTTCCGCTATCAGGAACTCAAGGGCGGGAAGTGGAAGTACATGGGCCCGGCCCCGATCGACGTGGGTCCGATCAAGGAACTCGAAGAGCCGAAGTCGCCGAAGAAAGAAACCGCACCGGACCCGAAGAAGCCGGTGCTGTGAGTGACCCTGCAACGTGAGCGGGAGCAGTCGGACTGTTCCCGGCCAAGCCACCCCAAGCCGACGAAGGATTCGCGGCCGGGTCGGAACCGTGTGACCGGTAAACGGGTGGGGTAGCGAGCCCCGCCCGATTCCCTGCGAGGAGAGGTGATAGGATGCACCCGACTACGTTCCCCGGAACCCGATTCGCGGCCGGGTTGGTGGCCCTCGCTGGGCTTCTGACCGCGACCGCGGCGGCCCAACAACCCCCGGCGGTTCCCCCGCCGAACTTCACGCCCGATGTGAAGATCGACCAGAAAACCGGAGCGCTCCTGGTTCCCCTCGGCGGCGTCTCCCGCTTCGAGCCGAACAAGAACGCCATCCGGGATGTGATCAACCGCAACGAAGACATCGTCGACGCCCGCGTCGACCCCCGCACCCCGACCACCCTTGTCCTGGTGGGCCGCCGTGCGGGTGCCAGCCGGCTGACCATCACGACCACCAGCGCGAAGGGCGAAGAGCAGCGGCTGGTCTACGACGTGATCGTCCAACCCGACTATGAGCTCCTGAAGACGGTCATCCGTCGCGCCGTGCCGACCGCCAACATCGACGTGATTCCGGGCGTCGGCAGCGCCGTGATCCTGACCGGCTACGTGACGAAACCCGAAGATGCGGACACGATCATCCGCATCGCCAGCGACGCGACCGGCGGGGCCCTGCAAAACCTGATCAACGCCATCCAGATCGGCGGTTCCCAGCACGTCCAGATCGACCTGACCTTCTGCCAGGTCGACCGGACCGAACTGCGCGAACGTGGCGTGAACTTCGGGGTCAGCGGCAGCACGACCGGCTTCGCCAGCGTCCTCGGGAGCCTGGGCTCGACCAGCAACGTGGTCTCGAACCTGTTCCCGGTTGCCGGCGGGGCCTATCGCCTCAACCCGGCGATCACCACCGGCCCGGCGGCGAACCTCGCCTTTGGGATCGTCCCCGGGAACATCATTGTCGCCCTGCGAGCTCTGCGATCCGAAGGCCTGGCGAAGTTCCTGTCCGAGCCGAAAGTGGTGACGCAGTCGGGTCGGCCGGCCTTCTTCCTCGCCGGTGGTCAGCAAGCGGTTCTCGGGCCATCCTCCGGGATCAACGGTCCTGGCGTCCAGCTCCAGGCTGTCGGAACCCAGTTGGAGGTCCTTCCGATCGTGTTCGGGAATGGTAAGATCTACATGGAAGTCAACCCGACCATCACCGCGGTGAACAACGGGCGAGGGATCTCGACTTCCTTCGGATTTACACCCGGTTTCAACCAGCAAACGACTCGCTCGAGCGTTATGATGGAGCCGGGACAAACGTTCGCAATCGGCGGGCTGCTCGAAACGCAAGTGCAAGCCTCGTCGCAAAAGGTTCCGTTCCTCGGCGATCTCCCGCTGCTGAGCTATGCCTACAGCAACATCAGCTACCAGGAAGTCGAGACGGAAACGCTGATCATGGTCACCCCGCGGTTCGCCGAGGCGATGGATTGTGCCCAGGCCCCTCGCCGGGTTCCGACGAAAGAAACTCGTAGCCCGGACGATTACGAGCTATTCTTGGAAACGCTCCTGGAAGCCCCTCGGGGCCAGCGGAAAGTGTGGAACGGGCACTGCTACAACGCGGCTCACAAGTGCGACCCGACCGCCACGATGTTCCCCTGTGCCGGGAACGTCTGCAACGGGGTTGGCGGGGCCGGCGGTTGTGCCAACGGTCAGTGCCAGCCCGGCCTGACCAGTGTCCCCGCTCCTGCACCACTCCCGGCGACGGTTCCGCCGGCCACGATGCCTGCCGCTATGCCGGCAACCACGACAATGCCCTAACCGGTGCCTGGCCCGGTCCCGAATCGCGGGACCGGGTCGCCCGGCTTACCGGAGACGGACGGACTCCTCCGCCGACCACCTGACCCTCGGTGCCGGATATGCAACGCGTCGCGATCGTAGACCCGACCGAAAGCACCCGCGAATCCCTTCGCACCCTCTTGCTGGGCGTCGATTTCGTCTGGCTCGAAGCGGAATGTGCCCGGTACGAGTACTTCTTCGAAGTCATTTCCGGCTCCATGCCCGACCTTGCCATCGTCGGACTCGATGCGGATAAACAAAAAGCCCTCCAGATGATCGGGCAACTTTCCGTCGAAATGCCCAAACTCCCGATCCTCACCATCAGCCACGACCACCAGGCCCTCCTGCAATCCCTCCAAAAAGGGGCCAAGTACTTCCTCACCCACCCGGTCGGCCTCGAAGACATGCTGACCGCCCTCCGCCGGGCGATGGGTGATGCCACCGGCGGCGGCGGCGACATTTCCGGACCATCGTCCGGCATCATGTCCCGGCCCACCACCGCCAGCTCCCAGATTATCTCTGTCCTGGGATCCCGTGGCGGCGTTGGCACCACCACCGTGGCCGTCAACCTCGCCGCCACCCTCGCCAGCGAGCCCGGCAACAACGTCGCACTCCTCGACCTCGACCTCGCACTCGGCGATGCCGACATCGCACTCGAAGTTTCCGGCTCCAACGAAAACTTCAGCATCGCCGACCTGGCCCGGAACATCGACCGCCTCGACATGAACTTCCTCCGCCGGGCGATGGCCCGACACGAGGGCTCGAATCTGTCGATCCTCCGGCACCCCCTCGAAATCCAGGAAATCGGCGTCATCCACGAAGGGCACATCGAGCGGGTCCTGAACCTCCTCAAGATCAGCTACTCCCACCTCGTCCTCGACCTCAGCAAGGCCCTCCTTCCGACCGACCTGATGGCGATGCGGCTTTCCGACGCGATCCTCCTGGTCGCTCAGCTGGAACTGAGCAGCCTTCGGAACGTGGTCCGGCTTGTCCACTGCCTGAACCAGGAAGAAGGGATGTCCGAGAAGATCCGCGTGGTGATCAACCGCGTCGGCTCCGAGTCCATCGAGGAAGGGATCTCGCTCAAGAAGGCCGAGGAAGTGATCGGCAAGCCGATCTTCTGGCAGATTCCGAATGATTCGAAAGCCGTCATCGGTGCCCGGGTGGCCGGGGCTCCGCTAATCAAGCACTCCCCGAAGTGCCGGGCACACCAGGCGATCGTTGGACTCGCCAACAGCGTGACCGGTAAGGCCGCCGCGGCTCCTGCGGAAGGTGGCAAGCGGGGCAGTGGCAGCGGATGGAGTATTTTCGGTCGACGCTGAGCGTCGGCGGGGCAAAATCACGACTTTGACCGACCTCTCAGGAAGTGACACCGAGGGACGAGTATGTCGCGGCTGCAACAGGGAATCTCGAAGCTCAACAGCCTCAGCCAGCAAGGCTCGGGGGGGATGTCTCGCATCTCCAGCCCCAGCTTCAGCGGGCACACCATCGGTCCGGGGGGCAACCAGGGCAAGAACTTCGACGATCTCAAACGGCAGATCCACGCCAAGCTCGTCGAGCGGCTCGATCTGTCCCGCGTCAAGGATCTCTCGTCCGACACCATGCGACGCGATATCCGACGCGCCATCGAGCACCTGTGCGATACGGAAAACCCCCTGCTCAACCGCATCGAGCGGGAAAAACTCATCGAGGAAATCCTCGACGAAACCCTCGGCTTCGGACCCCTCGAGCCCCTGCTCAAGGATCCGACCGTGTCCGAAATCATGGTCAACGGGCCGAAGAAAATTTACGTCGAACGCCGGGGGAAAATCGAAAAGAGCGAAGTCGTCTTCCGCGATGGCGACCACCTCCTGCAGATCATCGACCGGATCGTGTCCAAGGTCGGCCGGCGGGTTGACGAAACCAGCCCCCTTTGCGACGCCCGTCTGCCCGACGGCTCGCGGGTCAACGTCGTCATCCCCCCGATCGCACTCGACGGAGCCTCGCTCTCCATTCGGCGATTCGGTGCGACGCCGCTGAAACTCGAAGACTTGCTCAACTACAAGGCCTTCACACCCGAAATGGCGATGCTCCTCGAAGGAGCGATCAAGGCGCGGCTCAACATCCTGATTTCCGGCGGTACCGGTTCCGGCAAGACGACCCTGCTCAACACGCTTTCCGCCTTTATCCCCGGTGATGAGCGGCTCGTCACGATCGAGGATGCGGCGGAACTGCAGATTCAGCAAGACCACACGGTGCGTCTCGAAACCCGGCCGCCGAACATCGAAGGCAAGGGGGCCGTCACCACGCGGGACCTGGTGAAGAACGCCCTCCGGATGCGGCCTGACCGCATCATCGTCGGGGAATGCCGGGGAGCCGAGGCCATGGACATGCTCCAGGCCATGAACACCGGTCACGCCGGCAGCATGACGACCCTGCACAGTAACAGCCCGCGGGACGCCCTCGCCCGACTCGAAACGATGATCATGATGGGCGGAACCGAACTTCCGATCAAGGCGATGCGGCAACAGATTGCCTCCGCAATCGACCTGGTCATCCAGATCAGCCGTCTCCAGGGCGGTCCGCGGAAGATGACCAGCGTGACCGAAGTGATGAACATGGAACAGGACATCATCATCATGCAGGAGGTGTTCCGCTACCGTCAAACAGGCGTTGACCAGAACGGCCGGGCGTTCGGCCAGTTCGAGGCGACCGGTGTTCGGCCGACGTTCGTTCCCCGGTTGGAGCAGAAGGGGATCAAACTTCCGTCGAACATGTTTGCCGAACGGATTCTGTTGCGTGACTAACCCGTACACCGCCCGGACTCGACCCCAAGACTTTCCCAGGTGACCCTTCCATGGAAGCTTTGATTCCGCTCGTGATTGCCATCCTCGTTGGGGGTGCGCTCTTCGCGATCATGACCGTCGTGCTCGGCGGCGGAGATGACGGTCGCGCCGGGGAACGGCTCGATGTTTTGGTCGGGCGGGGGTCACGGAAGGATTCTTCCGCAGACATGTTGCTTCAGGATGCCCTCAAAGCGGTCGATAAGAAAAACATCCTGGATCAACTCACCCCGGAGGCGTTCAACCTCACGAAGGTGATCGAACAGGCAGACGCGAATGTGAAGCCCAGCTCGCTCTTCGGGATCGGCCTGTTGGCCGGGTTCCTGGGTGGGCTGGTGAGTGCGGCTCTGGTGAACGTGTTCGTGGCACCGGTGATCGCGATGATCTGCTTCAGCTCGCCGTTCCTCTGGCTGTTCTGGAAACGGGCCAGCCGGCTGAAGGCGTTCGGGGCTCAGCTTCCGGATGCGATGGAACTGGTGGCCCGGGCGTTGCGGGCGGGGCACTCGCTGGCCGCCGGGCTCCACGTGGTCGCCGAGGAAATGCCGGCCCCGATCTCCAAGGAGTTCGGCCGGGTGTACGAGGAACAGAACCTGGGGATTCCCCTGGAAGAGGCACTCAAGGGAATGTGCGAACGCGTTCCGAACCTCGACCTGCGGTTCTTCGTGACCAGCGTTGCCATCCAGCGGCAGACCGGGGGCGACCTGGCGGAAATTCTGGACCGGATCGGCCACGTGATCCGCGAACGGTTCAAGATTCTGGGTCAGGTGAAGGCGTTGACGGCGGAAGGCCGGCTCTCCGGAATCGTGCTGATCGCCCTGCCGATCGGTTTGTTCCTGCTGATGCTCTGGATGAAGCCCGACTATATCCGGCTGCTGTGGACCGACGATATGGGGATCAAGATGTCGATCGGGGCCATTGTGCTGATGTTGATCGGGTCGTACGCGATCAAGAAGATCGTGGACATCAAGGTCTGAGCGAAACACCAAGATCTACTCCACGAGAAATTCATACAGGGGATCTACCGTGCCGAGCGCCGCTGACGTACTCCCGATCTTCGTGCTCATCGCCACTGTGGCCGGCGTGTTCGGCCTGATGTCGATGATCTCGACCCGAAACAGCCAGGCCGAGGACCGCCTCGAGCGGATCGGTCGGCCGAAATCGTTGATGGACCTGGAACTGTCGCAACATGAGTCGCGGCAGCGGTTTGCGGGCCTGAAGAACGTGATCAGCCAGTTCGGCGGGGCGATGGAACCGCAGTCCGAACTCGAAAAGAACACGCTCCGCGTGACCCTGGCCAACGCCGGCTTCCGCAGCGAGGCGGCCCCGGCCGTCTTCCAGGGGATTCGAGTCGCGGCCCTGGCGCTGATCTCGTTCCCCGGGATCGTCTCCCTCTACCTCATCTACGGGCGATCCCCGTTGGGGTTGATGCTGATGGCGATCATCGGCGGGATTGGGTTCATGGGCCCGACCTTCATCCTGGGTTACCTCAAGAGTACCCGGCAGAAAGAGATCTTCCTGACCCTGCCCGACGCGCTCGACCTTCTCGTCGTCTGCGTCGAGTCCGGCCTCGGGTTGGATGCGGCTCTGCGGAAGGTGACCGACGAGATGAAAATGCACGCCAAAGTGATCACGGAAGAGCTGGCGTTGGCCAACCTGCAACTCCAGATGGGCCGGCCCCGGCGGGAAGTGCTTCACGATCTGGGCGTGCGAACAGGTGTGGACGATGTGAAGAGCCTGGCGGCGATCCTGATCCAGGCGGACCGGTTCGGCTCGAGCATCGCTCAGGCCCTGCGGGTTCAATCGGATTCGATGCGGGTTCGGCGTCGGCAGCTGGCCGAGGAAAAGGCCGCGGCAACAGCGGTGAAGCTGATCTTCCCGCTGGTGTTGTTCATTTTCCCGGCGATCTTCGTGGTCCTGGTCGGCCCCGCGGCGATCCAGATCCAAAAGACGCTGTTGAAGGGGTGAGTTCCAGCCTAGGGCAGGAAGCCCAGAGGCTCTCAGGGAGGAGAGATTCCGATGAAGCGGTATCGAAAGTCCGCCCAGGCGGCCTTGTGGGCCGCCGGGCTGGTGGTCTGCGGGTTCGGGTGCGTCAGCACCGACCCCACAACCGACCGACCGGGTATCCAGCAACGCTACTCCAACCTGGCCGACCCGGCCTGGCCCGAGCGATATCTCTACCACGCTCGGCGTGAAGTCCTGGCCCCCTTCGCCATCCAGGCGAATAACGGCCACATCATCGACCAGACCATCTACAGCTACCACTTCGAGCCCGACACCGACCGGTTGACCCCGGGCGGCCGCGAGAAACTCGACGTCATCAACCACCGTCGGCCCCATCCGGATCCGAAGGTGTACCTGCAGACCATGCAAGATCTGCCCTACGATCCGCAAAAGCCCGATGCGTTCATCAAAACCCGTGAAGACCTCAACGGCAAGCGGGCCCAGGCGATCTTGACCTATCTGTCGGCCCAAAACGTGGCCCGGCCGATCAACTACGAAGTCCAGATCATCGACCCGGGTTCGATCCTGGTGCCGGCGGAATGGCGAACCGGTCCTTTCCGCGGCCTGGCACGCCAGTTCCAGAGCGCGATCCAGGGTGCTAGCGGTGGCGGCGGTGGTGGTGGTGGCGGCGGTGGCGCCGGCCCGGTTGGTCCGAGCGGTGCGGGTGGCGGTCCTGCTCCGCCGTCGACCTCTCCGTAAACCCCGGTTCGCGAGTCAATCGCGTACTAGAATGGCGGGAACCGATCGCCTCGGCGGTCGGCTCCCGCTTTTTTCGTTGCGCCCGGAACGCTGTTCTGATTTCTGGAGTGCTTCCATGTCGCTGCCATCCGCCACTCGAATTCGTTTCCTGGTTGCCGTTCTTGCGGTGCTGTGCGTTTCCGCGATGGCATCTGCCGCGGAACCGGTGCCGGCTGCCTTGTGGGGAGATTTTGGGACGTATCGGCGAGGGTTTGTGGATTTCTGGACCGGCGCGTTCAAGAAGCAAAACGGCGTGGTGATGTTGGCCCTGGGTGTCGGCGCGATCGGAATCTTCATCATTACCCGTGGGAAGTGGAAGAAGTGATTGCACCGGTGGTCAGGTTGTGATCTATATTTCCCAAATATCGCCCGGGAATCTCCTGCGAGACCGAGATGAACCAAGCTCCACGGATGATCACGGAGTGGGAAGAGAACCCCGCGCCGGAGGCACCGGTTGCCCCGGAGTCGTTGAAGGAAGCCGGCCTGACGTTGGCGTTCACGACCGACCAGTTGATGCGGACGATCTACGCCCGCGGGCCGCAATTGGGCCGGGATCTGGCGCAGTTTCTGTGCCTTCCGTTCAAGGTCATCAAGGAACCGCTCAAGTGGTTGAAGGACGAGAAATGCATCCAGGTGGATGGCGGCGATCTTGTCGGTGAGGTGAGCTACCGGTTCAGCCTGACGGATCTGGGTCGGCAACGGGCGCACGATTGCATGAAGCAGTGTGCCTACGTCGGGCCGGCGCCGGTGCCTCTGGAAGATTATGTCGAGCAGTGCTACCGCCAAACCGTGACGGGGTTGCAGTGCTATCCCGAGATTCTGCGGGCGCCCTTCAGCCACCTCGTGTTGAAAGAGGACATGTTCCTCGCGCTTGGGCCGGCGATCGTTTCCGGGCGGAGCGTCTTCATCTACGGCCCACCGGGGAACGGCAAAACTGCCATGGCCCGGGCGATCGGCGACTTCATGAACTCGTCGGGTGGGTCGATCTACGTCCCCCACGCGTTCATCGCCGAGGGGAACATCATCACCGTTTACGATCCGTCACTGCACGTGGTGGACGACTCTCCGACGGAGTTCGGGGACGAGGCGGACGCGACCGTTCGCCGGCTGCTCAGCACCGGGGCGACCGATTCGCGGTGGGTGAAGATTCGCCGGCCGGTCATCGTGACGGGGGGGGAACTCAACCTGTCGATGCTCGACCTTCGGTACAACGCGGAGGCGAACTTCTACCAGGCCCCGATTCACTTCAAGGCGAACGGCGGCGTGTTCCTGATCGACGACTTCGGCCGACAGTTGTGCAGCCCGAAGGAACTCCTCAACCGGTGGATTCTTCCCCTCGAAGACCGGCACGACTTCCTCACGGTGGCGTCCGGGAAGAAGTTCCAGGTTCCGTTCGAGCAACTCATCATCTTCAGCACCAACCTCGACCCGAAGGACCTTGTCGACGATGCGTTCTTGCGGCGGATTCGCCACAAGGTCGGCATCCTCGCCCCGCAACGCGAAGTCTACGAGCGGATCTTCGCGGCGAACTGCAAGCGGCTCGGCATGAACTACTCTTCCGAGGCCGTGGATTATCTCTACGAGCGGTATTACACCCGTGGCCGGACTCCCCGGGCCAGCGACTGCCGGGACCTGCTCGAAACGGTGCAGTCGATCTGCCGATATCGCCGGCAACCCGTCCACCTGACGCGGGAGTTGATGATCGAAGCGTCGGCGAGCTTCATCGCGGAATTCACATGATCGCGGCAGCGATCCCGCCGTTTCCCCTCCGAGTTTCGAAGCCGGTCGCAGGAAGCGACCCACCGCAACGCATTCGCCATACTCTATTGCAGTCCGGAACGGTGCCGATGAAACTCGGAGGAAACGACATGCGATCGCGTCTGCTCTCCATCCCGCTCGCGCTGTGCTCCGCCCTGCTCGTGTCGGCGGATTCCCCAGCCCCACATGCGGACGTGGCGAAGAAACAGGAAGTGCTGCGTCCGACCGATCTCAAATGGGTCGACGGACCGGCGACGTTGCAGAAGGGCTCGAAGGTGGTCGTTCTGGAGGGGGACCCCGCGAAGGAGGGGCCGTTTGTGCTCCGCATCAAACTTCCGGACGGCTTCAAGGTGATGCCGCACACCCACCCGAAAGACGAGCGAGTGACGGTCATCGCGGGAACGTTGTATCTCGGGATGGGCAAAACGTTCGACGAGAAATCCGCCACGGAAATGCCGGCCGGCTCGTACGGGCGGACGGAAGCGGGCATGGTCCACTTCGGTTTCGTGAAGGGAGAGACGATTCTGCAGCTGCACGGAACCGGGCCGTGGGCCATCGACTACATCAACCCGGCCGACGATCCGCGGAAGGCGAAGTGATTCCGTCTTATCCGCGTTCCCTGGTCAGCGAGGCTCGAAATTGCCCCCGGGCAGGGGAACCATCCCAACCGGCGCCGGTGCAGGCAACGGTGCCGGGGCTGGGGCCGGCACTGGACCTGATGCCGGGGCGGGAGCGGCTTCTGGTCCCGGGGCGGCGGGTGCAGAGAGACCGGTCATCGGGATCGAACCTCCCGGTCGGCAGGCATCCAGGATCGCCGACCCGGGAATGCCCAGCACCACGAGCAGCCGGAACCGGGCCCGGTCGAAGTCGCTGAGCCCGTTTGCGTATGCTTCAAGAGTATCGTTGAGGCCTCGGAGCGAGTCGAGAGCTTCGAGCGGCCGACCTTCTGCACCGCGAATCCGCGCGAAGTTGAGCCGAACCGACTCGAACACGGGCCCGACGGCTTTCCCGTCCTTCCCGGAAAGTGCATCCCAGATTGTCCAGATCCGGTCGGAAGACTGCACAACAGCGGCTCGGGCTTGCACGACCTGTGCCTGGACGCGATCGTGAGCCTGCAACAACCGGAACCGTGCGTGCGCCTCGGCCGCCCGGGTTTCCCGCCACTCGGCCCGGTTCCCAAATCCCAGCCCCTGCAACTGCCAGCCGAGCCCAATCGAGAGGTCCGATCGGTGGCCGAACCGCTCGATGTCCCCGGTCGGGGTGATCGGTTTGTCGATGGACCCACTGACGGGGTCGATGATCTTTGCGCTGGTATCCCGCACCGGCCCGCCGCCAAAGCCGCCCGCGAAGTAGAGCATCTGCACCTGGGGCAGGAACGGCCGGTAGTGGGCTCCCTTTTCCCGGGCACGGGCAAATTGCACCAGCGACGCCTGCTCTGCGATTTCCGGCCGATTCGACAACGCGAACTGCACCAGATCCGTGATGTCTCGGTCGAGGTACTCGATCCCGGGCAGGTTGACCGCCGCCCAGCGATCCTCCACGGGGGTCAGCAGGATTTTGGGGTCGAGCCGCAGCAACCGGGCCAGTTCCGCCGACGCGACCTGCAGATCCTGGAAGATCACCGCCCGCTCTTCGCGACGCCGGGCGATTTCGACCTGCAACCGGGCCAGGTCCGAGCGGTGAGCATCTTTCCCACCCGCCTCCACGACGTCTCGAACGAGGGGGTACAACCCCTTCGACCCTGCCCGATCGGGGACGGGTTTCTCATCCGTGAGGAAGAGGATGGTCATGTCGACGCGGGCGAGTCGTCGCTGGGCGCGAAGGACGGCGACGTAGGCGTCGGCCACCGCGAGGAATGTGTCGTTGGTGACCCGCACGCTTCCCGCTTCCACGGCTCGCTCGGCCTGACGGGCGGCGAGGGGGAGGAAAATCGCGTCGGCGATGTCGTAGGAGAGGCCGGTGGTGCCGCCGACGGCTAGCGAAGTCCGGTTGACGTTGAGGATGTTCCCGTTGGCCTGCTGGATCCGGCCGTCGTGGTCGACGTAGACGGCACTTCCCGTGATCGTCGGCAGGACCCGGCTATACGCCCGCTGCATGGCGGCTTGTGCCTGGGCGACCGAGGCCCGCGCCTGGGCAATGTCGAGGTTCGAGGTGGTCGCGAGCCGTAACGCGGTGGGAAGATCGATGGGCTGGGAAACGGGCGGGGCCGGCACAAGGGGCCCCTGATTTCGCGGCGCCGGCGGCGGCGGAAATTGCCCATACCCCTCGGAAACGAGGAACAATCCCAACACCAGAAGTGCAGCCGACCCGAGAATCCTCATCATCTTCTCCAGTCGACGAGACCAGGCGGCTCTCGTCGCGAGAACCCTCCCGGATTATCGACTTCGCTCGGGCGCGAACCACAATCAATCCCGCATATTCGATACAACCCCACCGGGCCGCGATAGACTTGCTCTCGCCAGAGGATCCGCGAGAATCGGAAGCGAACCTTTGCTTCGAATCGGAAGGGAATGATGCCGTCGATCACGCTGAGCCGAGCCGAATGCGAGAGTGCGGATTTTCCCGCGGAATGCATCATCTGCGGAGGAGAAGGAAGTCGTCAAACATGCGAATTCGACGACGCGTGCTCCGTGGAGATCTTCCTCTGGGGGTTCTCCGCCCCCTGGCTCTGTTTCCTGTTTCCGCCCCTGTTCGTCATGTTTCTCGTGTTCCGCTCGCGGTTCATCCGAGTCGACTTGCCCATCTGTTATCTCCACCGCCATTACTGGATCCATCGGCGTATCATTGCCGGGGCTCTCGCATTGTCGACATGGTGCACGGGAACATTGTTACTTCACTTCACCGGCAAAACCACAACCATGGATGTCCTGACATGGGTGGGCTGGGTCATGACCGCCATTCTGTTGTTCATCCTGGGCACGATCAAGGTTCGAGCCGAGTCCGCGGATGGGGATCAATTCACTCTCCTTCACGTCCACCCCGATTTCGTGGCGGCGGTGGAAGCCTGGAGAGACGACACCGCCGAGTCGGATGCGGTTCCGTGAGTCGAAAGTTCCGGCTCGTTCCGTAGGATTCTCCGAGTCCCCTTTTTGCCCCCGGCGATGCTACCATGACACTCCACTCCCCCGCCGTGCTCGACGCGTTGCGGAAGTTCGACACCCCGACGATCTGCAACGTCATCGAACTTTTCGATGCCATCCCACGAACCAGCGGCTACCTCGATTCGCGGATCCGGGCGTGTTTCCCGCACCTTCCGCCGATGGTCGGCTACGCCGTCACCGCCACGTTCCGCTCCGGTGCCCCACCCCGGGGCGGCGATGTGTACGCCGGGTTGGAGAAGCAAGTCCGCCTCCTCGCGGAAATGCCCGGCCCCAAGGTGGTCGTCTTCCAGGACCTCGACGACCCCGCCGTCTCCGCGACCTTCGGCGAAGTGATGTGCACGACCTACCAGGCCTTTGGCAGCGTCGGGTTGATCACCAGCGGTGCCGGCCGGGACCTCGATCAGGTTCGGGCCCTGAACTATCCGTGCTTCACCGCGGGAACCATTTGCTCCCACGGCTACTGCCAGATCGTCGACCTCAACGTTCCGGTTCGCGTCGGCGGAGTCTGGATCAACCCCGGCGACCTGCTGCACGGCGACGTCAATGGCGTGACGACGATCCCATCGGAGATCGCGAATCGAATCCCCGAGGGTTGCGAGGGTTTGGCCGCCGCCGAGGCCGTGGTTTTGGAGTATGTGAAGTCTGGCAAACCCACCCCGGACGGCTTTTCCGCTGCCCGCACGGAGAGCCACCGCCAGATCCGGGAGTTGGCGAAGCGACTCAAGTCGAGTTTGTGATCGGCCGATGATAACGGGGGTACGGTTGACAGGGTTTGGGAAGCCAGCTAGGATTCTCGCAGTTTTGCGTGGCCCGATCGCCAAGCGGTAAGGCAACGGTTTGCAAAACCGTCACCCCCGGTTCGAATCCGGGTCGGGCCTCTGAGTCTCACGCAGTCCCCACAAATCCCGACACGTCTCAAACCCCTTGGAAACAAGGGGTTATTTCATTTCCTAGACCGTTTCCCCACGCTCGGCTTAGTATCCGGAAGTTTCCCCGCGTCCCCCGAAATCCCCCCGGCGGGTGCAAGCAGGGGTGCAAGCGCCGGTGCAAACTCGGATGCAAGCTGGGGTGCAAGAATCGCATCGAGGGCGGCCATCAGCCCGACTGTCAGCCCCTCCAGGTCCGTCCGCGAGATTTTCGCCAGCGGGTTCGGGTCGGTCGCGCCGGGGATCGCCAGCCGTCCGACCGCCCCGGCCAGCTGTTCCGGGGAAGTGTGGGTGTACAGGCCGAGCGTCAGCCGGGGGTCGGCGTGCCGGGCGAGTTCCTGTAGCTCCTTCTGCCCGACCCCGGCGGCGGCCAGGGCGGTGACGAACGAGTGCCGAAGGGCGTGGAAGTCGGCGTAGGCGGTCCCGTGCGGGCCTTCAAGGGCGTAGGGGACGCCCGCGGCTTCGAGGTCGAGGCGAAGGACTTCGGCCGCGTGCTCGTGCCACGGGCCCGGCCAGACGGGGGACGCGGCGGGCTTGCCTGCCAGGAACGTCCGCAACTGGTTCGCGACGCCGACGGGCAGGGGGCACCGGGCGGCCTTCCTGTTCTTCGTCTTCTTCCCGGACAGCGCGACGGCCGGCGGGTCCGAGTCGAGCAGGAAGTTCGCCGGGGTCAGGGCGGCGAGCTCCGCGGCCCGGAAGCCCGTGGCGAAGGCGGTGAGGTACAGGTGATAGCGGGCCGGCCCCGCAAGTCCCCGGACGGGTCGCGTGCTCTTCAACGCGGCTTCGAGCAGTCGGGCCAGTTCTTCGGCGGTAATCGGGCGGCGGGAGTGGACGCGGTTCCCGGATGGGTCGAACCCCGGCACGTCGTCGAGCAGGTCCGGACGAACGGGAACCCGCTTCCTCGCGGACAGCCACCACACGAACCGGCGGACGGCGGCGAGCATGAACGCGGCCGTCTGATGGGACAGCCCGCCATCCTTTCGAGGAAGCCGGGTCCGCTGTTGGAGGTAGGCGGCCACCCGTCGGGGTGCGTCGTCGTTCAGGTCCGCGGGATCGGCCAGCGTGCAGCCGTCGAGAACCGCCCGGATTCGCTGAACGCAGAGCGACACTTGCGAGGCATCGGGAACCCGGCGGGCCTTTTTCCGGGACGCCAGCCCGAGCGTCATGTCCTTCTCGAAGGAAGTCAGGTACTCGGCAAGCGGAACCCGGCCGGCGTCGCGGTCGGGAAGCGAGGTTTGCCCCCGCTCGGCCTTCCTCACGATGTCTTCGAGCATCCGCTGCGCGGCAACCTTGTCCGCGGCGAGCGGAACCCGCTTCCGCGGGGGCAGCCCCGGAATTCCCTGGCCGTACCACTTCCCCGCCCGCTCCCGGGATTTCTTCGCGCCCGGCGTTCCCTTCGGAACCCGCTTCCCGGCGGAGTCGATGTAGATGACGATCCATGGACGGATGAGCGAGGCCATTCCGAATCCCTCGGGGTCCCGCCGATCTTCGCCATTGGCGAACCGGACGGCAACCCCGAGGGTCGGTCAACTGAGGCGACGCGTTGTCAAGGAACGGTCCCGGTCGGCGACGTGCCGGCCGGTTCAACTGCCGGAATCCCGACGGTTGATCGCTTCGAAGGCCACCGGGCGGGAGTCGAACCCGCCGTAGCTGGAGTTCCAGCTACTCCCCCTCGGGCCGGTGGCGGTGGTCACCCCTCGACAATCGCCGGCAGGTCCGCTTCCCGCTCGGCTTCCCGTTCACGCTTCAACCTCTCGACGTACTCGCACGACTCGGCGAACGTGGTCGCCACCCCGTCCTGGATCAGGTCCGCGGCCACCCGGGACGTCCAGGCAGCGGCGGCGACGTCCTTCGCTGTCGAGGCGAGCACCTCGACGCAGACGCGGGCCCGGTGCACGCAGTAGGGGCAGGTGCATTTCGGACCGTGGCCGGCTTCAACCCAGCGGTCGGCGATGCTCGCGGCCCGGCGGAGGAGCTTCACGAGCCTCCGCAGCTGGCGGTTCGGCCGCGAGGTGGCGGCGGCGTCCCGGGCGGCGATCGCCTCGCGGAGGGCCTGACGGTCCGGGGAGAGGGTGGGGGTTCGATCGGCGCGTACAGGGGCAGTCACGGGGCATCTCCGTTGCAGGGCAGGGGCTTGTGGGTCAGGGTTTGGGAGCGGTCGTCAGGTCAGGCGAGCTTCTTCTTCCGGCCAGGGAACAGTTCGTCGGCGGCGGGAACCGCCTCGGGGGACGCACAGGACCGGTGCAGGTTCCCGCGAGTCTCGAAGGGGTGGAACAGGTCGACGAGGTCGCCCGGGGCCAGCAGCGAGCCGCACACGCGGCAGCACGGGGCCTGGTCGCCGAGCGTGGCGAGCCCCTCGAGGATCTTCGAGGTGAGCACGACGCTGCGGGCGTTCGCTTCCGCCTGGCACCGAGGGCAGGGTTCGGCCTCGCAGGCGGCCCGGGCAGGGGAACCGGGCGAGCCGACGGCGGCGGTGGGGTGTCCGCAACTGGCGGTGGTGTGCAGCATGGCGGCGGGCTCCGGTTCGAGGGCCTTGGGGTGGTGTCAGGCGGTTTGCTTGGTCGCGGTCACGCGGGCGGCGAGCATCGCGTCGGCGAACTGGTACGCCAGCTTCGCGACCTGCTCGGGCGTCGGCACGGGGTTCGCCATCCGCTGGGCGAGGGTCGAGAAGCCGGCGATCCACTGGCCGGCGAAGTAGTCGCGAAGGGTCATCCCCTCGCAGCTATGGGACGGGTAGAGCGGGAACGCCGGCCCGCCGTCGGGGAATGCGGTGGTCTGGGTCACGGTCTTTCTCCATGGTGGCGAGGGGAGCGAATGGGATTTCCCACGTCGCGGCGGTCAGTCGGAGTCGTCGAGGGCCTCGTCGGCGAGCAGGTCGAGGAAGTCGAGGGCCGCCCACTGCACCATGCCGACGCAGAAGGCGATCGCGACCCCGTAGACCGGGAACGCGATCGGCAGGAGCAGGGCGAGCGAGACGGTTGTCAGGGAGGCGAAGAGCAGGTTCACGGGGCGGGCTCCGGTTCGGGGTGAGGGAAAGCCCCGGGGCGAACCCCGGGGCGGGGAGGGGCTCAGCCTTTCGGCCACACGTTGAACCCGTGGGCAACGACCACCTTCCGGAGGATGCGGCAACGCCGGGTCCGTGGGTAGATCGTCGGGTAGTACCCGCCTGCGAGGGACTCGCGGAACTCCGCCCAGGTGCGGAAGGCGGTGCAGGCCCAGGTCAGCGAGTCGAGGAAGGTCGTCGTCATGGTCGAGTCTCCAGGCTTGGGGGCGAGGGAAGCCCCGGGGAACGTTCCCCGGGGCGGGGTTAGGTCAGGACTTCAGCACTTCCGCCAGGGCCTTGAGCAGGGTTCCGACGAGGCCGATCGTCAGGCCGATGAGCATCTGGCGGCGGAGTTGGTTGCGGGTCGTCATGGTCAGGTCTCCGGGTCGGGTTGTGTGGGTCGCGTCGACTGTGAGGGCATCTTAGCTTTCCATGCTTGCCATGTCAAGCGTAGTGTGCTAGAATTATTTTGTGCAGTCGTTCTTGACATTTGGCACAGGTGTTGCATACATTGGACTGGCCCATCACGCGAGGGGATGCTATGTTTGGCACGATGAGCAAGAAGAAAGCGAACCCGCCTGCCACGTCCTCCGGTTCGAAAGACCGCGGGCCGGTGCTGTTCATCCGCTTGAAGCCCGACATGGAGGAGGCACTTCAAGCGTTCATTGGTGCTCAAGATGTGGAGCCTGACCGCTCAGCCGTTGGGCTCAAAGCTCTCAGTGAGTTCCTGGAGAAGCGGGGCTTCTGGCCCCCGCCCTCGGAGAAGTGACCACCAGCACGCAGCCGGCCCCGGGGAACCGGGGTCGCGTTGTTGAAGGGCGCGCGGCGGATCGCGAAGGAAGTGGGGGCGAGCCG
>CAZKIQ010000005.1:0-198669 GCA_964552815.1 uncultured Alcaligenaceae bacterium | reverse complement strand
GCCTCGCTCGCGAGCGGTGCGGAGCCATTCGGGTTCGGTGGTGTCAATGGGCATGCGATGAACCCTCCACTCACTAGGCGCTCATCGGTGAGGACTCGACGGCCGCACCGTGGGCAGGACCTGCACCGCCTGATCCGTTCCGAGGTCAGCGGCCGGGAGTAGGCCACCGCCATCGGCTCGCCGCAGCAGGTGAGGAACGCGACCGGCTCGGGCTTCCCCGGGCGGGGGTGGTCGACCTGGTCGGCGGCGGGCATCACTCCCCCTGGGTGCGGATGACGGCCTGGAGCTTCTTCAAGCCGGCGGCGGCGCGGGCGGAATCGGGCTTCCCATCGTGGGCGATGCCGAATCGCACCTCGACGGCGAGGCGTTGCCCGGCGGGGAGACGGGCGACCTCTCGACGGGCGAGGGCGATCGAGTCGCGGACCGCGGCCAGGTCGCACGGCTCCGGCTCGCGGCCGGGAACCTCGAGGTCGTTGCCGTCGGCAGCGGGCCAGTCCAGCCGGACCAGGTCGCGATGCCTCGCCTCCCGCGCGGCGAGCCGAGCTACAACCCCTCGAGCGACGAGGGCTGCGAACGTCGACGGCCGCGACCTGGCTGGGTTGTAGCGGTGCAGCCGGCGAACCACTTGCTCGACGATCGCCTGCTCGCAGTCGTCAGGGTCGAGGCCGTGTCGGCGAGCGGCCCGGCCGGCGAGCAACCGGATCCACCCGGCAACGGATCGGAGGAACTCATCGGCCGGCGGCATGGGTGGCACCTCTGGTAGAATGCGGGTGCCGTTCTCGTCCGGAAGCCGGGGGCGGTCTCGGATCGCCCCGCCCGTTGGTGTGGAGCCAGCGGGCGGGGTCGTCTCACCCCGTGACCGTGAATGCCGGGAACGACTGGTTCCGGAGTCTCTCAATCTCGTCTCGAACCGCTTCGAGCTTCGTGTTGCCCTCTTTCTGCAGGTCGTTCCCCTTTTTGTTCTCCCTGAGGATCTGTTCCGGAACCGATCCGCCTCCGAGCGAGGCGGACGCGAGAGCCCCGCCAAACTGGCCGCGGGCCGATGTCGCAAGGGCCGCGATCTGCGGGGCGACGTTGGAGAGGACTTGTCGCGGGGTCGGCGCGATCTCGGCGGCCCGGTTCGCGTCGAGGATGTTCTGAATGTGCTCACGACGAAGGCGGTCAAGGTCGGCCAGAGCGTTCCTACGAAACTCTTCGCGGGCGGCCTGATCCCTTTCCCGTTGGTCGGCCCGCTCGCGGATGGCCCTCTCCTGAGCAGCCTTCCGCTCGTTCTCCAGAGCGGCCCTGGCAGCGTCGGGGCCAAGTTCCTGCCCCAGAACCGTCGAGTTGACGGCCGCCTGCCCCTTGGTGAAGACGTCCTTTCCCGCCTCGACGGCGAGATCGAGCCCGATGAACTGGCCGCCTCGGATCAGTCCTGCCCCGAATCGCTTGACGGCCTCGCCGGAAAACGCTGTGATCTGCTGCCCCGTGCTCGTCGTCGTCAATTTCTTCTGGGCCTCCGCCGCGAGGTCGATCAACTCCAGGCGAACGGCCGTTGCGGCGTCCTTGAAGGTGTCGACGAACCGCCCGGCGAACCCGTTCCAGAGGTCGGCGATATCCGCGACGAGGATGCGGAACTGCAACTCGATCGAGGTCGTGAAGATCTTGATCGCACCCTTCGCGTCCCCCTTTTCGAGGGCCCTGCCGATGCCCTCGCCGATGGTCGCGAAGTGCCCCTCGATCCCGCCGGCCGCGGAGTCGAGTTGCGTCGCCGCCTTCACCGCCTCCCATGTGCTGGCAGTCCACTCCTTCGTCTGGACCACTGCCTCACGGAATATGAGCGTGAACTTTCTCGCGTTCTCCGCCGATGGAAGGATCGCCATACCCAGAGAGAGAGCGGCATTCTTGCCGACCGTCCACGCCCGGTTGAGCTCCGTCATCGCCTTCGCGGCGTCTCGCGTCTCGGCGGGATCGAGCACGCTGCCGTCTGCCCGGGCCTGCTCCATCAGGTTCCGAATCCCATCGCCGCCGAGCTTGAGCAGTTCGTTGAGCTTCTGGAACTGGTCGGAGCCGAGAGCCGACAGAATCCCTCGCCGCTGCGTGTCGTTCGTGATCGAGGCCATCGCGTCGGCGACGGCTTGAATCTGCTCAACGGGGTTGAGCTTGATGAGTTCCGCGGCGTTGAGGTTCAGCCTGCGGAACGTGTCGGCCGCCTCGCCGGTCCCCTGGGCAGCCTGAAACACCCGCTCGGCGAAGTTTTCGAAATGGCCTTCCAGGTCGCCGACCGACTGGCCCGTTTGCTCGGCGGCGTAGGCGAACGCGGAAAGCTGGTCGACGGGAACCCCGATCCGGTCGCTGAATCTCTGGAAGTCAACGGCCCGCTCGCCGGCAGACTTCCCGAGTGCCGAGAGCCCCACGCCGATAGCTGCGGTCGCACCCGTTCCGATGACGGCGGCCGACTTGAGGGCAGAACCGATTCCCGCGACCAACGACTTCGCGCGGGCGAGGCCGGCGGCGAGCCCGACATCCTTGGCGGCCAACTCGACGAACGCCCGACCGGCCCGGACCGCACCGGAAGATCCGCCCCCGCCACCGCTTCCACTTCGGGCCATTTCATTGTCTCCCTGAAAGTGCCTTGAAAATTGGAACTTGCGACTGGACCGCACGGCTCGCGGCCTCATAAATCCGGTCGGCCAACTCGGCGACGATTCCGACGTCGTCGGCCGACAGGATTCTCAGGGCGGTGTCCTGAACCTCATCGAGGGCGGCGACTGTCTCGCCGACGCATTCGCATACCGCGAGCCGGAATGCAAACTCCGGCAGGTCCGCAGCCACGCGAGCATCGTCGACGCGACCTTGCCGCTGGAGCCAGGCCGCGAACCTGAGCCGGCTCCCCTCGTCGGTGGGGTCACTGAGCACCGCAGCCACCTCCTGGGGCAGTGCTGGCGGGGCCTCGGTGGGTGGCGTGGTGCTCATCCCTCACCTCGTTCCGCTGGAACCGCTGCTGACCACGCTGCGAACCAAATTCGCGTGAAATCTGGCGGCGTGATATCGCTCCGGCCGAGCCGCTCACCTTCGAGCCGGGCTCGGGGATTGCCGGTGATGTCGACGATCGCCTCCGACTCCACCAGCATCGCCGGAACGTGAGGCGCGAACCCGTACGACAGTGCGGCGGCGGGCGATACGGGGTAGCCCCGCACCGCCGCCCGGACCGCGAGGTGGAGTGTTACCGCCATCCACTTCGGCGAGTGGGCCAGCGCGATGGACGGATCGCAGAGCAGATCCTCGGGTTTCAGGCTTCTCAGCCAGGAGCCCGCACTCTGGGCGAGCGATCGTGCGTCCTGCTCTCCCATGGGGTCACCGAACAAACCATCGGCGATGCGGTGGCCCATCTCGTGAACGGCGGTACTCAAGATTTGCGACCGCGTCGCGTCGCGGTCGCCAGAATCGCCGTCGGCGACAACGAGAGCCGCACCCCGTCCCTTCCACCGGGCGCCGATGATGTCGCGGTAGAACAGGTCGGCGTGGATCGCGGTCCATCCGCTGACAGCCCCAGTGTCGCCACCGAGCTCGGGGCACACGCGCGACTGGGGGACGACGTACACGGGGTGGCCCGCGAGATCCGGGCCGGCGATCGCCGAGAGCATCGCCTCGGCCTCCTCGATGATCTCCTGCGCGTCCATCGACCTCTCCGGCTAGGGTTCAGGGTGTGAGCATCTGGGCGTAGATGGTTTCCCGTCGCTGAACGAGGGCGGCCTCCAGGCTCACCGCCTCTGCGATCTGGGAGCGGAGGCGACTGAGCCGGGCCCTGATCCGGTCAACCTCGCCGTCCGGGTACTTCTCTGGCGTGGTGGCAACAGTGGCTTCGTGGGATTGGGCTTCCTGCGCCTTTCGGCGGAGGTCCGCTTGCTCGGCGTTGCAGCGCTGGAGTTCCGCCTCGACCGTGGCGAGTTCGCCGCGGAGTGGACCGGCGTACCCGGCCAGTAACTGCTGCTCGGCAGCGTCGGCCGCGGCGAGAGATCGCTCGGCCTGGGCGGCGGCGTTCCGGTGCGGGGCGGCCTGCTCCCGGAACTTTTCCGCGGCGGCCTCGGCCTGGCGGTCGATCTCCTGAACAGCGGCGACGGCCGCGGCCCGTGCCTTCTCGGCCGCCGACCGGCCAGCCACGAGGGCGGCGAGCCGAACCCGTTCGAGACGGGCGGCCACATCGGCCGCGAACTGCTCCTCGGAGCGGCCGGCCTGCTCAACCACCCCGGCAGCCTGCTCGGGGGTGATTCGCTCGCCAGCGGCGACCCTGCGGACAAGATCGCTGTACCCGGCGATAGCGGTCTCTCGTCGGCGGGCGAATATCCCGCGGACCGCGTCTACAACTGCACTCATGTTCCAATCCTCTGCCCGGAACTGCACCCGTCACACCCGCCGGGCCGGGGCCGTGACTATCACACCCGCCGAAACGATCGGCCGGGCCTATGGGTCAATGCATCAGAAAACCCGAATGCGAATGTCGCCCGGTGCCCCCGGGGGAACCTCGCCGGCGACGACAATCAAATCGCCTTCCGAGCTCATCGACAGGAGAACATCGAGTGGGCCGTGGCCCAGCAGCACCCAGCCGGCGGGGGTTGGTCGCCACCACGAATACACCTGTGGTTTGGGCGGTGGTACGAATAACCGAGAGTTCCTCGATATTTCTTGCGTCATCTCAATTCCCCGTAAACCGGTCTAGCGTGCCCGCTGTCGCGTTTTCCCGCCCCGGAGCTCCCGTCTACCGTCCGGACCGACAATCGCCCAACAGCGGGCCGCTGGTGCGATCTGGCGGGCAAATGCTCGGCGGGTCCTTCGGGCGGTTGAGTATTTCGGCTCGCCTTCGTGATCCCGCCTGAACCGGAGCACACTCGTTTCAGGAACGGCGAATCGGGTATAACTTCGTCACAAACTAACTCTGTACTGTTGTACGACGGTTCCCGGTGGTGTGTCCGGCGAAACTCGCTGGGAAGGACCCGTGAACGATCGTCAACGCTTCAATCTCTCGAACGCTTGCCCGAACAACTGGTCTACCTCGTCGTCGAGGTCGGAAGTTGCTGCGAGGATCTCAGCGTCATGCGGGCTCAGGACGGCCGGAACCATCTCGTCGATCCGCTGGCGGCATCGCCGAACCGCGGCAACGACTCCGGCCCGGAGGTCGGCGAGCCGTCGGGCTTCACGTTCACGGCGGGCTGTCTTCTCGGGGGTCTTCATCTGCTACTCCGGTGAACGGGGGGAACGGTTCCCTCGGTTGACTCTCACGGGGGAACGGGAACGGGGGGAACGGGAGAGCCCCCCTTACAGGGGGCTCATTCCCCCCGTTCCCCCACGTGTCCCTGACGGGGGGAATGAACGGGGGGAATCCCCCCGTTCCCCCCGTTCATGGTTCATCTAACCGTTTGACCCTTCGGTACCCCTGAACCGACTGACTGCTCTTGTTGCCGCCAGCTTTCTCGATCTCGAATGGCTCGACGATTCCCATGCTCATGAGCCGTGTGAGTGCCTGCCCGATCTTCGTTGTGGTCAGCCGCGGAACTCGGCCACGGATCGCACTCACGGTCGCGGTCGCCAACGTATCCACTGCGGTGAGCACTTCCCGATCGTCCTTCATCTCCAGTTCCCGTTTAGCGTTCGCCTTCCTTGTCTCGGAATCGCCCTCGCTGTCGGATCGGGCTTCAGTGGCGGTGCGGACCTCGACTTCCCACACGCGACCGGAGAAGTCGTCGGCCATCTTGCCCTCGTTGATGTCGGCGACGTACAGCCCGCTTTGCCCGGCCGAACCGCCCACGTTGACCCAGAGTTCGTGCCGGCCGTCGCCCTCGTACTTCTTCCGGCGGGACAGCAAGAGCCATTGCCTGGCGAACTCCGCGATGCCGGAGAACGCCAGGTCGGATAATTCCATCGGCTTGTTCGGCTCGCCTCGGCGGTTCGCGTGGTGGGCAAGAATCGGCGTGATGCCAGCGGCTTTGAACTGCGTGGCGACGGCCCGGAACGTTGGCCCCATGTCGTACAGGTTCTTCGCGTCTGGGCCGTCCTTCCCCGCTGCGAGCAGGGCGAGGTACAGTGGATCGACAACTGCGACCTTCACCTTTTGTGCTGCGAGGTAGTCGACGAGTGAACCGAGGTCGTCGGGGTCGGCCAGGGCGGGAACTTCGAAGCACCAAACGACCCCATCGGCCACGTCCGCGAATCGGAAACCTTTCGACTCGGAAACCCGCTCGGCGGTACGCTTCAACGTGTCGTCGCCCGACTCGCCGGACAGCATTGCGCACTTCACTTTGCCGATCGTCTCGAATCGTCCCAAGAACGGGGTTCCGGAAGCCAACGAGATGACAAGGTCGACAAGGAAACTCGTCTTCAAAACCTTCTGCGGCCCGCCGATTACTGCGGGCTGATCGCAGACGAGCACCTGCTTCACGAGCCAGTTTGCCCTGGTGTCTCGTGCCGCGAACACGTCCGACGTGATGAACAGCTTTGACCAGTCGCGACCGCGGGCCGGCTTCTCGGGTTCGGGCGGCGTGTCGAACTCGAGCGCGGCAAGGAACTCGCGACCGATCGCGGCCAGGTCCAGTTCCTCGCCAGCCCCGGCGATGGCGTCGAGAATCCACGCCCGACAGTCCTTGAGCCCGTTTCCAGGGAACGCGCCGAGGATTTTCCGCTTGAGGCGGCGGCCCAACTCCTGCTTCGTGGAGATCACCCCATCGCGGCCCGGCCAGATCGTCTTCTCGGGGTCGTCTTTTGACGGCCGCTCATCCCACTCTCCGACAACGACAATGCTCTTCTCGGTGGGGAGAGTTCGGAGCAGGTCTGCCAGATGGGCGGCACCGCCAGTGTTGCTCGGCTTACCGACGCACGCGATACCGCAAGCGGTCAGGGCGAGCACGTCCGAGGCACCTTCGACAATCAACAGTGGCCCGGGCCGCTCTCTCCAGCCTTCGGGCAGCGTGAGCCCGCGGGAGTGGCCGAACAGAACCTTCTTCCGGTTGTTCGAGAACCGGCGGTTGATCCCCGTGCATCGGCCGAATGCGTCGAACTCGGGGAACGTCCAGCAGTGCCCGGTGGGCAACTCGTCGTCGCCCTCGAACGTGCCGGGCTTGATCTCGCCGAGGTAGCCGAGCAGGGGGATGGCGTCGAGGGCATCGACGGGCAAACCGAGCTTCCCGGCCAGGAAGGCGCGAAGCTCGGGCGTCAACCGCTTCGCGTACTGCTCTGCTTCGGACTTCCAGTTCTTCGGTGGCGGCGTCGGTTCGCTCTTGTGATTCCCGTTCCGCTCCGGGCCTGGGTCATCTTCTCGGCGGTAGTGCTCGAACCCAGCGGCGTCCGGCCCGCGGGAAACCCGTCGCCATCCCTGACGAGCTTCGCCCCGGCACAAGTGCAGGCCATCTTCCGTCCGCGAACACCCCTTCGACGGCGAGCCGCAGACGGGACACGGGGCGGCGCGGGTCGCGCGGGCAACGACGGGGGAGGCCATCAGCCGACCTCCCGACGCTGGGCATTCGCTCGGCAGCGGGCGAGGACCGCGTCGACAGCGTCGGGCAGGGCTGTTTCCAGATCGAACAGGCTCCCCGGTGCGGCCGGCCGCAGAATCCGGCGGAGCCGGGCGGCCTCCGCGACGGTCGTGTACCAGACCCGGCCGCACATGACGCGGGCGACGCCGGGGGCGAGCAGCCGGTTCAGGGGGACGCCCAGGTCCTCGGCGACTTCGGCCAACGGCACGGCGTCGCCGGCGGCGATCGCGACGATGACGCCGACCGTCCGTTCGGTGTGGTCGGGCTCGCCCGGTCGGCTCGACAGATCAGGCGGACGACTGACAGTGCGTGTCACGGTGGACCCTCAGACCGCCGGCGGCGGTGTTGTTCGTGCGGCGGTCAGCGGGGTTTGTTCGGTGCGGCCGATCGGGTCCGGCGGCGGGTGCCGAGCTTCGCGGCCCAGCGCTCCAGGTCGGCGCGTCGCCACCGCGGCCCGGTCCCGGGGACGGCGACGGCGGCCGGGAACCCGGTGGAGCCGACCAGTCGGTACCACGCGCTGCGGGACAGCCCGAGCAGCCGGGCGGCCTCTTCGTGGCCGAGCAGGATCGGTTTGTCGATGGCGGCGGTAACGGCCTCGCGAATCGCGTCGACGACCGCAGGAGATAGTGGCTCAGCGGCGGGCATCGGTTGTGCCTCCGGCTCGCGTCGCCTCAGCGGTAATCGATGGATTGTCCTCGAACGAGATCGAAACTCCGAGCGTCCGCAGTCGATTGCGCGTGACTCGCTCCAATGCCCGATCCCCACTCCGCCTCGCAGAGACGAGGATCGCCAGCAGATAGAGCGGGGATGTCGCGAACTCGTCGGGCGGTGACGTGCAAGTCTTCACGGCTTCGCTCGCAAGTGGCCGGGGTGTCCATCGCACCCCTCACCTATTGCGCGCCGTCACGGTAAAATCCGACGAAGTGCTTGTTTTTATGGCAAATTTTGTTGTGACGCCGTCATGACGGCCCGTGACGGCGATTGTGACGGCGAGTCCGCCGCCCGCCCGACTCGTCGTCTGCCCTTTGCTCCTCGATGAGTTCGGCCAGTTCATCGGGTGGGCCGAGGTCTGCCGGCAGCACCGCCTCAACCCTCGAAGTCATTTGCACCGTCCGAACCTCGCCTACTCGCCTGGCGTCCCGTGCGTCGCGAAACGCAACCCACGCGCTGCACCCGGACACCATTCCTTGACTGACACCTGTTTCGTCTGCGATCCTGTTCCGCGTGATCCCCCCCGAGTGCCCTTCGGCTTCTTCCTTGTGTTGAATGAGCCATTCACGAACCCGCACCTCGGCCTCCTCCCGCGTGATGCGAGGCTTCTCTCCGGGCTGGCTTTCTCGCTGTGTGCCCGTCGGCTCGGCCGTGGGATGCTGCGTCGGCCCCGCCATCCCCGGCACTAGACCTCGCGAATTCACCACGGCGTCTACGACAAGATTCTTCTCGTGGCAACCGCCGGCAAGCTCGTCGAGTTTCCGGTTATGGATGGTGTCGATTCCCGCGAGCGCGGCGACAGCAACCGCGGCCACTCGCGCGGCGGCCGGAAGGGCGTCCGGATGGCATCGTTCCATCTCGATAGCGGCGGCGCGTGTGGCCCGCATGGCTCCCACGAGCGGGGACTGTTCCCCCGCGGTTGGCTCGATCGAGGCGAAATCTTCAAGAGCGGCGGACAGGAGGCTCGATGCGTCGGCGGCGGCGATGTCATCAACGGGATGCCCGGCGGTGGCAATCCGAACCGCAGCATCTCGCCACCGATCGGCGACCTCGGGAATGTCGTGCACAGAGGCGACAAGTTGTTCCAGTATCGGACATAGAGATTCGGAAGTCACCTCGCCGCGGCAAAGTTCGACGAGTTCGCCCGCCGCTTCCCGAATCGCACGCTGGCGGTTGCGAAGATCGGCGGCCTGGTGCTCTGACTGTCGCCGCTCGGCTTCACGTCGTTCGCGTTCGGCGGCACGGAGGCGGATCGCCTCGATGTGGTCTGACATGGGCTCCTCATGTGCAGCCGGACCAGCCTGGCGACGGCCCCCATGAGGAAAGAGCCGTCGCCGGGCCGCGTTGGGCGGTGCGGTTCGCGGGCCGCATCGCCATCCGGCAGGATCAAGTATACATGCACCCACTGATGGGGCGCAAATAGGTTTGACGAGGTGCAAGCGGGGGTGCAAGCAGAATCGGCCAGCGTGCGAAAACGCTATGAATTGCAGCGAATCTAGAATTCAAGTGAGGGTTTGCAAAACCGTCACCCCCGGTTCGAATCCGGGTCGGGCCTCTTGATGGGATGAGCGTCTCTAATAGTCTCAAGTCGTATCGGACCGTCTCAAACCCCTGGAATTCCAGGGGATTTTTCATTTCTAGACCCCACTTCCGCCATCTCATTCTGGCCCCGATCTATCTCACGTCGCCTCGGGGTATCTGCCAATTTCTCAGGAGCGATTATTTCGGAAGAGCAAGGCTGGCGAAAAGTCGCTGTATGTCAGTCTGAATCACATCTGCACCTATGGCCGCGCGACTTCATCAAAAACCGCTTTAATCTGAGGGTACAATCGTGGAAATGCCTCTTGGAGCGCCTGATGATTAGGCTGGCCCCCCGGCGTTCAATGCGATACTCAGAATTGTGAGCGTCTCGATGAATGGGTGAAGCTTGGTGAGAAATGGTTAGGGTAGAACCGGTGTGAATTCGAACATTGTATCTCTCGATTGTCAGTGTGATGTTCCTCGTGTGTTTTATCGTGGCCCGGTGGTACGTATGAGGAAGTCGTATCCTGACACTTGCAGGAAGTCGATCGTTTGGAGTTTCCAATCTCGAGCCAAGCGGGGCACAAAAATCCGTCAGATGATTGTGGCCATTCTTTCAGATAGAACCCAACCCCCGACACGATTTGCAACCAGTCTCATCACCAGGGCATCCGAGGAGGCCAGGCCGACTCGGCTCGGGGAAGAAAAAATGGGACGGTCCCTTTCCTATGGCTTGGCAGGTTTTGCTTTTTCCTTCTGCTCCGCCTTGAAGGCGTTGGCTTTCTCGACAGTGGCGAGTTCCTCCGGGAGCTTGACCGCGCCGGTGCGGGCGGGGATGGGGAGGACGCTGGGGGTTCCGACGGTGTAATCGCGGGTTTTGCGAATCTTGTCCTGGACCCGCATCAGTCCCTCGAGCAGCGCCTCGGGGCGGGGCGGGCAGCCGGGGACGTAAACATCGACTGGAACGACGAGATCGACACCCTTCGCGACGTTGTAACCGTACTTGTAGTACGGCCCGCCGCCGCAGGTGCAGGCCCCCATCGCGATGACGTACTTCGGGTCGGGCATCTGGTTGTAGAGCCGGCGGACCCGCTCGGCCATCTTGAGGTTCACGGTTCCCGCGACGATCATCAGGTCCGCCTGGCGAGGGGTGGCGCGGAATGCGCCGGCCCCGAAGCGGTCGATGTCGTAGCGGGGGGCCCCGACCGCCATCATTTCGATCGCGCAGCAGGCAAGCCCGAATGTCATCGGCCAGAGGCTCGATTCCCGGGCCCAGTTCACGGCCTGTTCTAGCGACGTGACGACGAAGCCGTCCTCGAAGTGGTTTTCCAGCTTTCCCATGAAAACGTCCCGTCAGGAGAGATCAGCGTTTGAGTTTGAGGAGAGCGATACTCGAGCCCTCGGTCGACTTGAATTCGGTGGGGCGGTCGTTGCCGAGAACCTTGATGCAGAGGCGAAGCTCGTCCCCCTTGTGCTCGTAGATCCCCTCCATGACCGTGTCCTTCTGGCCGCCGCCGAGAATGGTGAGGTCGACGCATTTCGGGGAAGTGCTGGGGTCGAGTTTGATGCGGATCTTGGGGTAATCCTTGACGACTTTCTCGTCCCCCTCGACGGTCATGATGCCGGCTTTGACGACGAACTTGAACTTGACGCGGTTGGTGTGATCGTCGCCGTTGTATTCGAGGGACTCGACTTCCCAGGTTCCGTCGAGGGCGTCAGTGGCCTTCTTTGCGGGATCGGAGTCCGCGGCGGGTGAACCCGGGGCGACGAAGCAAAGGAGCAGACCGAGCATCGCGAGCCGCATGGAAACCTCCGGGAAACCGCGGAATCGGGCCGGGTCAGACCTTCTGGAGTTTCTTTTCCCACTCGTCGAGGAGTTTGCCAATCCCCTGGAATCCGAAATCGAGGTTGGCGAGTTCGTGGCCAACATCGACCGCCCGGGGAAGGTCGCCGTTGTCGGCACAACCGGTGGCGAGGTGGAAGAGGGTTTCTTTCCGCGTCGCCTCGTCCGGTTTCGGGTTGGCGGCGAGGGCTTCCTCGAAGTTCCGCTGGGCGAGCCGCCAGTTGTTGCGTTTGCGGAACCCGAGGCCGAGGAGCATCGCGGCGCGGGCCTTGAGTTTGTCGTCCCGGCGGGCCTGCTGCAACTCCGCGATCGCCTCGTCGATCTTGTCCATCCGGAGAAGTCGGGCCCCGAGTTCAAGGCGGTGCGACATGTCGGCGGGGAAGCGGTCCGCCTTGACGCGGAGGAGCTCGGCTTCCCGGGCGAGGATTTCTTTCTCGAACTTCGCCTTGGCGGCGACGAGCTCGGCCTCTGTGGGGCCGTCGTCATCGTCGTCTTCTTCCGTCCGGGCGCGGACCTTGGCGAGTCGAGCCTCGGTTTTCTCCAGGTTTTTCCGGAACGGTAGCAGGTCGAGGTCCATGAGTTCGACCTGGAGGGAGAAGTGGTTGCCGGTGGGTCCGAGGCCCTGTTGCAGGGTGGCCCGGGCCCGGTCGTCTTCACCGTGGCGACGGTAGATGCCGGCGAGCTGGACGTAGAGCGTCGGTTCCGTCGGGTCGGCTTCGAGCCGTTTCAGGATCGGTGCGGTGTCGCGGGTGAGGCGGTCGACGGGTTGCTCGGGTTCCGGCTCCGCCTCGGCAGGGAGCTTGATTTTCGGGTTGCTGCCCGGCTTCTTCGCGGTCGGTGCTTTGGGGACGGAGCCGAGGGCGGTGTGGGTTTTGGAACCGTCGTCGTATCCGCCGCGAGCGATCGTCTCGGAGGCAGCGAGGTCCTTCGCCTTGTGGGCGGCTTCCACGTCGGATGGGTTGTGCTCCTTCACGATCATCCAGAGTGCGATCGCTTTCTGGAAGTCGCCGCGTTTCTCGAACATCCGGGCGAGGGCGCGATTGGTGGTCGGGTCCTTGGGGTGCTTCTGGCGGGCCTGGTCGAGTGTGAAGATGGCGAGGTCCGTCAGCCCGAGGGCATCAAAAGCCTCGGCCATGTCCGTTTGCGTGGAAAGATCCCAGGGGTTCCGGGTGAGGACTTGCTCGCCGTGCTCGAGGACCTTGAGGTAGTCCCCCTTCGCCTTGGCGGCCTTGACGCGGGCCTTCCAGCGGGGTGTGGTGAGGAAGGCGAATCGGCTTCCGCGGAGGTTGTTGCCGTACTTCTCCTTCTGGGCCCGCCGCAGAGCCTGACGGTAGAAGAAATTTCCGGGGTCGAATTTGCAGCAGATCGTGAGGAGGGAAATGCCGTAGTCGTGGTTTCCGGTGAGGAGAACCTGCCGGGCCCGGTCGAAATTCTCGGCGGCGATCCGCTTCTGCTCCGCGGAGGGCGTGGGGAGGGTGGGTGTCGTCCGCTCGGCCATGACGGGATCTCAGGGGATGCACGGCAAGGGAGGGTGTGGCATTTCTATCATAGGGCGAGATTGGGCAAAACGCAGGCCTGAAGCCGGTTCGTATGTCCAACCCGGTGGGGAGTTGGCTATCCTGAGTGTGTTGAATTCGCCGCGTTCCTCAGGAATCTTCGCCCAGTCGCCCAATGCCCACCCCTGTCTGGCCGATCGATCCGGATTTTCCCGATGCTGAGGTGATCGCCCGAGCGGCGGACCAGTTGCGTGCGGGGAAACTCGTCGCCTTCCCGACGGAGACGGTCTACGGCCTCGGTGCGAGTGCGTACGACGCGGAAGCGGTGGCGAGAATCTTCGCCGCCAAGGGAAGGCCGAGCCGGAATCCGCTGATCGTGCACGTGGCGGATGTGGGCCGCGTCCATGCCGCCGTGGGGGAATGGCCGCAAACGGCGGTGCGACTCGCCGCCGCGTTCTGGCCCGGCCCGCTGACGCTGGTCGTCCGGAAATCCTCCCGGATTCCCGATATCGTCTCGGCGCACGGCCCCTCTGTCGGCGTCCGCTGCCCGGCTCACCCCGTAGCCCGGGCCCTGATCGCGTCGGCCGGTGTCCCCGTCGCCGCTCCGAGTGCCAACCGTTCCGGCGGACTTTCCCCCACCACCGCTGCCCACGTCACCGCCAGTCTCGGCGACCGCGTCGACCTCGTCCTCGACGGCGGCCCCTGCCACGGCGGGCTCGAATCGACCGTCGTCGACCTCACCGGCCCCAAGCCCAAGCTGCTCCGGCCCGGCCTCGTCCGCGTCGGGATGCTCGAAGCGATCGTCGGTCCCGTTGAAGTCGCCAGCGGATTCCCGGACGGAATCGAGGACCTCGAACCGCTTCCGTCCCCGGGAATGCTCGCGAAACACTACGCCCCGTCGACAAAGCTGGAAGTTGTCGAATCGGAGGGGGAAGCGGACCAGCTCACGGCCATCTACGAATCGGCCGGAATGATCGTGGCCCGCTGGCGGCCGGTCGGACTGCCGGAACAGGTTTCCTCGAAACTGTACGCGGAACTGCACACGCTCGACGAGCAAGGTTTCGACCGGATCGTGGCCACGCTTCCGCCCGCAACAGACGAGTGGCGAGCTGTCCGGGACCGCCTCCTCCGTGCCGCCGCGGAGTGAGGAATTTCGAGAAGCCCATGTCCCCGCGAGAATTGCCGCCCCCGTCGGTGGACACGCCGCTTCTTCCGTGGCTGCTGGAAGTTCTGCAACCGACCAACCGGACCCGCGTCAAGGAACTGCTCCGATCGGGCCGGGTCCGGGTCAACGGTGCGTCCACAACCCGGCACGACCACCCTGTCCGCCCGGCCGACCACCTCGCGATTGGCCCGGAACCCTCACCGGCGGTCCGAAATCTGGCCAAGCTCGGAATCGCGATCCTCTTCGAGGACCCCGAACTTCTCGCCATCGACAAGCCGACGGGGCTGCTGACCGTCGCCACGGAGGGGGAGAAGTCGGCCACCGCATACGCGATTCTGCGGGAGAATCTTCCCGATCGGCCCCATGTCGTGCACCGACTCGACCGCGAGACCTCGGGGGTGCTTCTCTTCGCCAAATCGCCGGCCATCCGCGACGCGGTGCAAGCTGGCTGGGAATCCGTCGAAAAAAAGTACCTCGCGATCGTCGACGGCAAACCGCAGACGGATTCGGGAGCGGTGGAGAACTTCCTCGCGGAGGGCAAGGATCTGCGGGTGCGAGCGGTTCGCGACACTGTCGAGGGGGCGAAGCGAGCGGTGAGTCGGTATCGGATCCTGGCGGTTGCCGGCCGATGGTCGCTGGTCGAGGTGCGGATCGAGACCGGGCGGAAGCACCAGATTCGTGTGCATCTGGCGGGGCTCGGCAGCCCGGTGGTCGGCGACCGGTTGTACGGTTCCGGTGCGAATCCGCTCGGCCGACTGGGCCTCCACGCCCGACGGCTCGCTCTCCCTCACCCCCGGGATGGCCGCCGCCTCACGATCGACGCTCCGGTTCCACCGAAAATGGAACAACTCTTCCCGCAAGCCGCCGCGGAAGTGCCCGACCCGACCTAGCACCCTTGCCGGATGCGGTCGTCAACCCTATCCGTTCGAGTGCGTTGGTTCGCCTCCGCACGAGAATTCTCGCCAGGGTCGGCACGTATGATCACGGTCGAACATCTCACGAAATATTACGGCGAGTACCCGGCGGTCCGCGACGTCTCGTTCGAGGTCTCCAAGGGAAGGGTCGTCGGGTTTTTGGGCCCGAACGGGGCGGGGAAATCGACCACGATGCGGATCCTCGCCGGCTTCCTGACCGCGACCAGCGGCCGGGCCAGCATCGCCGGGTTCGATGTCTTCTCCGATCCGATCGAGGTCCGCCGGCGTATCGGGTACATGCCGGAAAACTGCCCGCTGTACCCGGAACTGCGCGTCGACGAGTACCTCCGCTTCCGTGGCGGCTTGAAAGGCCTCGGTTCCCGCGACCGCCGCAAACGCATCGACTACGTCACCGAACGCTGCTGGCTCTCCGACGTTCGCCGGCAACTTGTCGGGACCCTCTCCAAGGGCTACCGCCAGCGGGTCGGGCTTGCCGACGCCCTGCTCGCCGACCCGCCGGTGCTGATCCTCGACGAGCCAACCGCCGGCCTCGACCCCACGCAAATTCGGGAAACGCGAAAACTCATCCGCGAACTCGGCCGGGAGCACACGATGTTGCTGAGCACGCACATCCTGAGCGAGGTCGAAATGGCGTGCGACTCAGCCATCATCATCTACCAGGGCCAGGTCGCCGAGAACGGCTCCCTCGCCGACATCCGGAAGAAGCACAAGAACCAGAACCTCGAAGAAATCTTCGTCCGGCTCACCGGTCAGGAAGGGATTTGACGGCCAACTCCTCGGGAGACCGTTCGATGTCAGCGGTCGCGAAGTCGAAACTCACGGCGTCGGAGTACCTCGCGATCGAGAGGACGGCGAGCTTCAAGAGCGAGTTCCACGATGGCGAAATGTTCGCGATGGCCGGGGCGAGTCGGGAGCACAATGCCATCAAAGATAACATCATCGTCGAACTCGGAATCCAGCTTCGCGGCGGGGGGTGCCGGACCTTCTCCAGCGATCAGCGGGTGCGGGTCGAGGCAACCGGGTTGTACTCCTACCCGGATATCGTGCTGCTCTGCGGCAAAGGGGAATACGACCCGCTCGACCGCGACACGCTCGTGAATCCGACCGCGATCGTCGAGGTGTTGTCGCCGACCACGGAAGCCTACGACCGGGGGGCGAAGTTCCGGCAGTACCGCGAGATCCGTACCTTGCAGGAATACATCCTGGTTTCCCAGGTCGAGCCGGTGGTCGAGCGGTTTACCCGAGAGCCAGACGGAATCTGGTCGATGGCGACGTTCGTGGGGCGGGATGCGGTGCTGGAACTGATCTGCGTGCCGGTGCGAGTTCCGTTGGCCGAGATTTTTCGGGGAATTGAGTTCCCTTCGCCAGGTTGAGGACGACCCGAATGCGACCCCTGTTCTCGCTGATTCGCCGGGAATTCACCGCCTATTTCCTGTCGCCGATCGCGTATGTCACGCTGGCGGCGTTTCTGCTCGTCACCAGCTATCTCTTCTGGCTGCCGCTTGCCGCGCTCACGGAATCGGGGCCACGCGGGGTCGAGTATCCGGTCCAGCTGATGCTCGGGGACGAGAAGTTTTGGCTCGTCTTCCTCTTCATTCCGCCGTTGCTGACGATGCGGTTGCTGGCAGAAGAACGCGGGTCCGGGACGCTGGAGATGCTACTCACGGCCCCGATTCGAGACTGGCAGGTCGTGGCGGGAAAGTACCTCGCCTGCCTGATGTTCTACGTCGTGATGTGGCTGCCAACCCTGGTTTTCGTGCCGGTGCTGGTCAATCTCGACTGGTCGACCGGTCATCCGCGAATCGACCCGATGCCGGTGTACACGTCGTATCTGGGCGTGTTCCTCGCCGGGGCAATGTTCCTCGCGATCGGGTTGTGGGTGAGTTCGCTGGTGAAGAACCAACTGGTGTCGGCGTTGATTGCGCTCGTGATCAGCCTGGTTTTCGTGGTGTCGGCGTTCTGGCGACCGGACCTGACGGTGGGGTCGTTGTGGTCGAAGATCGTGTACCTTGTGAGCGTGCCGGAGCATTTCCGCCGTGACTTCACCCGTGGAATCATCGACACCCGGCCGATCGTGCTGTACGCCACGGTGACGGTCTTCTGCCTGTTCCTGACGGTGAGGTCGCTCGAAGCCCGGCGACTACGGGCGTGAACAGTGGGCGGGGGACTGACGGCAACGATCGGTGAGAAGAAAAACAGGGAGGAAACCATGGCCGAGCCGACCGCACGGAAGACCGACGTTCGCCAACGGACCACGCTCGGGAATCGGTTCCGGTTCCTGATTCGCGGGCTGGGCGTGCTCGCGGTGCTGGCCGTCGCCGCCGGGGCCGTCGCCACTGCTGCCACGGATCTCCAGGATCCGGGAACCTGGGATGCCCGGGTGAAACTGGTGCAATCTTCCGTGCAGGGGGAATCGGACACGTTCACGCAGGTGGCGGTTTGCCTGCTCGCGGGCGGGGCGGCCGTCGTGGCCCTGTGGGCAGTCGTCGAACTCGTGTCTGGCCTTTTCCTCGTCACGGGGAAACGGACTGCGATCGGCACCAATGCCGTTGTGCAGACCGCGCTCGCAATCGCATTACTGATCCTCGTCAACATCATTTCGTTCGGGTGGTACTGGCGATTTGATGTGACGCGAGCCCACGAGTTTTCCCTTCCCGCGGAACAGGTGGCGGAACTGCGGAAACTTCGGCCGGACTCGGCGACGACGATCGTGGTGCTGCAGAAACACAAGACGGCTGGCACTCTCTCGGACACACCCGACGCCTACGATTACGCGGCCGAGCGGAAGGTGGTTGAGAAGGTGCGGGATCTCGTTGACCAGGTCCGCGAATTCGGGCCCCGCTTCAACGTGGTCGTGCTCGACGCCGCCGACGACCGCTACGAGCGGACCGTGAAATCCCTTACGGAAACCCGGCCCGGCCTGGCCGAGGCCATCGCGGACGCCCCGGAAAACAGCATCTTTTTCTACGCCGACGGCAAGGTGCAGACGCGCCCGAAGGCGGACGCCGAGAAACTTCTGCTCGCAACTCCCAAACCCGCGGTTGCCCCGAACCCGACCGATCCCACCACCTCGCTCGTCTACCAGAGCCGGATCGGTCGGATGAGCTTTGCCGAGTTCTTCCAGCTCGACAAAACCGCGAGCCGGGAAGCGACCGCCGCGGAAAAAGAAGCGATTTCGGCGGTCGGCGGCTCGATGGCGTTCGCGGAGCACGTGGTCGGAAGGGGGAACCTCGTGCTGATTCCCCGCGGAAAACAGGCGTTTCTGTCCCACATCCTGAACCTCGAAGAACGCCGGCCCCGGGTCGGACTGGCGGTCATTCACCCCGTTCTGACATCCCGCGAAAACACCGACGTCTACTCCGCCGGCGGGTTGCGGAAGACGCTCGAACTCAACGGATTCGACGTCACCGATGTGATCCTCAAGAAGGGCTGGGACGATGAGCGTGCCCCCCTGACGCCGGACGCCTACACCTACCAGGAAAGCGAACTCGAACGGATCGAGAACCGCTACGTCGCCCTCACGGAGGAACTCGAGGGAGAACAGATCGCCGTCCTGCAGTACCAGAAATTCCGCCCGATCGCGGAAAAGGAGCCGCTGGAGGTGGTCAACCGGCGATTTCAGCTCAGCAACGGCCGGCAGATCACCACCGAAGCCGACCGCCGTGAGGTGCTCGAAGCGATCGACCGGACCATCGAGGAATTGAAGCGCTTGCAGGCCTCGACTTCGAAATCCCTCGCAGAACTCAAGCCAAAATACGAGGCCCTTCTCGCCGACGAGCGGTCGGTCGAGAACCGTCGCATCGCCGACGTGAAGGCGAAGATGCACCAGTACGTGGACGAGTGCGATCTCCTGATCGTGCCCCGGCTGACGACCGTCGACCTCGCATCCCGACATGTCTATCCGCCGTCTTTGTTCCACATTGCCACGGAACAGGCCGCCGTCGTCCGTGAATTTATCCGGTCGGGCAAACCGGTCCTCTTCGCGCTCGGCCCAAACATCCCCCAACCGGGCCGACCGGAACCGACGACCGATGACATCGACCGCCTCCTTCCCCGGCTCGGCGTCGAACTCGGGAAACAGACGGTGGTCACCGACCGCGAACTGGAGGCGATGGCCGAGCGTCGCGGCGGCCTCTCCTCCACCATCGACTACCTGCCGCTGACAATCCTTCCCCAGGGGACCGGAGCCGAGGGCGAGAAGCCCGCAAACCCAATCGCCTCCGCGTTCCGGGTCACCACCCGGGCGGTTGGCAAAACCCTCGACGTCAAACGGAGCGGCTTCCGACCGGTCTACGTCCTCCCGCGGTTCGCCGACCGGCTGAGCTTCGCACCCGAGGTCCTGTACTCGCCCGCGGATTCCTGGAACGAAGAGCGACCGATCCCCGAACGCGACTACCGCCCAAAATACGAGCCCGCGAAACCGGACGATCCGCGGAAGGGAACGCACAACGAGGAACGCCGGGGGCCCTTCCCGGTCGGCGTCGCCCTGGAAGTCCCGGTCCCGCCGGAATGGTACGACAGCCACCCGGAAATCGCCGCCCGGGGAATCCCCTCCGCATCCCTCGCAGGGGTCGCCGGGGCGTATCCGGTCACACCCCAGTTCGCGGAGAACGAACTCACGGCAAGCCTGCTGCTTTCCAGTGACAACGGATTGTCAGCGTCGCTGGTTGCGGTGGCGGCGAACAAACTGGATCGGCCGACCGTGCGGATCGCCGTCTTCGGCCACGGCGGTCTCTTTACCGGCTCCGAGTTGAAGCCCGGCCCCCAGACGTTGCTGCTCCACACGCTCAACTGGCTTCTTCGCCGACCAGAACGCCTCCCCGCCGAGGTCCCCGACGACGAGAAGTGGCGGTATCCGCGGGCAGACCTGACCCCACGCGAGGTCACGGTGTGGAAGCTCGGCACGATCGTGATGCTACCGCTGCTGTGCGGTGTGGCCGGCTTCGTTGTGCTGATGGCGCGAAAGGTGCGCTGACCTACCGGCCTCCTGTCCGTCGGGAGGAAATAGTTCCGGCCGACCTCGTGATCTCGATTTTTCGGCGACAGGGAGGAATCCGATGCGTTGGGTGCTGACCGTTCTGCTCGGACTGCTTGTCGCCGGGGCCGGGGCCTGGCTTGCTTTCTCCGACCGGATTCTGCCCCCCGACCCCAACGCGACACCGTCAACGGCGACGACCACACTCGAGGGAATCTCGCGGGATCAGATCCAGAAGATCGATCTGACGGTGCCTGGCCAATCGACGCTGACGCTGACGCGGAACCCGGATGGGACCTGGTCGCAACCCGGGAACTGGCCCGTCCGCTCCGCCGAGGCACGGGGGCTCGTCGACACGCTCGGCGGGCTCCGCTCGCGGTTCCTGGCGATCCACCTTCCCGCATCCCCGGACTTGAAGCCGTACGGGCTCGATCCCTCGCAGAACCCGGTGACCGCCGTCTTGCAACTCGATTCCCGGGCGGTGACGCTCCGGTTCGGACAGGGGGAACCACAACCCGGCGAGCCGCTCTTCGCCCGACCCTGCTATGTGCGAATCGACGACCAGCCAGAAGTCCTGCGGCTCGGGCCAGACGTCTACCCGGTCGTCTCGCAATTGCCGGAAGCGTACCGCCGTCGACAGCTTTTCCCGGATGTGGACCGGGTGAAAATCGAGGGGGGCGAGCCCACTCCGAACCCGCTGCAACCGCCACCCCCGCCAACGCCCGGCCGGGTCGCGATCCTCGGCAACGACATCTCCACCGTGCGGGTCGAATCGACCGATCCCACGAAATTCGCCTACACAATCCGCCGGCTGGCGAAAAATCCGCCGCCCCGCCGCGACCCCGACCGCCCCACCGGCGAGCCTGCCGTCTCCGCACGGGAACTCGCCGCCGCGTGGGAACTCGACGCCGAGATCCCCGACCCCGCCGGCTCCGCAGACGCGAAGACCCGCATCACGGTCCGCGACCGGGTCGACCCGGCAAAGCTCCGCACCGTCTTGACCGCGATTCCGGAACTGTGGGTGGAAAAGTTCGTCGCCGCCACCCCGGAAGAAGCCGGCCTTGCCGCGGATCCGAAGTACACGATCACCGTCACGCAGAAAAACGGGCAGACGAAATCGCTTCGGATCGGCCGCATTTCCCGCCGCACGGAAGGGACCGCGGAACCGCCACCAGATATGTTCTCCCCCCCGCCCCCGAAGAAAGCCGGGGAGGAATACCGCTACGCCAAGCTCGACAACAACCCGCTCGTCTTCGAGGTGCGGACGGACAAGCTCACCGACGTTTTCTCGGAACCGGAAACCTTCCGGGACCCGAACCTCGCCCGCTTCTCCACGGGGGAAGTCAACGAGGTGACGGTCGCGGTCAAGGGAAAGCCGCCGGTCAAAATCACCCGCAAGAAGGGGAACAAGGACACGGACCGCCCCGAGGACAAACTCGACCGCTGGTACGTCGGCGATGTTCTCGCGGAAACCTCGAAGGTCACGGAATTCCTCGATTCCCTCACCCGGCTCGAAGCGAAGGGGAAAGATTCCCTCGTCGAGAATCCGGACGCGGCCAAGCTCCAGTCACTGGAGCTCGACCCCGCAGCCGGCACGCGGGTCACCGTGATCTCCCAGACGCGGACCGGCGAGGGAGAGCCGGAGGCACCGGTTCGCACCACCACCTATGTCATCGGCAAGGACGACAGCGCGAAGAAGAAGCTCGCCGTGCAAGTCGCCGGTTGGTCCCGGGTCAACCTGGTCGACGACGCCATCCTCAAGCTCATCGACCGACCGACGCTCGCGTACCGTAGCCAGAAACTCTTCGACACCGCCGAGGCGAAGCTCGACCGGGTCACGGTCCGCAAGCCGGACGGGGAAACCTTTGCCCTCGCCGGGAAACCGCGGTCGGGCAAGCCGGGCACCGACTGGAACCTGACGCAACCCGTCGCCACCGACGCCGACCCCGCGAAGGCGGAGCAACTCACCGGCAGCCTCGCCGGCTTGCAGGCGATCGAGTACGTCGACGACACGCCCAAACCCGAGGATCTGGAGAAGAAATACGGCCTCGCGAAGCCGCGATTCGTGGTCGACCTCGGCTTCACCGGCACCGGCGCGAAACCCGCCAAGCTCGAAATCGGTTCCCCCCGTGAGGGCAAACCGGAAGCCTACGCCCGCCTCAACGGCACCGGCAGCGTCTTCGCCATCCCATCGACGCTTGTGGATTCCTTGACGCAGGGATCGCTCGGGCTACTCCCGCTTGAACTCTGGTCCGTCCCACCGGGGAACGTGACCGCGATCGAGATCCGCCGCGACGAGCAGGCGAAAAACGAGTCGTACCGCCTGGCGAAAGTCGGCTCGGATTGGAAACTTTCCGGCCCGTTCGAGGCCGCGGTCAGCAGCCAGGAAGTCCAACCCCTCGTGTCGGCAACCGCCTCCGTGCGAGCGGAAAAGTCCATCGCCCACGCCACGACCGACCCGGCGAAGTACGGCTTCGACAAGCCGACACTGCGGCTTACGGTCACGGTGCTGGAATCGAAACCGGCCGGCGACGACAAGCCAGCCAGTGACACCCCGGTGTCACGCACCCTGATCGTCGGGAAACTCTGCGACGACGGAACTATCCGCCGCTACGCTCGACTCGACGGCTCGAACCCCGCCGTCTTCGTGATCTCCGACGTCCTCCCCACCACCGCCGACCGCCCCGCCCTCGCCTGGCTCGACCGCACCCTCTTCTCCGTCGAGCGCTCCAAGATCGCGAAAATCCAGATCGTCGGCCCCACTCCGGACGCCAACATCACGCTCTCGAAGGACGACAAGGGCACGTGGAAAGCGGAAGGGGCGAGCTTCGCGGTCGACCAGCCCACCGCCGAGCAACTGGCCTTCGCGGTATCTCGACCCCCGGTGATCCGCCTCGCGGCCTACGGGTCCGGCGTCAACTGGGCGGAGTACGGCCTGGCGAAACCGACGCACACGATCAGGATCACCACTTCCGGTGACAGTCCGGTGTCACACACCGTGAAACTCGGGAAATCCGAGGCCAACGGCGAACGCTATCTCGCCGCCGACGACAAGCCCGCCGTTGGCGTCGTCAACCGCCGGGCGTCCGAGTTGCTCGCCGTCAGCAAACTCGACTTCCTCGACCGCTCCCTCCTTGCCTTCGACCCCACGACGATGACCGGGCTCACCCGCAAAAAGGGAAACCAGGAACTCGTCATCGAGCAAGGGAACGGCGTCAACTGGGACATCGTCAAACCCGCGAAGCAACTCGCCGACCGGATCACAATGGAAGAACTCGCCGAGCAACTCGGTCGCCTGCGAGCCGCGAAGGTTGCCGCCTATGCACCGCCAGACGCGGAACTGGAGAAGTTCGGGCTCAAGTCACCCACGGCGGTCGTGACGCTCAAGGTCGGCATCGAGAAGCCGGAAGATCGGATCCTGAAGCTCGGCAAGCCCGTCGACGACAAGCAACCCGACGGCGATCGCTACGTCACCGCCGGCGACAAGGGACCCGTCACCGTTGGCGTCATCCCCGGTTCCCTCGTCAATCGCCTTCTTGCCGACCCCCTGAAATTCCAGGACCGCACCCTCGCCCGATTCGTGGACGCGGACAAGATCACCCTCGAACGCGGCGACCGGAAGGCGACCTTCGCGAAGATCGACGGGACCTGGAAGATGACCGAACCCGACGCATTCCCGGCGGAGCAGACCGACCTCGACGAGTTCGTGAACGCGGCCGCGAAACTCCGGGCCGACGAGATCGTCGCCCCGAAACCGGACGACCTCAAGAAGTACGGCCTCGACAAGCCCGAAGCGACGTGGAAGTTCTTCGAGAATGGCAAGGAGGTGCTGACGCTCGTCGTCGGAAATCGCGAGAAACACGGCCCACGTGTCTACGCCAAGTCCGACAAGAGCGACGCCATCGCGCTGCTCGACCCGACGCTCAGTGCAAAGGTCCTCGGCGAGTACCGCAAACGCGAGGTGTGGAAGGGGCTCGATGCTTCCGCGATCGACATGCTCGTCGTGTCCGTGGAGAAGAACAACTTCCTCTTCCAGAAATCGCCGATGGGCTGGCGGGACCCACAAAAACCGATGGATGCGATCGACCCGGCGAAGGTCAACGAGGTCGTCGGCGCGTTGCCGCTGCTCAAGGCGGAGCGGTACGTGGCGGACAAGGATGCAAAGCTGGAACTGTACGGTCTCGCCAAGCCGCGGCGGAAGATCGTGGTTTCCCAGAGGGCGACGGGGGCAATGACGCTCGAGATCGGCAGCGATGTCGCCGGCTCGGATGGGAAGCAGGTCTACGCCCGGGTCGCGGAGCCGGGGAACACGGCCGTCTTCGTGCTCTCCGCGGCCGACACGGCCCTCCTGATGCGGGACCGCCCGGCGTTTCTCAAGAAGTAGCCTTGGTCACCGGGATCGCATCATCGCGAGAAGTTTCTCCGCCGCCGCGGTTGCGAATTCCGGCGAGTTGATGTGGGCGTCGACCTCCACGAGGTCGACGCCGTAGGTCCAGTTGCGGAGGCTCTGGAAGAGGGCGGCGTCCGCGTCGGGGTGCCAGAACGGCCCCCCCTCGATGTCGATGGCCGACACGCCCCGCAACGGCAGCAGAATCGCGGTCGGCCCCCGAGACGCACACGATTTCTCCGCAATCTCCTTCCCGAGCCGATCGTTCTCCTCCGGGGTCGTCCGCATCAGCGTGACCGTCGGGTTGTGCGGGTAGAACGTTCGCTCTCGGTAGCGTTCTGGCACCGTTTCCTGCGGCCCGAAATTGACCATGTCGAGCGCCCCGACGGAAATTACCTGGGGCACCCCGGCGATGGCGGCAGCCGTGAGGCGGTCGGGCCCTGCGGAGAGGACGCCGCCGGCCAGCTCGTCGGCGAGTTCTGTCGTTGTGATGTCGAGCACGCCCGCCACCAACCCGTCGCGGATCAACCCTTCCATGGTCCGTCCGCCGGTGCCGGTCGCGTGGAACACGAGTACCTCGTACCCCGCTTCCTCGATGACCTTCCGCGCCGCCTCGACGCACGGGGTGGTGACGCCGAACATGGTGGCGGTGACGATCGGTTTCGAGTCGGTGGTGGAAGTGGGCGGGCACTGCACCATCCCGGCCATCGCGGCGGCGGCGTTGTCGAGGACGAGCCGGGAGATGCGGTTGAGGCCGGCGATGTCGACGACGGAATACATCATCAGGACGTCGCGGGTGCCGACGTACGGTCGGACATCGCCGCTGGCGAGGGTGCTGACCATGAGTTTGGGCACGCCGACGGGGAGTGCCCGCATGGCCGCGGTGGCGATGGTGGTTCCAGCGGAGCCTCCGAGCCCGATCACACCGGTGAGTTTCCCTTCCTTGTGGAGTTTCCCCGCCAATCGGGAGGCACCCTCCGCGGCGAGCGTGACGGCCTTCCCGCGATCACCGCTTCGCCGTACCTCCTCGAATCGGACTCCCGCAGCCTGGAAAAGTTGTTCCCGGGGAATCTCTGGCTCGAAAGCGGGCTCGCCGACGACCCCTGCATCCGCGACCGTGACCGCCACGCCGGCGGCGCGCAGGCGATCGCGGACATACGCAATTTCCACACCCTTGGTGTCGAGCGTTCCGATGAGCAAGACCGCCACGGCAATCCTCCTGTCCCCTCCCGATCCGGAAATGGGTAATATGCTAACTTTGGCTCGCATCGGCTGCCATCGGTTGACCCGTTCCCGGGCGGAAGAGGTCAGGTGACGACCGGAGGATCGAGAGAACTATGCCATCGATTGTGGTTCGCATCCTGAAGAACGCGATCCCCTCCGCGCTGTTCCTCGCCTTCCTGGGTTACCTCATGGCGGAGATCTCGGGGATGTGGTTCGACAGCCAGGTTCCGCAGCGGTCCCCGCTGCCGGGCGTCGAGGAACCGCTCCAACCCCCGACGGGGGCGGCCATCGCGAGCTCGCTCCGACTGAGTCTCCCGTTGGTGATGGCTTTCTGGGGCTTCCTGCTGGTGACGGTGTTTGAGTTGATCTTGTGGCTGTGGCGCGGCTCAGAGGAACCGAAGAAACTTCTGCCGGACCGGGCTCGTGGGGTCTTGCCGCCACCGGAGGATGACGTCGAGGCGCTGCTGAATCAGCTTCTGCAACAGGCGGAGGCGGCAGAGGCGGCCCGGAAAACGCGGGGAAGCGGCAAGGTTTCCCCACCGACTCCGCGGGAACAGCCAACAGGGACCGATTCTGCTGCGATCGCGGAGAAAGTTCCAGAGCCCGTCGAGAAATCGACGTCGGATTCCCCGGAGAAACCAACCGAATCTGCTTCAAAACTGGTCGAGAATCCTCCAGACTCTCCCCCCTCTCCTTGATTCACGGGCTCTCCATGTTTCCACGGGAAGAGATCCTCGCCCGGCTGCGATCGCAGGTGGCGGCGGGTCGACCGATCATCGGCGGCGGTGCGGGGACCGGTCTGTCCGCCAAGTGCGCCGAGGCCGGCGGGATCGATCTCATCATCATCTACAACTCCGGCCGATTCCGCATGGCCGGCCGCGGTAGCCTCTCCGGGATGATGCCCTACGGAGACGCCAACCAGATCGTCATGGAGATGGCCCGCGAGGTGCTTCCCATCGTCGAGAAGACGCCGGTCCTCGCCGGGGTTTGCGGCACCGACCCGTTCCGCCGAATGCCCCACTTCTTGCGGGAAATCCGCGACGCCGGCTTCTCCGGGGTCCAGAACTTTCCCACGGTCGGCCTGATCGACGGGTTGTTCCGCCAGAACCTCGAAGAAACCGGAATGGGGTACGATCGGGAAGTCGAGATGATCGCGGCAGCGAGCGATCTCGGATTGCTGACGTGCCCCTACGTCTTCACAGAACGCGAGGCGGAGGCGATGGCGGCGGCCGGGGCGGATGTCCTGATTCCCCATATGGGGCTGACCACGAAGGGAAGCATCGGCGCCAAGACGGCGATGACGCTGGAAGAGGCCGCGAAACGGGTGCAGGCCCTCGCCGATGCGGCGAAGCGGGTCAACCCGGAGATTCTCATCCTCTGCCACGGCGGGCCGATTTCCGAGCCCGCCGACGCCGCTTACGTCCTGCGAAACACGCGGGGAATCGTCGGTTTCTTCGGCGCCTCCAGCATCGAGCGGTTGCCCACCGAGGTCGCCATCACCAGTTGTGTCCGCGAATTCAAGGCACTCTGAGAAATCCTCGAGCGACCTCTTCGCGGGTTCTGGGGTATCAGGAGCCGCGACTGCAAAGGAGCGGCAACTCCCCGAGGGAAAAGACTGTTGGGCGTCAGAATATTCGGTTGGAAATGCTGCGATTGTTCCCCGGAAGCGGCCGCTCCTTTGCAGTCGCGGCTCTTGTGGAAAGAACTCGTTGGGCCGATCCGGGGGCCGAGTTCCCGCCATCACAGGAACCCGGCTCAGGTGGGGATCGTCACGCCCGGAGGATGTTCTCTCGACCGCTGACGGATCGCGTCGCGTTTCGGGTGTCGACCACGAGTTTGGCGTGGGCGGTGACCCAGGCGTAGTCGTAGGCCGAGTGATCTGTCGCGATCAGCACGCAGTCCTGGCAGGCAAGGAATTCCTCGGAAAGCGGTGTGCTCGCCATGCTCAGGTGCGGCCAGTGACGCATCTTCGGCAGAACAGGGATGTGCGGGTCGTTGTAGCTCACGACCGCGCCTTTTTTCAGAAGCAGGTCCATCAACTCGAACCCCGGCGATTCGCGGGGGTCGTCCACATCCTTCTTGTACGCCATTCCGAGAATCAGAACCTTGCTTCCCTTGACGGCCCGGCCACGCTCGTTGAGGGCGTCGCCGACCTTGCCGACGACGTACGCCGGCATCGAGGTGTTGATCTCGCCGGCGAGTTCGATGAAGCGGGTGGTGGTGCCGTACCGCCGGGCGATCCACGTGAGGTAGAACGGGTCAACGGGGATGCAGTGCCCGCCGAGGCCGGGGCCGGGGTAGAAGGCCTGGAACCCGAACGGCTTCGTTTTCGCGGCGTCGATCACTTCCCAGACGTCGATGCCCATGCGGTCGTAGAGGACCTTCATCTCGTTCACGAGGGCGATGTTGACCGCCCGGTACGTGTTCTCCAGGATCTTCGTCGCCTCGGCCACTTCCGGGGACGAGACGCGGACCACCTGCGGGACGATGGCGGAGTACAACGCCACGGCCACGTCGCCGGACCGATCGTCGAGCCCGCCCACGACCTTGGGGATGGTGCTGACAGAGTGGGTCGCGTTGCCGGGGTCTTCCCGTTCGGGGCTGAACGCGAGGAAGAAATCGGTTCCCGCCCGCAAGCCGGTCCGTTCCAGGACGGGGAGGACATCCGCCCGGGTGGTGGTGGGGTAGGTCGTCGATTCGAGAACGATGAGTTGGCCTTTCCGCAGTCGGCCGGCGATGGCGTGGGCGGAGTTGACGACGAAGCGGAGGTCCGGTTCCCGCGATTCCGTCAGCGGGGTCGGGACGCAGATCAGAATCGCGTCGACCTCACCGAGCCGCTCGAAGCGATCGGTCGCCTCGAATCCGGCGTCGCGCATCTCGCGGATGGTCGAGTCGGGAATCTGTTTGATGTACGACTTCCCGGCCGCGAGTTTTTCGACCTTGTGGGAGTCGACATCGAATCCGAGAACGCGGAGGCCGGCCCGGGAGAAGGCCCGAGCGAGCGGCAATCCGACGTATCCGAGCCCGACGATCCCGACGCGAGCGGTGCGGGTTTGGATTCGAGAAAGCAGGTCTGCAAACGTATCCGCCATGCCGGCCTCGTCCTTGAGACACAGGGCGATCCTCAACGCGGCGCGAACTTTCGCACGCGAACGGCGAACGTGTCAACGCGAACTCGCGATCCCGTTCGCCCTGGCATCGGCGAACGGCCATTTCAGGGCTGGGACTTTGGTCCTGGCTTCCCAAACCTTCGGCCTGGGCTGATAGAACGAGCCTGTCAGGCTCGAAAACCGGGTTCCAGCCAGTCACGAACTTTTCTTCTCCCCACTCTCCCAGAAACAGGTGGCATGCCGGAGTCACAAGGTGGCGAAACTCCTCTTGTCGGCCACGCGGAAGCCCTTAGAATTCTGCGAATTGGGGGCGGTAGCTCAGCTGGTAGAGCGCTGCAATCGCACTGCAGAGGTCAGGAGTTCGACTCTCCTTCGCTCCACATCCGTCAGCGACCTTGAGGGTCTGGTAAGCCTGGCAGATTCGATGTTTTCCCTCGGGTTCGTGCCGATTTCGCGCTAGCAGTTGGAGTCGGGCTGGGCTAGAATCCGTTTATTCGGCCGCCCGCTTCTCGCCGATATCACCTGCGACCGCCGGCCGCCGACTGTCCCGTCGACCGCATCCAGTTTCTCTCTGTTTCCCTTCCGCTTCCGCCGTCCGGTGGAGGTGCCGTCCCGTTTCTCGAAAGCCGAGCCGATGACGACTGCCGACAAAACCGCGACGTTCCAGGGCGTTCTCGAACTCCATCCGAAGGGCTTTGGATTCCTTCGCGACCCCGCCCGGCACTACGCCGCCCGCCCCTCCGACCCCTACGTCGCCCAGCCGCTGATCCAGAAGTTCGGCCTCGCCCAGGGGTTGCTGGTTTCCGGTCCCGTCGAGCCCCCCAGAAAAGGCTCGACCGGACCCCGACTCGCAACCATCGAGCGGATCGAGGGAACCGAGGCGAAGCAATATCGCCGACGACCCTGGGACGAACTCACCGCGGTCGACCCCACCAGCTGGCTCCGCCTCGAAACTGGCCCCGAACCGCTGACGACCCGCGTGATCGACCTGTTCACACCCGTCGGAAAAGGGCAACGCGGACTGATCGTGGCCCCGCCAAGGTCCGGGAAAACCGTTCTTCTCTCGCACATCGCCAACGCCATCTCGACGAACTACCCCGAAATGCACCTGATGGTTCTGCTCGTCGACGAGCGGCCGGAAGAAGTCACGGAGTTCCGCCGAAGCGTCAAGGGGGAGGTGATCGCCTCGAGCAACGATCAGGATGCGGCGGTCCACACGCGGACGGCAGAACTCGTCATGGAGCGGGCGAAACGCCTCACGGAGCAGGGCAAAGACGTATTCGTTCTCCTCGACAGCCTGACCCGTCTGGCCCGGGCCTACAACAAGACCGCCGGCAGCGGGCGGACCATGTCCGGCGGCGTCGATAGCCGGGCACTCGACACCCCGAAAAAACTCTTCGGGGCAGCCCGGGCCTTCGAGGAAGGCGGCACCCTCACCATTCTCGGAACCGCCCTGATCGAGACGAATTCCCGCATGGATGACGTGATCTTCCAGGAATTCAAGGGCACCGGGAACATGGAACTCGTTCTGGACCGCAAACTCGCGGACAAGCGAATCTACCCGGCCATCGACCTCGCCCAGTCCGGTACCCGCAAGGAAGAGCGGCTTCTTCCCCCGGAAACCCTGGAACGCGTCAACCTTCTTCGCCGAAGTTTGCTCAGCGTCCGCGGCGGGGCCGACCCGATGGAGGGGCTCGTCAAGCAACTCGGCAAGGCGAAATCGAACGCGGAGTTCCTCGAAACCGTTGGCAAATTCGTGAAGTGATCGCCCGCCCGAATCGGCTCAATCCCGCATCTCCGTGCCCAGAACAGCGAGCGCATACGCCGGGGCACAGACCGACACCATTGGACCAAGTTCCTCGTTGAGAGAACGAATTTCTCGGATTGGCGGTTCACCTATCCCCGCTGCAATCACCTCCCGCGCGAGAAACTCACCTGAACCCGAGACGATCGCCATTCTCGGGCTTGATAGCAGACCATTCGATCGGCCAATTATCGAGCCAAGATATGCCTTGGCACTCTCTGAGATGAGCTCGAATTGTCGGCGTGCACACTTGTCAGCAAAGGAACGAATCAGAGATTGGTCAGTGATTTCCCGGTCTCCCCCAAGCATTCGCGACATGCGATCGATCGCATGCGGCACTGTTGCGGGCCTTCCGTCCGCCGTATTCGTGTCCGTGATATTTTCCGGGATCTTTCCCAGAATGAGATAAGCATCCAAAGTCGTAGCAAACAACTCCGCTGCGATTCTCGGCAATCCCCACGGTGAGATGGGAAGCGAACAGATCGGTGTGCGTCGAACACCGGTGTAAACGAGCATACATTCTGAGAGACGATCTTGATCCGTGAGCCCGACCCCTTCCATAATTTCACCGTCGTGCAGGAGTACGAGATCCGTGGTGGTCGAACCCACGTCGAGCATCAGTGCGGAGGCTCCGCGGGAGAATCTGCCTGCGAACGTCGCGAGCGCATGCCAGTTGGCTGCGGCGACCAAAAGATAATCTCGTTTTGCATCAGACGGGGAATGCCATATCGAATCAGTACCCCAAATGCGGGTTACCCTTCCCGCCGCTGCCTGTTCAATTGCGTTGACAATCGCCGTCACACCCTCGCGTTTCGTCTCGTAGCAGTCGCAAAGTTCCCCCGTCATCGTGACCGCAAACTCGGTCGCATCGGGGAATTGCGAAATGAGCTCGACCAGTTTCGCCGTCAGGGTTTGGGGCTCTTTCCAGAGTGCAAACGGCATCGAGACCGCCCGCCGATCCACGGTGGCCGCCTTGAGGTTCGCCCCGCCAATGTCGATGCCGAGAACGTTCGCCATGCCGCCAGGATACGGGAGAAAGCGCGGGTTGACAGGGATTCGCAGATGATGCTACAAGCCTGCCGCGAATTCCCCCACGCGGGCCGTTCCGAGATGGTCAAACGTACCAGTCAACCGCTGCTCGCCTGGTTCCTCGCCTGGGACGTCCTCGTCACGTGCGTGGCGTGGGTCGGCGGGTACTGGCTGCGGTTCTGCACCGTTTGCACCAACTATTTTCCGCTTGTCAATAATCACCAGCCAGACTTCGAGCTTTGCATTGCAAATCTGCCGCTGGTGGGCATCCTCGCGGTCGTCGCATTCCGGTTCGCTGGCCAGTACGACATCCACCGTCTCCGCCGATTTCGGGAGGAAACGCTCGCCGTCGGGAAGGGGGTCGCACTGCTCGTGTTGCTGGTGATGGCAACCAATTTTCTCCGCCGCTACGGCTACGAATCGCGTCTACCGATGGGAATCTTCGCCGGGTTCACGTTCCTGGGCGTCTTGTTTGTCCGCCGAGCAACATGGGTCGGCATCCGCCGCCTGCGGGCCATGGGCTACAACCAGAGCCACGCTCTGATCGTGGGAACCAGCCGACTCGCCCGGCGAACCGCTCGCATGCTCGAAAATGCTTCATGGATGGGCATCCAGACAGTCGCCTACGTGGACGACCACCCCACCCGATGCCTGACCGATCGTCCGGTAGTCGGGCCCGTTGCCGATCTGCCACGCCTGGTGGAACAACTGCACATCGAGCACGTCTTCATCGCCCTGCCGATGAACCGCTACGCGGAGGCTCGCAAAGTTTTCGATGCTCTGTCTCAAACGGTTGTGGATGTCCGACTCGTCGCCGACATCCCGGCGTTGGGCGCGGTATCACTGACGACATCCCAACTGCACGGCATGACATTCATCGGCGTTCGAGAAAGCCCCTATTTCGGGCTGAATATCCTCGTCAAACGCGCCATGGATGTGATGTTGTCGCTTCTGGCCATCACCGTGTTATCCCCCGTGATGGCCGTCATCGCGATGCTCATCAAGATTACCAGCCCGGGGCCGATATTGTTCCGCCAGGACCGGTGTTCCATCAACGGCCGGACCTTCAAGATGTTGAAATTTCGCACAATGCATGTCAATGCGGAGGCGGCAACCGGCCCGGTTTGGACGTCGGAGAATGACCCCCGCCGCACCCGGCTCGGCACAATCCTGCGGGCGACGAATCTCGACGAATTGCCGCAATTCTTCAATGTTCTGTGGGGCGACATGAGCCTGGTCGGCCCCCGGCCGGAGCGGCCTGTCTTCATCGATCAATTCAAAAAAACGATCCCCAACTATATGGCCCGTCACGCCGTCAAATGTGGCATCACAGGATGGGCCCAGGTCAACGGCTGGCGTGGGAACTCCTCCTTGCGAAAACGGATTCAATACGACCTGTATTACATCACCCACTGGAACCCCATCTTCGACCTCCGCATCATGGCCCTCACAGGATGGAAGATGATCTTCGGCAAACAGAAGAATGCATATTGAGCGTCCGGTCGAATCTCGCCCACTCCAGGAAATTGATTTCAAAACATCATTGGGTGCAATCGCGTCGTCGAGTATCCTGTCAGGAACCGCGAGTTCCGAGACCGCGGGATCCCTCTTCGAGGCTCTCCGATGCCTACCTCTCCCCTGACTGACAGCCAGGTCGCTGCGTACCATGCCGACGGATATACACTGGCCAAGGGTTTGTTCGATGCCACGGAAATCGGGCTTTTGGCGCGATCCGCGAAGGCTGACAACGAACTCGATAAGCGATCCTTCGGCCGGGCTGACGGCGAAGGCGGCGTGGTTCGATTATCTCTTTGGAACCACCCGGGCGATGGGATTTATGGCATGTTCGCCCGCTGCGAACGGATGGTCCGCAGTTGCGAGAAACTGTTAGATGGCGAAGTCTATCACTACCACTCCAAGATGATCCTCAAGGATCCAAAAGTCGGCGGGGCGTGGGCCTGGCATCAAGATTACGGATATTGGTATCAGAACGGAGTTTTGTTCCCCCTGCTGACAAGCGTCTTCATTGCCGTGGATCCATCGCGGCGGGAAAACGGATGCTTGCAGGTTCTGCGAGGCTCCCATCACGCCGGGCGGATCAATCACGTCCTCACCGGCGATCAGGCCGGGGCCGATCGCGAACGCGTTGATCAATTGATGAACCGACTCGAACTTGTATATGTCGAGATGGAGCCGGGCGATACATTGTTCTTCCACGCCAACCTGTTGCACCGCAGCGACCAGAATACATCCGATACCCCGCGCTGGAGCATGATCTGTTGTTACAACGCGGCCCGCAACGACCCGTACAAGGACAGCCATCACCCCCGATATACCCCGCTAAAGATGGTGCCGGATTCCGCGATCAGAGAGGCTGGAGAAAAACGGTTTACTGAATCCGGTGATATGGCCTGGCTTGAAGACACTAAAGATGTGAGTGCGCGCTTGTTAGATGGGGCGTGATCAGAAAGAGATCCCGACCTCGCTTGCAATTTTCATGACCCTCTCCCGGGCGAGGGCGGCCGCGTGGTCGGGGTTTTCATGGCAGGTGTAGAGTTCAATGGTGACCCATCCATTGTATCCCGCATCTTTCAAGGCTCGCAATGTGGATGCGAAGTCGATCACGCCATCCCCGGGTATGAGGTGATGGTGCACCCGGGTTGCCGCGATATCTTCGAGATGCACATGCCCGATGTGATCCTTGAGTTTGTGGACCGTGGTGGCGGGGTCGTCCTTGACGCAATAGAAGTGGCCGATATCGAAATTGAGCCGTAACATTGGTGACTGGATGTGCTTCGCGAATTCAAGATATTGATCCGCCGTCTCGATGAGCAAATCCGGCTCGGGTTCCACGAGCAATGGAACCCCCACCTTTTCGGCATGCTCGACGACCGGTTTCAACTCCTCCACGAAAAGCTTCAAACACTCTCCCCAGGTGCGGCCTTCAACTGGTCCGCCCGGCTCGGTGGTGATACAGGGAGCTCCGAGTTCCCTGGCAAGAGTGAGACAGCGTTTGGTATGCTCGATCCGGATTCGGCGGTAGTTCGCATCCGGCTCGATCCATGATGGGTGCCAATATTTCTGCCGTTTGTCATCCACCGCATGCATCATGAAGGCGTTGATGTTGGAAATCGAAAGTTTGTTGATTTCCAGAGCATCGCGGATGGCCTGTTTCTGTTCCGGGAGCAAGTATGCCGGCCAGGCGTGGGGGACATCGGCCATGATTTCCACGCCGCGGTAGCCGATGGTGGCAAGCCGTCGGGTGGCTTCGGCAAAGCTGTAATGCAAGTATGCGTTGGTGCTAAATGCCAGTTGCATGTGAGGTCCAATCACCGCGCCGAAATCTGGAGGTAAGTTTCAAGCATCTCGAATTGTTTGCCGAAATCGTGTTCCGCAACGCCGACGGGGCTCTTGAAGAAGATTGCCAGGTCGCGGACCACGCCGCTTTCCCCGCGTCGCTGGGCCAGCAACATTAGTCGGGCTACATCTATGACGAGCGGTGCAGCCAAGATGGAATCACAACCCTGCCAAGTGAATTGCAGGGTCATCTTGGTGCCGAGGAAACCCTCGAAATGGATATGATCCCACGCCGTTTTCCAGTCATCGAGGGATTCGATGTATTCAATGGAGACGTGCGATTGGGGCCGATATCCGAGCATCTCCGCGAGAAGGGCATCCTTGCTGCGAAGTTTGCTTGCCTTGTTCTGCGGGTCGGCGAGAACCTGGCCGTCGCGGTTGCCGAGAATGTTGTGGCCCACCCAACTCAGAACCTTGAGGTTCCGCTTGGCGAACAACGGAGCCAGAACCGATTTCAGAAGCGTTTCCCCGGTCTTGAGATCTTGCCCCGCATGGGGAACTTTTTTCGCGGCGGCCAGTTCTTGCAACGCCGGCAGGGTGGCCCCCGTGGAGGGCGTGATGTTCGCGTACGGGAATCCCGCATCGATCGCCGCGAATGCGTAAAGCGAACTGGTCGGAAGGGCGATCCGGTCGAGAGCTCGTGTCAGTTTCTCGAGGGATTGCACCTCCGGCCCGGGCTCGTACAGCGGCTCCGTGGAGGCGACGTTGACGACCACGACTTGCGACAAGTTGTGCCGGCTGCGGAAGGCCCGCAGATCCTCCTGGATCTGGTCGATGGCTTCGCGGGCGGTCTCGGCAACGCGGAGGTCCGGGCGGTCGGCCATCGCCGCGATCACCGGACTGGGGCGGAAGATCACGCCGGATCGGACGTTGGCGGTCCACTCGTCGAGTTTCGATTTGCACGCGGTCAGGAGCGGTGCGGAGAAGACGTTGGAGCGGGCGTGGAGTTCCGCGACACTTCGGGAAAAAGAGGACTGCCGGATGTCGTGACCGCCCACAACGAATGAGCCCGCGGGGTCGAGGGGGACATCCGCGAACTGAGGCAGCGCGGTCACCATCCCCGTCGGGCAGGCATGTCCGCCGGCGAGTGCAGCGAGTCCGAGGGCGGTGGTCCCACCGACACCCCCGAATGCACCGACGAACCAGATGCCGACACGAGATTCTGACATGTGCGGGAGAAGTTCCGAAAAATTGCAGGCCCGAAATCGGGTCGGCGGCGGGTGTTGAAGCAATACTTCGATTCTTGCGGCCAAGCGGGCGGTGGTCAAGGACTCCGTTCCGCGGAACACGCACTATCGACCTGCACGGGGTGCGATTTCGCCAGTTGCCGGCCCTGGATTCTTCGCAGGGCCCATGCCGCCGCTTCCGCGATGACCTCGTCCGGATCCCGGGAAGCGACCTTGAGGGCCGGAATCGCTCGGGAATCTCCGACGTTTCCCAGAACGATCGCCGCGTTTCGGAGCAGGCCCGTCCGGTGGGATCGGAAAAAGACAGTTCCGCGGAATCGCTGGCGAAACTCCGTCTCCGAGAGGGCAAGCAGCTCGATGGGATCGAGGGTTCCGAGTTCCGGTTGGCCGGGGAATGTGACCTCGCCGCGATCTCGGCGGTTCCAGGGGCAGACATCCTGGCAGATGTCGCAGCCCCAGATCCAGTCGCCGATTCCTTCGCGAAAGTCCAGAGGAATCGCGGAGCGGTGCTCGATGGTGAGATAGCTGATGCACCGGCGGGCATCCAGGATTCCGGGTTCCGGGAAGGCTTGGGTCGGGCACGCGTCCAGGCAGGCGGTGCAGGTGCCGCAATGCGAGGCGGTGTGCGGCGGGTCGGGCTTCAAGGGGATGTCGGTGAGTAGGCCGGCGAGGAAGAAGAAACTTCCGCGGTGCTTGTGGATCAGCATCGTGTTCTTGCCGACCCAGCCGAGTCCGGCCCGGCGAGCGAAGTCGCGTTCGAGGAGCGGTGCGGTGTCGGCGACGCCCTGGGCGGAACTTCCGGGAACTTCGTGCTGCAGCCAGTCGGCGAGGGTGTTGAGACGGTCCCAGGTGAAGCGGTGGTAGTCCGGGCCTCGGGCGTACTTTGCGACCTTTCCGAGGGGAAGTTGCCCCGGTGCGGGGACCGTGTCGGGGTATTCCAGGCCGAGCATCAAGACACTGCGAACGCCCGCGAGAACGGACTGCGGATGCCGACGGCGGGTGCGGTGCTTGTGGAGATACTGCATTTCCCCGGCGAAGCCGGCGTCGAGCCAGCGCTCGAATTCGGGGAAATGGTCGGCTTCCGTGGCCGGGGCGATGCCGGTCAGCGCGAACCCGAGCCGCTGGGCTTCGCGCTTCAACCGGGCTTCGAGCGAGTCCAGTTCCACGTCAGGCGAGCCGGACCTGGGCACCGAAGTCGCGTTTCTGCTGGCTGATGAAGTAGGTTGCACAGGCGGCGTCGATGAGGTCCGGGGAGAAGTTGACCCGTTCCATGTTGTACTTCGCGATCGAGACCATCTGGTCGAGCAGGTCGCGGGGCTGGCACATCCGGAAGGGCCGGCCGGTCGGGCGATACCACTTCTCGACCAGGTAATCGATTCCGCTCGGGTCGTACTCGACCCGTCGGCCCTTGCAGACCAATTCCCAGATCCGCCGATACTGGGCCTCGTCCGGGTCGCGGATTTCAATTTTGAACTTGATCCGCCGCAAAAAAGCCTCGTCGGCCAACTGGTTCGGGTCGAGGTTGGTGGAGAAGATCAGGATTTCGTCGAAGGGAATCTCGACCTTGTTCCCGGAAACGGTGGTGAGGTAGTCGTATTTCTTTTCGAGGGGGACAATCCAGCGGTTGAGGAGGTCCATCGGTCGCATCATCTGCCGGCCGAAGTCGTCGATCATGAAGATCCCACCGTTCGCCTTCATCTGGAGCGGGGCCTCGTAAAACTTCCCCACCGTGTTGTAAACCAGGTCCAACATCGGCATCGTCAGTTCGCCCCCGACAACGATGGTCGGCCGCTTGATCCGCACGAACCGGCGGTCGAACTGGTTCCCCTGCTTCAGCACCGAATCAAAACCTTCCCCACCCCCCGCGTCTTCCTTGATTGGCGAGTGCAGAATCGGGTCGTAGAGCTTGATGATCTGCCCGTTCGCCTCCACCGCGTAGGGGATGTAGACGGAGTCCCCCATCAAGCGGGTGATCCGCTCGGCAACGCTCGTTTTCCCGTTTCCAGGATAGCCGAAGAAGAAGATCGATTGGGCCGAGTTGATTGCCGGGCCGATTTCGTTGAAAACCTCGTCGGTGATGACCAGGTCCTCGAACGCCTTGCGGATGCTTCGCCGGGTGACGAGGAGTTTCTTGACCGTCTGGGCGAGCACGGCTTCGACGTAATCCGCGAATGGCACCGGGCACGGCCCGACGTAGCTCGTCTTCTCCATCGCCTCCTGGACGGCCGAGGTTCCTTTTGGCGGCTTGAGTTCGTACACGAAGGACGCATCGCCGCTGTTCCCGCGTTGGCCGACGATGTCGATCAACGTCTGCTTCCGCATCGCCTGGAAGACCGGGTTCATGACCGTAAACGGCAGGCAGATCTGGTTCGCCAGGTCCGCCGCCGTCATTTGGCCGCGGGTGAAGATTGTCCGGAGGATCAGTTCGAACAGAAACGAGGAGGTGAGCCCGGTTTCTTCCCAGGTCCCGGGAACCCGGGGCATGTAGACGTTGGTCGTGTTGGGGACCGCCTCCTCGTCCGTCGGCGGCGGGTCCCCGAGCAGGGTGACGCCCTCCAGACTCCCGTACCGCTGGGCGTCTGCCAGCAGGGCATCGTAGTGGAGCATGTGAAGCGTCAGGTGACGGATCGCTTCCTCGTCCCCCTTCGCCTGGGCCTGGTCGAGGCAATCCGACACCGCGGGGGCGACGACATACTTCACCCCGTCGATGTACATGTGGTGCAAGTACTCACCCGGCCGGACGTAACAATCCGGCGTGTGGTACGGGATCTGTAGCATCTGCTGATAGAATTCCGGCGCGATGATCACCCGCATGAGACTGGACTCCCAGACCGACCCGAACCCGTGAATACGGAATATCTTACACGGCTTCGGAAGATCCGGGGGAAGTCTGATCGATTTCCACCTGCGAGCTCACAGGCCGATCTCGCCGGTTGTAGCGAAAATTGCAGTGCGACATGCCTTCCATGAGGGTTTGCGTCCGCGAAAACTCCAGATCCGGGTTGAAGCCCTCCACCATCGCCGCATCCCGGGAACAAGAGAGAATCGGCCCGAGGCCCGCCAACCCGAGGCGGTGGTACATTTCGGAGTACTGGCAGCGGGTCACGTCGAAGTGAAAAGCGTCCGCATCGTCGCGGATGACGGCGAGTTCGAGGGCCCCGCCGGCTTTCCACCGCTCGATGGCGAGTTTGAGATGGGCCAGATCGTTCCCGCCAACCGCCGTCGCCGCGGCGCATCCGCCTTTTCGGGCCAGTTCCTGAACCACCCCGGCCAGGATCTCCCGGGCACGAACTTCCCCGATCTCAGTCGCAAATGCCCGGAAAAGCGGGGCGACGATGCCGGCCTCGATCTCGCGTTGTCGAAGAAGCGTGACGTCCGGGATCATGGTTTGTGGGCCGGTGGTGGTAGAAACGGGCTTCCGGGAAGTTCCAGGGATATCGTACCCAGGTCCCCCGAATCTCGTTCTGGAAGTGCCGACGATGAAATTGATTCTCGCGATCATCCCGCCGTCGAAGCTCGAAGCCGTCAAGGAAGCCCTCAACCACGTCGAGGTGTTTCGGCTGACCGTCGTCGATGTCCAGGGTTTCGGCCGGCAGAAAGGGCACACGGAGGTCTATCGCGGACACGAATTGACCGTCAACATGCTCCGGAAAGTGCAACTGCAAATCGCCGTCAACGAGGACTTCGTGGAGCCGACCGTCAACGCGATCATCAATGCGGCCCGAACCGGGAAGGAGGGACGGATCGGCGACGGGAAAATCTTTATCCTCCCCCTGGAAGACTGCATCCGGATCCGCACCGGCGAACGCGGACCCGAGGCGATTTGATGCGGAAAAGTTGTTGTGGAAAAAGCTCACGCAGAAAGCGTAGTATGCCGACGGAAAGCCGGCCCTTCCGGAGGTCACGATGACCCGCGCCTGCCTGATCACGCTCGGTTTGCTTGTCCCCGTCTCGATCCTGACTGCGATTGAGCCGGCGGCGGTCGAGGTCAAACTCCAGGCGGACGACGCCAAGCACAAGATTCCCGAACAATTTCGACTGGAGTCGCACTCGTTCCCCGCAAAAGTGACCCCCAAGTACGAACTCAAGTACTCCGGGGTGGAGGTGTCGACGGTCACGTTCCCGTCGCCGGTGCAGACGCCGCACGAGATCAACAACACGGTCCACTGCGAGTATTTCCGCCCGAAAAAGGAGGGGAAATTCCCGGCAGTTCTGGTCCTCGATGTGCTCGACGGCCAGCAGGTGGTGTCGCGTGGGGAAGCGATGTGGCTCGCGATGCACGACGTCGCAGCGGTCGTGGTCGTCCTCCCTTACTACGGCCCCCGCCGACCAACCGAGGGGAAACACCGGTTACTCGTCCCGGACGTGGATCAGTCGGTCCAGAACGTCCGGCAAGCGGTGCTGGACTGTCGGCGGGCGGTGGCGTGGATGGGATCTCGGCCCGAAATCGATGCGAACAAACTCTCGCTTCTCGGCACGAGCCTCGGAAGCCTGATCGGAGCCCTGGTCATCGCGTCGGAACCTAACCTCCGATCCGGGTGCCTACTCCTGGGTGGCGGCGGACTCGTCGATGCCTTCTACGACCATCCCAAGGCGGCGATCCTTTCCCAGAGCTTGAAAGCGATCGGGATCACGAAGGAAGTCCTCCGCAAGAAGATCGATCCCGTCGACCCGCTGACTTACGCCACCTGCCTGAAGGGAAAGGATCTCCTGCTGATCGCCGCCAGCCGGGATGATGTTGTTTCCCCGGAGGCGATGAAACGCTTCTGGGAAGCGTCGGGAAAGCCGAAAATCGTGTGGGTCGATGCGACGCACGTCGGGGCCGCGTTCTACGCCTTCCCGATGATGGCCGCCGTTATCGAGCACGTGAAGAAGTGACTGTCCCCGAGGTTAGTCCCAGGCTTGGGAATCGTCACTCTTCGCAAACCCATCTCCGAGGTGCCCCATGCGAATTCCCGTGATGCTCTCTCTCGTCGCGATCAGTGCGGCTCTGCTGACCCGTCCTGCCGACGGCCAGACTCCGTTCAAGCCGCTAAAGGCCGAGCCCAAGAAAGAGGTCGCCAACCCGCCGGAACCCAAACCGACCAAGAATGGCGATGGTTTGAAGAAACTCCCCGAAGCGTTCCGCACCGCCCTGGACAAGGCCGAGGTTCTTCAACTGATGTCCCTCGTGCCGGAAAAAGCCGAGGGGAAAGTGGACGACGCCGTCGGCGGGTACGAGGTCCGCAAAATCGCGAAGCTCAAGAAAGGCGATGATCGCGCGATCGCCCTGATTCTCCTCGACGAGGGCCTACGGGAAGCCGACGGGATCGCGAAGTGTTTCAACCCCCGCCATGCGATTCGCGTTGTCCACGAGAAGAAGACCTACGAGCTTCTGATCTGCTTCGAGTGCAGCCAGGTCCACCTCTTCGAGGACGGGAAACGGGTTGGGGATACCCTGCCGATCAGCACCTCGCCTCAGGAAACGTACAACCGCACGATCCGCAACGCGCTCAAATGACGGAACCGTCCCGATCGGTTGACCTAGTTTCCCCTCCGGAACGGGCCCGCTCGCCGGGTCCGTTCTACCTCGCCCTCGGGGTACTTGGCGGTTTCTACGTCGCGATGGTGGCGGCCCTGCTGGTCGCGGATCTCGCCCACACGTCCCCTGGCCACATCGCGGCCGCCCTCCGTTCCCCGGAAATCCGCTCCTCGATCGCCCTGAGTCTGCTCAGCAGTTTCGCGGCGGCGATCGCGTCGGTGTGGGTAGCGGTCCCGCTCGGCTACCTGCTCGCTCGCACCCGTTTCCTCGGCCGACTCGTCGTCGATCTGCTGGTGGACGTGCCGATCGTGCTGCCGCCCCTGGTGGTCGGGCTGAGCTTGCTCATCCTCTTCCAGTCCCCTGCTGGCCTCGCGGTACAGCAGCAGATCCGGGTGACCTATGCGGTGCCGGCGGTGGTGCTCGCGCAGTTTCTCGTCTCGGCGGCGTTCGCGACCCGCACTCTCCGGGCGACGTTCGAGCAGCTTTCGCCGCGAACCGAGGAAGTCGCGATGACTCTCGGCTGTTCCCGCGGTCGGGCGTTCTGGCTCGTGACCTTGCCGGAGGCGTGGCCCGGGGTCGTCACCGCCGGCACCCTCGCGTGGGCCCGGGCGCTCGGCGAATTCGGGCCTGTCCTGATCTTCGCCGGCGCCACCCGATTCCGCACCGAGGTACTGCCCACCACCGTCTACCTCGAACTCAGCAACGGAAATCTCGAAGCCTCTCTCGCCGTCTCGGTTCTGATGATCGCGGTGGCGGCAGTCGTGCTCGCGATCACCCGCACTCTCGGGAGGCGGGCGTGATCGAGGTCGAAGGCCTGACGGTCCGGCAGGGAAACTTCGCACTCGAGGGGGTCAGCTATGCCGTCCCAACCGGCGACTACGCGGTCCTCGTTGGTCGCACCGGGTCCGGGAAGACCACGATTCTCGAGGTCATCGCCGGGTTGCGGAACCCGCGAGGGGGGAAGATCCGGTTGCGACAACGCGATGTCACTGCCCTTCCCCCGGCTGCCCGTGGACTTGGTTACGTACCCCAGGATGTCGCTCTCTTTCGCACCATGACAGTCCGCGAGAACCTCGGATTCGCGTTGCAAGTTCGCGGTGCAACCTCCGCCGAGATCGCCGCTCGCGTCGCGGAACTCGCCGGCTGGCTCGGACTTCAGGGAATTCTCGACCGACGGGCGGTCGGGCTCAGCGGCGGCGAGGCTCAGCGAGTCGCACTCGGCCGGGCACTCGCCTTTCGCCCGGACATCCTCCTCTTCGACGAACCCCTCACCGCCCTCGACGAGGCCACCCGGGAGGAACTCCTCAACATCCTCGTCGAATTGCGAAAATCCCGGACCGTGACGGTGCTGCACGTCACGCACAGCCGCTCGGAAGCCGAGCGTCTCGGCGACTTCGTACTGGAACTCGCGGACGGGCAGGTCACGAAGAGGTGAGATAGTGTCTGCCGGATATGTGCAAAGATCGGACTCGCTGTTCTACGAGGCTAAAAGGCTCGTACTGTCAGCCCAGGCCGAAGGCCTGGATCATCGCCGAAGAATGTCCCGGCCCTGTCAGAGCCGCTCGCCCATGCCGTATTGAGGGGCCCTTTCAGAGCCGGAATCTTGAGGTTCCCTTCGATCCCAGGTCTTCGACCTGGGATCGAACGAGCCTGTCAGGCTCGACGACCAAACCATTTTTCTCGAGACTGGAAAACTTTCGGACGCATCTTTGGCCATCAGCTCGAACCAGAGAGAGGTTCTCGACCTTTTCTCGCCTGCGTGGAGCGAGAGGGGAAGGTCCACTTCGGTGGGTCTTCGCCGAAGCGGCTTGACCCACACTCCAAGAAAGGGATTCCCCCCCTTACAACTTCAGGATGGGTCAGATCGGATTCGGCTGGCTTCGTGAGGGTCGCCCCTGAGCCAAAGCCGGCCGAAGATTCTCAGGCGAGAGTTGAAGATGGCCACGCTGGAAATTGCGATCCGCATTGCCGCCGACGCACACGCCGGGCAGACGGACAAGGAAGGCTTGCCGTACATCCTGCACCCGCTGCGGGTGATGCACCTCGTTTCCCGGCCGGAAACACGCATCGTCGCGGTCCTGCATGACGTCGTTGAGGACACCTCTGTCACACTCGAGGATCTGCGGGCAGCGAACTTCTCCGAGGAAATCCTGGCCGCCGTCGCCTGCGTGACCCACGCGAAACGCGAGTCCTATGCGGATTACGTCATCCGCTGCAAGGCCAACGCGATCGCCCGGGAGGTCAAACTCGCCGACCTGACCGACAACTCCCGGCTCGATCGCACGATCATCCGTCCGGCCCGAATCGACGCGGACAAGCGGCGGATCGCGAAGTATCTCGTTTCCTACAAATTCCTCACGGACGCTCTCGACGAGCCGACGTATCGTGAATTGATGTCCGACCTCGAAGACCCGCCCAGAAGGTGACCCCACCCTCAGGTTCACGGAGGTTCTGCGATGGACTGGCGTGCATTCGCGAAGCGGTTGATCCTGTCCGACGGCAAAATCGACGGCGTCGAGACGGATCTGGTCAAACGCGGCATCCTCGACGACGGCGAAATCGACCCGGAAGAGGTGCTGTTCCTCCTCGAACTCAAACGGGAAGCGGAAGACGTCCACCCGGAATTCACGCGATTTACCCAGCGTGTGATCAAGCGAGCTCTGCTGTCCAAGGGAACGATCGGGCCCACCGAGGTGCTCTGGCTCCGCAAACTGATCTTCGAAGACAAACTGACCGACTCGGAAGATGTCGTCTTCCTCAAGGGAATTGCCCGGGAGGCCCAGGCGGTTTGCCCGGAGTTCGTGGCGTTGCTCGCGGAATGCGAACGAGCGGAACTCGGGCCCCTCGGCGACGATCAGTGAGGAGATTGTGGAATGCCGGGTCGTCGTGGGTTTCTCGCCGGTTCCTTCGCCTTCCTCGCCGGGTGCTGGAAGGGGGCCAACCCCTCTTTCCCCCCGGTCGAGGAGGCAAAGTTCCGGGTCGCAACGGAAACTCGTGCCGCCCACCTTGCGATACTGGAGAAATGCCGCGTGCCGGCCACGGCGACCCGCACGACTCCTCCCCCGTCGGACGATATTCTCGCGACGGTGCCGCAACTCAAGCCGCTGGGAAAAGTCGCGATCCGACTCCACCCCCGCTTCGGCGACGAACCTGCCCCATCCGCGTCGAAACTTGGCGGCCGCTTTCTCTGGCCCGCCGGGGAACCCTGGCCCAGCGCCGCGGACGGTGCCCCGTTCCTGCCGATCCTGCAACTCCGTCTCGAAGATGCACCTCCCGGCATGCCCTTCCCGCCCGGCACGGATCTCCTGCAACTTCTGTGGATTCCCCGCACGCCGATCATCGTGCAGACCGTCTGGCGAAGTCGGAAGTCCGTCGCTGAACCCCTGGCGGACCCACCCCCGTCGACCGGCGTCCTTCTCGATCTCGTCCCGGTGCCGTGTCGGCTCTTCCCGGAACGGGTGATGGAATTCCCCTCGCTATCGGTGCTTCCCAAACCCGTCCGCGACCAGTTGCCGGACGCGAAAAGGTACGCGGATCTGCAGAGTGTCTGTCCGGGCACGAAGGTTGGCGGCTACCCCCTCTGGCCGGCGGCTCCGAAGCCGACGGCGTGCGAGAAGTGCCGCTGGCCGATGGATTTTCTGCTCGCGATTTCCGATTCCGAGTGGAGCGACGCCGGCCGGGCTCGCTGGCGGCCCCGAGAGGACACACGCGACGAGCCCGGCTTCCGCAATGCCGCGGGCCTGACGCTCCCGGACGGGGTCGTGAACGTCTTCGTGTGCCGACGCTGCGAGGGCTGGCCGACCCGGGCGATCTGACAGACGGAGCCGAATCGCTCACCCGTCGAGATCCCAGACGACGATCTTCCCCATCTCCCCGCCCGCCGCCGCGAGCAACCCGTCCGCCGACACCGCAACCACCGTCACCCGGCCGATCCCAAAGTCGAACTCGCGAACTGCACCGCTCCCAGCATCGAAAATCTGTACCGCCGGCTGCCCCGTCGCCGCCAGAATCGAGCGACCGTCCCGGGTGAATGTCGCATCAGCAACGAGCCGCGATTCGCCGGTCCGGAATTCTTCAACAACTTCTTCCAGACGGATCACCCGCAGTCCCGAGAAATCGGCCACCGCCAGTCGATCTCCGAGCGGGGAAACCGCCAGCCGGGGAGTCTCGAAATACGCCGGGACACGAAGCACCTCCGCGAACGGCTTGATGGTCCACCCGATGACCGCCGGAATCGAGTGGTCGGTGGCAAAGATGTGGTTCCCGTCCGCCCCGAACTGTATGGCCGAGAAATCCCCGGGCTCGAAGGCGGCAAAAACTTCCCCCGTGGCGAGGTTGCGAAGCTGGATCTCCCGCCCGGCGGCCGCCACCCACCGCCGACGGGGTTCGAGTGACGGCGAAAACGCGACCGACGTGTGTCGCCGATCGACCGAAATCTCGGCGAGTCGCTGCATCCCCGCGAACCGGAAGACCTGCACCTGTCCGTTGTTCGAGCCGACGCCGAGGTGCTCCCCGTCCGGACTGTACGCAAAGGAAATCGGCCGGGCGAACGGAAGCGAGCCGATCGGAAGGAATTTCCCGGTTGCGAAATCGAGTCGACCGAGCGTCGACCGCGTCCGCCCGTGGTACAGGACCGTCAGCCCGGACCCGTCGGGTGAAAAATGCAATTCCCGAATTTCGTGCCGCGTCGGGATCTGCAGGATACGCATCGCGGCCTCACTTGACTCGCTTGAACTCCACCCCGAGGAACTCGACCGTGCTCACGTTCCCCGCCGGCGAGATGCGGAAGGTGGCCTGACCATCCTGCCAGATGTACGGCCAGATCCCCGATTGTTTGGGAATGTGGTAAGTGTCGTAGTGGAAGTGTTCCAGGGTTTCCGTGTAGTTCGCGTATTTCATGGTGAGCTTCTCGCCGTCCGCCAGGAAGGTCAGTTTCCCGTACCCCGGGTGGTCGTAGACTCCGGCCACCGTCTTCGCGGGCACGCTCGGCTGCGTCCCCTTCTTCTGCTTCGCGAGTCGCTTGGCGTTCTCGTCCTCGAGGAGTTTCTCCAAACCTTCCACCGCGGTCTGGTGTCGCTTGTTCCAGTCCACATCCGGCAACCCGTGGATGATGTCCACGATGCGATACCCGAGCGCGAACGGGAGCGGCGACCGGTGCCGATTGTTGAGGATCACAATCCCCACGTTCGAGCGGGGCAGAAGCATTACGAACGACGTGAAACCGTCGATCGATCCGCCGTGGTGGATCAGCTTCAACCCCCGGTAGTCCGCCACGAACCAGCCGAGGGCGTAGTTGGATTGGACCGTGTACTCCTCGGTGACCGCCCGCACGGGTAGCGGGACCGAGACGGAAACGGGAGCATGCGTCTGGGCTAGGATGTCCGCCGGGAGAACCCGTTTCTTGTCGAGTTTCCCACCCGCCAGCTGGAACCGGACCCACTTGGAAAGGTCCCGCACGGAAGAGTTGAGGCCCCCCGCCGGGCAGGTCGCATCGAGCGGGAAGAATGGAATCTCTTCCAGCTTCCCCGGGGCTTTCCGGAAGTACGGCTTCGCGAAATCCTCGGTTTTCTGGGTCTCCACGACGCGGAAATTGGACTCCGTCATCCCCAGCGGGTCGAGGATCCGGGTGCGAACCACGCCTTCCCACTCGAGGCCCGCCGTGTTGCTGGCCGCCAACCCGGCGGCGATGAACATGAGGTTGTTGTACTGCCACTCCGCCCGGAACCCCTTGGAGGAGGGCACAAACGCGGACCGCCTCACCAGCTCTTCCCGGCTCCAGTCCATGTTCCGCCAGAGGAGGTCGTGTCGCGGCAGACCGGTCCGGTGCGAGAGCAGATCACGGATCGTCACATCGCGATCCGCAGTTGCGTCATCGAGTCGAAACCAGGGCAGGTGCTTTCGAACCGGATCGTCCCAGGCCATTTTCCCCTCGGAAACCAGGGCCGCGATCGCCGTTGCCGTGAACGCCTTGGTGCAAGACGCGATCGGAAACAGCGTGTCCGGTGTCACCTCTTTCCCACCCACGGATCGGGTTCCGAATCCCTTGAGGTAGACCACCTTGTCGTCCTTGACGATCGCCACCGCAACCCCGGGAACCTCGAAGTATTCGCGGGCCTTCTCGACTTCCGCATCGATCGCTTTGGGGTCGAAATCATCAGCCCCGGAAGCTCGGAGGAGCGGGACCACCGTGATGGCCAAGACGCAGAGACAAGACTGCAACCACCGCATCGGGAACTCCGGAAGGGGCACGGAGAGGGATCACAGATTGACGAGGTGTCTGGTCACCATGGGCGAGCCAGCGATTTGATCGCCGAGGACGACAAGTTCGCCCGGGTTCGCCGGGGCATCGGCCAGTTTCGAGGTGTCGTCCGTGTTCGGGTCCAGGTCCGGACCGATGACCCGGCATGTGGCGATGTCGAAGACACCGTAAACCACGCGAGCGCCGCATACTTCCTCGGGAGTCAGTTCTTCACGGAGGTGGTAGGCCGTCATCGCTGCGTTGAGGTAGACGCTGACCTCGATCAGGGCATCGCGGTAACCTGGGTCGGCGGCGATTTTCACTCCCCATTTCTGCTCCAGTGCGACGGCCGCTCCCCGAACCGCGATCAGGCCATGGTTCACGACCGCCCGCAAGGAACGCGTAAACGCAATCGCGTTGTGCTCCGTCGGTCGGAGATACGCATCGACCGCCGCGGTCACGGCACCGCACCGCGTGTGGCCGAGAACCACGAGCAGTTGCACGCTTTCCCGGAAACTGTAAAGAGCGTATTCGATGCTTCCTAGGCACTCATCCCCGAGCGCGTTCCCCGCGATGCGAACAACAAACTGTTGGTTCGGACCAGACCCGAAGACGAGTTCCGATGGCACCCGGGCATCGGAGCACCCCAGGACTATGCAGAACGGCGACTGGGCCGGTGCCGAGGGCGCCTCGACCGTGACGATCGCAGGTGGGCCAATCGTCGTCGCCGTACTGGGTGCGGGAACGTCCGGAACCGCCTCATGCACGAACTCCGCATTCCCCTCGAGCAGGCATCGGATTGCGTCTGACGGAGACCCCGGTGGAATGTCACTGGCGAGGGGACGGCGGAAGCGAGTAGCCCAATCCATGTCGATCTCGTAATCAGGCCGGGGCGACACTACTCGAGATTGTACCGAGGAACTGGCAGGTGATCGGTCCCAGAAATCCCACAGTCGTCGCGATCGCGTCGCTTCTCGCACTTGCTGTTCTAACGCTCGGTCTCGCCAGACACGGCCGGGAAACGTCCGGGTCCCGCCCCCTCATCGTCTTCTGCGCCGAGAGCACCCGGCCGGCAATGGAAACGATCGCGGAGGAGTACAAAGCCACGACCGGTCAGGGCGTGGAACTCCGATTCGGGGCGTCCGAGGCGATGCTCACCCAGGCGGCGATGGTCGACCCGTCCGCTCCCGGCGACCTGTTCCTGCCCGCGGACGCATCGTACATCGCCGATGCGAGAGCACGACAGCTCGTCGCAGAAGAGTTTGCCATCGCGGAAATGCGGGGCGTCGTGCTGCTCGCACCCGGGAATCCCCAGAAAATCTCGGCGTGGCAGGACCTTCTTCGGGAGGGAACTCGGGTGGCGCTCGCCAACCCCGGAGCAGCGATCGGCAGGGTGACGCGCGACCACCTCGCCCGGACAGGGAACTGGTTGCCCCTGCAACCGCACCTGATCGAGACGGGAAACGTCTCGCAGTCCGCCGCCGCCGCCAAGGTCGGCAGCGTGGACGCGGCCATCGTGTGGGATGCCGTCGCGAGTCGCTATCCGGGGCAGGAAATCCTGTTTTTGCCCGAACTGGAGGGGGTCCGTTCCCAGGTGGTTATCGCGATCCTCCGGCAGTCGCCGGATCCGAGCGCAGCCCGGGAATTCGCAGTGTTCGTTGCCGACCCAAAGCGTGGGGGAATGCAATTCCACCACGCGGGATTCCGACGGTTCGAGCGATCGAAACCTGCTCCCGTCAAACCGTCGTCTTCGGCGCTTCCGTCAGCCGGCGAGCGAGCCGTTTCGCCCGCCACTCACCGATTCCCTTGATCGCCAGTGGGGCAACCGAGAGCAGGATGATCGTGATGGCCAGAATGTCGATGTTCTTCTCGATTCGGAATTGCGGCCCGAAGATCGGTCGAAGCAGGGCATCGGCCCAGAGGTGGAGGGTGTAGCCGAAGAGAAGCATGCTGGCGATCCAGCCGACCCCGCCGATCACGTTGTAGAAGAGGAACGTCCGGTACTCCATCTTCGCCGCCCCCGCGACGACCGGGGCGAACGTCCGCACAAAGGGCATGAACCGGGCGATGATGATCGTTTTTCCGCCGTGCCGTTCGTAGAACTCACGGGCGGCGATCAGGTGGTCGCGTTTGAACCACCGCGATTGTGGCCGATTGAAAATGGCCGGCCCCGCCTTGGCTCCGAACCAGTACCCGACCGTGTCCCCCAGAATCGCCGCGAGGATCAGAATCCCCAGCAGGATTCCGATGTTCCATTCCGAGAGGTGGGCGACGATTCCGACCGTGACGAGCAGGGAATCCCCGGGCAGGAAGAACCCGACGAGCAGTCCCGTTTCCGCGAAGATGATCGCCGCCAGGGTTACGACCGCGGCCCAGAACACGCCCGGCCGCTCCAGTGTCGCCTTCCACGCATCCGGATTTTTCAGGTTCAGGACGATCGTCGTGAGAATGTCCCACACCTGATTCAGCAGGTCTTCCATGGCTTCCCCGAGTCGGATCGGAAATCCCGGCGGGGATAGCGTAGTGCAAGATGCGAGCCTGCGAAAGCCGAACCACCAGACGAGCGGCGACTACCGGGCTGGTTTCTCGACGGTGATGTCCCACTCCACCGTCTTGGGAACCTCAAAACTGAGTCCGGACGTCTCCGCACTCGCGTATTTCTTGTCCACCAACGGCTTCGGAACGAAATTGCTGGTATCCCCCGGCGGCGGGAAGGTTTCCGTGCTCATCAGGAAGACGCGGTAGGTCCCAGGCGGAACCCCGTCGTTCGCGGAGAACGTGCCGAGTTCGAAGGTGCCATCCGGTCGGATCGACCCCCAGGAACCCGCCGGTCCCGTCGATTCGACCACCACCCGACCGTGCGTCACCGGAGAACCGTCCGGGTAATGGACTCGCCCCTTGACCGGAAACGTCGACTGGGCGCAACCGGTCAGGGCTATCGCGCCGGAGAAGACGACAATTCGAAGGAGAGAGAGCACAGCAGCTCCACATGGGGAATTACGGGAGCGTGACAGCGTTGCCGTCAGCCCGTTGGGCGAGGTTGATCAGCGTGGTGGCGTCGGTGCTGACGGAGACAGCCCGCACCGCCCCGTCGCCGAAGAGGAAGTTGCAGACGCCCGTGTGCCAGCTTCCGAGAGCTGGGGCAGAGTTGACCTGAGCCAGTTCTCCCTCGTTCGGGGAGCGGGCCAGGCCCAGGTTCGCGGAACCGGCGACCCAGTATTCGCCGTAAAACGGGTTACCGTTCGAACGGTTCCAGTAAATGTACCCGTCCCTTCCCTCGGGCCCGTGATTGTCCCGGCAGCATTTTCCCAGGTATCCGGGGGTGATGTGTTTTTCCCCGATAAACACGGTGTTGCTCAGGCCATCGGTGATGGAGGCGAACTTGTCCCTGGGCCGCCAACCCTTGTTAGGGTTGTCGATCATGGTGAAGCCAGTGCTGGCGTTGGAGAAGTAATAGAGGTTATCGCCGAGCGGTTCGACCGTCGCGGAACTGACAACGGCAGCCCGCATGGCCTGAGTTTGCTGGTTGACGTTGTTCCGCCCGAAAACCCAGCGTTCCGGTCCGGCAATCACGATCGCGTAATCTCCGACAGGCATGTTGTAGTTGTTGGTTACCTTCCCCGATCGGCGGGAAGGGCAAAGATAGGTCTGGATTCCGGTCGCCTGGTTCATCAAAACCGTGCGATTGGCCGAGGATGCAGCCGCGGCCGTGGCCCCAATGTGAGCCGCGTCGGTGCAGCCATCCACGCCCCCGGACGCACTCATGTCGAGTTGGCTCGCGATGTTGTTCTGTTCGATGTAAGGCAGAAGTATCGCCCACACCGTGAGGCCGGTGTTGCCGGTCACGGCGGGCGGAATCCCACCGCCGACATCGTGGTAGGAATGGATTGCGATTCCAATCTGTTTGAGATTGTTCGTGCACTTCGCCCGGGCGGCTGCCTCCCGAACTTTCTGTACCGCGGGAAGCAACAATCCAATCAAAATTGCGATAATGGCGATGACCACCAACAATTCGATGAGCGTGAATGCCCGGCGGAGTTTCGACATGGCCGAATCTTTCGACGAGGGGTGAGGAAGTCGCCAGGCGAAGTCTAGAACAGATTCCACAACGGGCAAATCGGAACATCGGTCAGACGATCGCCTCACAAACCCACCGCAACCTGACACGCAAGACGCTTGCTTCGATCGCACCCGGCAGATACTGTTGGGGTGTGGACGGATCGCCCCTCCACTCTCAGGATGGAACTATGACCACCGAAATGTCATCACGACCGGCACCGCTTGCGAACGAATATTTCCAGTTGAAACGGCACGGCGACATCGCGGTGATTGTCCCCTCACCGGAAGTGGAACAGCTTCCGGAAAACGTGATCCTCACGGCGGCGCAACTGATTCTCGCACCCTTGAAGGATGATCCGCCCTCGAATTTGATCGTCGATCTCTCTGGCGTCCGATATTTCGGCTCCGCCTTCATCACCTTCCTCCTCCGGTGCCATCTCCTCGTCAAACAACGGGGAAGCGAGCTCGTTCTCGCTGGCGTTTCCGCACGGATCCGGGAACTGCTGCGGACAACTGCTCTCGACACGCTGTGGGCCCTGTACGAAACTCGGCAGGAGGCACTCGACGCACTCGGCGGTTCCGACTGAGGAACCTCGCCGGAGAACTCGTCGAATTCGCTGGCCAGGGAGGGCCAACCATGCGGACCGCAATCATTATCCCCGCCCGGTTTGCCTCCACGCGGCTGCCGGGCAAACCCCTTCTGCGGCAGACCGGAAAGTATCTCATCCAGCACGTCTACGAGCAGGCCTGCCGGGCGAAATCGATCGACGAGGTTGTCGTCGCCACCGACGATTCGCGGATCCTGTCCGCCGTCGAGAGTTTCGGTGGCAACGCGGTTCTGACACGGGAAGATCACCCATCCGGCACAGACCGGGTTGCGGAAGTGGCAGAGAAACTCGACGCGGACGTGATCCTCAACATCCAGGGGGACGAACCGCTTTTCGATCCGACGCACGCGGAGAAGCTGGCGAGCTTGCTGACCTCGGACCCGGGGGCGGACATCGCCACGCTCGCCACGCCGATCCGGGACCGGGAGACGTATTTCTCGCCGCACTGCGTGAAGGTGGTGTGCGACGATCGGGGTCGGGCTCTCTATTTCAGCCGCAGCCCGATTCCGATGGTGCGGGACGGCGAACCGAACTTCGCGATGCGTCCGCCGCAATTTCTGCTGCACCTGGGAGTGTACGCCTACCGCCGGGAGGTGCTGCTTCGCCTGGCGTCCTCGCCGCCGCACTGGCTGGAATCCCTCGAAAAACTGGAACAACTTCGACTGCTGGGCACGGGCGGAGCAATCCAGGTCGGGGTGGTCGCGAACGCCCATCGAGGTGTCGACACCCCGGAAGACTACGCCGCATTCGTGCAGGCGTACTCCCGCCGGGCCGCGTAGGTTGGGGGTAGTACGGGGTCACTCGTCCTCGATACCCATCAGACCCTTGACGAGACTAATGATCCCGATGACGAACAGGATCGGAGGGTAGAAGAAGATCCACCCAGCGTAGAGACCGACGACGAACCACACCACCGCGATGAACATGATGAATAACCCGGCCCCGACGGCCCCGCCGTTGACGCCGCCACCGCTCGAAGAATCCGGGCGCGGTCGACGGCGCTTCTTCCGGCGCGGGCGGGACGGCCGGTCATCCTCGTCGTCCTCTTCCTCGATCGACGGTTTCGCGACGGGTTTCTCTGCCCAGCGGCTTGCCCCGAGAGGGGAGGGCTGCACTGGAGGCGATTTCGCGGCCGCTTTCGCGACTGGCAGCGGGCGGGCGGGCTCCGGCCGGGCCGGTTCCGCGATCGCATACGATCGCTCGTCCACGACCTCGTAGCCCTCGTCTTCCGGCTCCGAAATCGGCTGGGGTTGCGGGACGGTCAGCGGACTCGCGCAGGCGGTACACTTCGTCCGTTTCCCCGCAAAGTGGTCGGCAACCTGGAACATCTTCCCGCAGGTGCATTCGAAGGTGATCGGCATGCCAACCCCGGTCACGTGTGACGGCGGAAGGGTTCGATGGTCATACTACAGGGAACGGGTTCACAGGGGGCGAATCGTCATCAACTTTTCACGAACCGCGATAGCCCATTTCTCGCGGGGGTCACCACCGCAGGATTGGGGTCGGGAACAGGCCGACGATTTTCCGGTATAACGGCTGCAACCACTCCGGAACCAGCCGGCTAAAGACGCTCCGCCGGGTCTCGCCGATGTAGACCTGATCCGACGGCTGCAGAAGGACGTTGGTTTCCGCGTTCCCATCGAGGACCACAGCGAGCACGTCGACTCGCAGAATTTGCGGCTTCCCCCCGGAGGCAACGTTGGAGCGGATGACATAGACGTCGCCAAGATCGGAGCAACCGCGTTTGACGGCACCGACGCGCCAGAGGAAGTCGAGAACCCGTTCCGGCCCGCGATACGGCACCGGCCGCTGCTTCCCGTTCTCCGGGCCGCACACAAACACACGGGCCGACCGCGGATCCACCACCCGCACTCGCACATTCGAGAGTTCAGAGCGACTCACGACCGCGACCGCCTCCGCCGCCTTCGACTCGCTCAGCCCATCCACACGGACCCGCCCGAAGTACCCCAGAGGAAGTTCCCCATCGACATCCACGGCGGCGAGCACATCCAGCTGCGGATGCTCGGCGAAGGAAACTTCCAGCACATCCGGGCAGCCGATGCGGTAAGCGGGCGGTTCTGGGGCGGATTCCGTCTCCGTCGCGGCTGCGGGAACGACCGGGCCGAGCACCGCCGGGGTCGACGCCACCCCGGCCACCACGACCGGTGTCGGCGGTCGGCGGAAGACCTGGGTGTCGGTGCACCCCGTGATCAGAAGTGCCACTCCGGGCACCAAAAGAGACCGCGTCACATCCTGACCATCGACCCGGAAGATGGGCGAACTTCACGGAATCTGCGGACTTTGCATCACGCCCGTCCGTGAGCTCAGAGCCTTCTCCGACTCTGCCCCGAACTCGGCCGCTTGACCGCCTCCGCCCGGGGTGGTACCAACCCTACTGCCCAGTTCCCAGGAAGGATTCGTGATGTCTGATCTGCTCCCGTCGGACCGATTGCCGCCCCAAAGCAAGGAAGCCGAGGTGGGCGTGCTCGGCAGCGTTTTCCGCGACAACCGCGTCCTCCAGGACGTCCTCAACATCGTTCGGGCGGACAATTTCTACTTCGACGCCCACCAGAAGATCTTCCAGGCGATGATCGACCTCTCCAACGAGGCGAAGCCGATCGATCTCGTCATCATGCACGAGACCCTCAAGCAGCGGCAGCAACTCGAGGACATCGGTGGTTCCCAGTACCTCGTCGACCTCTGGCAGGGCTCGCCGACGGCGGCGAATGCGGAGTATTACGCGAAAATCGTCCGCGATAAGGCGATCGTCCGCAACCTGATCCACACGAACACGGAACTCCTCCGCGATGCCTACGACGGCATTATGGCTCCGGACGAGCTCCTCGGAATGGCGGAGCGGAAGATCCTGGAAATCGCGGAAATGGGCGTCACCGGCGAGACCTATCCCATCGACGCGGTCTTGAAGGCGGCGTTCAACCGCATCGACGAGCGGGCCGGGAAAACCATCTCCGACGTCACCGGAATCGCGACCGGCTTCGTCGATCTCGACAACCTGACCGCGGGGTTGCAGAACAACGAGCTCATCATCCTCGCGGCCCGGCCGAGCGTCGGGAAAACCGCGTTCGCTCTCAACATCGTCCGGCACGCGGCCATCGAGGAGCGGGCGACCGTCTTCTTCGTCAGCCTCGAAATGGCCCGCGTGGAACTCGCCGAGCGGTTGCTCGCCTGCCAGGCCCGGGTCGACAGCTTCAAGATCCGCAAGTCCACGCTCAACTCGGACGACATCGCCCGGCTGATGTCCGCAGGGGATGCGTTGCGGGGGAACCCGCGCGACGGGTTCGTGAAACTGTTCATCGACGACACACCCTCGCAGACGATGCTACGGATCGCCGCCAACGCCCGCCGGCTCAAGCACCGTCACGGGTTGCAACTCGTGGTCATCGATTACCTCCAGCTCATCGAGCCGGAAAACCGCCGCGATCCCCGGCAGGAACAGGTCGCCCAGATCAGCCGGCGATTGAAGTTTCTCGCCCGGGAACTGCAGATTCCCGTCATCGCCCTCGCCCAGGTCAACCGGGCCAGCGAGGATCGCCAGGACCACCGCCCCCGCCTCTCGGACCTCCGCGAATCCGGAAGCATCGAGCAGGACGCGGACACGGTCATGATGCTGCACCGCCCCGGCCGGGTCGACAAGAGCGTCGAGGACAACACGCTCGAAGTCATCATCGAAAAGCAGCGGAACGGCCCGACGGGCGCGATTACCCTGACCTACCTCAAGCAATACATGCGGTACGAGAACTTCGCCCCCGAGGTCGGCTTCGGCGGGTGACAACGGAGTGTCAATTCTGCGGGAGGGCGCGGCTCCTGCCGAGCCGGCTGTCACTGCCCCTTTGCTTCCTCGGCCAAGCGAGACTTCCGCCGAACCACCGCATCCCTGGGGTAGATCCGCCTCGGGTTCTGGCCAAGTTCGGGGAACCCGCGAAGATAGGGACATGGCGACCGTCTCCCTCCGCTGGACCGAGTATCCCCCGCCCGAGTTTTGCGGGGGTGCGGTCACGGTCGGGAACTTTGACGGCGTTCACCTCGGCCACCGGGAACTTCTTGCTGCCGCGAACCGCGAAGCCGCCCGTGTTTCCGGGCCCAGCGTTGCCGTCACGTTCGATCCCCCGCCGATCGCGTTGTTGCACCCCGCCGCGGTGCAGATTCCCCTGACGACCCTCGCCGACCGGGCGGAACTGCTGCATGCCGCGGGGGCGGACCACGTCGTGATTTTGCGGACGGACGCGGGTCTGCTCAGCCTCAGTCCGGAAGCGTTTTTCGAGGACGTGCTCTCGCGGATGCTCGAGGCGAAGGCGGTCGTCGAGGGGTACAACTTCCGCTTCGGCCGGGGTCGTGCGGGGGATACGCGTCTGCTTCGCGAGATGTGCTCGGCCTCGGGGATCGGCTTCGAAGAGGTGCAGCCCTTCGCGATTGCCGGGGAATTCGTGTCGAGCAGCCGGGTGCGAGCATTGCTGACCGCCGGGGATGTGGCGGCAGCGGCGGGAATGCTCGGCCGACCGTACCGCATTGCGGGGACCGTCATCGAGGGAGCGAAACGCGGCCGGACCATCGGCTTCCCCACCGCGAATCTCGGCAACGTCGAGACGCTCGTGCCGGGTGTCGGGGTGTACGCGGTGCGGGCGATTCTCGAAGGGACAAGCCACGCTGCGGCGGCGAATGTCGGGCCCAACCCGACGTTCGGCGAAGATGCCCGGAAGATCGAGATCCATCTCCTCGATTTCACGGGTGACCTGTACGGCCGGCGGCTCGGGGTCGAATTTGTCGCGAAACTCCGGGACACGCGACCGTTCCCGTCCCCGGCGGATCTGGTCGAGCAGTTGCGGAACGATGTGCAAGCCGCCCGACAGGTCCTCACGAAGTTGCCATCACACCCCGGCGAATAAGCTCGCGGGTTCCTCGTTCTCGGCGACCCGGCCCTGCACCATCCTCACGACCCGATCCGTGCTCGCGGCGATCTCGAGATTGTGCGTCACCATCACGACCGTCACGCCGTCCTCCCGGTTGACCTCTTTCAGAAGTCGGACGATCTCCGCCCCCGTGTCCGCGTCCAGGTTCCCCGTCGGCTCATCGGCGAGGAGCACCCGTGGCCGGGAAATCAGGGCCCGGGCGACGGCGGCTCGCTGCAGTTCCCCGCCGGAAAGCTCTCGCGGCTTGTGCTTCGCCCGGTGCCCGAGCCCGACCCGCTCGATGAGTTCCGCCGCCCGCCGCTTCCACTCCCGACGTGTCCGGAACCACCCCATCACCGACGACGAAACAAACGCCGGCATCAGCACGTTGTCGAGGGTGCTGAGTTCCGGAAGGAGGTGGTAGAACTGGAAAATGAAGCCAAAAGTGCGGTTCCGCAGCATGTCCCGCTCGCGTTGCGAGACGTTGTCGATTCGCCGACCGTCAAGGAAAACCGCTCCTTCGTCGGGTTCGTCCAGCGTCCCGAGCAAATGGAGAAGCGTGCTCTTCCCCGACCCGGACGCCCCGACGATGCTGAGGAATTCCCCGTCGGAAACCGACAGGTTCAACCCCCGCAACACCGGCACCACGACCTTGTGCCGGCGGTAACTCTTCGTGAGGTTGTCGGCGGTGAGCATGGAACCCTCGAATTCGGAATGCGGAATTCGGAATGCGGAATTCGAACCGGGTTTCCACTCCGAATTCCGAACTCCGCATTCCGCATTATTCGAATCGCAGTGCCCGGACCGGGTGCAGCCGGGCCGCCCGGAAAGCGGGAAGTACGCTGAAGAAGACGGCAATTCCGACCGCTCCGATGTTGATCAGTGCCACGCTCAGCGGGTCGATGTTGGTCGGGATTCGGTCGAAGTAATAGACGCTGCGGTCGAAGACCTGCTGGCCCGTCGCCCGGGTCAGGAATCCCTCGATTTCGTTGATGTATTCGGTGATCAGCAACCCCGCCCCGGTTCCGAGCGCCGCCCCGACGAGTCCCAGAAGCAGGCCGTACCCCACGAAAATGGCCATGATCCCGCCGTTGGACGCACCGAGGGATTTCATGATCCCGATGTCGCGGTACTTCTCGGCCACGATCATCGCGAAGATGGCGAGGACCGAGAACCCGGCCACGCCGACGATCATGAAGAGCAGCAGGTTGAGGATTCCCCGCTCGATGTCGATCGCGGAGAGGAGCGGCCCCTGGTGTTGCTGCCAGGACGCGACGCGGGCTTCCGTGGGGTCGAAGAGCGACTGCACGGGTCGGACGACCTCGCGGTCGACGGCTCGCGAATCGTCGCGGATTCCGTCCTTGAGGCGAACCTGGATCGAGTTGACGCGATCGTCCATCCCCCGCAACCGCTGCAATTCCTGGAGCGGAACGTACACGAAACTGCCGTCGTACTCGCTCATTTCGGACTTGAAGAAGTCGCAGACGACGAAGGTGCTCGAGACGGGCTTCATGTCGCCGGCGGAAACGGTGGCGAGAAACACATCGTCGCCCGGCTTGAGGAGGCCGACCTCGATCGTGCCGGTGTCCGGGTCCTTGTATCGAACGTTGGCGATGGAATATCCGAGAATCACGCCGGGAATTCTCGGCGGCGGGCGATCTGGCAGCACCGGCGGCGGCACGATCACCGGCGGCATTCCGTTGGGCGTCAGCGTCGGTTCCTTCAGGAAATTCCCCGGCCCCGGTTGACGCTGTTGCGGATCCTCCGGCATCCCCGGCACCCGCAAGGGCTCATCAATTCCCGCCAGAAGACGATTGCGTTCGAAGCGTTCTTTTGCGTCCGGCGGAAGGTCGAAGTTCGGCACCGCGACGCCCTTCTGCCGGACGAGGAACTCGCTGAACCGGCCGACTTTCGCCTGCTTTTCCGGGTCTATCCCGATGAGTCGAACGTGTTTCGTGATCGGCACTGCCCGGCCGTACTTGTCGCGAACGCGGAACTGCAGCAACGCGAAGACTTCCACCGTCGGCGACATCGCTTCGACGTGGACCCCCGCCGGGGACTTCTCGATCCGCTCGCACATCGCGGCCGGCGATTCTCCGAACCCCTCGGCCCGGTCCGTTTCGATCAGCACATCCGAGAGAATTCCGTGGAGCCGATCCTTGAGCTTGTTCGAAAACCCGCTCATGACGCTGTTGACCACGATCAGCGTGGCAACGCCGAGCATCACGCTGATGATGCACACCAGGGCGAGGTAACGGGTCCGGAGGTATCGCAGACAAAGCAGAAGTTTGTACACGGGCAGTCCTTTCCCGGTCCCGAGGCGGGGCATTGCTTCGCTTGTAGCAAAGGAGCGAACCCGGGGGAAGCCCGAGTGGAACTGTGGGTGTCCCTGCGTATTGGGGCATCTGACGGGAGGGCGAGGCTCCCACCGAGCCGGACTTCCTGCCCGAAATGGCTCCCCGGACCCCGGATGTTCGGCTCGGCAGGAGCCTCGCCCTCCCGGTCGCCCCAAACAATAGGGACACCCGGAACTGCTACCTGCGAGGTGAAGCTAAATATTTGGGGTTAGACGGATAGCGAGCTCGACGGGTGGTTACAGCCAATAGCAAACGGCTAACCGCTAATCGCTAGACTCAAAGATTTCGAATTCGAGTCTAGCGATTAGCGGTTAGCCGTTTGCTATTGGATGAGCACCCAGAATCTGATTGTCCGTGCGGATAATCACCAGCCGCGATAGTAGTTGAAGGCGGGGTTGGCGAAGTACCGGTAGTAGGTGTTATAGCCGGTCAGTGGGCTGTAACTTTGCATGCGGAAGTATTGGTTCCCGAAGACATCGCCGTATCGCTGATATTGCACCCCGGTGTTAGTTCCCGGGATGTAATACGACTGCACGCTTCGGTTCCACCCGAGGCCGTATGCCGTCCCGTTGTAGTAAGAGCCGGTCGGCGTCGAGGATTTGACGGCGGTGTTGAGGTAAGGATTCTGAGCCTGTGCCGTTTCCGCCGCGAACAAGGAGAAACCAATCGTGGCAAGCAGGGACAGAGTGAAGTTTCGCATGGTGTGGTCCTCTCGGAGATCCGATTCTTCGACAACTCCTGACAGAGCACTCCGGATGCCAGATTTCTTCCCTGGGCGGGATTTCTTCCGAACCGGACTCTCTGTGGGATTTACCGACTTTGACCACAGGGTTTACAGCCTTCCGTAGGGAAAAGGATTTCGTCACACTCTTTCGGCATGTGAGAGATCGGATTGCAACCCAGCATTCGGACATTCCGCTTCGGGAAGATCCGCGTAGAATCGTTCGAACCTCCGCACCATCGCGGCCCGGCTGTACTCCCGCTCGACCCGTTCCCGGCCGAACTTTCCGAGACGATGGGTGTCCACCGGATCACCCACAAGCCGGGAGATCGCATCGGCGAGGGCCGGTATATTTCCAGCCGGCACGAGTCGACCATACTGCCCGTCGCCGAGAAGTTTCCCGTTCGCACCCACCTCGGTCGCCACCACCGCCTTCCCGGCTGCCAGGTACTCCAGAACCGCGTTGGACATTCCCTCCGAGTGCGACGGCAGTACCGCGATGTCGAGTTCCCGCAGGAACCCCGGCACATCCGCGACAGAACCGTGGAAGTGGAACCGACCCGCGAGCCCGAGGGAATCCCGAAGGGCTTCCAACGCCCCCCGTTCCGGACCGTCCCCGGCGACCGCAAACTCCACCTGCGGGAACCGATCGCACACCACTTTCGCGGCCCGCACCAGACCGTCGATGTTCTTGACCGGCCGAAGATTTGCGACGCAACCGACCCGCACCACTGCGGCATCTCCCCGGGTCACGACTCGCGGGAAACGGTCGAGATCGACGCCATTCTCCAGGACCCGAACGCGGTCCGGGGCCAGCCCCTCCGCCGCGATGAGTGCCTCTTTCCCCGCCTCGGAATTGGTCACCGTCACATCCGCGAGCCGGCTGACGAATCGACTCAGGATCCGGTGTTTCCGCGTCAGCCAGTATCCGAGATTGTTCCGGACGCGCACAATTCGCGGCACACCGACCCACCGCGCGATCGGGATGGAGAAGTACGCGGAGTCCATGAAATAGACCTGCAACACGTCCGGCCGGTCGACTCGCCAGCGGTCGTGCAGCACCCGCGCCGCCCGCAGCATCGCCCGGGACGCCAGCCGGGCCACCCCGAGTCGCAAAACCTCGCAGTTTTCCGGTTCCAGCGACCGCGACTCGACATCGGTTCCGTCCAACAGGACGAGGCTCGGCCGGAATCGAGACCGGTCGAGGCCCCGAATCAGGGCGAGAAGTTGCGACTCCGTCCCCGCCCGTCCGAGGCGATCGATGAGGAAGCAGACATGGATCGGCCGAGGTAGATGAGTCGGCCGGCGACCTCGACTCGGCGACCGCGTCAACTGCGGGGAGAGCAACAGCGACATTCCCGGACTCCAGGATGTGATCCAAATCCCCGGGGGACGGCGAGGAAGGTGGCGGAAAGATCAGGCTGCCAGGCGGGCGACCGGGTACACGGTCTGCGGGCAGATCCGCTCCAGAAGCTCCGCGTAGGCGGTGGCCTGGGCGTAAAACGTGAATTCCGCGTGCATCCGTTCCCGCCCGGCATCGCCCATCCGCCGACGGGTTCCCTCGTCGAGCACCAGTCTTGCCAGCCGCTCGCCGAGAACGTCCGCACGCCCGGGGGGAACGAGGTATCCCGAAATCTCGTCGACGACCACTTCCGGGTTGCCGCCAACCGCCGTCGCGACGACCGGCAGCCCCGCCGCCGCCGCTTCCAGGGCCACGTTGGGTAACCCTTCCGTGTGCGAAGGGATCACCAGCACATCCGCCCAGGGGAGGAACCGATCGAGTTCCTTCGTGAAGCCGGGCATCACGAATCGACATTCGAGCCCGAGTTCCCGCACCTTCGCCTCGAGCTTCGCCCGCTCCGGACCTTCCCCGAAAAGGACGAAACCGGCGCTGCTGCTCAGTTTGGCGACGCGGGCGGCCGCTTCCACGAATAGGTCGAAACCTTTTTCGGGGCTGAGTCGGCCGGCCGCCAGGATGATCGGTGACACCGGCTCGTCACCGGGGAAGTGATCGGTGAGGCGGGCGAGATCGACGATGTCCGGGTCTGCGAACGCGGAAAGTCGGGCGGCGTTGCGGATGACGCTGATCTTCGAGTTGGGCACGCCGCACGCCCGCACCTTGGCCGCCTGGCCGGCGGAGACACACACGACGTGATCCATGTACGCCAGATGCCAGCGGTCGAGCGACTCGTACCGCCGGACTTTCCAGTTTTCCCAGGTCCATCCCCGAGAAACCGCCACCGCCGGCACCCCCGCCCGCCGCGCCGCCATCCGCCCGACGAGGTTGGCCTTGTACCCGTGACAAAGGAGCACGTCCGCCCGCTGGAAGGTCAGAATCCCCGCCAGTTCCCGGGCCGCCGACCAGATCCGCGGCGTGTCGTTCCGCAACTCGATGGCCGAGAAACCGTGCGAGTCCACGGTTCGCAGGAACTCCCCGCAGCGACCGGACTCGGAGAAGCTCACGAAGCTGGTGTGGAATTCCGGAGGCAGGTGCGACGCGAGCCCGAGCATCTGCCGCTCCGGCCCGCCGAAAAACGTGCTCGCGGTCAGGTGGACGACGTGCATCTCGAGCCCTCGAAACCCGGGAATCCTTCCCCTCGCAAAGTCTAATCCGCGGGGTTCCGGGGTGTCGAGGGCAAGTTGGCCACCACCCAATCCGGCTCAGTTCGCGGACGGCAGAATCACCAGCGGAAGGTCGAACGCCGCGCTCTTGTTCGCGATCTTGTCGGTCGCCTTGAGGCGGACCGTGAACTTCCCTGCACGGGTCATCGGGAGCAGGAACCGCAGCGTGAAGCCGCCGTCCTTTTCGTCGACCCCACCCGACAGATTGAACGTCACCGGCTTGGCCATGGTCGGTTTCCCGGCCTCGTCGATCACGTTCATCTCGACCAGAACGTCGGGTTGTTTCTTCTCCGGGTGCCGGGCGAAGGAGACGACCCCGAACTGGATGAAGACGGACTGCCCGACGATCCCGGTGGTCGGGGCGGGGATGGTGCCGCGCTCGTCGATGCTGGCGAAGACGGCGGCGATTCCGAAATCGCGGGGGGCAACCTCGAACTTCTGTTCCAGCGTTTTCGCCGATTTCGTCGCTTTGTCCGTCACCGTGACCTTGAGGCTGTACCCCCCCGCCGGCTGGTCGAGCCCGATGGTGATGAACGCCCGCCCCGGGATTTTCGAGCCGCCAAGCGGGATGAAGTCGACCTTCTCGATCGGTTCCTTGTCCTTCCACACGATCTCATCGTTCTTCCCGCGAACCTCCACGGCCAGGGAATACTCGGCCTTCCCGTCGGCACCGATGGTGATTCCCTCGATGTCGAACGCGACGAAGAGTACGTCGCCCGGCAGAAGCTTGGACGGCGGCCGGACACCGCCGAGCTCGCCGTACGTGTTCCGAACGTTGCTGAGGTTGAGCGTCCCCCCCTGGGCAGGGGTGGGGGCCACGGCAAGCATCGCAATCGCGAGCGGGGTCCACATTTTCGCGGTCCTCCGGGTTGGGGTTTCCAGTTTCAACGGCTCATTGTCGCCTCCGTTGGCAGACCCGACCAGCCCAACCGGCGGACGCGGAATCTGACCCAACTCGACCGGGTGCGGAACCGGCGTCTCCGACCTGATAAACTGAGAATGTCCGTTTGTTTCACGCTGCCGACCTCACAGGACGTGCCGATGCCCCGATTCCTGCTGCTGGCCCTTGCCGGCACTTTGCTCGGATTCGCCCCGACCCGCTCCGAAGATCCTGGAAAAGCCACTCCCAACCCCGACACCGCCCTCGCGAAAACCGCCCAGGGAATGTTCGCGACCTTGCGGTCCGAAAAACTCGACAACGGCTTGCAGGTCTACCTCCTGCCGATTCCCGGCTCCCCCACCGTCACCACGATGGTCGCCTACCGCGTCGGCTCCGCGGACGAGGAAAACGACCAGACGGGACTTTCCCACTACCTCGAACACCTGATGTTCAAGGGGACCGGAAAGCTGATGCCGGGCGACATCGACCGGGCGACGCAACGTAACGGCGGGCGGAACAATGCTTACACCTCCGAAGACATGACCGTCTACCACTTCGACTTCGCCTCCGACCGCTGGAAGCCCGCCCTGGAAATCGAGGCCGATCGGATGCGGAACATCCGCATCGACGAGAAACACGAATTCGAGCAGGAGAAAGGCGCCGTCATCGCGGAGTTGAAAGGGGGCGAAGATCAACCCTGGGACCTGGAATACAAGGCGATTCTGCCGATCCTGTTTCCGAAGGGTTCCCCATACGCCCACCCGGTGATCGGCGAAGAGCAACACGTCCGCGGGGCGACGGCGGAGATCATCAAACGGCACTACGACAAGTGGTACCACCCCAACAACGCCGCCATCATCATCGCCGGCGGATTCGACCCCGACGACGCGATGGCGACAATCAAGAAGCTCTTCTCCTCCATCCCCAAGGGAGACCTCCCGCCGCGGAAACCCGACCCGAAACAGCCGGTCCGCGAGAAGCAGGTCCGAAAGGAATTCGAGTCCAAGTTCGACGTCCCTCGAATGATGGTCGGCTTCAACACCGTCGTGGTCGGCGATCCGGATGACTACGTCCTTGACGTGATCGACGATGTGCTCACCTCGGGCAAAACCTCGCGGTTGCACAAGCGGCTGATCGAGGAGGAACGCCTCGCCAACGACGTTTCCACCTCCAACAACGCCGGCCGATACCCGGGGTGGTTCGCCGTCGAAGTCGAGATGCTCAAGGGGAAGGACCGCAAAAAGGCCGAGACAATCGTCTTCGAGGAACTGACGAAACTGGCCAAGGAACCGATCACCGAGGCCGAGTTGAAGCGGGTCCGCCGCGGAATCCTGGCCGCCTACATCTTCTCCCGTGAAGGGATTCACAGCGTCGCCGACTTCACCGCCCGTTCCGTGATGCTCGCCAACATCGACTACCTCAAGACGTACCTCGAAAAGGTGATGGCCGTCACCCCCGCTGATGTGCAACGCGTCGCCGCGAAGTATCTCAGCGAACCGAAATCCGTCGTCGTCTGGTCCATTCCCGAAGGCGACGAACCTAAGGGGAAGGCGGAGCAACCGGAGAACAACGAGAAGAAGCGGTCTCGTCCGCACAAACTTCATCGTGCCGCCGACTCAGGAGCCGCTCCTGCGAAGGGCTTCTCCCTCAAGGACGCGAAGCGGGTCGTGCTCCCGAACGGGATCACGCTCGTGATGCTCGAGAATCACCGCCTGCCGATCGTCGTCGCGGAAACGTTCGTCGCCGACACCCGCCTCCGCGAACCCTCGGACAAGATCGGCGTCGCCACCCTCGTCGGGGACATGCTCGAAGAAGGGACCAAAACCCGCACCGGCGAGGAAATCTCCACCGCCATCGAGAACACCGGCGGCAGCCTTGCCTTCTCCTCCGCCGGCGGCACCCTCAAGGTCCTCACCCCCGACACAGACCTCGGCCTCGGCATCCTCTTCGACTGCCTGATGAACCCGACTTTCCCCAAGGAGGCCCTCGAACGCAAACGCGATCAGCAACTCAGCGTCATCGCGGACGTCGAAACCCAGCCGCAAAACCGCGCGAAGATGCATTTCAATGAGATCATTTACGGCGAGCACCCGTATGGCAAATCGTCGTACGGCAAGAAAGCCGTCGTGAAGAACTTTACCCAGGACGACCTGAAGAAATTCCACGCCTCCGCGTATGGCCCGGACACGCTCACGGTGGTGGTGGTCGGAGATTTCGATTCCAAGGAACTGACCCGCAAAATCGAGAAGCTCACGGCAGACTGGAAGCCAACGGGCGGGAAAACGCCGAAACCCTCCGCCCCGGCGAAACTCGAGAAGTCGACTCAAAAAATCGTTTCCGACCCGACCGCGGCCCAGACGCATATCTACATCGGCCACCTCGGCATCACCCGCGACAACCCGGATTACTACAAACTGCTCGTGCTCGACAACGTGCTCGGCACCGGTCCCGGCTTCACCGACCGCCTCTCCTCCACGCTCCGCGACCGGCAGGGGCTCGCCTACACCGTCACCGCCACCATCACCCCCACCGCGGGCACCGAACCCGGAACCTTCACCGGATACATCGGCACCTTCCCCGACAAGTTCACCTGGGTCCGCGACGGGTTCCTCAAGGAATTCCACCGCATCCGCGACGAACCCCCGACCGCCCAGGAAGTCGACGACGCGAAGAAGTACCTCCTCGGCAGCCTGCCCTTCAAGCTCCAGACCAACGAGGACGTCGCCGGCCAACTCCTCGCGGTCGAGCGGTATGGCCTCGGCCTCGACTACCTCGAAAAGTACCGCGACGCCGTCAGCAAGGTCACACCCGCCGAGGTGCAAGCGGTCGCGAAGCAGTACCTCGACCCGAAGAAACTCGTGATAGTTGCGGTCGGGCCGATCGATCAGGACGGGAAACCCCTGAAAGAAGAGAAGGAAGAGAAGTGACCGCGATTCCCGCGAGTGGCCCCGGGAATCTCTAGAATTCCCGGGGCCGTTCGCACTCACCGGAGGAAACCGATGCGTTGTTCGTTGCTCGCCGCCGCCGTGGTGGCCTTCTCGGGCGTCGCCGTCGCCGAGGACAAGGGGACCGAGGTCGAGCTCGGCTCGATGAAGTCGACTACCCCCGCGAAGTGGAAGAAGGACCCCACGGAGAAGCCACTACGGATGGCCACCTTCGTCGTGCCCAAATCCGAGGGAGACAAGGACGACGCCGAGGTCGCCATCTTCATGTTCCCCGGCGGCAGCGGAACCGTGAAGCAAAACCTCGAACGCCAACTCGCCAAGTTCGTCTCGGAGGGTCGCAAGGATTCCGTCGACAAGATCAAGGTCGGCGAAATCGAGGCCACCTACCAGGACGTTTCGGGGACGTTCATCAAAAAGAAGGGGCCGTTCGTCAAAGAAGGGACCCCGATCGAGGGGTATCGCCAGCTTTACGTCGTGTTCGAATTGAAAGACGGCAAGCAATACTACCTCTGGCTCCTCGGCCCCGCGAAGACTGTCGGGGACAACAAGAAGGCGTTCGAGGAGTGGTTGAAAAACTTCAAGTGACACCCGGTTGACACACCCGCCCGGTTCGCCGGGTGGGTTTCTCCTCATGTCTCTTTTCTTCGACTACGATCTGCCCGAGCATCTCATCGCCCAGGAACCGGCCGTCGAGCGCGACGCGGCCCGGTTGCTGGTGGTTCGTCGCGAAACCGGGACCCTGGAACACCGCCGATTTCGGGACCTGCCGACGCTGTTGCACCCCGGGGATTTGCTCGTCCTCAACGACACACGGGTGATCCCGGCACGGGTCGTCGGACGACGGGAAGCGACGGGTGGCCGGTGGGAGGGGCTCTTTCTTCGCGAGATTCCGGACGGAACCTGGGAGATGCTGGCCCAGACGCGGGGGTATCCGCACCCGGGGGATCGCTTTGTCACTGACACCGGGCTGACACTGGAGTTGACCGGCCGGACTTCGGATCGGCACTGGCTGATGCGTCCGTTGGCGGCGGGTTCCACGACGGAGATTCTGGCGGCGCACGGTCACATTCCACTGCCGCCGTACATCCGCAAGGGGGAGGAATCGCCCGCCGATCGGGACCGCTACCAGACGGTCTACGCCGCGAGCCCAGGGTCCGTCGCTGCCCCCACCGCCGGTTTGCACTTCACGCCGGACTTGCTGGCACGGCTCGCCGAGGCCGGGATTGCGACAGCCCGGGTCACGCTGCACGTCGGGCTTGGAACCTTCCTGCCGATCAAGACGGACGACCCCGCGAAGCACGAGATTCACCGCGAGTGGTGCGAAGTTTCATCAGAAACCGTCGATGCGATTCGGATCACCAGGAACGCCGGCCGACGGGTGATCGCGGTCGGCACCACCACCACCCGCACCCTCGAAACCGCTGCCCTCTCCGGGGAAATCACAACCTTTCGCGGCGAATCCGGGTTGTACATCCACCCGCCGTTCGATTTCCGCGTCCTCGACGGGCTCGTCACCAACTTCCACCTCCCAAAAACGACGCTGCTTTTGCTCGTGCAGGCGTTCGCGGGTTCTGACCTGCTCCGCCGCGCGTACGAAACCGTGATTCGCGAAGGCTATCGCTTCTACAGCTATGGCGACGCGATGGTGGTCCTGTGACTTGCGTCGGGTTCGTATCCCGAAGCACTCTCTAGTTTTAGTGCCGGAAGTGGCGGACGCCGGTGAAGACCATCGCGATGCCGTGCCGGTCGCAGGCGGCGATGCTGTCGGCGTCTTTCACCGATCCGCCCGGTTGCACGATCGCCGTCACCCCGGCGGCGGCCGCGAGTTCGACGTTGTCCGGGAACGGGAAGAACGCATCCGACGCGAGCACGCTTCCCTTCGCTCGGTCGCCGGCTTTCCTCACGGCGATTTCGACGGACACGACCCGCGACATTTGCCCGGCCCCGACGCCGACGATGTGGGTTCCCGAAGCGAGCACGATCGCGTTCGACTTCACGTGTTTGCACACGAGCCATGCGAACCACATGGCATCGCACTCGGCGGCGGTCGGCTCGCGCTTCGTGACGGTCTTCCACGCCGCGAGTTCGTCGGCCCCCACGTCGCGGGTTTGGACGAGCAACCCGCCGTCGACGCGGCGGTAGTCGAGCCCCTGCGGACCGCCGGTGAGCGGGCCGGTGCGGAGGAGGCGGACGTTCTTCTTCCACTTCTTCAGCGACTCGAGCGCGGCCGGGTCGTACTCCGGGGCGATGACGCACTCGACGAAGCGTTCCCCGCTCATAAGCGAATCGGCGGTGGGGGAATCGACGGGCCGGTTGAACGCGATGATGCCGCCGAACGCGGAGAGCGGGTCGCCGTCCCACGCGGCGGCGAACGCGTCGGCGAGCGTGGGTGCGGTCGCGGCCCCGCACGGGTTGTTGTGCTTGACGACCACCGCCGCCGGCTCCGCAAACTCCCGGGCGAGGTTCAACGCGGAATCGAGGTCGAGGATGTTGTTGTAACTGAGTTCCTTGCCGTGGAGTTGCTCCGCGGTGGAGACTGATGGGAGAATGCTCAGAGACTCGTTGACATAGAAGGCGGCCTTCTGATGTGGATTTTCGCCATATCTCAGCGACTGTTTCAGTTTGAAGTTCAATTCACACTTCGGCGACCACTCATCGGATGTTGCAGGCTCTACGCTACCCGATGCGTCGGAGGTCAGTTTGATGAAGTAGTCGGTAATCGCCACATCGTATTCCTGAATCCTCGCGAATGCGCGAAACGAAAAGAATTTGCGAAGCTCTCGCGGGAGTTGTCCGGCGTTCGCTCTCATGAAGTGAAGCAAAACGCCATAGTCGGTTGTATTCGTAATCACTGCCACGCTTTCAAAATTCTTCGCCGCCGCGCGGATCATGCACGGGCCGCCGATGTCGATGTTCTCGATCGCCTCGGCTTCGGTCACGCCGGGTTTCGCGACGGTTTGCTCGAACGGGTACAGGTTGCAGACGACGAGGTCGATCTCCGGCAAGCCGTGCTCGGCCAGCGTGGCCATGTGCTCCGGCTTGTCCCGCTTCGCGAGCAGGCCGGCGTAGATCGCGGGGTGCAGCGTCTTCACCCGACCGTCGAGGATTTCCGGGAAGCCGGTCAACTCGGCCACGTCCTTCACCGGCAACCCGGCGTCCGCGAGGGCCTTCTTCGTCCCCCCGGTGGCGATCAGTTCGACGCCGTACTTCGTGTGCAATTCGGTGGCAAACTCGACGAGGCCGGTCTTGTCGGAGACGCTGAACAGGGCCCGGCGGATCTTTCTCAACATGTGTCAAACCAAGGAAAAAGGAAAAAGTAAAAAGGAAAAAAGAGCGAAGAGTCGCCGCGGGGTCCGACCCTTTTTCCCTTTTCCTTTTTACTTTTTACTTTTCTGACGGATTTGAACCACCGCACCGACCCGGCGAACGTGAACGCCCGCGGGGAAATCGCAGGCGGGGAGCTCGCCGAGGGCGACGGCCACGACGCGGTTCCAGTGCTCGGCCGACATGCCGTTCGCGGACCAACCCTCGCGGTTCCACACAAGACGAAACAGTTCGCGAAGCAAGTACGGGTCGGCGGATTGCAACGGCTCCACCGCGAAAACCAGCGTTTCCCCGGCCCGCGGCCACTCTGCCGAGGCTCGGAGAGTTTCCGCGGCTTGCGTCAGCACCCGGAACGCATCCGTCGCCTGTTCCGCGACCCGGCCCAGAACCGTCACGATTTCCGGGTTGAACGTCCGCAACAGGGGCAGAACCTCGTGCCGGATCCGGTTCCGCGTGAAGGCGGAGTCGGCGTTCGAGGAGTCGGTTTGGAACGGCTGACTGAGGGATTCGAGGTACGCGAGGATGTCGCCCCGGGTGACGCCGAGCACCGGCCGGAGTAGCCGCACGCCGGGGGCGAGTTCCCGATTGGCGCCGATTCCGCGGAACCCCTGGATTCCGGTGCCGCGGATCAGGCGGTGGAGGACCGTTTCCGCCTGGTCGTCGGCGGTGTGGCCGGTCGCGATCCAGACAGCTCCGATGGCGGTCGCGGTCCGGCCCAGCCAGTCGTAACGGAGTTTGCGAGCCGTTGCTTCCAGGTTCTCGCCGACCGCCTCGGCCGCGACGTCCGCTTCCCCGAGGTGGAAGGGAAGATCGAAATTCCGGGCGAGTTCGCGCACAAATTCCGCGTCGACGTCCGATTCTGCCCCGCGGAGCCGATGGTTGAAGTGACCGACGGCCAGGGGCCCGATTCCCGCCTCGACGGTGGCACGCAGCAGGGCAACACTGTCCGCACCGCCGGAAACGGCGAGAATTCCCGGTTCTGCGGCCGGGAATCTTGCGAAGAACGCGCGAACAGCCCGGACCACTGCAGACACAACACCCCCCCGACACGCTACAATTCTGGGACACCCGGCGTTATATCCGCGTTCGGGCTTGATTCCGTTTCCAAGGGAGGCTATCAGTGCCGCCCAACGAACCGAACCGTGACGATTCCATCCCGGAAGTGTTGCCTCGAACAGGGAATTCGAGCGACGACCCGGGGTATGAAGTCGTGGACAACTTGCCACTGGCCCGACGACTCGGCTCCGGTCCGCCGGACCGGCTCGTTCGCTGGGTGCGGATCTGGCTGCTGGTCCTGGCCGGCGGCGGGTTGCTGATCCTCGGCATTGCGCTGTGGCTCAACCCGTACAACGCCGACGGGTCCCGCAAGGACATGGCCACGCACACGCAGCTGGGGCTGCCGCCGTGCAACATGGTCGTGATGACCGGCAAACCGTGCCCCGCCTGCGGAATGACGACGAGCTTCTCGCTCCTCGCCCACGGCGACATCGTCGGATCCGCGAGAGCCAACTGGGTCGGAACCTTGCTGGCGACCTACGGACTCATCCTGATTCCGTGGGCGATCGTGTCGTCCGCCCGGGGGAAGTACCTCTTCGTGAGGTCGGGCGAACTGCTCACGATGATCTCGCTCCTCGTGTTCATGGTCCTCATGACCGGGCGGTGGGTGGTGGTGCTGTTCCAGTGAGGTGGTGGGGTGGTGTGGGTGGTGAGGTGGTGAGGTGGTGTCGGTGGTGGGGTGGTGTCGGTGGTGGGGTGGTGTCGGTGGTGGGGTCGTGGGGGTGGTGAGTTCGAAATTGGACCTTTTTTGGGGGGCTCACGGATGGGCCGCGATACGAAATTCGGGCGGACCTGGAAGGCGGCGGTACTCGTCGCTGCGGGGATGCTGGTCGCCGGGAGCGGTTGCAACCCCGCGACCACCCTCTGGTTCCTCAACCGAGGGGATGGCAAGCAGGCTCCCACCTCGCCACTCGAAGCCAAGGAGGGCAAGGACGAGGTCACCGTCGCCCTGCTCATGACCGCCTCGCCGACGCTGTCGGTCGAATTTGCCGGCGTCGACCGGGAGCTTGGCACCCTCCTCAGCCGTCGACTCGAGGTCGAGACCAAGGATGTCAAGAAACCTTTGAAGCCGATCAAGGTTCTGCCGCTTTCGAAGGTCGACAAGTACAAAGCGTCGAACCCGAACTGGAAGGTGTCGTCGCCGGGCCATATCGCAAAGGGGCTCGGGGCGGATTACCTGATCGACATCAACATCGACGCGATGAGCCTGTATTCACCGGAATACGGCCGGGAAGCGTGCAAGGGTTCCGCGACTCTGCAGGTAGCCGTCTATGATGCCGAGGACCCGGAACGGGTGAAGTACCAGTATCCGCTCAGTTTCAACCCGCCAATCTCGGGTGCGGGCCTGACGGCACCGGTGCAATACCGCAAGGAATTCCTCGACCGCCTGGCCCTGACGCTCGCGTGGAAGCACGCCCCGCACGTTTCGGAAATGGAGATCGGTTCGCGACTTCGGTGAAATTTCCCGTGTTCGCGGACGGCAACTTGCCGTTGAATAACCTCAGACTCGCGGACGGTCCGTCCCGTCCGCGAGTCTGCGTTGCACCCTGAGTCACCCATGATTTTCTCCCTTGCCCGTCGGATGCTCACCGAGGTCGACCCCCGATTGCTCGGGAAGTTTGCCCTCAACTTCGGCCTCAAGGGGATGCTCTCCGTCGAGCGGTACAAGGCCCGGCTCCGGCGGGGCGTGCATTTTCCGCCGTTCTTGTTCATCTCCGTCATCAACTCTTGCAATCTCAAGTGCCAGGGCTGCTGGGTGGATGTGCAATCCCCCCGGGAAATGATAGACAAGGCAACGCTCAACCGCGTCCTCCGCGATGCGAAGAAGCACGGCAACCGATACTTCGGAATCCTCGGCGGCGAACCGTTTCTGCACCCGGATCTTCTCGAGATTTTCGACACGCACAGCGACTGCTACTTCCAGGTCTTCACGAACGGCCAATTGATCACGGACAAGATCGCGAAGCGGCTCAACCGGGCGGGAAACGTCACGCCGTTGATTTCGATCGAGGGTACGGCCACGGTTTCGGACGAGCGTCGGGGCCGGCGGAACGTTCTCAATCGCACCCTCGCCGGGCTCGAGAACTGCCGGAAACACGGGCTCATCATCGGCACCGCGACCACCGTCTGCCGGACCAACATCGACGACCTGCTAACGGAATCCTGGCTCCGCCGGCTGATCGAACTCGGGGTGCACTACGCCTGGTTCCACACCTACCGCCCAGTCGGCCCGGACCCGACCCCTGGCCTTGCCCTCACGCCCGACGAGGTCGTGAAGGTGCGAAAGTTTGGCGTCGAGATGCGGTCGAAACTGCCCATCGCGATTGTCGACCCGTACTGGGACGACCAGGGTCAGGCCCTCTGCCCGATGGCGACGGGGGTGAGCCACCACATCGGCCCGACTGGTGGCATCGAGCCGTGCCCGATCATCCAGTTCGCGGCGGAAAGCGTCTACGACAAGCGGGGAATCTACGACCTGATGACGCGTTCCGAGTTCCTGCGAGACTTCCGCGAAGCATCGGCATCGGCGACCCGCGGGTGCGTGGTGCTGGAACGGCCGGACCTCGTTTCCGCGATCGTCCGCAAACACTCGGCCCGGGACATGACGAGCCGGCAAACCGCCGTCGCCGAACTCGCAACAATGACCCCTCGCCCCAGCCAACACACCCCCGGCCGGGAAATCCCCGAGGAACACTGGGCTTACCGCTTCGCGAAGAAACACTGGTTCTTCGGCTTCGGGGCTTACACGTGATTTGCTCACTTCGAAATTCCCAAGATCTTCCGATTCCGACATGACTGCACGTGCCGCGGCTTTGGATGTGTTCGCTCGCTCGCATGCCCGGGAGGGGTTTGCGAGCGAACTCGTTGATGATGTCCTCGCAAAGTCTTCGCTTTCCCTGGTGGATCGGCGGTTCGTCACGCAACTCGTCTTCGGGACAATCCGTCGGCGGGCGACGCTCGATGCGTTGGTGCGGCCGTTTGTGCAGCGGCCGTTCCACGATGTCGAGCCGGCTTTGCAGGACATTCTCCGACTCGGGGCATATCAGATCGCGTTTCTGACCCACGTTCCCCGGCACGCGGCCGTCCACGAGACGGTGGAACTGGCAAATCACATCGGGAACCCGCGAGCCAAGGGCTTCATCAACGGCGTGTTGCGGCGCGTTTCGGAAGTGGTGACCGACGAGTTTGTCCCATCACCGGCGGCCGATGCGTTCGCGGTCGATGCGGTCGAGGATCCGCAGCGGAAGTTCCGCAAGCTCGGGAAACCGTTGTTGCCCGACCCCGCGGCGCAACCGGCGGGATACCTCGCGGCAGCGTTCTCCTGGCCCCGGTGGCTCGCCGACCGCTGGCTGGAGCGGTTTGGGGCGGAAGAGTGTCACCGGCTCGGGTTCTGGTTCAATTCCCCGCCACCGCTCTGGATCCGCTCCAACGCGTTGCGAACCGATCGCGAGGGATTGCGTCTGCGATTGGCTGCGGAGACGATACCGGTCGAGACCGGTCCGCACCCACAATCGCTGCAAATTCTGGGAAATCACGCGGTTCGTGAGCTTCCCGGCTTCGCGGATGGCGATTTCGCGGTGCAGGATCTCTCCTCGATGGCGGTCGCGTCGGCCCTTGCCCCGGAACCGGGATGGCGCGTCCTCGACCTGTGCTCGGCCCCGGGCGGGAAGACGACGCATCTGGCGGAACTGATGCGAAATCGCGGGCAGATCGTCGCCTGCGACATCGAGAAGCGTCGCCTCGACACGGTGACAGCCCTGTGTCACCGGCTCGGGGTGACGATCGTGGAGCCGCACCTGCTCGACAAGGAATCGACGGAACCCCCGGCCTGCCAGTACGACGCGGCACTCGTGGATGTGCCGTGCAGCAACACTGGCGTGCTCGGTCGCCGACCGGAAGTCCGCTGGCGGATCCACCCCAGCGAGTTCGAGCACCTGATCCGGTTGCAGACCCGCCTTCTGTTCACGGCGATCGACCGCGTCCGACCAGGGGGCGTCATCCTCTATTCGACCTGCAGCATCGAGCCCGACGAGAACGAGGGGGTTATCCACGCAGTTCGCCGGGGAATCCGCTCGCTGGTGGTCGAGGCGGAAGGGCACGCGATTCCCGGCTCACCCGCAGATGGCGGCTACTGGGCACGACTCCGAAAATCGTCCTGATTGGGGAAGTGCGCTACTTCTTCGGGAATTTCCAGAACTCATCGAACAACCCCGATGCGACAACCTCCGCGGCCGCGGGGTCCTTGTCGGTCGGCGTTACCTTCAAGACCGCCCAGTCCCCGAGCCGCGGATACAGCAACGCATTCGTCCCCTGGAATGCATCCGCGTGGAACGTGTGCCCGGAGTTGAGCACGACGTATTTCCGTGGTTCAAATGGGTTCGGGTAGATCAGCACGGGGATGTGCGTTTTCGGGTCGTACTCCACTCCATTCACGACGAGCTTTTCCTTGGTCCATGTGATGGGAAGATGCGGGAGGAACTTCCGAATCTGGGCGTTGTTTTGCGGATCACCGAAGAGAACCAGGGTGTCCTCCTCCAGTTTCGTGACAGTCGACGTGACCCGGAGTTTGCCGCGAAGAAATTTGTCCCACTCGCCGGCGAAGCGGTCGAAGGACGCCTTCGTGTAGGTGGTAGTTGCGGTGTGCCAGCCCTGACTTCCGTCTTGAGGGATGACCCAGAACTCGCTTCGAAAAGCGGCGTCGATCGGCCCATGGACGTATCGATTCTTGGCGATCTGTTTGAAGTCGGGTTTGCCGAGGAACTCCTGCCAGTTCCGCACTTCCCACTTTCCGGAGACCCGGGCATAGGTCGAGCCGGGTGGGACAAATTCTTGTCCGTCGATGACAAGTTTCTTCGCACGCTCGGTGACCTGTTGGGAAAGGCTGAACGCGCGGATGTTTTCGGTTTCAACACGGATGGTGAACCCGTCCCGGCGGGCGTCTATGACGGACTTGCGATAGTGCTCGATCAAGCCGTAAACATCCACCCAGTCGCACGAGGGATACTGCATGGTGTAGGTGACAAAGCGAACTCGCTCGGGAAACGGTCGACCGGTTTTGAGGTACTTCTCGAACTCGCTTTCCGCCTTGGCCTGCCATTCCGGGGGCATCTGGTGGGCAAGCCCCGGGGCGATCAGATGGGTGAAGCGCAGTTTCTCCGGGAACTTCTTGAGGGCGTTCTCGATGTTGTCGGCCGCCGCTTTCTGGCCGTCTTTTTCGCCGGAATACGCCACGACCGGGACATTGAAGGCGTTCTCGGCATAGTCGACCGCGTCGTAGATGTGCAGGGTCTTTTCCTGCGAGAAGGGAAGCTGTTCGGGGAATTTGCCAATGTAGCCGCGGGTGGTGGTGAAACCGGCTCCGGGCCCAATGACGGCGAAACGATCGGGGTGGTGCAACCCGATATGCCAGGTCCCCGCACCACCCATGGAGAACCCCCGCAGAACAATGCGAGCGGGATCACAGTAGCCATTCTCAACCTTCCGGTGAAGCTGACCGTTACTCGCAACTCGCAAACCCTCGAAAACGTCGGTTTCGCCGGCCCAGCGAAAGGCGTTGTTCCCGCGTCCGTACGGTTCGATCACAATTCCTGATGGGGCTCGCCCCACTTTGGCGGCTTCCTTCCCGGCGATGAACTTCACTTCTGTCAGGTTCCCATCGCGACCGTGGAGCACGATATCCGTGCGGAACGTCTTCCCTTCTTCCCCGTACCCGATCGGCAAATTGAGGCTGACCGGCTGGGCCGATCGATCGATGACCGAGCGGTAACCGCGAATGATCGGCTTGCCGCGAACATCCCGCCACGGGGTTTTGCCCTCAGCCGCCGCTTTCGCCCGGGCCAACCCCGCATCCAGCACCGCGAGCGTCTGTTTCGGCGATTCCTTGGTGTACCACTCCCCGTGTCGAACAATCCACTCCGCCGCCTTGAGGTAAACCTCCACATCGACGCGGATATCGTCCGGCAACGTTTTCGGCAACGCCGCGAAAGCCATCCGCAACTCGGCCGTCTTCGCATCGATCTGCTTCAATGCGTTCGGATCGGGCTTGATCGCCTTCGGAACCGTGAACATGGGCTGAGCGAAAAGGTGCGAAGTCGAAAAGAGGCAGAGGAGGACTGCAGCGGAACGCATGGGATTTCTCGGGAGGGGGGAATGGGGGTGGTTGTCAGCGTATCCGCGAACAACCGGCACAACCAGCGTTTGCCGTCACTCCGCCGGTGACTGCGTTGCGTCCCCGGAACCCGAGGGTGGTCCGCCCAGTGGGTTGCGGGCGAAAATCCAGTCCTCGATTGGCTTCCCTTCGATGAGGTGTTCCTGCACGAATCGCGGGATGCGATCTGCGGTCAGGCCCGCGTAGTAGGTTCCTTCCGGATACACCACCGCGATTGGGCCATCACAGCAGACTCGTAAACATTGCACCTTGGAACGGTAACAGGCATTGGGGCCGTCGGCCAGGGAAAGGTTGAGACGCTTCAGTTCCCTTTTGAGCACCTCCCAGGCCGCACTTCCAACTTCGGAGTCGCAACAATCCTTGCCGATGCACAGGAATACGTGCCGATGATATGTTCCAATGTGCAAGGTCTCGGCGATCCGCCCAAGTTTTTCCCAATCCTCAGCCATGATGCACCTCACAACCCACCACCTCACAACCGCACCACCTCACCACCCCACCACCTCAACGATTCCCACCCAGGAGGTTCCGAAGAAGTCGCGAGATCTCGGCGAATACCAACACGGACGATGTTGCACCCGCGATGATGAGCCAATCCATCCATGTGAGCGGTTCCACGGCGAAGATGGCCCCGCCGAAGGTGACAATGAGGATCTGCCCGAGAACTGTGATGGATGCAATGGCCAGGAAATTGGGGTTCCGCCAGAGGCCCGCCAGGCCGGAGGAATCGGGGGTCAAACTTCGGCAGTTGATCTGGTTCCAAACCTGGAAAAAGACGTATACGGTGAAGAAAATTGCGACCTGCCGGACCGTGAGTTCGGGAAACTCGTCCGACCGCGGGCCGTCACCACTGAACAAACCGGCGGATTCCATGCCTTTCAATAACACCATCATCACAATCACGAAAAAGCCCGCCGTAAATCCAATATTCCCCAGCATGGCCCGCGTGAGGATGCTCTCATCCCGACGTTTGGGACGGAGACGCATCAGCCCCGCTCGCGGCGGTTCGCTACATAGAGCAATCGCGGCGAATGTATCCATGATGACGTTGATCCACAGCAATTGCAGAACCGTAAATGGCGGCTTCAACCCGAAAAACGGGCCGAGGAATGCAATCGCGAGCGCGGACACATTAATCGTCAATTGAAACTGGATGAACCGCTGGATGTTCTCATACAGAGATCGCCCCCAGTGCACCGCCTTGACGATGGTACTGAACGCATCATCGAGCAGAACAATCTTGCTCGCCTCCTTGGCAACCTCGGTTCCTGCGATTCCCATGGCGAGGCCGACGTCGGCTTTCTTCAAACTCGGAGCATCATTGGTCCCGTCCCCGGTCATCGCGACGACGTGGTTCTGTTCCTGCAGCAATGTCACCAGACGATATTTATCCAGCGGCCGGGCCCGGGCGAGAACGCGGAGGCGGGGCAGTCTCGATTTCACTTCGTCGTCGGAAAGAGCGTTGAACTCGGCGCTCGTGAGGATGACCGGGTCCGGAATGTCGAGCAGTCCCGCGTCTTTCGCGATTGCGGTGGCTGTATCCGGATTGTCGCCCGTAATCATCTTGACATCGATCCCCGCTTCCCGGCACCTCTCGATCGCCTCGCGAACATCCCCCCGCAACGGATCGCGGATGGCGACGAACCCATCGAAAACGAGCGATGCACCGTCGGGTGATGTCGCATCGGCTGGAATTTCCGCGTGGGCGAAGGCGAGGGTCCGCATCGCCTGACCGGCCGCCCCCGCGAGTTGATGACGGATCGCTTCCCGGTCGGTGGCGGTGAGAACGCTGGCAGGCCCGGATGCAGTTTGGATGCGGGAGCACAGTTCGAGCACAACCTCCGGAGCACCCTTGACGAGCGCGATCCGCCGGCCGGAAAGCTCGACGATCGTGGACATCCGCTTGGAATCCGAGGAAAACGCGTGTCGGGCGGCGATCGGGATCGTCTGGCGCAACTTGGCGTAATCCGCACCCGCCTCGCGGAGCCAGAGGAGGAGTGCCCCTTCCGTGGAATTGCCGACCACCGTGAGTTTCTCGGCTTTTTCCTCGAGCGAGGCTGTCGAATTCAGGGCCGCGTTGATCCCCACCCAGTCGAGAGCCGTCGGTGCATCGGCTGTCAAAATTGGGGTGGGAAGCGGCGTTTCCCCGTACTCGTGGGTCCGTTCGCCCGCCCCGATCCGGACCACCCGCATCTTGTTCTGCGTCAGGGTGCCGGTCTTGTCGGAGCAGATGACCGTGGCAGATCCGATGGTTTCCGTCGCGACCAGTTGCCGAACCAGTGCATTCGCCCGGGTCATTTTCCGCATCGCGAGAGCGAGGGAAACCGTCACGCTCATCGGCAACCCTTCCGGGACCGCGACGACGATGACGATGACCATGTAGACGAAGTAACCGAGGAGGTTCTGGGCCACCGCGAGGGACTCGGCTCCGTTCGCGGGGAGGAACACTTCCCGGGGTTTGGCGACGAACGCCCCGTGGACGAGGAGTGCGATGAAGATCGCCGCGGCGGCTGCGTACCCGACCTTGCTGATCAACCCCGCGAGAACCGCGAGCTTTTCCTGAAGCGGGGTGAGTTCCTTGGAAATCGTCAGCTTGCGATGGACCCGGTTTTCCTGGGCGTCGGCGATTTCCTCGGTTCCGGACAGTTTCCGGGCGATCTGTCCGAGCATGGTGTCGTCGCCGACGTTGGTGACGACCATTCGGCCGAGCCCGTCCAAAACCTGGGTGCCCCGGAAAAGGCAGCCGGGGGAATCGGGGCCGTCCGCGGTGTCGTCGTCGGGGGCGGGCGATTTCGCGATCGGCTCGGATTCGCCGGTCATCAGCGACTGATCGACCTTGAGGTCGTGGGCTCCGAGAAGCCGGCCGTCCGCGGGGATTTCGTCGCCGGGTTCGAGCACGATCAGGTCGCCGACGAGAATGTCGTCGAGGGGAAGGGTGCGGAGATGGGAATCGCGGACGACCTTGACGAGGGCGGCGTCCTTGGTCGCGTTCAAGGCTTCGAATTCGCGGTCGCTGCGGTACTCCGAGAGAAAGGAGACACCGGTGGCGAGCCCGACGGCGACCATCACCGCCAGGCCTTCCACCGACGGGTGCCCCATCCCCGCGGAGACGCCGAACAATGTAGCGGCGAGTGCGAAGAGAAGCGTCGGGATCCAGTCTTGCAGGCGGAGCAGCACCGCCCCACCGGCGAGGGCGAGGACCGAGACGAGCCCGATGCCCCCTGCCAGAGGTGCGATCGCGAACAGATCGACGACGATCTTCAACAGCGAGGCGGCGAGCAGGATCTGGATGATCGGGTCGTCGAATTTTTCGAGGAACTTCTTCCAGATGGGCTCGCGGGGGAGCGGTGTCAGCCGGTTGACACCGAACCGTGTCCGACTATCCGCAACCTGCGCGACAGTCAGGCCGTGCTCGCGGGCACCGGGAAAAACCTCGGACACGGATCGGAGGGTTCGCATGGCACTCGTGGGGCAAGCTCGGTCAGGGCCAGGCGAAGATCCTTCGAGGTGGTCGCACCCCGGGCTCAGCCTTCCATCACTTCCTTCGACTTCTTGTCCGCGAGATCGTCGACCTTCGCCTCGTAGGTTTTGAGGAGGTTTTGGATTTTTTCCTTCCCCTTGTCGCGATCGTCCTCGGTCATTTCGCCGGCCTTTTCCGCATCGTCGTAATGCTTGTTCGCATCACGGCGGATGTTCCGACAAGAGACCTTCGCCGCCTCCGCCTGTTTCTTGATCTGGGCGACGAGTTTTTTCCGCTGGTCGCCCGACATCGGCGGAATCGAGAGGCGGATCATTTTCCCGTCGTTGTTCGGGGCGAGCCCGAGGTCGGAGGCTCGGATCGCTTTCTCGATGTCCTTCAAAACGGCCGCGTCGAAGGGCTTGATCTGGATCGACGATGGGTCGGGGGTCGAGATGTTCGCGACCTGTTTGATCGGCGTCGGGGAGCCGTAGTAGTCAACGCGGATGGTGTCGAGCATCGCCGGGGACGCCCGCCCGGTGCGGAGCCCTTTGAGGTCGTCGCGGAAAACCCCGACGGCCTTTTCCATGCGATCTTCGGAATCCTTCAGAATCTGTGCGGCTGTCATGGCGTCACACGTGCACGGGGACCGGGATTGAGAAACTCACTCAACTCAGGATTCTATTCGCTCACCAGGGTTCCGATCGGTTTGCCCGCGATGGCTTGCTCGATCGACCCTTCCCGTTTGTAGTTGAAGACGAGGATCGGCAGCCGCGCCTGCTGGCAGAGGTCGAAGGCGCTGATGTCCATCACCTTCAGGCGGTCGTCGATGACTTTCTTGTAGGTCAGTCGCTCGTACCGCTCGGCGTACGGGTTCTTTTCCGGGTCGGAGTTGTAGACTCCGTCAACTTTGGTGGCCTTCATGATGACGTCGACGCCGAGTTCGCGGCCACGGAGGGCGGCGGCGGTGTCGGTGGTCACGAACGGGTTTCCGGTCCCTCCGGCGAGGATCACGACCCGACCCTTTTCGAGGTGGCGGACCGCTCGCCGGCGAATGTACGGCTCCGCGACCATGTCCATCGGGATCGCCGAAAGGAGGCGGGTCGGAATGTCGAGACTTTCCAGGGCGTCTTGCAACGCGAGGCCATTGAGGACGGTGGCGAGCATCCCCATGTAGTCGGCGGTTGCGGGTTTGATCGTGCTCAGGCCCGCGGAAAAGTGGGCACCGCGGAGGATGTTGCCCCCGCCGACCACCACCGCGAGTTGGACCCCGCGAGAAGCGACCTTCTTCAATTGCCCGGCGATGGACAGCGTCTCGTCGAGGCTGATCCCACTTTTGCCGTTGCTTCCGAACGATTCCCCGCTGAGCTTCAGCAGGACCCGCTGATACACCGGCCGCAACGTTTCGTCGGTCATGTTCGCGATTCCGAATCCGTGGGGGCTTCGACACCGCGATTATAGGCCCGCGCGGCGGGGACACAACCGAGCGGGGTAATCGTCTGGAACGCCAGCAAGAGCTGCACCGTCACGACGACGCCGGCGACAATTCTTTTGGCAAGGGGTTGTTCCGTCCGCAGCAGCCAGACCCCGCCCCCCGCGACGAGCATGTAGCCGAGAAGCAGCCCGTACCGCTCCCAGTACAGCGATTGGGCCTTGGAATACTCGGCGTATTTGACGCTGTCCTGATACTCGTCGCGAACCTTGGACCACTTTTCCTCGGCGTCCTTGACCGCTTTCTCGCTCTCTTTTTTCTCCTGCAGCGACCGGATTCGCACCGCGTGGTCCAGCGTCGCTTCCTGGAGCTGGGCCGACCGTCGCTCGATTTTCGCGGCCCCGATCAGGGGGAGGAACAGGAAAAAGAGGACGACCAGAATCCCGCTCGAGAACAGAAACGTGGGCGGGTCGATGTCGCGGGTCCACGCCTGGAAGTCGGCGGAGAAAGGTCTGCCGGCTTTCTTCGCAGGAGTAGAGGGATTCGCGGGTTCGGAACTGGCGGCTTTTTCTTCGGGCTTGTCCGGTTCGAGGCCTGCCTCTCCGACTCGAAGGGCCGTGCCGCACTTGGCGCACGCGATCCGCCGACCCACATCGGTGGGGGTGACGGTGTACACGGTCGCACACGACGGGCACGCGTTGTTCATCCCGGCTCCCGAACCCCGGTTCGATGGGCGAATTATCCGAGGTAACCCCGGTAGCGGCAAGCATCGTGTGGTGGTGGGGTGGTGAGGTGGTGGGGTGGTGTCGGGTGGTGGTGAGGGTGGGGTGGTGGAGAGGGGAATGCCTAGAATGTCGGTGTGGCGAGATTCCTTTGCCGAGGTTTGCGATGTCTTCGACTGCTACTCTCCCCGTTTCGCCGACGCAACTTCCTGATTCCCGCGGCCGGTTTGGCCAGTTCGGGGGTCGGTTCGTGCCCGAAACGTTGATGTTCGCCCTCGATCAGTTGGACTCGGCGTATCGGGAAGCACAGTCGGATCCCCGGTTCACCGCAGAATTCGACCGACTCATGCAGGAATACGTCGGTCGGCCGAGCCGACTGTATTTCGCGGAACGCCTGACCCGGGAAGCGGGGGGGGCGAGAATCTTCCTCAAACGGGAGGACCTCAACCACACCGGTGCCCACAAGATCAACAACGCGATCGGCCAGGCGATGCTGACCCGTCGGATGGGGAAGAACCGGGTCATTGCCGAGACCGGGGCGGGGATGCACGGGGTCGCCACCGCCACCGCTGCCGCCCTCTTCGGGCTAAACTGCCGGGTCTACATGGGCTCCGAGGATGTCCGTCGGCAGGAACTCAACGTCTTCCGGATGCGGGCGATGGGGACGGAAGTTTTCCCCGTCGAGAGTGGCAGTCGCACCCTCAAGGACGCGACCAACGAGGCGATGCGCGAGTGGATGAGCACCGTCGAGGGGACGCACTACATCATCGGTAGCGTCGTCGGGCCGCACCCCTTTCCCATGATGGTTCGCGATTTCCAGAGCGTGATCGGCCGGGAAACTCGGGAGCAGTGCCTGTCGCAGATCGGGAAGTTGCCGGAAGTCGTGGTGGCGTGCGTGGGGGGCGGTTCGAACGCCGCGGGGATGTTTTACCCGTTCGTGGGTGACCAATCCGTGGAACTGGTCGGGGTCGAAGCGGGGGGGCGAAACGCGAAAGCTGGCCAGCACGCCGCCACCCTGAGCCTTGGAAAGCCGGGCGTTCTTCACGGCAGCTTTAGCTACGTCCTCCAGGACGAGGACGGCCAAACCGCGGATGTCCACTCCGTTTCGGCGGGGCTCGACTACCCCGGTGTCGGCCCCGAGCACAGCTACTGGCACGATGCCAATCGCGTCCGCTACACCAGCGTGACCGACGACGAGGCCCTCGATGGCTTCCATACCTGCGGCCGACTGGAGGGGATTCTGCCGGCTCTCGAAACGTCGCATGCCGTCGTGGAGGCGATGCGGATCGCGGCGAAACGAGGGAAAGACGAGGTCGTCGTGGTGTGCTTCAGCGGGCGGGGGGACAAAGATTGTGCGGAAGTTGCGAGGCTGACGGGCTTGCGGAAATGAATGAGGTCATCCGCCGCCGGGTGGATCCCCGGCGGCAGATGGATCAACGTCGACGTTTACTTCTTCGGTTTGCAGTAGCTCAGAGCCATCAGAGCGTAGCCGGTGTCGAGGTACGGGTCGCTTTCCATCCAGTTCGCGGTCTCGTTCTTCCAGCTTCCGTCGGGTTGTTGCCGTTTGACCAGAGCCGCGAGCAGGTCGGCTCGCCAGTTGTGTTTGACCCCCTTGGCGTCCGTGAAGGTTTCCTCTCCGAGGGCATCCATGCACTTGGCGAAGGTGTGATAGTAGTAGAAGAGCCCTCGCTGGTTGTTCTGTTCCGGCATTCCGGCGTTCGCATCAAGGGTGTAATTCTTGCTGATCCATTCGAGGCCTTTCTTCAGACGTGCATCGTCCTTCGAAAGTCCGCAATAGATCATGCTCTTGACGCCGGCGTAGGTCATGGATGCATATCCACCCATATCGGTGCGGCGGCCGTCATCGGTGCGACGGTTCTCGCCGCCGTTGGCGCCGGTGTAGATGAAACTGCCGTCGTTGTTCTTCTTCGCCCACTCGGCCTTGTTGTGCTCGCTCGCGAAATTCTGGCATCGGCTCACGAAAACTGCGGCTTTCTTGAAGGCGGGATCATCCTGGGCCACCCCCGCGGTTTTGAGAGCTTCCAGGAAGAAGGCTGTGTTCGACAGGTCCGGGCGGGACTTGTCCCCGGCGTACCCAGCCCCGCCGTAATAGTCACTGTCATCCTTCTTCCCGCGGCTCTCATCCCACTGACAGCTTTTGAGATACTTGGTGGCGTTCTCGATCACGGGCTTGTATTTATCCCGGCCGCTCGCCTTGAAGGCCATCAGGTTGATGCAAGTCTTGTAGTTGGCCAGGGGAGCTTTCTCACCTTTCCCGGCGATGTGCCCCTGTTCCTCATTGATGAGTCCTTCGATAAAGGTGAGTCCTTTCGTCGCCGGAGGCTCATCCGGTGAGACGCCGCAACGCAGCAGGCCCGTCACGACGATGCCGGTGACGCCGCTGCTGTTGGGACCCTTGGACCAGCTCCCGTCCTCGTTCTGGGATTTTTTCAGGAATGTGACGGCCTTGTCGACGGTGGATTTCCACTCGTCTTTCGCGGGTTCGGCCGCGTTGCTCGGGAAGAGTGCCACGCTGACGCCGAGAAGAAACACTGCCATCAGAAGCCGCTTCATCATCGTGAGAATCTCCGGTATGTGAACCATCACAGTTGGAAGCCGTCACGTCATCTTGTCGGGGTAAGGCGGGATTTCCAAACGCCACCTGGTGAAATTTCCGGGCCAAATGGGTTTGCGGACAAATTCTGGGAGTTCCAGGGGAAAATTCGCTCTGCCGGTGGCCACGGGCTGGCCAGCGGTGGTCACCCTGTGAGCAGATTTCCAGTGGCCCGACACGTCCACTGGTTGCCGCCTTCCAAAACGCGGCTTGCACCCGGGCGGGAAGTCGATATTGTCCCCCCGCTTCGTGTCAACTACCCAGGACGGGGAAACCGGGCATGGATGCCCTCACACGCTTCCGACCACACGGTTCGCTCGCGGTGGTGTTGCTGGTCGTGGGGTGTGCCTCGACCGACACCCAGGCGGACACCTCACCAGTCGCCCGACCGCAGGCGCCTTCGATGCCGGTGGCCCCGGCGAAGGGCCCGGTTCCCGCGACGCCCGTCGTGCGAACCAGCGGCACCGATGCCAACACCGACCAGGGATCACCCCAGGTTCGGGTCGTGGCGGTCATCGGCACCGATGTCGTCATCACCGACGAGGAAGTCTGGCAGCAGGTCCGCCAGCGGGCCAGCGAGTATGTCTCCTTGCAGGGCCCCGCACGGGCTGACAAGGAGAAGGAACTTTTCCGCGAGGAGCTTCGCAAACTCATCGAGCGGGAACTGATTCTCTTCGATTTCCTGGCGAAGGTGAAGAAGAACAAGCCGGCCGCGCTCGATGAGTTGAAGGAAGAAACGGAGCGATCCGCCGACCGGCAGATGCGGGACATCATGCGGGCGATCAAGAAGCAGAACAACATGACCTCCGAGGCCCAGGTGCTCGACGCCCTCAAGGCTCAGGGTGTCTCCGTCAAGGCGTGGAGACGCCAACTCGAACGCAGTTCCTTGATGGGGATCTACCTCAACCAGATGCTCCGCGACAAAGCGAAGTCCGTGACGCTCGCCCAGGTGCAGTCGTATTACGCCGCCCACCCGGATGAGTTCAAGACCGACGACCGGGTCAAGTGGATGGACCTGTTCGTGAGCAATGTCCGGTTCGGGACCCCGGACGAGGCGAAGAAATACGCGGAACAGGTTCGCGGCCTGCTGGCAAGCGGGGCGGACTTCGCCCAGACCGTGGAGCAGTACGGACACGGGGACAGCAAGCTCCGCAAGGGGGACGGCCTCGGCGAGAAACGCGGCGAGATCCAGCCGGCGGAACTCGAAGCCAATCTCTTTGCCATGAAGGCGGGGGAACTCAGCGGGGTGATTCCCACCCCGACCGGCTTCCATGTCGTCCGGGTTCTCGAACGCGAAGTCGGCGGCGTTCGCCCCTTCGACGAGAAGACGCAAACCGCCGTCCGCCTCAAACTGGCCCAGCAGGTGCAGAAGGTCGAGTACGAGCGGCTGATCGAGGAACTTTGGCGAAAGACGACGGTCAAAGTGATCGCACTGCCGGAGTAGGGGTACCGGTCGATTCTTCGAGAGCCGCGACCAGTCCCGGACCGACCCGCTTCCCCTCGCCCGAAAATCCGGAGTTGTCTCCGCAGTGCGAGGCTCCCGCCGAGCCGCTCTTTCTCCGAACGCAGATTCTCCGGGAGGGCGAGGCTCCTGCCGAGCCGAAGTTCCTGGGTAAAGATCCTGATTTATTCCCGGCAAACCGCGGCTCGGCGGGAGCCTCGCCCTCCCAAAGAATCTTCCCCTCGCCCTCCCAAAGAAGGCTCGGCGAGATCTTCTCTCGCCCGAAAATCCGGGGTTTCTCCGGGAGGGCGAGGCTCCCGCCGAGCCGGAATTCCTGGGTAAAGATCCTGATTTATTCCCGGCGAACCGCGGCCCGGCGGGAGCCTCGCCCCTCCCAAAGAAGGCTGTGCGCAAGCCTCCCATCCCGAAGCACTCGCTCGAATGCGAGCCAGGGTCCTATCCTTTCCCCTGGAGCATCCCCACACTTCCGACCCGTCAACGACCAGGTAGAGCAGGATGTCGATCGAGAAAGCCTCGGCACTGGTTGTCCGCGGCACCGACTGGTCCGAGACATCGCGGATCGTCACTCTCTTTTCCCGCGAGCACGGCAAGATTCGGGCGCTCGCCAAGGGTGGCCGGCGGCTCAAATCCAACTTCGAAGTCGCGCTCGATCTCCTGAATCTCTGCGAGGTTGTCTACATCCGAAAAGCCACGGACGGACTCGACCTCCTCACGGAAGCCCGCGTTGCCGAGCGGTTCCCGGCTCTGCGGGCGGATCTGCAGGCCCTGTACGCGGGCTACTACATCGCGGAATTGCTCGCTGACGGGACGCACGAATACGACCCCCACCCGGCCCTCTTCGACATCGCGTCGGCAACATTGCGGGGGCTCGGGGAACGGCACGCGGATCGATTCCTCGCGGTTTCCCGGTTCGAGCTTGCCTGGCTGCGGGAACTCGGTTATAGCCCCCGGCTCGAAGCCTGCGCGGCATGCGAACGAGACCTGACCGGTCTTGCGGATGTCGCCCGGCTCGGATACAGCCCGGTCGCGGGCGGGGTTCTGTGCCCCGACTGCAGCCGGGGAATGCGGGATCACCGACCGATTTCGCGAGCCGCCTGGGAAGCGATTCGCGAACTCGAACCGGTCGGGGAGAGGGAAGCAGGGTCATCACCGGCTCTGCCAGAAGTCCGGCAGATTCTCGGCCAGACGGTCGGGTATGTGCTCGGGCGACGACCTCGCCTGCTGGGGTACGTGGACGGCTGACGGTAACCGGGGGAACGGACGCCATGCCCGACGATCGCTCGACTCGGTTCGCACCAACCGCGGTCACACGCCGCACCGGCTTCGCCGTCGGCCTCGCAGTGCTTCTCGCCCCATTGCTGAGCACCCTCGGGTGTCAGTCCATGGGGAACCTCAAAAAGAAAACCTTCAACCACGTCCGCTCCATCATCACGAGTTCCTACCACGACCCGGAAGCGGAGGCCAAGACAGCGAAGGCGGACCAGCTCTTCGAGGAGCAGAAATACGAAGAGGCTCAGGAAATCTACGCGGACGTCGCGAACAACACGTTGAACCCGGTGCTGCTGGCGGAACGGGCCCGTTACCAGGAGGCCGAGTGCCTTCGAGAGCGGAAACGAATGCTGGAGGCGATCACGCACTACAACCGCCAACTGCAGGATTTCCCCGCCGGGGCGTACCGCGAGAAGGCGTGCACCCGGATGTACGGCATCGCATACAAGTGGCTCGAAGAGGGAACCCTCAAGCAGATCGAGGACGAACTCGCCGGCAAGAGCCATCCATGGTGGGAATCTGTCAGCCTTCCCAACTTCACCGACCGTTCCCGGCCGTCGATCGACCAGGAAGGGGAGGCGTTGAAGTACCTGGAGGCGGTCCACACGCACGACCTGACCGGCCCGAACGCAGACAAGGCCCTCTTCTGGTGCGGCTACGTCCACTTCTATCGCGGCCGATTCGAGGACGCCGACCACTTCTTCAGCCAGCTCGTGGAGATGCACAAGGACTCCCCGCTCTGGCAGGAAGGCGTCAAGCTCGCGGTCATGGCGAAGAACAACGCCACCGGCGGGGCCGTCTACGACTCGCAGAAAGCATCCGAGGCCCTGCAACTCGTCCACCACGCCGAGGCCGTCGTTCCGGATTACGTCGCGGACAAGGAGAAAGCCGCCTGGCTGACCCGCCAGAAGCTCGCGATCCGCGTCCAACTCGCCGAGAAAGACTTCCAGACCGCGAAGTACTACGAGCGGACCCACCACCCCGCTTCCGCCTACTTCATGTACGAACTCGTGACCCGGCGATACCCAGGGACGAAGTACTCCGACCTCGCGATGGAGCGCCTCGCCGCTCTGGAGAAGGTCCGCCAGAAGATGGAAACGGACCGCCTTGCCGGGAAGAAGAACGGGATGTGGCGATCGATCGAGCGGGAATGGGGCCACATCATGGGTTCCGTCCCGGAAGCGGATGATGTCGCACCGGCGGAACCGAATCCGGACAAACCGCAGAAATCGCGTCCGCTCGATGTCCCCCGGGAACTGCCGGCGGACCTTGGCAACCCCACGAAGTGAGCCGTTCGCGAATCCCGACGAGTCTTTCCGAGGTTCCCGTGACGCGACTTCTCCTCACCCGCCGAGCCTTCTTCGCGACCGGCCTCGCCTCGCTCGGAACCGTCGCGCTCGGAAGCATCGCGGGCTGCCAGGGGGACGGAAACTTCTGCTTCCTCGGATACACCACCGCCCCGCCGTACGACCCCAACATCCGCTCGGTCTACATCCCGGTCTTCAAGAACGTCGCCTTCGTGACGACCCCGAACCGGGGTATCGAGGTGGATCTCACCGAGGCGATTGTCCAGGAACTCAACACGCGGAAGACGCCGATTCGGGTGCAATCCGACCCCGCGAAGGCGGACACGGAACTCGTCGGCACCATCGTCGGGGTCAACAAGCTCGTCCTCAACCGAGACCGGGCGAACTATGCGCGGCAACTGGAGTACGTGATCACGGTCGAGGTGGCCTGGCGGGACCTGCGTACGGGTCGTGCCCTCAACGGCGTCGCCCCGCCGCCCCCGCCGCCGCCGCCGTTCGACCCCAGCCTTCCGGTGCAACCGCCACCCCCGCCGCCCGCTACCATCCTCCCGTTGCGGGTGACCGGTCGCGGCCGATTCCTGCCCGAACTCGGCGAATCCAACGCCACCGGGATGCAGATGGCGATCAAGGACCTCGCCAAGAACATCGTGAACATGATGGAATCGCCGTGGTAGATGCCTGATCCGCCGCCAAGGCGACCCGGATCACCCGCCCTGGCCGGAATTCGACCCCTCGCCGTTGCGGGGTTTGCCGAGGAATTTCTCGGTTCCGATCAGGAACAGGATCACCGCGAGAAGCCCGAACATTCCCGCCACCAGGGCGTCGCTTTTCGCCCCTTCCTGGAACGCCGCCAGCTTCGAGAGGTCGATCTTTTCCAACAGTTTCTCGTCGAAGGCGAGGAACGCCACCACAACGGCAGCGATCGAGCCTCCCGCAATGTACCCCGACCCGAGCAGCACGCCGGGGCTCGTCTCGGAATCGTCGGATCGGCCCTTGACCCTGTCCGCCAACCATCGCACGAACCCGCCGACAAAAATCGGCGTCGAAGACGACAGCGGCAGGTACACCCCCACCGCGAACGGAAGCGCTGGCACCCCGGAAAGCTCCAACGTCACCGCGATCAGGACGCCGAGCATCACCAGGTCCCACGGCAACGACTGGTCGAGAACCCCGTTGATGATCAGCGAGATCAACTGCGTCTTGGGGGCGTCGTACTTCCGCGGCCCCGGGCTGCCGTCGTCCTGCTCCTTGAGTTTCCCATTGATCGCCGGGTCGACGAGGTACGCGAACTTCCCCTCCGAGTCGATGAGGTACCGCCCCGGGGGGACGTCGCCGGGTTTGCCGGTGCGGAAGAGCGCGGGGTCGAGCTTGGTTTCCTCGCCTTCCCCGACGTTGAGGACCGCGTACTCCGTCTTGTCGGTGTCGTACGGCCCGGTCCGCACATGATCCCGGCCGGACAGTTTCGACACATCCATCGTCGCCGTCGGCAGGCCCTTCTTGGAGTACGTCGTCCCGACCTGGTTCATGAGCAGGAGCACGAACCCGATCGCAACCGCGGAAGTCAGCGAGCCGATGAGGATCGCGTACTGCTGCTTCCGCGGCGTCGCCCCGACCAGGAACCCGGTCTTGAGCGCCTGCGAGGTGGTTCCCCCGTTGCTCGACGCGACGCACACCACCGCGGCCACTGTCAGGGCGGCGAGTTTGAGTTCCTTGTTGATCGTCACCACCCCCGCGAACGAGAGCCCGAGCAGGATCAGGCACGTCAGCAAGAGCGTCGCGACGGTCATCCCGGAGATCGGGTTCGAGGAGGAGCCGATTTCCCCGGTGAGCCGGCTGGAGACGGTGACGAAGAGGAACCCGAACGCGAGGATCATGACCGCCCCGGCGATTCCGCCCGGGTTCAAGCCGAGCCCCAGCGTCGGTGCCGCCGCGAGGGCCAGGACCATTCCCAAACTTCCGAAAATCACGACCGCCATTGGCAGATCGTGCTCGGTTCGGGGGGCCGCCGTCGCAGTCCCGTCCCGGGCCGCCCGACGCTCCGCACGAAAGTCCCGGAACCCCGCCACCACCGAGCCCAAAATCACCGGCAACGCCTGGAACATCGCGATGATCCCGCCCGCCGCCACCGCCCCGGCCCCGATGTAGAGGATGTAGTTGTTGCGGATTTCCCCCACCGACATGTTTCGGATCAGGCCCTTTTCCTCACCGTCGACGATCTTCGATTTTGCGGGCGGGAGCGGCTTGTCGAGGTTCTCGCCGAAGAAGACGATCATCGGCGTCAGGACGAGGTAGGCGAGCACCCCGCCGGCGACCATGATGCACGAGATCCGCGGTCCGATGACGTAGCCGACCCCGAGCAGCGGTGCGGACGCTTCCAGCCCGAGTTCCCCTCCCTTCAAACCGACCGTCTTCCCCCCCGCCCCGGTGAAGGAGAGCGCCGTCTCCGCGACGTCTTTCCACAGTTTGCAACCGAGCATCAGAAACTGGTACACGAATCCAATCACGAGCCCGAGGAAGACCATCAACGCGGTGGAACCTCCCTTTTCCCCGGCGATCAGAACCTCCGCACAGGCGGTTCCCTCGGGGTACTTCAACTCGCCGTGCTTCTTCACAACAAACGCCCGGCGAAGCGGGATCATCATGAGGATTCCCAGCAACCCGCCGAGGACGCCGACCGTCATGACGCGGATGACGTCGATATCGAAGCCGAGCAGAAGGAGGGCCGGCATGGCGAGCCCAACGGCGAACGCGATCGACTCCCCCGCGGACCCGGTGGTCTGGACGATGTTGTTTTCCAGGATCGTGGTCGGCCGCATCCCGGTCAGCTTCGAAAACCCGCGGAACATCGCCATCGCCAGGACCGCGACCGGGATCGACGCCGACACCGTCAGCCCGACTTTCAAGACGAGATACACCGAGGACGCACCGAAAATCACGCCGAGAAACGCCCCGGTCAGGACGGGCACGAGCGTGAATTCCGGCGGCGAATCCTCGGGCGGCACGAACGGTTTGAACGAAGCCTCTGACATCGGGAGCACCGTGACGGTCGGATTCGGAGAGGGCGGGTAAACCGATAGCTTCGTCCGGAACCGCCGAAAAACAAGAGGGCGAGGGGGCAGGGGCTCGAAACCCCGGACGCTCACGGCTTCCGGGCAGGAGTCGGCTCCGTTTCCATCGCCGGCTTCGGGTCGCGGAGCAACCGGGACGCCTTCCACCCCGCCCATCCGACGACGGGGATCGTGTACTGGAACAGGTACACCGTCTGCCAATCGAGGATTTCCCGCTGGAACCAATCGAGCCCGCGGGAAACGTCGGTTCCGGTGAGGAACGTCGCCCAAACGACGGTGAAGATGACGAGCCAGACGTCGCGGTGCTGGCGGTCGGCGTGCCACCACAACGCCGCGGGGATCACCGCCAGCGACCACTCGTAGATCATCGCGTGCGGCGTCGCCCAGAGCGTGATCGCAACTGCCGCCCCGAACATCACCGGAAGCTCGCCCCCGCGAACCCGCCAGACCCGGTAGAACTCGACCAGTCCGAGCAGCGTCACGATCCACGTCAGAACTTGCACCGTTCGCGGAAAGTCGGGCAAAAGCAGGTGCCAGAAGACCCACACGGTGTGGGCCTTCCACTGATCGAACCCGTTGTACGCCGCGAGATCCCGGAGGTTGCGAAGATACGCGTCCCACGCCTCGGGCACGATCGCATAGCTCCCCGCCACCAGCACCACCGCCGTGACGACGACCCCCAGCGCGGCCGGCCACAACCGGCGAATGTCGAGCAGACCCCACACCACCAGCCCGATCAGAAGCGTCGGCTTGAAGCAGAGCAACCCCGCGACCAACCCCGCCCGGAACGGCCGACCATCCGCCAGAAGCCGGTAGCATCCCGCGAACACCGCGAAGCTCAGCAGCGAATTCTGGCCGTAACTCATCACCGTGTAGACCGGCAGAAACGCCAGTGCCCACACCGTCACCCGCCACGGCCGATCCACGCCCAGCCAGCGGATTCCCAGCACCAGCCCGGCCAGCCCGACCACGTTCCAGAACCCCGCACTCACCGCGTACGGCAGCTTCGCCGTCGGGACGTACAGCAGCGCGTAGAACGGCGGATTCCGGAAGAGATTCGCCGAGTTGTACTTCCCGGGAAACAAAGCCTGCTGGTACTGACTTGTGAACTCGTAGTGGTACAGTTCCCCCGGCTTCCCCTCGAGAATCAGCCGGGCCGGGGTGTAGAAGGCGATGTGGTCGCCGGCGAAGAGTAGGCCGATCGCGTCGAAGGTGCCGCCGCCGAGAATCACCGAGCCGATCCAGACGGCCCAGATGCATCCGGCGAGGACGTACGCGAAAACGAGGCGATCCCGGATCCAGTTCGCGAGACGGTGGTAACTCATGGTCCCGCGAGGACCTCGGCGACCAGTTCTTCGGGAACCCCATCAACGAGTTCGACATGCCCGAGTCGGGTGGGGAGCACGAACCGGAGCTTGCCCGCCTCCGCTTTCTTGTCGCGCCGCATCACGTCGATCATCGCCTCGATCGGCCAGTTCCGCAGCGGGGCGGTGGGCAGCCCGAATTTTGCGAGGATCTCGATCTGCCGATGTGTGAGTTCCGCGGGGATCCGCCCGAGTTTTTCCGCGAGCCGACTGGCACACACCATCCCCGCGGCCACCGCCTCGCCGTGGAGCCACGCCCCGTAGCCGCCGACCGTCTCGAAGGCGTGGGCGAAGGTATGGCCGTAATTCAGGACCGCTCGCAGCCCCGTCTCTTCTCGCTCGTCCTGCTCGACGACGTCCGCCTTGAGGCGACACGATCGGGCCACGATGCGAAGGATGGCTGCGGGGTCGCGGGCAAGAATCTCAGTCGCGTCCCGTTCCAGTTCCGCGAAGAAATCGGGGTCGAGGATCACGCCGTACTTCACGACTTCCGCCAGGCCGCTGCGGAATTCCCGGTCTGGGAGGGTGTCGAGGAACGCAGGGTCGATCCAGACTCCGGCCGGCTGGTGGAACGCCCCGATGAGGTTCTTCCCCCGCGGGTGGTTGACCCCGACCTTCCCGCCGACGGAGGAATCCACCATGGAAAGGAGCGTTGTCGGCACCATCAGGAGCGGCAACCCGCGGTTGTAGGTCGCCGCCACGAACCCCGCGAGATCACCGACAACCCCACCCCCGACCGCGACGACGAGCGTCTTCCGATCCGCAAGAACCGCCGCCAGCCGATCGTACAGCGAAGTCGCGACCCCGATCGCCTTCGATTCTTCCCCCGGCGGGATGGTCGCCGATTCCGTGCGGAACCCGACCATCCCCAACGCATCCGCAATCGCTGATGCGTGAGCTTGCACGTTCCCATCCGAGACGACCACCGCAAGTGCCGATTTCGCCGCGACCCGCCGGGCGAACTCCGCAAACCCTGCCGGTTCCCCGTCAGCAAACGCGATGTCGTAGGACCTCGGCCCCAGATTGACGCGAATCGGTGTCATACCCCCATTTCACGAACCGAACCACCGATCGCACAGGGGAGCGCTACTCCGGATCTGCCCTGCCGGTGAGGAACGCGGTGGGGTTCCGGACCGGGGTTGGTGGGGGTTCCACGAGTTTCCGGAGAAGTTCCGAGTCGTGGCCGGGGTTCTCGAAGGCGGCACGCATGAAGGCGGCGGTGGCAGGGTCGATGATGACGACGCCCGCACCGGGTCGCTTCGCTCTCTCGATCCGGCAGGCGTACCGTTTCCGGCCGAGCCAGTAGGTCGCCTCCTTGATCTCCAGCGTTTCCCAGCGATCCGACGCGGCCACCGATGCACCGGTGATGCGGAATTCCGGGGCACCCTCGAATTTGGGCAGTTCCACCCGCGGGATCGGCGTGCCTTCCCCGTCCACCAGAAGGACCGCGACATCCGGTCGGCCCCGGTTGAGGAGGTGCCAGCGGAAGTGGATTCCCTCCTCGACGTTGAGGGAGCCGGCTCCGGTTTCGCCGCTGACCCACTCGACGCCCGCACCGGTTGGTGCAGATCGTTCCACCTCGAATACGGTCTCCCACAACATCCGGGACCGGGCGGCGACCTTTTCCTGCCGGCCGATGTTGGCGACCGTCATCACCACCAGCCCGGCGACGACCCCGGCGTAGGCGATTCGTTTCGGCCAGGCCAGCGGAAGGGCGAGGAACGCGGTCAGTGTCAGGCCGAGAAGGATGTCGAAGCCCCAAATCGCGGGCATTGTGTAGCGGGCCGCCACCATCGGGAGCGGGAGATAGACCGCCGTTCCCGCCGCGAGGAGGAGCGTTCCGCACAGCACTGCCGCCCGGTGCGTCGAGAGGAATCCGCGGAAGTCGGGCCGGTTCCGCAACAGTGCCACCACCACGAGTACGATCCCAACCCCGAGGAAATCCAGGCCCGCCGCACCCTTCATCCAGGATGCGAACCGGGCCAGTTGCTCCACGCTCGGGCCGGGGGTCTGGTACTGGCCGGGGTGCCAGTGGAGCTTGAAGTACACGAAGTGGGCCGCGGGCATCGCCAGCGGAAGCAGGTAGGTCGCCGCCCGCCAGCGGTTCGCCCGCCAACCTTCGAGAAGGGACATCCCATCCGGAAAAAGGCGGAGTGCAAGCTGGGCTGGGACGACCGCCACGAACGTGTTCTTGCAACCCAGGCAGATCAGGAGGCACAGGATCGACAGGAGATCCCACTTCCACGGTTTCTGGGCGGTGACGGCCATCCGGGCCGCGACGAGGGCGAGCATCGCGTACGGCATCGCGACTCCCTCCGACAGTGTCAGGCTCGTCCAGATTTCGTTGCGGTAGGGGTTCCACATCGCGGCGGCGGCGGCGAGGAGGGCGGCCGTCGGGGTCAGGTTCAGAACGCGTAGCAGCCAGAGGAGCATCGCCGCCGCGAATCCGCACCAGACGAGCCGGACCCCTCGCCAGGCGACGGGATCTCCTCCGAGGGTGTTGGCCATGACTTCCCAGTGGATCCATAGCGTCGGCCGGAATGGTCCGAGGTGCTCGACGTTGGACGCCACCTTGTCCCACCAGAGCTGGACATGCCCGGAGAAGGTGGTGCCCGCGGGTGCGGGGTAGACGAGGTTCCCGTCATCGGTGAAGTCAAACGGAGCCGAGAGCATCGGCAGGTAGCCGATGGCGAGGATCATCGCACCGAGGAAAATCCACCAGGGGAAACGGGTCGTGGCCATGATTCGACTCCGGGGACAGCCAGGTCGGCGGGAGTCTACCCCGAGGTGCGAGGAGAGCGGAAGGCGAACCGAGGATTGGAAAGAGGAAGCAGGGTCCTCCCGATTTTTCCGATTTCTCGGCGAGGAGCGCCAACGGGGATGGAACTTGCCACGTTTTGGTTCGAGAACAGCCCCCGCTCTGTGTTAAAATAGGTACGTCTGGGAACTTTCCGTGTAATGTTCTTCGGAATTCGCGAGCGATTCAGGGTTTGTTCGGCTTCCGAAATATGAAGTTCGGGCGCAGAATTTGCAAAGTTCAGGAAAAAGTTTTCCTCGCCGATTTCCTCCCGCCTCGTTGGCAGGTCCTGCCGGCCCTCCTCGAAGAGGCGTACAATCCCCAGAAGGTCGCGCCATGAATCGTGTCGCTTCGTTCCTCACCAAAGTGGCTGCCGGGCTCGGCGTCTGCTCGGTTGCGCTGATGGTCTACTCGCCCGCCCCGGCGCAAGTGCCTGGCCTGAACCGGAATCTGCCGTTCGGTGCTCCCGGCACGGTTCCGAACCTCGTCGTCGGGAACCGGACCGCACCGGCGGGATTTGTCGCACTGCCTCCGCTTCGCCCCGGTCAACTCGGCGCCCTCGGCGGTGGGCAACTCGGAGGGATTGGCGGAGCAGGGGGAGTTGGCGGCATCGGTGGTATCGGTGGAATTGGCGGTGTGGGTGGAATCGGTGGCATTGGCGGCCAGCTCGGCGGCGGGATCGGCGGTTTCGGCGGCCAATTCGGCGGCGGTGGAATCGGCGGATTCGGCGGACAGTTCGGTGGCGGCGGATTTGGCGGCTTTGGTGGACAGTTCGGCGGTGGCGGCTTCGGCGGTCAGTTTGGCGGCGGCGGATTCAGCGGCTTCGGCCAGTTCGGAGGTGGTGGATTCGGTGGCGGTCAATTTGGAGTCGTCGGAGGCGGGTTCGGTCAGTTCGGGGGTGGGAAGATCGGCTTCAATGGCGATTCTGGCCTGTAAATGCCACCCTGTCACTCCGCGGACCACGTTCGACGCGGGGGATCGGTTTCCAGCGATGCGAGCTTTGACCGCAAAGTCGTCCTCGAAATTCCGAGAAGCTCGCTCGCCTGGACCTGATTCCCCTGCACATGTTTGAGCGTTTCGAGCAGCACTTCTCGATCCACCTCGTGGATGATCTGACGGTAAACGTCCGCCTCCCCCGCCGCGAGTAGGGCTCGGACCCGCTCGCGGATGTCGGTGAGTTTCCCCCCATCTGTCGGCGTTGGCACCGCGGAGGTTCCTGCAACCGTCGAGGGCAGGCAGTCGACCGTCAGCACCTCCGAAACCGCCCGGATCACCGCATAGCGGACCGCGTTCTGCAACTCGCGCACGTTCCCGGGCCAAGGGTGCGACGTCAGCACCCGCATCGCCTCGGGCGTCGTCGTCTGCACGTGCTTGCTGAGCTTGGTGTTCGCGAGCTTGATGAAGTGATTCACCAGCGGCGGAATGTCGTCCTGGCGTTCCCGCAACGGCGGAAGCGTGATCGTCACCCCGTTGAGGCGGTAAAGCAGGTCCTCGCGGAACTTCCCCTCGGTGACCATTTCCTCGAGTTTGCGGTTGGTGGCGGCGATGAGCCGGACGTCGACGCTGACCGGTTCCCGCCCGCCGACTCGCTCGAACTGCTGATCCTGGAGGACGCGGAGCACCTTGGCCTGCGTTCCCGGGGCCATATCGCCGACCTCGTCGAGGAAGAGCGTGCCGCCGTTGGCCTGCTCGAATTTCCCGACGCGGAGTCGGTCAGCGCCGGTGAACGCCCCTTTTTCGTGGCCGAACAACTCACTTTCCAGGAGGTTTTCCGGAATGGCGGCACAGTTGATCGCGAGGAAGGGCTTGGCCGCACGCTGGCTGTGCTGGAACAGCGCTCTCGCGACGAGTTCCTTCCCGGTCCCGGATTCCCCGAGGATCAGCACGGTGACGTCTTGCGGGGCGAACCGGCCGATGGCCTTGTAAACTTCCTGCATCGCCGCCGATTGGCCGACGATCTGGTCCGCCTTGGCGGGGTCGGCACCGGGGTCGAAACTGGCGACGGTCGCCCGCATCCGGCGAAGCTCGACCGCCTTGGAGACGACCTCGCGAAGAAAGTGCAGATCCACCGGTTTGAGGAGGTACTCGAACGCGCCGCGCTTCATCGCCTCGATGGCGGTATCGGTTTCCGCGAAGGCCGTCGCCACAATCACCGGCAGTTGCGGGTCCGCCTCCTTGATGAGTCCGAAGAGTTCCAAGCCGGACATATCCGGAAGGCGGACATCGACGAGAACCGCGTCCGGCCGCTCGGCTGCGACTTTTGCGAGGCCCTGCTTGGCCGTCTTCGCGGTCACCACGATGAGGTCGTCCGATTCCAGCCCCGTCTGCAGGGAGTAGAGAACGTTGGGCTCGTCGTCGACGATCAGGAGCTTAGGCACGCGACCCTCCGGCTGCAGATCCTTCCGCAAGTTGCGGCGGTGACGGCTCGTGGAACACCGGTAAGCGTAGCACGAACGCGGTCCCACCCGAGGCGAGCGGCTCCGCCGTCAGGCTGCCGGCGTGGCTTTCCGCAATTCGCCGACAAATCGATAGACCGAGCCCGAGCCCGGATTCCTTCGTGCTCACGAATGGCTCGAAAATCCGATCACCGAGCTCCGCGGGAAGACCAGGACCGGCGTCCTCGAAGCGGAGAACCAGTTCCGGGTATCCGTCGGTCGTGATCTGTTTCGAGAACCGGACCCAGATGTGCCCCCCTTGCGGCTGGGCGTCGAGCGCGTTGAAGACGAGATTGTACAGCACCTGCCGCAACTGGTTCGGATCAGCGGAAACCACTGTCGGGTCGTCGGGCGGTTCGATTTTGATCTCGACGCCTTGCAGTTCCGCCCGGGCCTTGACGCCGTCGAGGGTGCGGTCGGAAAGTTCCTTCAAGTCGACAGGTCGGAACTCGGGCCGGGCGGGCCGGGCGAAGTCGAGGAACCCGGAGACGATCTGTTCCAGTCGGACGATCTCTTCCTCGAGAACCTGCAGATCCTTGGGCCGGAACCCTGGGCCCTTACGGCGTTCGGCGGCGGCCTGGATCAGGACCTTGATCGCCATCAGGGGGTTGCGGATTTCGTGGGCGATGCCCGCCGCCATCTGCCCGGCCCAGGCGAGTTGCTCGGCCCGCAGCGCGTCCCGTTCCGTCTGTTTGAGTCGCTGCAAAACCGCAGACGCGGAGACGGTCATCCGGGCGACGGGGTCGGTCGGGGTTTCCGTCGAGACGGCAACGAGTCGACCGCGGTGAGCTGCCTCGTCGAGTTGCGCGGCCGTCAGCTGGATCTGCTGCTCCGCCTTGAGCAGGCTGCGACGGATCGTGACGGCGAGGACCATCCCGCCGAGTCCGCCGCCGAGGGCACCGCAGACTCCGAGTGCGACGAGCCAGGTCATCAGGCGGTCGGAGAGTTCCCGGTATTCCTCGGTGGTTCGGGTCAGCATCCCCTCGTTGAGCCGGCTGTACTCGTGGGCGGGTTCGAGGATTTCCTTGAGCAGCACGCTATCCGTCAACTCGATGATCTTCGGGTACAGCCCCTGGGTCGGCTTCTCCAGGATGGAATCGTACTGACGGAAGAAGTGGGCGTACCCCTGGCGGAGCCGCTTCATCAGGGCCTGTTCTTGCGGGGTTTTCGCGGCCCGTTCTGCCCGGGCGAGGGCGTCAGCGGTGCGTTCCCGCATCCGGGGAACCGGTTCGAGGTGCTTCCGGTCGAGAGTGATGAGGTATCGGTTGAACTGGGTGCTGATCTCGCGAATGCTGATCTCCAGTTCCTGGGCCGCCTGGACACTTTCGATGTGATTCATCATCACCTCGGTGGCGGTTCGCTGGAGGTGATGGATGTACCACGCCGACCCGAGTGCCGTCACCAGGAGCAGGAGGCTCAGGATGGCGACGGGTGCGGTGAGGCGGGCAACGAGTTGAGGTGTCATGTGGCACCTGAGCTTGTCCAACATCTGGACAGACCGGTCCAGAAGCTGGTCAGAAATCGGGATTTTGTCCCGGAATTTCTTCAGTTCCGGATCTGGGCAAACACTTTCTCGGGGAAGAAAACCGAGGCTAGATTCCCGTTTCCTGGTTCGGGTTACGGAAAGTTTCCCTGGGAAACCGCTTGCCCGACCCCCAACAAATTCCGCACCGAGCGGTGAACAGTCATTTCGGCACCCCCCTTGCGTTAGGTGAATTCGCTCACGAAGCCCGGCCCCTGGTCGGCCTCTCCGCCCGAACTAGAGGACTCGCAAATGAGTTGGTCGAAAGAACGGCTCGTGCATGTCGCCCAGACGCGCCTTGGTGGGGCCAAGCTCATCGTAGTCGCGAATCGGGAGCCGTACATCCACCGTTACCGGAACGGTCAGATCGAGTGGATGCGTCCCGCGGGTGGCCTGACGACCGCACTCGACCCGGTGATGCAAGCTTGCAGCGGGACCTGGATTGCCCACGGTTCCGGGGATGCGGACCGTGCCACGGTTGACGAGTACGGCCGGGTCGGAGTACCGCCGGACGATCCGAACTACACCCTGCGACGGGTGTGGCTGACGAAGGAACAGGAAGAAGGCTACTACTACGGGTTCGCGAACAGCACACTGTGGCCCCTGTGCCACCAGGTGTACTGCCGCCCGTCGTTTGATCCTGCCCACTGGGCGGCGTACCAGGAAGTGAACGAACTCTTCGCCGAGGCCGTGCTCGAGGAAGCGCGGGGCGGCCCGGCGATGGTTTTCGTTCAAGACTACCACTTCGCTTTGCTTCCGAGGCTACTCAAACGAGCCCGCCCGGACCTGGTCGTCGCCCAGTTTTGGCACATCCCCTGGCCACACCCGGAGACCTTCCGCGTCTGCCCGTGGGCCAAGGAGATCCTGGAAGGGATGCTCGGAAACGATCTGATGTCGTTCCACATCCAGTATCACTGCAACAACTTCCTGGAAACTGTCGACCGCACCATCGAGTGCCGGATCGACCGGGAACGGTTCTCCGTCGAGCGGAACGGCCATGTCACCGGCGTCCGCCCGCACCCGATCAGCCTCGACCCGGGGCTCGCGGAAGAGTATCTCGGAGACGACTGGTGGGCCCGCTCCGCCCGGTTGCGGAAACGCTACCAGCTTGGCCAACGACCGATTCTCGTGGGCGTCGACCGCATCGACTACACGAAGGGAATCCCGGAACGCCTCAAGGCCGTCGATCGGCTCCTCGACACGCACCCGGAATGGAAGGGGAATTTCCACTTCCTGCAAGTCGGTGCCCCGAGCCGGACGGATCTCGCGGCATACCGGGATCTGAATAACTCGGTGCAGGAGCTCGTCGAGAACATCAACAAGAAGCACGCGGTCGGCGGCTGGGAACCGATCGTCATGATCAGCGAGCACCGCGGGCCCGAAGAGTTGTACGTTCTGTACCGGATGGCCGCCGGGTGCGTCGTGAGTGCCCTCCACGACGGGATGAACCTCGTCGCCAAGGAATTCGTCGCCGCCCGGGGGGACGAGCAGGGTGTGCTGGTTTTGTCCGAATTCACCGGCGCCGCCCGGGAACTCCGCGATGCGGTGATCGTCAACCCGTTCGACGTGGAACAACTTGCCGAGGGAATGCACACCGCCCTGACGATGCCGGCAGCGGACCAGAAACGCCGGATGCGGAAGATGCGGCACCAGGTCGAGGAGCACAACATCTACCGCTGGGCCGGCAAGTTGCTGATGGAAGTCGGCAAACTCGCCGCGGAAGTGGAAATGGAAGAGACCGAGGAAATCGAAATCGACGAAGAGTTGGCGGTCACCTCGGCGGACGAGGATGACCGAATCCTCGCAGGGACCGGCTCATGATGGCTGTCCATCCAGGACGTTCCGGGTGGGTGAATCAGGTGGCTCAGGAGTACGGGCACGGCCGACCCGTGACGGTGCTCTTCGACTACGACGGCACGCTCACACCCATCGCCCCGCATCCGAGTCAGGCGCGACTGGCGCCGGCGACCCGCCAGAAGCTCCGCCGATTGGCGACGCTTCCCGGCGTACGGGTGGCCGTGCTCAGTGGCCGGGCCCTCCCGGATGTCAAGGAAATGGTCGGCCTCGATGGCGTCTACTACGCCGGCTCCTGGGGGCTCGAAATCGACCTGCTCGGAGACACGGAACGGTGCCCGATCGCCGACGAGATCGGCCGCTTGCTCGAGGGGATCCACCTGCAATTGCTCGATCTTCTTGCGAAATACCCCGGCACCTGGATGGAGCAAAAGCCCGGTGCCGCCACGATCCATTTCCGCGGTCTCGAACCGGAAGCCGCCCGATGTTTCGGCTTCGAGGTGACGAATCTTCTCGCCGTCTTCGACGAGCTCGAATGCCGGCTGGATGACGAGGCCGTGGAAGTGACTCCCGCGAATGGCTGGAACAAGGGGACGGCAGTAGGCTCGATCGTCTCCCACGCGGCCGCCGACCTGGGTCGCCTCCCCGTCGCCGTCTACTTCGGCGACGCCGCCAACGACGTGGAAGGCATGAAATCCACTTCCGACACTGGTGGCGTGGCCATCGGCGTCGGACCCGAAGCTCCGCCGATCGCAGATGTCGTCCTGGACGACCCGGAGGAACTGCCCGAGTGCCTGGATGACCTGATCGACCAACTCGCTGCCCAGCGGGGGATTCCGGATGCCAATTCCGCCCCGGCATCTCGGAAACCCGCGGGCAGGGGGAATTCGCCGCCCGGGTTGCTGATTCTCGACCCCAACTCGACCTCGAGGAACCGCCTCGCCGACGCGATGGCCTCGCTCGGGTGGGATGTCCGCCAGGCCGAGGCACCACAATCGGCGGTGCAGATGGTCCTCGAGAATCCCGGAACGATCCGGGTCGCGCTGATCGACCTCCAGCTTCCCGGGTTGCAAGGCTCGCGGACGGCCGCGGAACTGCTCCGATCCGATCCGGAAGTCGTGCGATGCTTCATGTCCGCCGAGATTCGACCGTACACTGCGGTCGCGTTTGGGCGATTGTCGACCGTGCCGTTGTTCCCGAAGCCGATCTCGGCGACGGAACTCGACACGGCCCTGCGGGAATTGCTGAGCCGAGAATCCGCCGGCGTCGAGTAACCCGCACCCTTCTGTGTTTGCCAGACGCACCCCTACGGCCCGCCCGGCCGTCTGGGGCGTCACCGCCGTTGCAACCTCCCGAAAGGAGAACCACCATGTCTCGCACCACTCTCCGCTGGCTGTTTGCGGGCGTCGCCCTGGCGACCTTCTTCTCCCTGCCCGCAACAGCCGCGGAGCGAGCCCAGCGCATCGAGCTGGTCACCCATGACGGTGTCGAACTGGTCGGCCACTACCACGCGGGAACCAAGGGCACGAAATCGCCGGCCGTTCTGATTCTCGACGGCATCGGCGACAATCGCCGACCCGATATGTGCGAGGCCATCGCAGACCGGCTCCACGCCGACGGGTGTGCCACCCTCACCTTCGATTTCCGGGGCAACGGCGCGAGCACCGCCATCCGCGAGGAATTCTGGGACGACCAGACCAACCGCAAACTCGTTCGCGGTTACCGCACCAAGGACGCGCCGACGGAGATCAAGTTCGAGGACTTCAAGCCCGGCTACTACCGTACCCTCGTCAACGATGTCGCCACCATGCGGTCCTTCCTCGATCGCCGCAACGACGCCAGCGAGTGCAACACCGGGAACATCATCGTCATCGGACTCCGGGAAGGGGCCGTCATCGGGTCGATGTGGCTCGCCACCGAATGGAACCGATACCGCATTGCCGGCGGATTCTCTCCACGCCTCGTCGCCAACCCGGAAGGCCGTGACGTGTCCGGTTGCATCTGGATCGACCCTCCGAGCGTCATCGATCGGCAGAGCATTTCCCTCGTCGACTACATCAAACGAGCCACCGCGAAGCGGAGTACCTTCGTTGCCTGGATGCATCCGCAATCGGACGAGCGGCAGACCCGCCTCGCCGGGCAGTGCAACGTGCAGATCAACCGGAAGAGCAGCAAGATCTTCCACCCGAGCCCGGTGAAGGTGGAACGGGGGAAGCAACTCGTGGATTTGCAGAATCTGCCCGGGCTGGTCGAGAAATTCGTGGACGAAATGCGCGACAACACGGATCCGCCACTGTGGGACGACCGCGATTTCAACGACAAGCGGTACGCCTGGTCCCTCCCCGGCGGCCGGCTCGAACTGGCGAAGGAAGAGGACGAGCGGACCCTCCGGTCGATTCCCATCGACCACCTTCTGGGCAAGTAGAGTCCCCGATCTGTCAGGGGGCGGGATTCCAGACTCGCACCGTCCGGACGCGTTTCGCGGCCTGTGACGGCACCGGAATCCCGCCTCCGATTCCCCTGGCGCACATTGTCTTGATCCGGTGAACCGACCCGGCTATGGTCGCGTATACGGGTACGTGTGGAATTGTTGACACGACCGACGTGTGCGAGGTGTCCCATGCCGCGGGGTGAGTGCAATTTCGACCGCCGAGGTTTCCTCCGCGGTGCCGCCGTTCTCGTGGGAAGCAGCTTCGTCGGCAGTTCCGCATTCGCGGACAGCATCGACGGGCCGCAGTACCGCAGCGTCGATCCGATCGACCTTCCACTCGACCAGCCGGGCGTGTGGACGCTCAATTTTGCGTACACCCCGGTCCGCATCATGACCGTCGACACGCCGGACAAGGGCCGGCGGACGGTGTGGTACATGGTCTACAAGGTCTACAACAAGTCCGATACCCCGCAGACGTTCTTCCCCGAGATGGAACTCGTCACCAAGGACGCACCGGCGAACTACCTCGATGAGCCCCAGCCGTACATCGTGAAGAAGATCCGGGAAATCGAAGATCCCACGGGGGAACTCAAGCTCCAGACCTGCATCTCGATCAGCAAGGACCGGATTCCGGTGACCAAACCCGACTCGATTCCGCGGGCGGTGTACGGCGTCGCGGTATGGCCGGAAATCTCGGAAAAGTCCTCGAAAACCAACAATTTCAGCGTCTACATCGTCGGCCTGTCCAACGGTCTCGCCCGGGCCAAGACGGACGCCGGGGCCGAGATCATCTCGCGGAAATGTCTGCAGATCGACTTCACCCGCCCGACGGACGACCGCAAGCACAAGCTCGGGGACATCCAGATCAACGACAACAACGGCCTCGGTGCGGAGAAGTGGATTTACCGGGTGATGCCCCGCCGGCCGAACAAGGAAGCCGCTCCCGCTCCGAAGGAGTGATTTTCCCGGTTCTACTGCCTTGGCGAGCCCGCCTCGCCAAGCCGCTAAGATTTCCGTTAGCCCGACGCGTGAGCGAGGAATTCGATTCTTCCCTCGCTCACGCGTCCGGCTAACATTTGCATGTCCGAGTTTTGGCACATCTTCCCCTCCATCCGAAGCGGTTCCATCTGGACGCTACCCTCTCCCAGCAGGAAGAGGGTCAAAACGACTTCCCCTTCCCCGCGGGCCGCTGGGGAGAAGGGGAAGGGATTCTCTCCCACCCACGATAATCCCCGAATGCGGACGGTCCATGCCCTGGAACGGGGGGGATCGATTGCTAGCATTGCCTCACACCCTCGCCGTTCCGCCCTCTCCGGAAAGGACCGTCCGATGCACGCATGCCGAGCCGTTCCCGCAGCCGCCGTTGTCGCTGGGTTGCTTGCGGTCTCTGTCCTCGCCCAGGAGTCGAAGAAGTTGACCTACCCCGACACGAAGAAAGTGGATCAGACGGACGATTACCACGGAACCAAGGTCGCCGACCCGTACCGATGGCTCGAAAACGACGTCCGGGAAGACAAGGAAGTCCGGGCATGGGTGGAGGCGGAGAACAAGGTCACCCAGGCCTATCTGGATGCGATTCCCCAACGCGATGCGATCAAGAAGCGGATCACGGAACTGTGGAACTACGAGAAGATCTCGGCCCCGTTCCAGGTCGGGGGGCGGTACTTCTTCTCCAAGAATGACGGCTTGCAGAACCAGGCGGTCCTCTACACCCAGGAATCGCTGGCGGCAGAACCTCGGGTGCTCCTCGACCCCAACTCCTGGAGCAAGGACGGCACCGTCGCCCTGAGCGGGTTCGTGCCGTCCGACGATGCGAAGTACGCTGCATACGGTGTCGCAGCGGCTGGCTCGGACTGGAACACCTGGCACGTCCTCGACGTCGCCACCGCCAAGCCGCTCGCCGACGAGTTGAAGTGGGTCAAATTCAGCAGCGCATCCTGGACCCCGGACGGGAAGGGGTTCTTCTACAGCCGCTTCCCGGAGGTCAAGCAGGGGGACACGTTCCAATCGCTGAACGTGAACCAGAAACTGTACTACCACCGTCTCGGGACGCCGCAGGCGGAGGATGTGCTCGTTTACCAGCGGCCGGACAACCCGAAGTGGACCATCGGCGGGCAAGTCAGTGAGGACGGCCGATACCTCATCATCACCATCGGCGACGGCACCACCAGCCGCCGGGCACGGATCGCCTACAAGGACCTCGCCGAGCCCTACGGGATGCCCCTTGACCTGATCGACAACTTCGACGGCAAGTTTTCCTTTGTCGGCAACGATGGCCCCGTCTTCTACTTCCGCACCGAAACCGATGCCCCGCGAGGCCGGCTGATCGCCATCGACTCCCGGAAACCCGAGAAGGCCAACTGGAAGACGATTGTCCCGGAATCACCGAAGGACACGCTCGAAGGGGTGAACCTCGTCGGGAATCTCTTCGTGTGCGAGTACCTCGCCGACGCGAAGACCGTCGTGAAGCTCTACGCCCCGGATGGAACTTTCGTGGAAGACGTGCCGTTGCCCGGGATCGGCACCGCGTCCGGCTTCGGCGGCAAACGCTCCGACACGGAAACCTTCTTCACATTCACGAGCTTCACGACCCCGCCGACGATTTACCGGCTCGACCTGATTACCCGGAAAGTTAAGGTTTTCCGCCAATCCAAGGCCAAGGTCGACCCCGCGAACTTCGAGGTCAAGCAGGTCTTCGTGCCCAGCAAGGACGGCACCAAGGTTCCGATGTTCATCGCGCACAAGAAGGGGATCAAGCTCGACGGCCAGAATCCGACGCTGCTCTACGGTTACGGCGGCTTCAACATCTCCCTCACCCCCGCGTTCAGCATCAGCCGGGTGCAGTGGATGGAGATGGGCGGGGTCGTGGCTGTCGCCAACCTCCGCGGCGGCGGCGAGTACGGCGAGGAATGGCATCGGGCCGGCACCAAGGTGAAGAAGCAAAATGTCTTCGATGACTTCATCGCCTCCGCGGAGTGGCTGATCCAGGAGAAGTACACTTCCTCGCCGAAACTCGCGATCCAGGGGGGAAGCAACGGCGGGTTGCTGGTCGGGGCGTGCATGACCCAGCGGCCGGACCTCTACGGTGCGTGCCTGCCCGCGGTCGGCGTCATGGACATGCTCCGGTTCCAGAAGTTCACCGCCGGCCGATTCTGGGTCGACGATTACGGCAGCAGCGACAACCCCGAGGAATTCAAGGCGCAGTTCGCCTACAGCCCCTACCACGCACTCCTCCGCGAGGGGAAGCGAAAATACCCGGCGACGCTCGTCACCACCGCCGACACCGACGACCGCGTCGTCCCCGGCCACAGCTTCAAGTTCATCGCGGCTTTGCAAGCGATGCAAACCGCCGACGCTCCGGTACTGGCCCGGATCGAAACCAAGGCAGGCCACGGGGCCGGCAAACCGACCGCCAAGATCATCGAGGAAGTCGCCGACCAGTGGGCCTTCCTGGTGAAGAACCTCGACTTCAAACCGGAACTGGGGAAGTGATCTCTTTTTGATCTGGGGTACGTGATCATGAGACCAATCCTGCTCGCCCTTGCCTTGCTGGCAATCCTCGTCGGCTGTCAGCAACGCCCCGGGGGCGTCACGACCCGGCAGGAGTTCAAAACCTTCGACAAGTCCGCGGATGAGGGTTACTCGGTGATGATGCCGGGAACTCCGCAGATGCGAATGTCCAACAACTTCATGGCCCCGACGACGATTTACTACGCGGACAACCCGCAGGTGCGATATGAGACGCACTCCGCCAAGGTGCAGGTGCTTGGCATCAACACCGGGGCGGAACCGAAAGCACCGGAAATCGCAAAAATGCTGCGAGAATCCCGGGATCGGTTCCTCAAGGAAATCAAGGCCACCGAGACCTACACCACCGACACCGACCTCGGCAGCCTGGTCGGCATCGAGTTCGGAGCCAAACTTCCCGACGGCCCCGACGCGGTCCTCCGCGGCCGAATCTACTACCAGGACTGGCGCGTTTACGGCATCCTGGCCTATGGCGACAAGACCGTCGTCTACGGGCCCGACAGTGCGACCTTCTTCAACTCCTACAAGATCGTGCCGAAGCAGAAACCGGCCCCGAAGATGAAGAAATGACACAACGCCGGATTGACCGGCCGAGAGTGCCCCCGGTCAATCCGGAGAACCCCGCCGCAGGGCGACGGTGACTTCCATCACGGGTGCCGAACCTCGGTTCTTCCGCGAAACCGCCGACCGCGTCTCGACCTCGGGCCGGGTTCGCCACCATTCCCGAGCCTTTTCCGCGTCCCACCGGCTCGCACATTCGCACGCCAGGAGGGCTTTTTTCAACGACATCGCATCGGGAAACCGCGACGCGGGGGACTTTGCCAGGCATCGCAACACAACAGACTCGAGATCGCCCGGCACCTCGACGCCGCGTTTCGAGGGCGGCACCACCGCTTCCCGCGTGTGAGCGACGATTTGCTGCAGGATGGTGGCTCCTTCGAATGGTGTACGTCCGGTCAGAAGGAAGTACGCCACGCCGCCGAGGGAATAAAGGTCGCTGCGGGCGTCCGACACGCCGCCGAGCAACCCCTGTTCCGGGGCCATGTAGGCGGGCGAACCGCTGATCCCATTCGACTCGATATTCGTGGAATCCCCATCCTCCGAAACCTGCCGGACGAGTCCGAAATCGAGCAGTTTCGCAACATCCGGCACCCCACCGCGGGTGGCGGCGAAGATGTTCGCCGGCTTGATATCGCGGTGGATCAGGCCCTTGCCGTGTGCCTCGGTAAGTGCATCGCAAACCTGTGACAACAGGTACACCACCCGTTCCGCGGGCAGCGGACCGGTCTGCTTGACCAGATCCGCGAAACTCAGCCCTTCCAGCAGTTCCATGACGTAGTAGAAGGTCCCCTCGTTGGTCCGGCCGTAGTCGTAGATCTCAACCGTGTTCCAGTGGGACAACCGGGCGGTCGCGCGAACCTCCTGCTCGAACCGCTCGATCGCCTCCGGGTCCGCGTCGATTCCCGGGCGGATCAGCTTGATCGCGCAATCCCGCTTGAGCAGTTCGTGCTCCGCCCGATACACCTCGCCCATTCCACCGCGTCCCAGGAGTTCCTTGAGTTGATACTGCCCGAGCTTCCTCGCCTGAAAGACTTCGCGCCGGATGCCGCGGACATAATGGGCATATATCAGTCCTTCCAAGACAGCCAACATAACAACGGGGAACGGCGTGCCATGGTGGAGCGAATCAAACGCCTCCTTCACGCGCGGCTCGTAAATTCCGAGCAAATACTGGCTGAGGTATGGGATGCACCCGGCGGGGAACATATACCCAAACGCCCGCGGCCATGTGTTCGGGATTAGCAATCCATAGGTGAGGATGTTCAACACCCACACGGAATGGATGAAGTATCCATCCATGATGACGGTGGAATATTCGCCCGCCCGGGCGCTGAGCACCATCAATGCACAGGGCATCATGGTAATTTGCACCGCAATCGTCCCGAAGACCACCACTTCGATCGATCGCAATTGCAGCATTGTCAGGGAGCGTCGGCTCCGAAGGATCAGCCAGCATCCCACTTCGAGGAAAATGAATCCGAAACGGGCTTCGAGAAACGGGTGAATCGTGGTTGGGATGAGGGCGATCGCCATCGCCATTGCGGTGACCATCGACACGATCTTCAATCGCCGGCGGAGCAGGTCCGCGATCTCGGCTTCGAACTCGCTGGCGTAAGTGCCCCCGTCGCGGAGGGCTGGGTCGGCACCACCGATCGGTGCCGAGGTTGAGGAGGGATCCGCAGAGGCAGCGGCGAGGAGCTTGTCGACGGCGATGGCCGGGGCGGAGAGGAAACTTCCGGCAGCGTCGTGGGCGGAGAGTAGCGTCTCGACTCGTGCGCGGAGGACCGGGTCGGGGCAGGTCGACTCCAGAAACTTCCGACGCGATTCCGGGTCGGGCAGATCGAGCGCTTCGAGGAAGAGCGTTCGCTGATTCACGGGGGCGTTCCGGTCGACATGTCGAGCCTGGGCGGTTCCAGGTGGTGCTGTCCGTGAGATCTTACGACGAGTGAGGTGTATTGACGAAACAACCCCGCCGCCGGGCGGACCGGCGGCGGGGTGGGGCCTGATCAGGAGATCCGATCAGACGAGTTCCTTGATGTGGCGGGGGTTGTCGCCGGCGATGTTGTAGGGGCGGCCGAGGTTGTCGCGAACTTCGGCGTTGTTGGCCGGGGTCGGGTCGATCCCGAGGCCGCGGTAGATGGTGGAGAAGAACTCGATCGGGGTGACCTTGTTGTCCTGGATGTCGGTCCCGTCCGAGTTGGTGGAGCCGAAGGCAACGCCACCCTTGATGTTGCCACCGCCGAGGAGGACAGACCAGCACTTGGGCCAGTGGTCCCGGCCGCCGTTCATGTTGATCTTCGGGGTCCGGCCGAAGTCACCGACGATGGCGACGACCGTGTCCTTGATCTTGCCGGAAGCGGTGAGGTCGGCGACGAGGGAGCCGAAGCCGTTGTCGAGGGTCGGCAGGGTGCGGTCGAGGGCGGCGAAGATGCCGTTGTGCATGTCCCAGCCGCCGAGTTCGAGCTTGACGCAGGCGACGCCGGCATCGACGAGCTTCCGGGCGAGGAGACAGCCGCGACCGAACCCGGTTTGGCCGTAACGCTCGAGGTCCTTGGTTTCCTTGTCGTTGAACTTGAAGACTTCTTTCCGGCTGGAAACGACGAGTTCCAGGGCCTTCATGTAGGTGTCTTTGTGAGCCTTGGCGGCGTCGACAGGGACGTTCGTCTTCATGCCGAGCTTTTCGGGGGTGACCCCTTCGAGCATCTTGAAGAGTTCGGAGCGGCGGGCCATGTTGGTGCCGGCGGGGGCTTCGCAGTTTTCCGGCGGGCTGCCCGGGTTGTTGATGGTGAAGGCGGCGTTCCGCATGCCGAGGAAGCCGGGGTTGCCACCGCCACCGACGGACATGAACAGCGGGAGGTCCATGTTCTTCATGCGTTCGGCGTCCTTGCTATTGAGGTAGCTGAGGACGGCCCCGACGTGCGGGAAGTCGACGAGCGGGCTGGGGGCGCGGCCGGTGCCCATGACGAAGCGGCCCCGATCGTGGTCCCCTTCGCCGCTGGACAGGGAGCGGATCAGCGACAGATTCTTGAATTGTTCGCCGATCTTCTTGAAGCGTTCGTTGATTTCGATGCCGCTGGCAGCGGTCTTGGCGGGCTTGTGTTCGCCGCCGTTGGGGCTACCCGGCTTCATGTCCCAGAGGTCGATCGTGGCGGGGCCACCACCGAGGTGAACCAGGATCAGGCTCTTGCCTTGCTTCTTGAGCGTCTCGGCGTTGGCCCGCAGGTTGGTGAGGAAACTGGTTCCGGTGGCGGCGACAACGGCGCCAGCGGCCGCGTGCTGCATGAAGTGCCGACGATCGGTAGTCCCGAACATGCCTTACTCCCTCGAGGACCGGCTGACGCCGGCTTCATGAAAAGATTCTGGGGAAACAGGTGAGGAGGAGCCGCCCAGCCAGATTCGACGCCCGCGTTTTTCCAATCTCGGGCGAATTCTTCTGGCGTCGCTCGCAGACCTCGGTGGGCTGATTCTACTTCATCAGACGCGGGACCGGGAAACGAGTTCCCGAAACCGCACGAAAAAAATGCGCTCTCAGGAATTCCGACGAGGCAGGCTGGCCCACAGTTGGCGTCGCCGAACCGATTTTTTGCGGGCAGGGGGATGGCCGATCCACCGGGCCCGATCGCGCAACCCTTGCCAAGAAAAGAGTTTGCGATGGAATTCGCGGAGTTTCCTGAGGCTTCCTCATCTTCTCCGGAGCGATTCTCGGACTGCCGTCGGGATGTTCCCGAGAAGTCCGAATCCATTCGAGCTCACGAACCTGCGGCGGGGTTTGGGGCGCTTTTCCCCTCTGTTAGCCGACCTGTCCGGTGGAGTATTCCTACTGTGACATCAGGCCGGCCGACGGACTTTTGAGGAACTTTTTGATGGAATCCACCCCCAGCCAGCCGATTTCTGACCGCTTTTCGCGGGCCCAGTGGGTGCTGATCTTGATTCTGGCAGCCGTCAATTTCACGCATATGGTCGATTTCGTCATCGTCATGCCGCTCGGGGAGCGGACGATGCGGGAACTGGGGGTTTCTCCGGGCCAGTTTGGCTATGTCATTGCTGTGTACGCGTTTGCGGCCGCCATCGCGGGGCTCATCGGCAGTCCGATCGTCAATCGGTTCGACCGGAAGTGGGTTCTGCTGACAATGTACGCTGGGTTTACGATCAGCACGTTTTTCTGCGGAATCGCGGGTTCGTACGAGCTTCTGCTCACTTCCCGGATTCTGGCGGGGGTGTTCGGCGGGCTGGCGTCGGCGACGATCATGGCGATCATCGGGGACGCGTTTCCACCCCATCGCCGGGGGACCGCAACCGGGGCGGTGATGTCGTCGTTTGCGGTGGCATCGGTGACGGGGTTGCCGATCGGGTTGCTGCTCGCCGGGGAATTCGGCCGCGGTGCGCCGTTTCTCGCACTGGCGGGGCTGAGCGTGCTCGTCTGGGTCGGGGCCTGGCTGGGGATGCCAGCGATGCGGCTGCACCTGGAAGGCCGGCATCGCAGCATTGCGACGGAGTTCCGGGAAGTGGTGCAGAACCCGACGCACTGGTGGGCCTTTGCCTTCACCTTCTCGCTGGTGCTCGGGACCTTCACCGTCGCGTCGTTTGTTGGGCCATTCATGATGTCCAAGAATGGCTGGCAGGAACACGATGTGGCGGTGCTTTACCTGGCGGCGGGGTTCACGACCCTGATCGGCATGAACGTGGTCGGTCGGCTGTCGGATCGGTTCGGGAAACGGCGGATGTTCTTCATCCTGGCGTCGGCGTCGCTGGTCATGTGCCTGGTGGTCACAAACCAACCCCGAAGCTCACTGGCGTCGGCTTCGCTTTTGATGTCCCTGTTCATGCTGTGTGCGGCGGGTCGGATGGTGCCGGCTCAGGCGATGCTCATTGGAGTCGCGATTCCCCGGCTGCGGGGCGGATTCATGAGCTTGAATTCCGCGTTTCAGAATCTTTCGACCGGCGTCGCACCCATGATTTCGGGGTTCGTGATGGTTCGCGGCGAGGATGGCACGCTGCACGGTTTCGAAACTGTCGGCTTCATCGGAGCGGGGGCGGCGGCGGTTTCGCTGCTGTTATCGCGTTTCATCCATCCTGCGGCAGAGGCGGCGATGTCGGCTCCTTCAACCGAGCCGGTATCCGAACCGCAACTAGCGACTCCGGAACCCGAGCCGTTGAGTGCGTGAGGCGGGCGTTTCCGTCAATCCCCGTGTTTCGTGCGGAGACGCGGGGAAAGGCGGAGCATCCACTGGACCCGCTCGACTTCGCGGAGCCAGTCGGCGGTGATGTCGGCGAGCGTGGAGTGGGAAGTCGCGATGCCGCTGGAGCAGGCGTCGCCGCCGAGTTGGGCGATCATTTTGCGGTAGGAAGCGAGGGTTCGTTCGCCGTAGCGGGCGACCTCGTGGCCGTCCTCGCTGAAGAAGACGACAACGGGGACGCGGTTCCCGCCGTTGATTTTGAGTTCGGCCTGCACGTCGGAATGCACGTCCCGATCGAGGTAGCGAATCTTCAAGACCGGGGCGGCCGCGGCGAACTGCTCGAAGATGGGGCAGTTCATGGCGCAATCCCCACACCAGGCCCCGGCGAGCATGAGGACGTTCGTCTCCCGCCGGAATGCGGCGAGGAGTTTCCGCTGTTCCTCGGTGAGTTGGACCGCGTCGCGGCAGCGGGTCCAGCGATCGCGGTCGGCGGCGGTGCCGTGCTGGGACAGGAACTGATCGAGTGGCAACCCGGCCTGGAATTTCTCGAAGGAGAGCATGGTCGGAAATCCTGCAAGTGCTGGTGGGGACCCGATCAGAGATACCGGTGGGCGGCCGGCTTCTTCCAGGGTGAGTTTCTTCCGGAGGTGGGACCCGTCAGCCGCCCATTTTGGCGCGAGCGTCTTCGAGAATGGCCTTGGTGGCGGTGGCTCCGACGCGGGTGACGCCGATCTCGCGGACTTCGAGAAGTTTCTCGTAGGTCCGCACGCCGCCAGCCGCCTTGACCTGGACGTAAGCCGGGGAGTGCTGCCGCATCAGCTTGAGGTCCTCGATCGTCGCCCCGGTCTCGGCGTACCCTGTGCTGGTTTTGACCCAGTCGGCCCGGACGTCGCCGCAGATTTTGCAAAGCTCGATCTTGTGGGCGTCGGTGAGGTACGCGTTCTCGAAGATCACCTTGACCTTCACCGCCCGGGCGTGGGCCGCCTTCACCACGGCCTCGATGTCGTCCGCGACGTAGTTCCACTCGCCGGATAGAACCTTGCCGATGTTCACGACCATGTCCAGTTCCGTGGCTCCGTCGTCCATCGCGATCTCGGATTCGTAGACCTTGGACTTGGTGACGTGCCCGCCGTGGGGGAAGCCGATGACGGTACTTGCCTGCACGGTCGATCCGGCGAGGAGCTTGGCGGCGAGTTTGACGGCGTACGGCTTAATGCACACAGAGGCGGTGCTGTACTGCCGGGCGAGCAGGCAGCCCGCTTCGAGTTCCGCATCGGTCAGGACGGGTTGAAGCAGGGAGTGGTCGAACATCCGGGCAAGTTCGGCAAGCGTCGGCGTGGCCATGCAAGACTCCGTGAGTGGAAGAGGAGTCGTTTTAGGGCCACGCCAGGGAAATGGCTCGCGGGAAGGGATTTCGCCCCAGCCGACACCTGCTATGGGGACTACTTCTTCGGGTTGACCTTGAAGAATTCGACGATCCGCTCGATCGCGTCTTCCGGAGGCTTGCTGTGGCCTCCCGGGTGGATGTACGTCACGACCGGCGGGCCGGACTTGGAGCGGTACTCGGTGCAGTACTTTCCGAGTTCCTTCCCTTTCTCGTCGACTCCGTTGAGCTTTTTGACCACAGAGATGGTCTTCTTCTGCCACTCGAACTTTACGGTTTCGTCCTTTTCCCCGGCCACGTGGAAGACGGGCTTGGGTTTCGCCTCCTTGAAATCGAGGGTCGGAATGGCGGCGGATGGAGCGACGGCGGCCAAAACGTCGCCCCGGGCTGCCCACAGGATGTAGGTAAACTGCCCGCCATTAGAGTGGCCGGTGGTGAAGATCCGTTTCTCGTCCACCTTGTAGTCCTTCTTGAGGGTCGCCAGAATCGCATCGAAGAGCTTGAGGTCGCGGTCTCCCTGATCCCCGACGCGAATCTGCCAACCGGGCATTTTTCCGGTCGGATCGACCAGCTGGCTCGGTGTTTTGAGGCCCTGGGCGTAGACGACGATGGCGTCCGGCCAGGCCTTGTGCATCGCGAAGGAGCGGGCGGAGAACCGCATCGTCCCGCCGTGGCCGTGCCAGCAGAAGACGACGGGGGTTGGCTCCTTCTTCGCCGAGGGCGGGGCGTAGATCAACGCCTCGCGGGTGTCGCTGCCGATCTTCCACTCAACCTGCTTGAGATCGGAATCCGCCCCCACACCGCGTGACTCACCTCCGATTCCACCGGGGCGAAGGACCCGCGAAGGCGGAGCACCGAGAAGAGTGGATGTCAAAACCAGGCAGAGGACAAAGCTCACGCGAAACATCGAGGTCACCGGGGTGATGGGGATCGGCTTGCGGGTACAACCCGGAGGAATCGCGGAAGTTACACGGAAGATTCCGACCGCTTTGGCCGACCGTGGATTCGGAGATAGGTTATCCCCGCCTGCCGATCGTTCGGTGGGACCAATTTTTCTCCTCTGCCTCTGGGAGACGCCCGTGATCCGTTCAACCGTCGCCATCGCCGTCCTGATCGCCGTGACGTCCGGTTCTCGTGCCGCGGATCCAACGCCATCCGACAAAGCCATCGCCGACGCCATCGCGGTTCTGGAAAAAGCCGCCCGGAAAGCGAAGGGGGAGGAAGCCGACCGCCTCCGCCGGGTGATCGACGCCATTTCCGAGGCATCCAAAAAGGAGGAAGCCAAGACGGACCCCTCGAGACCGGAGGAAGCCAAGGATGACGTGGTCGTCGAGGTGACCCCTGCCCAGTTCGCGGCCAAGCCGGACAAGTTCGCCGGGAAGACGCTCAAAATGAAGCTCGTGTGGGCCGACCGCCTCGCGATCGGGAGCATGCGAGCGATTTCCGGAAAAACCCCGTTCGAGGGGCAGGACGCGAAGGGAAAGTCGATTCTGAAACTGACCATCGACATTCCGAACGGCACGCCACTCCCCTCCGTTCTGGCCGGCGTCCCGCTGGTCGTCGTCTTCAAGACGGAAGGCAAACGCGACGGCGGGAACACGGTGGTGTCCGTGGAAAAGGCCCAGTAACGCGGAGGCGAAGCCAAAACTGCACGGAGACAACCGGCTGTCACTGCCCCAGCGAGCGACGCCCCAGAAACCTCTCGGTTCCGCCGATCTGACTCTAGGCTGAGAAAGCGACATCGGCAAAACCATGATCGGAAGAACAACAACGCGGCACCCTCCGCCGCGTGGACGGTCCGCACCGCGAGGTTTATGATGAAGGAGACTTGACACTAACACTCATAGACGGCGGCGGAGGTCACACGGCGGATGATCGCTCGCGTGGACGGCGAAGTCGTCGCGGCCGACGTGCTCTGGTGGCCGGCAATGAACTTCGACCAATTCCGCTGGGATCACCTGCTCGGCGGGTACGAGCTGGAGTTGCCGCGGGCCGAGTTCGTCGGGCGGCTCAGCCCGGCGTACCGGCAGTGCGTGGCCGAGTTGCGGGCTGACGACCTGCTCGTGCCCGGCCAGCGGTCGCCGCTCAGTGACGCCGGCTACCCGCCGCTCGACGAATTGCCGGATCACCCGGCAGCGTTCTTCGAGGCGGTGCGGGTGTACTTATGGGACGACTTGTTCGCCGCGTTCCTGCCATGCCCGCCCGGGGCCGGCCGGTTCATGGCCAACTCGATCGACGCCGTCTCCGCCTCGCCGTCGGTGGTGGTCGTGACTGGTCGGGGGTATCATGCGGGTCCAGGCTTGCAAAGGCACGCCGAATCGCTCTCATGGGATTCTGAGTTGAGAGAAAATCCCCCCGCGGACGGTTACTCTCGCAGAACGTCCTGACAACCTTCCACCCGCGGACACAATCCTCGCACACCCTTTCGCTGCGTCGGGATGGTACGTTTGTTAGACTCCGTTCGGCGATCGCACCTCGCGGTGACAACCGGCTGTCACTGCACCATTGAGCGACGCCCCAGAAACCTCTTGGTGCCGCCGCTCTGAGTCAGGGTGAGAGAGCGACATCGGCAAAACTATGCCCGGAAGCACGGCAACACGGCGTGGACGGTCCGCGCCACGAGGATTAGGATTGAGGAGACTTAACACCAAAACGCACAGAGGGCGGCGAGGATGCGGGTAGTCGCCGTCGCGGACACCCACACGTTCCACGCCGACCTGGGGGACATCCCAGACGGCGACGTGTTCGTCCATGCCGGCGACTTGTGCCGAGGCGGCCGGCTCGACGAGCTGAGGGCAGCTGCCGACTGGCTCCACTCCTTGCCGCACCCGCACAAGCTGGTTGTCGCCGGCAACCACGACTGGTGTTTCGTCCGGGAGCGGCAAGCGGCCCTCGATGTCCTGGGGAGCGGCGTTACGTATCTTGAGGACTCCGGGGCGGTTATCGACGGCGTGCGGTTCTGGGGCACCCCGTGGCAGCCGGCGTACAACAACTGGGCGTTCAACCTGCCTCGCGGTGAGCCGCTGGCGGCGAGGTGGGCGCTGATCCCTGCTGGGACCGACGTGTTGGTGACGCACGGCCCGCCGCAAGGCATCGGCGACTATTCTGGCGATCCGGTGAGACAGGGGTGCCGCGACCTGCTGGCGGCGGTCGAGCGGGTCCGGCCGCTGCTGCACCTGTTCGGCCACATCCACCAGGACGGCGGGTTCTGGGAGGCAGGCGGGGTGGCGTTCGCCAACGTGACGGCGTGGGAGTGCGAGCGCGGCGTATCGGTCATCGATGTGGACGCGGAGTCGCGGCGGGTCGTGCCCGTGTCCGTGCCCCCGGCCACCAAGCACGCCGAATCGCTCTCATGGGATTCCGAATTGAGAGAAAATCCCCCCGCGGACGGTTCCTCTCGCAGAAAGATTCCGGGGGGTCGACGTGATTGCCATTGAGAACGTCACGAAGCGGTACGGGCAGAAGATCGCTGTCGAGAACCTGAGCCTGCAGGTTCCCGCCGGCGAACTTTTTGCGTTCCTCGGGCCCAACGGTGCGGGCAAAACCACCACCATCAAGATGCTCTGCGGGCTGCTCTTCCCCTCCGAGGGAAGCGTCCGCGTTGGCGGGTTCGACATGCGAACCTCCGGCGACGACGCCCGCAAACTCATCAGCTACGTCCCGGATCAGCCGTTCCTGTACGAGAAACTCACCGGCCGGGAATTCCTGCAGTTCACGTGCGACCTGTACGGGATGGAACGCACCCGGGCCGTCGAGCAGATGGCCCGCGTCATCGACCAGTTCCACCTCGAAGATTTCGTCGATGACCTGACCGAGCGGTATTCCCACGGGATGCGGCAACGGACCGTCTTCGCCGCCGCCCTCGTGCACGAACCGAAACTGCTCATCGCCGACGAGCCGACCGTCGGGCTCGACCCGAAGTCGATTCGGGAATTGAAGGTTCTCCTCCGGCAACTGGCGGCGAACGGCGTGACGGTCTTCCTCTCGACGCACACGCTCGACATCGCCCAGGAACTCGCCGACCGGATTGGAATCATCGACCACGGTCGGCTCCTGGCGTGCGGCACCATGGACGACATGCGAAAGCAGGCGATGCGCGACGGCAACCTGGAGGATCTGTTCCTGAAGATCACCGAGGAAGCCGCCGCGACACCGGCGACCCCGCCGGCCTGAGCCCACCCACCGCCAGAATTTTCTGCCCTGATCGGGAAACGCGAATTCGAACCAGAACGGGCTGGCGTTTCCCGGTGGGTCTCGCTATGCCTCGCCCCGCGGCGGTGTCTTTGGCCGTGGGAACCTGGTATGCGATGGTCGGTGCGAGTTCTGGTCGGCGTGGTCGTATCGCTCCTTTTTGCGGATCGCCCGGGCACGGCTGCACCTCCGAACCCGCCGAAAGATCTGCCGCAGTATCGCCTTTCCCTGGATGTCCGCCCGGCCGAGGGAATCGTTCGTTTCCGCCAGACCGTGACCTGGACCAATCGCCGCGGCGGCCCGACCGACGTCGTACTCTTCAACTTCTACCCCCACTACCAGATCCCCGAGGGGGAAGAGTTCCTCCTCGCGAAAACGCTGGAACTGCTTCGCCTCAACCCGCGGATGGGGATCGACCGGCGCGGTCGGCACGGGACGATCGACCAGATCCTGCTGCATCGGCCGGGGGCGAAAGAACCGCAATCGGTGGCGTACTCCTACCGCACGGAGAACCCCACCACCCTCCGTGTCGACCTGCCGTTCCGCGTGGAGCCGAAGCAATCGGTGACGCTGGAACTGACGGGTTCGATCCTGCTTCCCGCGAAGCAGGGCCGGTGGGGGCAATGGGACGGGGTGACGTACTTCACCAACGCCCTCCCGTTGGTGGCGTACCACGACGCGGAGGGGTGGCACGACACGCCGTTTGTGCCCTGGCACCAACCCTTCTGGAACGAGGCAGGCATCTACACCGGGACCATCACCATCCCCGGCGACAACACCCTCGCCTGCTCCGCGGTCACGAAGTCGGAAACATCCAACTCGGACGGAACCAAGACGATCACCTTCGAGCCGTTCGTGGGCCGCGATTTTGCGATCGTGTGCAGCAACCTCTTCCAGGAATTCCGGGGGAAGGCGAAGCTGCCGGATGGCCGGGAAGTGACTGTGAAGTGCTTCGCGTTCCAGAAGCACGAGCATTACGCGAAGGAAATTGTCGGGATCGTGAGCCATGCACTTGAGGCTTACAGTCGCTGGCTTGGGCCGTACCCGTACGAGCAGTTTACCGTCGCGGAGTCGTACTTCGGGTGGAACGGGAACGAACTCTCCGGGATGATCCTGATCGATGCCCGGGTGTTCGCGATGCCGCACCTGCTCAAGGGGTACGTCGAGTACCTGGCCGCCCACGAAACCTGCCACCAGTGGTGGTACAACCTCGTCGGCACCAACGGCTTCTCCGAAACGTTCATGGACGAGGGGCTGGCGACGTACTTCACGCACCGCCTCGTCGATGCGAAGCTCGGGAAGAACAACGAATTCATCGAGTGGCCCGGGGGCATCACCTGGCTTCCGAACATTCGCCGGGAAAACTACCGATACGCCTCGTGGTACGGGGCGATCCGCCGGAATGAGGCGCACCCCGCCGCCGGGGATTTGCCCAATTTCGGGCACCTGTACGGCCTCTTTTCCGGGGCGTACGACCGCGGATCGAAAGTCTTCGGGATGATCGAAGCCCGCCTCGGCGAGGCCGCGTTCCTCGACTTTCTCCGGGGAATCGTCAAAAAGTATTCCTTCGAGGTCCTGACCGCCGCCAAATTCCAGGCGGAACTCGAAGCCTACACCGGCCAGCCCTGGGGGGAGTTCTTCCAAAAGTGGGTCTACGGGAAAGGGCTCACCGATTGGTCAGTCGAATCGGTTTCGAGCAATGCATCGGCGGGGCCACGGGTGGGCGGTCCCGGCGGAAGACGCGTCGAGGTCGTGGTCCGGCAACGCGGCGAGCACGACGAGCCCACCAGTGTCGGGTTCCAGTTCGCGGACGGCGACGGATTCCCCGTGCGAATTCCGGTCGGCCCGACTTCCCATCGCATCAAACTCGCGGAATACGACGCGGAAGTGGAACCGCTCGGCGACGGCCGGGCGATCGTGCGAGCAACCCTGCCCCGCGAGCCGGTGCAGGTCGCCGTCGACCCCGACCGCGTTCTCCTCGATGCGACCCCCGGCGACAACCAGTGGCGGAACCCCCCGCGGGTCCAGGTGGTTCCCTTCTATTCCATGCTCAACGAGACGGACCTGACCGCGGACTACGACCGTTGGAACTTCACCGCGGGCCCGTGGATCGGCGGGGCACTCTACCCCGACCCCTGGTACACGCGCTCGTCGATGCTCGGCGTCCGGGCCGGGGCGTTCCGGACGCAAACCTTCGCCGGCGGGGCCTACGCGGCCGTCCGGAGCGACTACCGCGACCTTGTTATTGGTGCGGATGGACTCTTCGACCACTGGCCCGGTCCGCGGACCCAGGTCGGGTTCAACATCGAGCAGCGGGTCGCCGGGCCGTGGTTGGACGGGGGTCAGAACGGCGACGACACCGCCTTCCGGGCCGTCGCGTTTGGGCGGTACGTCTTCCAGTACGGAAGCAGCCTGTATTTGCCGCCGATGCACTACATGGACCTGTACACGACGTACCAGGACAACTTCCTTCCAGACGCCCGCGAGGTGACGCCGGGTGCGGTGCGGCCGGACTCGGTCTGGCTCACCGGGCTCCACTGGCGGCTCAACCTCTACACGCCATACTGGGACCCGGAACGCGGAATCTGGGTCGATCTCTTCTACGGCAGCGGGGTCGCGAACCTCGACAAGCAGGTCGGAACCCACCAGTTCCGGGCCGAACTCGCCGCGGCCCGCGCTCTTCCCGAGGGGCTCGGATACTGGTCCGACGTCAAGCTCGCCGGGCGCGGGGTCGTCATGGGGGCCGCACCGGATCGGGGCCAGTTCTTCGCCCTCGGGGGTGGCACGCTCTTCCGCGGATTCGACCTTGCCGAGCGACAGGGAAGTTTCCTCTGGGTCGCCAACGCCGAGGTCCGATTGCCGGTGATCCGCCGATCGGAAGAAGATGTCCTCGACCACACCGTCGGGCTGCGGACGCTGTATTTCGTCCCGTTCTACGATGTCGGCGAGGCGTTCGTGGATGGGCGAAGCATCAACGGCGTCGCCCACGCGGTCGGGGCGGGGATCCGCGGGGATTTCGCGCTCTTCAGCTTCATCGAGCGGGTGACGATGCGGCTCGACGTGGGGAAAACGCTCAACGCTGCGACGCCGTTCCAGGTCTGGTTCGGCGTCCAGCACCCGTTCTGACCGCCGATTTCCCGGCTTTCGAAAGGTGGGGAAATCCCCCATGGGCCGATCGCAGGTGCGGTTGACCGCGGATGGGGATCCTGAGTAGGCTTCCGCCCGGACGCATTGTGTCGGGAGGGGTCGCCATGATCGTCGTCACCGGAGCCGCCGGGTTTATCGGCTCCAATCTCGCCCACCGACTCGCGTCGACCGGTGCCGATCTGCTGCTGGTCGATGATGCCCTGACACCCGCGAAAGCTCCGAATCTCGGCGGGCTCACCCGATTCGCGTTTCTGCGGCACGACCTGTTCCTCGAAGAACTGGTGGCCGGGAAGCTGGCACCGACCACGATCTACCACCTCGGCGCGTGTAGTTCCACAACCGAGACGGACTGGGACTACCTCACCCGGAACAACATCGAGTACACGAAACGCCTGTGGGAATGGTGTTCCCGGCACGATTCCCCGCTCGTTTACGCCTCCAGCGCCGCCACCTACGGCGACGGTTCCCGCGGCTTCGACGACCGCACGCCACCGTCGAAACTGGAGCCGATGAATCTGTACGGCAAATCGAAGAACGATTTCGATATCTGGGCTTTGAAGGAAGTCGCAAACCACCGGCCGACCCCGCGTCGCTGGGCGGGCGTGAAATTCTTCAACGTGTACGGCCCCCGCGAAGCCCACAAGGGCCGGATGGCCAGCATGGTCTACCATTCCCACCGCCAGATTCTGCGAACCGGAAAGGTCCGGCTCTTCCAGTCGACCGACCCCGCCTACCCGGACGGCGGCCAGCTTCGCGATTTCGTGTGCGTCCGCGATTGCGTCGAGCACCTGATCTGGCTCGGCACCCACGAGCACGGCAACGGGCTGTACAACTCCGGCACCGGCACCCCACGCACGTTCCAGGACCTCGCGAAGGCAACCTTCGATGCGATGGGCCGCGAACCGGTGATCGAGTTCATCCCGATGCCCGTCGATCTGCGGAAGCAGTACCAAAACTACACCCGGGCGGACATGTCGAAGCTCCGCGGTGTCGGGTGCGAGGTCCCGGCGACGACCCTGGAAAAAGGCGTCCGGGAGACGGTGGAGTTTCTCGAATCCGCGGTTCCGGGTGACTGAGGATGTGGATTCCCCGCGAAAAACAGCCGGACTGGCCGACACTTCTGGCGGCTCGAGACACGGCCCGGACCGCCGGGAAAACCGTGGTCTGGACCAACGGCACCTTCGACCTCCTCCACCCGGGCCACATCTCGAGCCTGCAACAAGCCCGGGCTCTTGGCGACATCCTGGTCGTCGGGGTCAACTCGGATCGCTCGGTCAAGGCGTACAAGGGTCCGAGTCGGCCGATCATGGCGGAACGCGAACGGGCCGCGATGCTGGCGGCCCTCGAGTGCGTCGACTACGTCGTGATTTTCGACGAGGACACGCCGGTGGAATCGCTCGCGAAATTGCAGCCGGACATCCACTGCAAGGGGGCCGAGTACGCCCCGCCGCACGGTCGACCCGTACCGGAACGGAGCGTCGTCGAGGGGTACGGCGGCCGCATCGAGTACCTTCCGCTGGTGCCCGGCGTCTCGACCACCGACGTGCTCGCCCGGATTCGCGCGACCCTGGCCTGACCCCGCTTCCTGACGAGGAACCTGCATGTCCGCCGAGATTCTCGCCCGGTTCCGCGGTTGCCCGGTGCTCGTCGTCGGCGACCTGATGCTCGACGAGTTCGTGTGGGGCGACGTCCACCGGATCTCGCCAGAAGCGCCGGTGCCGGTCGTCGAGGTTCGCAAGCGGACGTTCACGGCCGGCGGGGCGGCGAACACAGCGGCCAACATCGGCAGCCTCGGCGGACACGCGATCGTCGCCGGTGTCGTCGGGGACGATGCCGATGGAACCCGGGTCGAGGAGATCCTTCGCGAGATGGGCGTCGAGACGACCCCGATCGTCCGTGATGCGGCCCGACCGACCACCACCAAGACGCGGATTCTCGCCCACAGCCAGCAGGTCGTGCGGATCGACACGGAGCAACCCGGCCCGATTCCGGACTCGCTCGCGGACACGTTGCTGGGCCGAGTCAGCGACCTGTTGCACGGCGTGCGGGCGTGCGTCGTTTCCGACTACGGCAAGGGGGTCGTCACGCCGAGCTTCGTGGGGCGACTCATCGAGCGGGCCCGGAATGCCGGGGTGCCGGTGGTCGTCGACCCCAAGGGGCTCGACTACGCGAAGTACCGCGGGGCGACGCTGGTCAAACCGAACCAACTCGAGGCGGGAAAGGTGCTCAACCGGGACCTGCGAAGTGACACCGATGTGTCGCGAGCGGGCCGGGATCTGCAGGAATTCCTGGGTCCCTCGACGGCCGTGCTGGTGACACGGGGTGCCCACGGGATGTCGCTCTTCGAGCCGAGCCGCGACGACTTCCACGTCCCCGCCCAGGCCCGGGAAGTCTTCGATGTCACCGGTGCAGGCGACACGGTTGCCGGCACAATCGCGATGACGCTCGGGGTCGGGGGCAATCTCCCTGTGGCCTGCCGACTTGCCAGCCTCGCCGCCGCCGTGGTCGTCGGCAAAGTCGGGACGGCAACCTGCTCCCTCGAAGAACTTCGGAAATCGACGCAGTCGGCCCCCTCCGACCAGCGGGCCACCGGTCGCGCCGCCTGATCTCTCGATAGGATTTCCCCAACGTCGTCGGACATTCTCGAGTCGGGCTCGAAGCGGTGGATTGGCGACGCCTTTGTGGGAAGAGAAATCCATGCCGTGGGTGGTGGGGATCGACGAGGCGGGGTACGGGCCCAACCTCGGACCGCTCGTGCAAGCCGCCGTCGCGATCTGGTTGCCTCCCGAGGATCTGGCGGGCTGGCAGACCTTCCGCGACTCGATCCGGCGATGTGACGACGCCGACGACGGGCGACTGCTCGTCGACGATTCCAAGAAGGTTTACGCGGGTGGGAAAGGATTCGCGAAGATGGAGATCGGCGTCTTCGCGGGGCTCGGGTTGACCCCGTGTGGACTTGCGGGGCTGATCCAGTTGCTCGGTCTGTCGGCGGTGGCGGCCCGGTTGGCGGAGGAATTCTGGTACGACGGCGACGAGTCCGTGCCGATCTTCCCGGCCGAGTGCCCTCTCTGGTCGTCGCCTCAGCCCCGGGTGGCGGTCGTCAACACCGTGCCCGCGCCTGCCTTCAACCACATCGTCAACGGGTCCGGCTCGAAGGCTACCGTCCTCGCGGGCGGCCTGGTGGAATTGATCGCAGAGAAATTGCGGCGCCTTCCCGGGGTGGAACCGATCCACATCGTCTGCGACAAGCAGGGCGGCCGCAACTTCTACGCGCCGCTCCTTTCCGCCGCCTTCCCGACGGGGTGGATCGTGACCCAGAAAGAGGGGGCGGCCGAGAGTCGCTACCGCGTCGACGGACTGGATCGGGAAGTCACCATCGTGTTCCGGCCCCGGGCCGATGCGGATTGCGTCCCGGTCGCACTGGCGTCGATGCTCGCGAAATACCTGCGGGAAATCTACATGCGTCAGTTCAACCGGTTCTGGGGGAAACACGTCGAGGGGTTGAAGCCGACCGCGGGTTACCCCGGGGATGCGAAGCGGTACTTCGCGGAGATTCGCCCGGCGATGGCGAAGCTCGGAATCGCCGAGGAGGCGGTGTGGCGGTGCCGGTGAGTGGATGTGTCACGCGAGGATCGGGGCCAGTTCTTCCGGCGAGGCGGGTTTGACGAGGTGGGCATCGAAGCCGGCCTCCTGGGTCCGCCGGCGGTCCTCTTCCTGCCCGTAGCCGGTCAGTGCGACCAGCCGGAGCCCCGCGGTTTCCGGGCGGTCCCGTAGCCGCTTCGCGACCTCGAATCCGTTCATGCCCGGCATCCCGATATCCAGCAGCACCACGTCGGGCCGGAAACCCGAGACCGCGACGAGTGCGGAGGGGCCGTCGTGGACCGCCTGCACCTCGTGGCCGAGAAGCTGCAGCACCATCGCCAGCGTGTCGGCGGAATCGCGATTGTCGTCGACCACCAGAACTCTTCTCGACCCCCGCGAGGCGTGGCCGTTTCTCTCCGCCGGAGTCGACGTCTGGGGCGGAGAAATCGTCGGCAGCCGGACCACAAACTCGCTGCCGGTTCCGGGGCCATCGCTTCTCGCTTCCACCGTCCCGCCGTGCTTCTCCACCAGTCGGCGAACCAGGGTCAGTCCGAGGCCGAGGCCACCGTGGGAGCGTTCCGGCGAGGCATCCGCTTGCTCGAAGAGATCGAAGACTTTTCCGAGAAGCGAAGGTGGAATGCCGACGCCACTGTCGCGAACTGCGACCACGACGAGTTCTCCTTCGATCCGGACCGAGGCAGCGATTTTCCCGCCCGGATCGGTATATTTCGCCGCGTTATTGAGGAGGTTGACGAAAATCTGGGTCAGTCGGATCGGATCTCCGTCGACCCAGACCGGTTCCGAGTGGTGCTGGAGCGTGAGGTGATGCCGGCGTTCCTGGATGATCGGACGGGTAGCCTCCGCGGCGCGATCGAGGACATCCCCAAGAAGGATCGGTTCGGGTTTGAGGCGGATTTTTCCCGAGGCCAGGCGTGACACATCGAGCAGATCATCGACCACGCGGGCGAGATGCTCGGTCTGTCGGCGGAGGACACCAAGCAGGGAGCCGCGATTGGTGGAGTCGGAAAGCATGGCCAGCGCGTGGGTCGCGTTCTGCATCGCAGCGAGAGGCGTACGGAGTTCGTGGCCGAGCATCGCCAGGAACTCGTCTTTCCGCCGATCCGCTTCTCGGAGAGACGCCTCGGCCTGTTTCTGCTCGGAAAGATCGACGCAATAGGCGACCACCGCCCCGGACCAGACGAGCCGATCGTCGGGCAGGACCGCCCCCACAAGCACCGGCACACGTCGCCCGTCCGATCGGAGAAACTCCTTCTCGTAAGGCTCGCAAAAGCCGTGCTCATCGAGTTCGTGCTGGGCCTGCGCGTCGACGGCTCGCCACTCCGGAGGTGTGAGCCGATCCCAGCGGATGTGGTTGTCTTCGAGCGCATCCCGATCGTACCCGACAACCTGGAGAAACGCGTCGTTGGCTTCGGCGACGGATCCATCGATACTTGTGATCGCGACGCCGAACGGGCTTGCCTCCACCAGCCGGCGGAAGAGCGCCTCGCTATCCTTGATCGCGTTCTCCGCCTGTTTCCGTGATGTGGTATCGCGAAAAACGACGACGCAACCATCGACATCGTCCTCGCCGGACGGGACAGGGCCCGCCCCTCGCTCGACTTCCCGGCGGGTGCCATCGCGAGTGACGATCACGACGTCCCGGGTGGGTTCGACGATGACCCCGGTTGCGAGAATGGCGGGGACCGGGCTCTCAGCGGTGCCGGCAAGGTCGTCGGTGTGGACGTGGAAAACCTGGCCGAGGGGGCGCCCGAGTGCCTCGTCCTGGTTCCAGCCCGTGAGTTGCTCCGCCGCCGGGTTGAGGTAGGTCACCCGCCCGTCTGCGTCGGTTGCGATCACCGCATCCACGATTCCTGCGAGGGTGAGTCGGAGCCGTTCCGTTTCCTCCATCGCCCGGCGTTTCGCCAGGTGGAACTGCTCGCACAGGCAGCAAAGCATTGCCCCGAAACCGACGAAGACGGTGAGCCCGAGGAGATTCGCGGGGCGGGAAATGGGATCGGCGGGGCCAAATTCAGTGAGTACAGAAGCGGTGCCGAGGCCAAGAGCAAGAAAGCCTGCACGACCGCCGCCAATCCAGGCAGACCCCAGCACTGCCGGCCACAGGAACAGAAATCGCAGATCATTTCCGAAGACTGGGGCACACAGCCAACGCAACATCACCGCCACTGCGACCGCGGCAACTGGGCTTCCATACCGGACCCGCGGAGAGGCAAATTGCGAAAGACACCGCATATCGAGTCCGTCCCCACAGCCGACACCGGGAAAAACCGGTTTCCCAGTTTCCACCGAAGCATTTGATAGTCTATCACCACCTGACCGACGACCCTGCCAGAAATCGTTCGATGTCCAACCTTCTATTCGCCTTTTCCGATGTGATCCTGGCCCGGCCGGGCTCGGGGCCTACCCTCCAGAATCTCTCCTGGCAATTCCACGACGGCGAAACGTGGGCGGTCGTCGGACCCAACGGGAGCGGGAAAACGACCCTGGCTCTGGCACTCGTCGGGCGGCTGCCGATCCGGGCGGGAAGCCTCGACTGGCCGCTGCTCGACCGGCTCCGCAACGCGGGCCGACACGTGGCCGTCGCCTCGGATGTCGCCCGATTCGTTTCCTTCAAGGAAGAATCGGCGAGTTTCTCTTACCGCAACCACTACTACCAGGAACGCTTCAACCTCACCGACCCGCACGAGGACATTACTGTCGGCGAGTTCCTCCGCTCCGGCACGCGGGCGACAGACGCCGACTTGCAGGAAGCGGCGGGGAACCTCGGGGTCCGCGAGTTGCTCGACCGCTCGCTGCTGGCGCTCTCCAACGGTCAGCTTCGGCGGACGCGGATCGCGAAGGCCCTCGCTTCCCGGCCGGAATTACTTGTACTCGACGACCCATTCCTCGGCCTCGATGCGTCAGGCCGGGAAACCGTCAGCGAGATGCTCGGGAAGCGGGTCCGGGCCGGTACTCGTGTCGTCATCGTCGCCGATCCCGCCGCCGTTCCGGACTGGGTCACCCATGTCCTCGAACTCCGCGACGGTGGGATCGCCTGGCAAGGTCCGCGAACCGGGTGGAGGGTGGAACCGCCCCGGGAACAGGCGTTTCCGGTCCCCCACGTTCCCCTCCCCGAACCGGCGCCGATCCTCGAGCTTCGCCAGGTTTCCGTCGCCTACGGTACCACCCGCGTTCTCGATGGCGTCGACTGGACCGTCCGCGTCGGGGAACGGTGGGCATTGCTGGGGCCCAATGGCTGCGGGAAGAGCACGCTTCTGAGCCTCGTCGTCGGCGACCACCCGCAGGTTTTCGCGAACGACGTTTCTTTGTACGGTCGACGGCGGGGAACCGGGGAAACGATCTGGGACGTGAAGCAGAACGTGGGGCTTGTCTCGCCGGAATTCCACCTCTATTTCGGGGAACCGCTCACCGCGGAGCAGACCATCGCGACCGGGTTCTTCGATGCGGTCGCATACCACCGGCCGTCACCGGAGCAGACCGCCCGGGTGCGGGAACTCCTGGCCGACTTCGCGATTTCCCGGCTGGCAAGTCGGCCGTTCTCGCAGCTTTCCACGGGGGAACAACGGCTCGTGCTGCTGCTTCGGGCGCTCGTGAAACAGCCGGCGTTGCTGATCCTCGACGAGCCATTCCAGGCTCTCGATGCTGCAACCATCCGCACCGCCCGAAATTGGCTCGACACCCGGCTCCGACCGGAGCAGTCGCTCGTCTTCGTGACCCACTACCCGGACGAGATTCCCCGCTCGGTCGACCGCGTTCTCCGATTGCGATCCGGGAAAGCGACCGTGGAGCCGTCGGCCAGGTAGAAACCCGGACTTTCCGGGTTAGCCCGAAGCGAAAGCGAGGGGTGTCTCAGACTTTCCGGGTTAGCCCGAAGCGTAAGCGAGGGTATTGGATGGCCCTCGCTCACGCTTCGGGCTAACCAAATCTCTCGTGGAAAGTTGGAATTCCCAGGGTGTCCCCAACTCGGACATCCCGGGTTAGCCCGAAGCGTGAGCGAGGGATGTCCGGATCCACCCTCGCTCACGCTTCGGGCTAACCAAATCTCTCGTGGAAAGTTGGAATTCCCAGGGTGTCCCAACTCCGGGTGACGCGGTCAGGTCAGCATTGAGCGAAGGACCTTGTAGTCGGTCTTTCCTGTGCCGAGGACCGGGATCTTCTCGAGTTTCCGCACCTCGTCGAGGCGCATCACGCCGCGGAAGCCTTTCTCGAAGAGCAGGGCGTTCGCGTCCCGCAGGGAAATCTCGACGGTCGAGAAGAGCACCACCTTCCGACCCGTCGGCGTTTCCACCCCCTCGACGGCGACGCGGGGTCCGTCCTCCGTTCCGGGGAAGCGGTCGGAAAACGGTTCCTCCAGTGCGGGCAGCGAGATCATTTCCCCGCCCGCCTTGAGGAACCTCTTCAGTCGGCCGTGGAACCGGACATACCCGTCCTCGCCGATCTCCGCGAGGTCGCCGGTGACGTACCAGCGTTTGCCGTCGAACTCGCGGAAGGGCTGCTCGCCGTCATGGCCGAGGTAGCCGGGGAACACGATCGGCCCGGAAATGTGCAGCATTCCGCGTTGCATTTTTCCGAGCACGGCGTCGGTTTCGAGGTCGCGGACGCAGAGCTCGATCCCCCGCACCGGCGGCCCGATCGTCCCCCGCACCACCGCGTCCGGCGGGTTGACCGCGACCACCGGCGAGCACTCGGTGATGCCGTATCCCTCTTGCACCGCGGCCCCCGGGGCCAGAATCTTCGTGCGTTCGAAGATCACATCCGGGCACTTCTCCGCCCCAAGGACGATCGACCGGGCCGTCTCGAGATCCCCGGGGGCCGCTTTTTCCAGGAGGAACCCGAAGAACGTCGGCGTCGCCGGGATCACGGTTGCCCCATACGCCTTCGCCTTCCGCACCAGCGACCCCGCGTCGGTCGGGTCGGGGTGGAAGACGCAGCGGGCCCCGATCATGAGCGGGAACAATCCGGTGACCGTGTGTCCGAAGCTGTGGAAGAGCGGCAGAAAGACGAGACCGACCATCGTGCGATCGAGCTTCACGAGCGGAATAAACGCCCGCACGTCGGCAATGACGTTCGCATGCGTCAACGGCACCGCCTTGGGTGCCTTCTCCGACCCGCTCGTGAACAGCACTACACCCGCCCGACCCGGATCCCGCTCGAGCTTCGCCAAAGCCGACTCCGCCACGGATTTGCGGAAGAGCCGGAAGGCGAGGAGTCGCCGCAAAAGCTCGAATTTCCCGACCGTTTTCCGCACATCTTCGAGGAAGAGGAAGTCAGCACCCGGCACCTCGACCTGGATCCGGTCGATGAATTTTTTCGAGGTGACGACCCGGCGGAGGTGCGTCAGCTTCACGCCGTGCCCCATGTTCGCGGGGCCGGTGGTCCAGTTGAGGATCACCGGCACTTTCCCGGCGAGGTGGAGCGCGAAGAGCGACACAAGGCCCCCCGCCGACGCCGGCAGCAACAGCCCGACGTGCGACTCGGGAATGTCGCGAAACCGCTTCGCCAGGACGGATGCCCCGAGGAAGAACCGCTCGTAGGTCAGCACGCCGGACACGTCGTCGGCCAGGGCGACGTCGTGCGGATTCTTCACGCACCGCCGGACCAGCGCCTCCGGAATCGTCTCGCCGAGGACCTCGACGGTCATGTCGCCGGTCGGGGGGGAGAACCACTTTTCCGGTGGCGGTTTCGGGGGTGCGGTCTCGACCATCCCCTCGGCAAGGGCCCACAAATCGCCGATTTTCGTGGGCACTTCCGGGGCGGTGAAGCCGAAGCGATTCTCGACCTGCAGCGTCACCTCCATGGCGTCGAGGCTGTCGATGCCGAGGTCGCCGAACTTCGTCTCCGGTCGGTTTTCTTCCGGTTGGAGCGGGCGACGGAGTTTCTCGGCAAGCATCTCGGCGATGGCGTCGCGAGTCGCCGGCTTGACCTTCTCCATGTCCGGGATTTGCGGCGTCGGCCGGGCCGGGAACTCGTAGCTCGTCGGGCCGAAGAGGAAGTGGTAGGGCACGAAACTCGGCGTTTCCCGGGGCGTGTCGGCGTTGTACCACTCTTCCAGCCAGCGGTTGACCTCCGAGCGGGCGGGGCCCGGTCGCGTCGGCGAAGCCGGGAACGCCTCGATTGTCATCGTCACTTTCCGACGCGGCCCGGCGGCACACCCGTTGGCAATCGTCAGCAGCACCCCCTGCACCAACCGCGCAATCAGCGGCGGCCGGGTGCCGGTGTACGCCCAGGAAAACATGCTCCCCCACAACCCGCGGGTACGGACCAGGACGAGCGTGACGTTCGGGACGGCGGCAAGGATGTCCGACACCGCCCGGGCCGATCCCAGCCGCTCGACACCGTCGCGCATCAGGTGGCCGGACGGCCAGAGGACGACGTTTTCCCCCGACTTCAACGCGTCGATGGCGGTCGACACCGCGAGTTCCGCCCGGCGTTTGACGTCCGCACTCGCCGCGGAGGTGTCGGGCACCTTGATCGCCCGCAGCAGCCAGCCGAACGGGGCGAGGATCGGGTTCTGGAAATTGGTTTCGAGCAGCATCGGGCGAAGCTGGAACTTCGGCCAGAGGTGAACGATCAAATTCGGCGGGTCCATGTACGCCGGGTGGTTCGGCAGAATCAGGTACGGACCCGGTTGCCGCAACGCCTCGTCGAGCCCGCGGACGGTGTAGGAGTACCGCCAGGAAAGGATGACCCGGCCCACGAACCACATCGCCCAGCGGGCCGCTTGCAGGAGCATCGGTGGAACTCGGAAAAGTGCGAACGCAAAAGTCCCCCGCGATGCGAGGGACGTGCGAGAAAGTCCCGATTACTTCCCGGCTTTCGCGGCGGTGAACTTCTCGTCGACCGTCTTCCAGTTGACCGTGTTCCACCACGCGTCGAGGTAGGCGGCCCGGAGGTTCTGGTACTTGAGGTAGTAGGCGTGCTCCCACACGTCGACGCCGAGCACCGGGACGAGGCCTTCCATGAGCGGGCTGTCCTGGTTGGGTCGTTTGATGGCTTCGAGCTTGGTGGTGGCGGGGTTCCAGACGAGCCAGCTCCAGCCGCTTCCGAACTGGGTCAGGCCGTTCTGTTTGATCGTGTCCTTGAACTTGGCGAAGTCGCCGAAAGTTTCCTTGATGGCATCGCCGATGGCGCCGGTGGGTTCGCCGCCACCGTTGGGGCCCATGATTTCCCAGAACAGGGAGTGGTTGTGGTGCCCGCCGCCGTTGTTGATGACGGCCGGCCGAATGTTTTCGGGAACCGCCGACTTCGCCTGGCGAAGCAAGCTCACAATGTCGAGCGCCTCCAGGGCCGGCTGAGCTTCGAGCGCCTTGTTGAGGTTGTCGACGTACGCCTTGTGGTGCTTCTGCGAGTGAATTTCCATCGTCGCCGCGTCGATGTGCGGCTCCAGGGCGTTGAACGCGTACGGAAGAGCGGGCAGGGTAAATGGCATGGGGATTCTCCAGGGGAGATTTCAGGGACCAAACCCGGGCACCTACAGTGTAGGCGGACCCTCCGTCAGCGACGCGGGCGAAACCCGGACGGGAACCGAGAGCCGCACCTTCTCTGCCGAGTTCTGCATCTTCCAGCAAGAATTCACCGGTTGACGGCCCAGAGAAGCCAGATCGTGAGCCCGAAGACGACCCGGCAACCGGCCTGGATCGCGACCCACCGCATCACCCACGCGACCGTCTCGCCGAGTTGCGACAGGCCCTTCCGAACCTCCGTTTCGACAATCCGATGCGGGTCGACGTAGCCCAGCGTCACCGTGCGGATCAGCGGAGTTTTCCACGACGTCAGCCAGCGTTCCGCCTCGTCGAGGTAGTTCTCGGTTTCCTTCCGGTCGAACTGCCCGACCCGAATCAGGAAATAGCCATCGACGAGGGCCATCGGGATCAGGGCGACGAGCACCGCGATGCGCATCCACCAGTGCGCATCGATCTCGCCGACGGTGATGACAGCCCGGGGCCAGATCAAACGGGAGCAGATCAGTTGGACGGTCATGAGCGTGAGGGCGACGCAAGTTGGGTAGATGACCTGCCCGGTGACGAGAACGCCGTGATTGTCCCGGAGCCGACCGACGAGGCGGGGCCACCGGCCGTGCAGGGCGATCGCCACGCGAATGCCGTCGAGGTAGACGGGGTACCGCCGGGCGAAGCTGATCAACAGCGTGGCGGCGAGGTAAAAATCGAACAGGTGCAAGAGGTTCACCGAGTCGAGGGATTTCACCGGCGGACCTCGGCAGCGGGTGCGGGGCGGACCTCGAACGTCATCGACCGCGGGATGGAGAAAACTCGCATAAGCGGGACGGAAATTCAAAACTGCCCCATCCGCGGAACCGTTATACGTTGTCAGTCAGGCGGATTCGGTGCTGCGGGGAAAGGGGAAAATGATTGACACCAATTTCCGTCCGGATACGCTGAATTCGACTCGCGGCAAGCGTTTTTTGAGACCCGTCTCGGGCTTGTGCGAGGTCGAGAGCGAGGACCGTTGGCCATGCCTCAACCGAACCCGGCATCTTCGGGCCAGCCTGCTCCCAACCCCGCGTCGGTCAACCCAACTCCGGAAGGGGAAGCTGTGCCGTCTGCGTTCCCGAACGATCGCAGGAAGCGGAACATCCCCGTCGCCACGGACCGTCGCCGAGCCAACAACGCCGCCGAGAAGCGCCGCACCAGCGAGCGTCGCCGGCTCATCGACCCCACCACCTGCGAACGCGATTACTCCGACGACGAAACCGACTTCATGAAGGCGATGGACCGCTACAAGCGGGAAAACCGCCGACCGTTCCCCACCTGGAGCGAGGTCCTCGAAGTCCTCCGATCGCTGGGCTACCGCAAAGTCGCGGAACCAACAGAACTTCCCGGCGGCAAACGCACCCCGCAACCCGCGAAAGCGGAAAGCTGAACCAAATCCCCCTGCAAACTCGGGAGTCACTCCGACTCCCTGCACCGCTGCCATCCCCGGATGACTCCGGGGATTTCTCGTTTCCCGCCAACGAAACTCACTCGATCGAGTTGAGAGACGCAAACCCCCACATTTCTGGAGTTTGCCATGCTGTCGCTCGCCCTGGCTTGTTTCCTGGCCTCCGCTGCCCCCGATGACGAGGATGCGGGCCCGAAGAATGAGTGGTCGCCACGCGTGAAGGCGATCCTCGAGAAGCCTGATCGCGTCGAGATGTTGTTGCTTGTCAGCGAGCTGATCGACTCGCCGGTCGAAGGTCCTCGAATTCCGAAACCGGGTCAGCGACTGCATGGGGTTGAGATTCTGGGCAGGGGCAAGCTGGAGAATGGGGCCTGGAAGCCTGTGTTCAAGGCCCTGACTGAAGCGTTGCCCAAAAAAGACGCTCCACCACGCAACGATCCAAGCGAGTTGGTTCACCAGTATCCACCGGCGTACGCCTTCCGTGTGGTCAACGGAGACGATGTTGTTACCCTCCATATCCACAATTCGATGCTGATTGTTCGCCGGAATGACGAAGAGAAGGCGTATCTGGGGCTGTATCAAGAGCTCAACGAAGTCCTCCAGGCTGCCGCCAAGGCTGCCAAATTGCCTGAGCCCGACCGAGAACCCATCCCCGCCGCGTATCGGGAAGTTCTCGAAAATGCGGAGACGCTCGAGCTGCTGTCGCTCAACTCCAATCCGGAGCCGAGTGCGACGAAACTGTTTCACGGCAATGAGATTTTGGGCCGCACCAAACTCGGAAAGGAACAACGCCGCAAAGTCCTGACCGCGATGTCCGAAGCGACGAAAAAAGCCGGGCTGGGCGGTGCTGGGTGTTTCATCCCTCGACACGGGTTGCGGGCCACGCACAAGGGGATCACGGTCGGTCTGGTGATTTGCTTCGAATGCGGAAAGATCGATCTGTATTACGGCGAATCGGATCAGTACCACACACTCGTTAGTAACACCCCTGCGAAGCTCTTCAATGAGATTCTGACGGAGGCGAAAATCCCGCTCCCGGACCAACCGGACGAATCGCCTGATCCGAAGAAATGACCTCGTGATTCTCCTTCACACCCCCGCCAGCAGTTCGATCGGGTGGACCGCGTGGCGGCCGGTGACGTCGCGGATCTGGTGTCGGCAGCTTGTCCCGGTCGCGACCACCACGGCATCCGGGGCCGCAGTGAGAGCCGGGGCAAGTTGCAGGTTCGCGATTCGCAGGCTGATGTCGAAGTGCTCCTTCTCGTACCCGAACGACCCCGCCATCCCACAACATCCCGCGTCGAGAACGGTCACGTCGAGCCCCGGAACCAGGGCCAGGGCGGCCGAGGTTCCCGCCGCTCCGACTAGCGCTCGCTGGTGGCAGTGCGGGTGGAAGACGACCTTCCCCGGCTTCGCGGGAACTTCGAGTGACACCGCGTTGTCACCAACCGTACGGGCGACCCATGCCTCGGCGAGTTCCGCGACCGCGGCCACCGACTTCGCCTGCGGGCCGGGCACCAGTTCCGGCCACTCGTCCCCCAGGGTGAGGATGCAACTCGGTTCGAGGCCGAGAATCGGGACGCTGGCCGCCGCCGACCGCGCCAGTCGCCGCACCCCCCGCCGGGCGAGGTCCCGGGCGTCGCGAAGGAATCCCTTGGAGAGCATCGCCCGGCCGCAACAGACTCCCGCGAGTTCCACCTCGAAGCCGAGTTTCTCGAGCACTGTCACCGCCGCCCGCCCGATCTGCGGTTCCTGGAAGCTCGTGAAACAATCGTCGAGGAGTACCACTTTCCCCCGGTTGCCCGGCTTCCGGTCGCGTTTCTCGAACCATCGCCGGAAATGGTCGCGGTGGAGTTCTGGAAGCGTCCGCCGACGGTCGATCCCCGCCATCCCCTCGAGAAGTCCCCGGGCAAATGGCCGACGCGCGACCCAGTTCGCGAGCCCGGCAAACCGCGCCCCGAGCGGACTGAGCCGGTGGATGTTCTGGACGAGGTAGTGCCCCAGGGGACGGGTGTGAGTCTCGAAGTAGGCGTGTAGAAACTCCGACTTCAACTTCGCGACGTCGACATTGCTGGGGCACTCCGCCTTGCACGCCTTGCACGACAGACACAGATCCATCACCGGCTTGACCCACCGCTTCCCGATCGGCGTCGATTCCCCTGGCGGAGGTGGAACCTTCCCGGACTCGTCGAGCATCGTCAACCGCAGCGCGTTGGCCCGGGCCCGGGTGGTGTCCTGCTCGTCGCGGGTCGCCCGGTAGCTCGGACACATCGCGCCACCCTGTGTCTTCCGGCAGACCCCGGCCCCGTTGCAAAGCTCGACGCTGCGGAAGAAACCGCCCTGAGACCCGTAGTCGAGAACCGTCGCCGGCTCGCGGATCGGGGTGCCCGGGGGAATCCGGAAATGCTCCTCCATCGCGGGGGAATCGACGATCTTCCCCGGATTCAAGACGTTGTCGGGGTCGAAGGCTCGCTTGACCTGCCGGAACGCCTCGTAAATCACGGGCCCGAACATCTTGCGGTTCCACTCGCTTCGCACAAGGCCGTCACCGTGCTCGCCGCTGAGGCTGCCGCCGAATTCGAGGACGAGATCCGAAACATCGGCCATGATCGCCCGCATCCGGACGAGGTCGGCAGAATCGTGGAGGTTCAAGACGGGCCGGATGTGCAGGCAGCCGACACTCGCGTGGCCGTAGAAGGACCCATGGGTCCCGTGGCGGTGCAGGATTTCGCGGAAGCGGTCGGCAAACTCGGGAACCTGGGCCGGGTCGACGGCACAGTCCTCCACGAACGTGACCGGTTTGCGGTCCCCGTGCATCCCGTACAGCAGCGGAACCGCGGCGGAGCGGAGGTTCCACAGGGGGTCGCGGAGGGTCGGGTCCGTGGCGGTCACGCACGCCGTCAGCCCCGCGATTCCGTCGAGTTTCCGGGCCAGCTTCGCGACGCGGTCGTCGACCTCCGCCTGCGAATCCGCGGAGAACTCAGCCATGAGCAACGCCGCCGGCCGACCCACCACCGCGGCCATCGTCCGCTTCAAACTCCGTTGTTCCCGGGCGAGATCGATCAAAATCTGATCCATGAGCTCGACGGCGGACGGCCCGAGTTCGAGGCACGCCGCCACCGCGTCGAGTGCCGACCGCAGCGAAGCGAAGTGCGGAACCAGCAACCCCCGGAAACGCGGCCGGGGAACCAGCGACAGCTCCGCTTCGGCGACCACCGCGAGCGTCCCCTCGCTGCCGACGAGCAGTGGCACCAGCGAACGCGGGTACGGGGGAGACGAGTGGGGTATCCCCGACGGGAGATCGACGCGGATGCCGTACTCCGAGTTGCGGATTCCCGAGAGGTTGTAGCCGCTGACCTTGCGGATGATCCGCGGGAACCGTCGATCAATCTCCTCGGCGTGGTCCCGCAAGATCGTTGCCGCGGTGCGGTAGGCGTCCCCTTCCCGGGTGCGAAGTTCGCACTTTCGCTCGAATTCGCGGGTGGTCAGTGGCCCGAATTCCGCGGTGGAACCGTCCGCCAGGGCGACGGAAAGCGACCGCACATGGTCGGAGGTCTGGCGATAGAGCACCGACCGTGCCCCCGCCGAGTTGTTTCCGATCATGCCGCCCAGCGTCGCCCGGTTCGCCGTCGCCACGTCCGGCCCGAAGATCAGGTCGTGCTTCGCCAGGGCACGGTTGAGGTGGTCGAGAACGACGCCCGGTTGCACCCGGACTTTCCGGTTCGCGACATCCACCTCACCGACGCGGTTGAGGTACTTCGAGCAGTCGATGACGATCCCGGGCCCAATCGACTGTCCCGTCAGACTTGTCCCCCCGCCCCGAGCGGTGATCGGGACGTGCAATTCCGAGGCAATCTGCACCGTGGCGACCAGATCCTCGGGAGTTTTGGGAATGACCACGCCGAGGGGAACGATCTGGTAGTGGCTCGCGTCGGTGGCATAGAGCCGGCGGGACGTGGCATCGAAGCGAACTTCACCGGAAACATGCCGGGAAAGGTAGCGAATCAGAGAGTCTCGGCGAACGCTGGAAAAGTCGAGCATCCGGAAATTCTAGGAATCCTCCGCCTGATCTTGGGGCCGCATCATCGATAATAATTCCTACCAATTGCCCCCAATAGTCCGGGTGCGGCATAGTTCCCCCGACCCGACGGTCAACCCGACGCGATGGTTAGCCCGACGCGTCAGCGAGGGCATTCGAAGTCAGCGAGGGCATTCGAAGCGTCGCTTCACCAAGAGAAGCGACAAAACCCACTCGGATCGGATGAGAAATAAATGAGGGAAATTCATCGCTGGCGACGGGGTCAGAGTGGAAATCTAGGAATCACAGGGTGGTCGTTTCGCGCCCTGACGAAACGCTGCGACTGAGATGCGAAATCCCATTCCCACTCCGTAACGAATCCCGGAGAACACTCTGGACATGGCGTGGCATATGTTACAATCCGGCGTAGATTGCCTTTGGCGGAGAACCGCCCTGGAGGCGCGACGGTGAAACGGACGATCCGGTTGCGCGGAATCAGTGGAACCTTCAAAGGTCGACTCTGGGAGTCGGAATCGGTCCTGCGCGCCGGTCGCTTATCCTCCCTCGAAATTGTTCTCGACGACACTTCCGTCAGCCGACGTCATGCCGAGGTTCGCCTCAACGGCGAGGGGGCCTGGGTCGTCCGGGACCTCGAAAGCACCAACGGAACCTACGTTAACGGCACCCGCATCAACGGGACGGAGCACATCCTCCGGGCCCGCGATGTCCTGCAGTTCGGGAAAGTCGCGGTTCTGGTCGAGCAGACGGACGCATCGGTCGTCGAGGGGCCACCCTCTGATCAACTCGTGGTCACGGCGGCGACCAAGTCGACGTTCGAAGATGGTCTGCAACGCCTCGCGTTCGACCGCAACCAGATGCCGAGGGCCGGCGAGCAACTCCTCGCCCTTCTCCGGGCCGGCCATCACCTCGTCCATCTCGAAAGCGAAGATCAGCTTCTCGACTCGATCCTCAACGATGCCGTCGCGGTTCTCGATGCCCAACGCGGCGCGATTGTCCTCGCCGACGGGGAAGCCGGGGGGACGGAACCAAAACTTCGCCTCCGAGCCCTCGCCGTGGGCCAGGGGGAAGTCAAGGGTCGGTTCCACTTCAGCAAGCGGCTGACCCAGCGGTGCTTCGCCAAGGGGGAATCGGTCCTCTTCAGTAGCGTCCAGGAAGACCGCGACCTGATGACCCAGAGCGTCGCCGACGGGGCCATGTCCTCCGTCATCTGCGTCCTCCTGCGGACACCCCGGCGCAAGCTCGGCGTTCTCCACCTCGACCGCGGCTTCTTCCAGTCGCCGTTCTCGGAAGACGACCTGCTCCTCGCGGACGCCCTCGCCGCCCACGTCTCCGCAGGAATCGAGTGTGCCCAGTTGCTCAAACGGCAGCGGGAGCTTTTCCTCAAGACGATCATGATGCTCGCGCAGATGGTCGAACTTCGCGACGAGTACACCGGCGGCCACACCCAGCGCGTCACCCGCTACTCCATGCTGCTCGGCGAGAAACTGGAACTGCCGGAAGATCAGCTCGAACTCATCAAGCTCGGCACGCCGTTGCACGACATTGGCAAGATCGGCATCCCGGACGAGATTCTGCGGGCTCCGCGTCGGCTCACGCCGCAGGAATTCGCGATCATGCAGACCCACACGACGCTCGGGGCGGAGTATCTCGCCGGAATCGCGGATCTGCACCCGATCATCCCGATCGTCCGCAACCACCACGAACGCTGGGACGGGACCGGCTACCCGGATCGCCTTGCGAAGGACGAGATTCCGCTGCTCGCCCGGATCGTCGCGGTTTGCGACGCCTTCGATGCGATGACTTCCAACCGCCCCTACCACCCGGACCGCAAGGGTTGGCCGGCGGCGGTGGCGTTCGCGGAAGTGGAACGCCAGGCCGGCCGGCAGTTCGACCCCCGCTGTGCCGCCGTCTTCCTCGACATCAAGGACGAGATTCTCCGCAGCATGTACGAACTCATGCCCGATCAGGGTCGACCCGGTGCCTCCTCCGGACCCGGGTCCGGAATCTCCGGGCCCGCAACCTCCGTCGGAATTCCCACCCCCAAGGCCGGCCAGCTCTACTCCGACGCCGAAGACGAAGAATCGATCACCTGACCGTCATTCCCGCTTCCCAAACGGATCCGGGTTCCCGTCGAACTTCTCCAAATCGCGATCCGACCACCCAAAGTGGTGGGCAATTTCGTGGATCACCGTCTTGCGAATCTCGACCAGGAGCTCCCGTGGGTCGGGGAAGTCCTCTTCCAGGGGGTTCTTGAAGATCAGGATCCGGTCGGGATTCTCGAGCATGTCCGGGGCGTCGAGCCCGTCGAAGGGCATGAAGTAACCGTAGAGCGTGTCCCCCGCGTCGATTTCTTCCTCGGTGAATCCCGCCTCGCGAAGGAATTCCACCGATGGCTCATCCTCGACATCGATCACGACATTGGCGAGGTGCTGGCGAATCTCCTCCGGCAGCGTGTCGATCGCTTCGCGGACGACCTTCTTGAACTGCGACATCTTCATGCGGGAATTCTACACCCCCAGGTCGAGCAATCACCGCCACGCGTCAGTGCCGCATTTCCAAAAGGGATGCAATTTCTTTCTGTCCCCGCTCGCGAGCGAATGCAAAAGCGTCCATATCGTTCATGTGATTGCCGTTGTACTTCACCGATGAATCGATGCCATGCATCAGTAACAGTTTCACCACTTCCAAATGCCCACCGTAGATTGCACTGAACAATGGATTCCGCTGGGGGTCGGATGTGTCCAGGTCAGCGCCCGATCGAAGGAGGAGGTTTACCACCTCGAGATGGCCTTTCGAAGCGGCTTCATTGATCGGCGATCCTCCAAACGTACCGGCTCTCACATTCACATCGGCCCCCTTCCGAAGGAGGTGTTGCACAACGCTCATTCGCCCGTAGACGGCAGCGACGTGGAGCCAGGAACCAAACGGGGTGATGATAGTGATTTGCTCCGGATCAGAGTCTATCAACGTGATTGCACGGGCATCGTCCCCCGACCTGATGGCAAGGCGCGTCTGCTGTAACAAGGACTGATCGAGCATCTCAGGCTCCACGTTGCGGGGGGGTGATCTTTCCCCCGAGTGTTCTTGCCCTCACGCGGGACGCAACTCGGCACTCGCTTTGGCGGCGGCGTCGGTGATCTTCGCTTCCCAGTCGGGGTCGTCGGGGTGGAAGGGGAAGGTGACGCCGCGGGAGGAATTGACGACGGCGCCGAGGCCGTCGGGTCGGTAGGCGGCGCGGACGTCGGCGGCGGTCGCACCCTGGGCTCCGTAACCGGGCACAAGCAGCCAGCACTCGGGGAGGGCGACCCGCAGTTCCGCGAGTTCCCGGGGATGCGTCGCTCCCACGACCGCTCCGACGGCCCCGAGCCCGCATCGGCCGAGCGTGCCGGCGTTCCACCGGGAAACCGCGTCGGCAACGTGGCGGTAGATCGGCCTCCCGTCGCAGAGCAGATCCTGGAACAGACTTGCCCCGGGGTTGCTGGTGCGAACGAGCACGAAGATTCCACGGTCAGTCCGTTTCGCGGCAGTCACAAACGGCTCGACGGCGTCCTCTCCGAGGTACGGGTTGACGGTGAGGGAATCCGCATTCCAGACCGGGACACGATCCCCCTCGACGGCGAACCCGGAGAAGGCGGCGTCGGCGTAGGCCTGGGCGGTCGACGCGATGTCGCCGCGTTTCGCGTCCAGAATCGTCACGAAGTTCCGGGATTTCGCCTCGCGGAGGAGATCCTCGAGGACCTGGAACCCAGCGGACCCGAGGAGCTCGAAGAAGGCTGCCTGTGGTTTCACGACCGCCGCGTGGGGTGCGACCAGATCGAGGACGCGTCGGCAAAATTGCCCCACGGCCGTCGGCACTCGCAGGTAGGTCGGCAGTTCCCGCAGCGGATGGCGGATCGATTTCGGGAGCATCTCCCACCGCGGATCGAGCCCGACGCAAAGCGGCCCCTTCCGGCGGACGGCGTCGGCGAGGAGGTCCGGGAACGCCATGCTCGAACTCCACGGATGCGGGGAACTTCGACGTTGTACGCACCGCGGGGCAGGGTGCAACTGCTCCCGGGTGGCGGGTGGGGGCGGTCTCGCCTAAGCTTCCCGCATGAGATTCACGCCCGATCGATCGTGGTTTCCGTGGTTTCCCTGGCGGTCGGCGACCATCGCGTGGGTCGTGGCGGGGTTGCTGGTGGTTGCCGGGGTGCCGCCGTTTGTGCGGATGCCCCCCTGGTGCGACATCACGCTCTACGACCTCGCCACGCGGACGATCCTCGATGGCGGGACGCACTACCGCGATCTCTTCGACACCAACCTGCCCGGCTTTATCTGGATCCTGTGCGGCGTCCGCACCTGCTTCGGGTGGTCCTACGAGGCGTTGCGGATCTTCGACCTCGTCATCGTTTCCGCAAGTGTGGTTCTGCTCGGACGGATGGCGCGTCATGCGGGGGGGACGTGGGCCTCGATCGGGTGGATGGTGGCGGGGACGGCGGGGTTCTACCTCTTCGCCAGCGAGATGTGCCATGCCCAGCGGGATGTGTGGATGCTACTTCCGGTGACGGCGGCGGTTTCGTTACGGCTGTCGCGGATCGGGTCGGGGTCGCGGATGCAGTTTCCCCTGACCATGCTGGAAGGGGCTCTGTGGGGATCGGCGGTGTGGTTGAAGCCGCACGTGGTCCCGATCGCGGCGGTGATGTGGCTCGTCACGATTCGCCGGGTGGCGGGGGAATCGGCACGGCCCTGGCGGACCGCGGGTCTGGATCTGCTCGGGTGCGTACTCGGCGGCGGAATCGTCGGCGCGATCGGGATCGGGTGGATGCTCGCCACCGGAACCTGGGGGTATTTCGTCGACGTTTTCGGGAAGTGGAACCACTACTACACCGCGGCGGCGTGGGGGAAAGTCGAGTTCTGGGACCGATTCTACGCCGAGTTCAACTACTTCCCGATGTGGAGTCAGGCCCACGCGATCGGCTTGGTGCTGGCGGTCGTCACCATTCTCGACGGACGGATCTTCCGGAGTCGCGGGGGTGACGAGACTTCCGGACCCGTCGGCCGCTTCACGGGAGGGTGGATCTTCTCCTCGGCCGAGACGGACGCGGAGCGGTATCGCCGGGGAATTCTCGCGGTGCTGTATCTGACGTGGTCGGTGCAGGCGACGGTGATGCAGCGGGGGTACCACTACGTCCACGTGCCGGAAGTGCTTCTGATGTTCGCGGTGGTGGCGTCGGTGCGGTGGTCGGTGCCGGCGTTCTTCCTGACGTTGATGCTGTGGAACTCGCTGTGTTACCTCGCAACGGATACGCCCTTTCCGCGGACGGGCCGATTCGGTGATCGCTCGGTCAAGACGGGGTTCAAGCCGGAACTGCAGGTCGGGCACGATGCCCTCAATCCGGAGCGGACGCGGTGGTGGTCGGAGTGTTTCCGCACGGATCTGGCGCCCCCGCAGTACATGGCCCGTCGGGATGGCGTCGGTTTCGAGCGGCAGTTCACGTCTGCGATCGGGTGGGCGGAGCTCGAGGAATGTGCCGAGTTTCTGCGGAAAGTCGACCCTCCGCTGCAGGACGGTGACCTGCTCTGCTGGCACGACACGCCGCACGCCCTGTATCTGATGCTGCATCTGCGGCCGACGTTCCGGTTCATGCACGTCACGACCATCGCGGATCTCCACCCGCAGACTTTGCAGTGGCTTTCCGAAGAAGCGCGGGTGGCAGCGGCGCGGGCGCGGTATGCGGTCAGCGATCTGGAACGGGTTGGGGCCCACTATCCGGGGGACCGCCACGACCTGATCTACGAGCCGGGTCCGGATCTGCTTCCGCCGGGTTTGCCCGAGGTGGCCCGGAAGGTTTTCCCGCTCGATCAGCCGGCCGTCTTTCGCAGTCGGCGGGGAACGGGGCGCTACATCGTCCACCGCATCGATCACCCGTCCACCCGCTTCGACATCCCCGGTTGGGAGGAACCTCGATGACGTCGGACCCCGTTTCCGAGATCGCGGCGGCCATCCGCGATGGCCGACACCTCCTGCTCTTCTCCGATTTCGATGGCACGCTGGTTCCGATCGACGACACGCCTTTCGAGTGTGCGGCGACGCCGGAAGTGCGGGAAATCCTGGGGCGAGTCAACAACCACGCCCGGGCCGCCGTCGGCGTCGTGAGTGGCCGGGATCTGGCCGATCTTCGCCCTCGGGTCGGTGTCGAGGGGATCGCCTACGCCGGCAACCACGGGCTCGAGATCGTCGGGCCCGGTCTGGAGTTCCGGGAACCCACCGCCGAGGCACGATCCGCCGAGTTGGCCGAGATTCTGGCCGACATCCGCCGGGAGATCGCCGGCATCCCGGGGGCGTGGGTCCAGAACAAGATCCTCTCCGCCAGCGTCCACTTCCGGCAGACCGCGCCCGACCGGGTTCCGCAAGTCCAGGAAATCGTGCACCGTCTCGCGGGCCCGCACCGGGATCGTTTCGTGCTCCGCGACGGAAAGATGGTCGTCGAGATCCGACCCGCCGTCGACTGGCACAAGGGGAAAGCGGTGGAGTGGCTCCGCGATCGGCTCGGGAAACCCGACTCCCTCTGCGTCTACCTCGGCGACGACCGCACCGACGAGGACGCATTCGCGGCCCTGCCCGACGGTGTCACCGTCCGGGTCGGACTCGACCAGCCGACATCGGCACGGTTCCGCGTCGAGAGCAGCGACGACATCGCCGAGATTCTGCGACGGATCGCCGCCCTGCTGTGACTCACCGAAAGGGGACAGGATCCGCGACGGTTTCCCCGATCCTCACGATCGACACGGTCACGGCCCGCCGGGCTCCGCGAATCAGGGGTGCGAGCGTCGTCAGTTCCCCCGGCTCCGCGTCGGTGAGGAAGACGACCGCTTCCGGGGCGAAATGGAGTGCGACCCGCAACCCCTCGAGATGCCGACTTTCCCCAGCCGGCTCGAGTTTCCGTAACGCCGCCTCGATGCGATCGCGAGCTGCCTCCGCCGCCGCCAGACCGTCCGTGGTCACCGCGGTGGCCCGCCCGGAGTAGGCAACCACCTGCACCCGCACGCCCGCCGGCAGAGCCGCCAGCGTCGCCCGGAGTGCCGCACACGCTCGCTCGAACCGCCCGCCGAGCCCCATGGTTCCCGAGCAATCCAGGACGTAGACCACCGATTTCGCCGGGGAACGGGGGGAAAACAGCACCTTCCCCGCGGAGACAGCAGTCTCCCCGAAAGGCGAGCCGGACGGAGCCTCGACTCGCGGTTTCTCGACGGCCGCTGCTGGGGTGATCGCCGGATCGCGGATCGTTGCCGGCGTGTGGATGTCGACGACATCCCGGACCGTTTCCGGAAACCGGGGTCGCGTCGCCACCTCGCGGAGAGCCCGGGTCACCGAGGCCGGCAGCGGTGCGGGAACGCGAAACGCCGTCGGACGTTGACCCCCTACTGCAGCAGGCCGGGAGGCCGGCAAGGGCACATGTTCCCTGACGGGATCCGGAGAATCGGGAACTTCCGCCGGCTTCCGGGCTTCCACCGATGGCCCCTCGACCGGCTTCGCCGGGCCGGGAACCAACTCGACCGTGACCTCCCGGGCGGGTTCTGCGACCGGCTCCTCGCGAAGCGTCAGCACCAGGTCGGAACTCGACTCCCTCACCGGGGCCGGTTCCCCGGACCGCGAAACCCACCAGAACTGCGTGACCCCGACCGCCGCAACCGCGTGCAAACCCCCGGAAACAGCCCAGGCCCAGTGTCGGTTCCTCATGCCGGGGCGATACCATCCCCCGCTGGCCGACGGAAGAGAAATCTCGAAATTTCACGCCGTTCCCGGAAACGAAAACCGACCCCGGAATGGGGTCGGTTGCGAAAACATCGCCCGTTTCTGGGAAAGTCGCAGGTTAGCCCACGAAAACGCCGCCAAGGAGAACGGCGTTGAACGGATCGAAGACCAGGGATGGCGTCGGGTTGCTCGTGAGGAGCGTCGAGTCGGCGTAACGGCGGACGGTGCTCGGTTCGCCATCCCCGGAGCCGGTGAACACCTCCGAGAGGCCGTTGTTGTCCAGATCCGTGGCGGAGACCCGCACCCCCCCGCGGTTCGCATCCGAGCCGGCGAAGAAGTTCGAGATGGTCAGGGATGCGACGGCGGGATTGTCGAGCGTCCCGAATCCGCCGGCCGAGAGCACACCTTTCCCGTCGGCGATCCGCACCCGTGGCCCACCACCCGGTCCGCCGCCGAAGATCAGGTCCGCGAACCCGTCCCCGTTGACGTCCCCGACCGAGACGAAGCAGCCGTTCCTGAGGGTGTCCTCGAAGGCGAAGAAGTTCGCCAGCGAGCTATTGGGGTCGGGCTTGGTTCCAGATGCGATGGTTTTTCCGTCCCAGATCTGGATCCGCGGTCCGCCGAGGAACCCGGCCGAGACGACGATGTCGGGGACTCCGTCGTTGTTGACGTCGCCGACTGCCGGTCGAGCCCCACCGCGGAAACTCGCGTCGGTGATCCCGAAGTACCGCACCAGTTCCGATGCGTTCCCGGCGGCCAGTTGCGCCCCACGGTAGACGGCCACGACCGGGCCGCCACCCTGGTCCGGGGAAACGACCACATCCGCGAATCCGTCGCCGTCAAAATCCCCCGCGGCAACGTACACACCGCCGGTGAAGGTCGCCTCGAACGCCAGGAATCGAGCCACTTCTTGCTGCGTCACCCCGTCGATGACCACCACCGTCGGCTGGCCACCCGGACCCGCCCCGGCGATGAGATCGTCGACACCGTCCCCCGTGACGTCCGCCATCGCGACCCGCACTCCCCCGGAGAAACCTCCGAGCGGGTTGCTGGTGAAGCGGACGGAATTGTCCGGGTTGTAGACTTTCGCCTGGGAATTCCCCCCCGTCCCCGCCCCGACGGCGTAGAGCTTGACCGGGTTGACCACCAGGTTCGCGGTCCCGGAGCTGGAGAAGAGAAGTTCGACACCCGGGCTGTAGTCGGCGGCGATGGTGTAGGTGTCAGGTGTGGTGCCGGCCGGGAGACTGTAAGTCGCGCTGGCCGACCCGCCGGAAACGGAGACGGTCACCGGAGTGCCAATCGTCGCGCCGGTGTCGTTGTCGAGGATCGAGAACGTCACGGTGCCGACGACATTGGTGCCGGAAACCGTCGCGGTCAGGTTGATGTTCTGGGCGCCCGTCGAAACGGTGACCGTTACATCCGAAACCGAGGTGGAAGTCGCCGTCGAGTTCGCGGTCAGATACGCCGAGAAACTCGTCGCCGAGGCCACCGGAACCGGGCCGCGGGTGATGAACGGCGAAGTCGTCAGGTTCCCGATTGTCTTATTGGTTCCCGTCGTGACCGGGCCGCTCGCCGAGCCGAACCAGTTCGCCGTCGCATCGACATTGGCCTGGGAGAAAGTGGCATCGATGGACGCGAATGTGTTGGAGAGGAAGTTGTTGTAGCCGACCTGCAAAACGCTCGTATCCCCGGCCGCGTCGCCGATGATCAGGCCGACCTCGTTCCCCTGCAGCGTGTTCCCCAGGAGCGTCACGCCCGCGTTGCTCGGGGAACTGGAATCGACGAAAACCCCCGCGGACTGGGCGCCAGCCGAGGTGCCGCTGAGGTTATTCTGGATCGTGTTGCCGGTGATGAGAACTGTAGAGAAATCGTAAACCTCGATGCCGTAGTGAACCGTGCCGGCAGCGGGGGTGGTGTCGCCGAGGAATTTCGAGCCCGAGACGGTCGACTGCGTTCCCCCGGTCTGGTTGAAGAGCAACCCGCCGCGGGAGTAATTCTGCACGGTGCCGTTGGTGAAGTTGAGTCGGGCACCGGTGTTGGCCTCGACCATGGTGTAGCCGGTTTCAACGCTGTTTCCGTCGAGCGTGACGTTGTTGAAGGTGACCACGTTCCCGGCGCCGGCAATCGTGATTAGCGAAAGGCTGGTGTCAGTGAAGCCAATCGCCGGAACGAGTACGGACTTGGTCCCGGGAGCGGTGCCGTTCCCGTTCAAGGTCACAACCTGGGAGAACTTCGGGGCGGTCGAGGTGGCGGTGTTGGCGACAGTGATGTTCGTGGACGCGAGCTGAATGGTGTCGGCGACGGTTGGCCCGTTATCGAGGGCAGCCTGGAGGGCATCGTCGAGCGTGTTGAAGAGGTTGGTGCCGAAGGTCAAACCCGTGGTTTGTCCGGGGTTCCCGGAATTGAACGTGGTGCTTCCCATGGAAGTACTGGGGTCCACGTAGAACGTCGCGGGTGTCAGACGATCTTCGAGAATTCCAACGTGCGGAATGAACCGGTGCGTCGCAGGACGGGGCAACGCCGGACGGATACGGGGCATGAGCGCTCCAAGGCAACGGTAGAGGCCAGGGGGATGGCCGGGTTGAGGACGGTCAACCAACAAGTCAGGCAACTGACGTCCTGTCCGATGCCGTGGATTAGTGTATTGACGATCCCTCTCGCGGGCGGTTCACGATCGGAATCTCGACTCCACACTCGATAAACTGCGAAATCTGGGAAGCATCCACAAGGTGATTCCGCAAAATCTCTTATGAAATTGAATGATGTTCGCGGAAACTTCCGCCAAAAAAGTTTCTTCACCAGCTGGCTCATCCCTCGCCAGCCGGCACAATCGTTACGATCGGATCAATCGCTCAACTTTTCCGCCGACCTTGCCGATGGAATGGAGGACGACCGCCCGCACGGACCTGGGTTCCCGGAGGAGACATGCGCTGGGCCGCAATCCTGATTGCCGGCTCCCTCGCGTCCCTCTGCGGGTGCAACCTCTTCCAGACCGCCGCCCACAACCTCGTCAACGAACCGATCCAGTACATCGACGAGAAGAAACTCTCCCACCGACTCCGCGGCGAGGCCCGTGCCGTGTGGGCGGAAGAAAGTCAGAAGTGCCCCGGCACAACTTACACCATCGACTACGTGGACGGTTTCCTCGACGGCTACGTCGACCACCTGGATAACGGGGGTCCGCCGCAACCGCCCGCCGTGCCGCCACTGCGATACCGCCGGTCCCGGTTCCTCACACCCGAGGGTCACGCGCTGATTCGCGACTACCTTACCGGCTTCAAACACGGTGCGGAAGTCGCCGCCAACTCGGGCCACCGTGAATTCCTCACCGTCCCCGTCGTGCTGCCCGTGCCGATGCCCGAGCAACCGCTGCAGATCAACACGGAGAATTTGACGCCGACTCCGGAGTCTGGGGAAAAGCTGCCGCCTCCGCGGGTGATCGAGCCCAAAACATCGAAACTGTCGGAACCGGGGAAACCCCCGGAACCGCGGAAATGGGTGATCTCGGGGAACGGTCTGGAACCCGCGAAAGGGATCGTCACGCCGCCGCGGCCTGGGGGATCGGCGGAAGCAGCAACGTCCGGGTCGAGGTGAAATCCGCGTTGGAAGTGAGTCGGCCCCCTTCCGCCAGCACGTGTCGGCAAACGTCGGTGAGCGTCACCGACCCCACCGCTCGCTCCGTGAACTCCGCCACCGTCCGGAAGCCGTACAACCCGGTGACCGACAGCCCGGACAGCAATCGCAGCGGAGTAATTTCGACAACGCCGCGGAACCGGTCGATGCGAGCGTCCCCCGCAGCCCGGTGCTCTCCAGGGAAGACGTCGACGTACCCGTTCCAGGTGTCGAGTGCGGCACGAATTCCAGGAAAATCCCGGCCATACTGGATCGCGTCCAGAGTGTGGACGAAGAGCGGCTCGGTGGCAGCTCCGTAAACCGTCGCGAGATGCCGGGCCGCCACCAGAGCCGATTCTGCCACCGATCGCGCGTCCGGCACAAAAACCGCATCCGCCACCAGAACCTGAGCGCGTCGCAGAATCTCACGCAGCACCGGCTCGTACTGCCGATCCCGGGCGGGGCTCACCAGAACAACGCGCGAAAACGCCCCACCTGCGAGCACTTCCCCGAGCAGTTCGCCCAGAACCGTGTGGTTCTCCCATGGGTGCAGGCAGATCGGCCCCGACCGCAGATCGGTCTCGGCCGCCGAAATGACGAGATTCACGCGGCCTCCCCCGCAAACGGTACGATCCCCGACAGTGACGCAAGTTTGTACCGGCTCCGCGAATCCCCTGTCAACCCGAGCCCGAACCGCGAATGTTTCGCTGGTTTTGTCACTTTTTCTTCGGCACTGACACTGACACTCGCACTGCTCGCCTTGCGAGAACGGTGATCGTGCAGAGGCGATGTCCACGACAGGTGCATCCGCGGAATCGGGGATGCCTCAAAGACCGGCCCGGCTTTTGCGACCCCGAACTTTGGCGGAACCCCATGCCCTGGTGGGTTCGATCCATCCAGAATGGGAGAAAATCCCGACAGGCCGGGCACAATGCAGGTTCCTCTCCCGCCCGGCTTCCCTCGTCTGGTAAAATTCCCGTAGATCCAGTTGCTTACCGACGTACTCTCGCCGAGGTCGCCCGAAGTGGGACAGAAAATCGAAAAAGACCTCCAGCGGTTCCGCAAGATTGTCCGCGGCAAGGTCAAATCGAACCTTTCCAAGTACATCGGGAAAGGGGAGATGATCGGGAAGAAGGGGAACGACCTGGTGTCGATCCCGCTTCCGCAGATCAACCTGCCACAATTCCGCTACGGCTCGAAAGGGTCCGGCGGGGTCGGCGTCGGGGACGGTCAACCAGGCCAGCCGCTGACCCAACCGCAAGACGGGGAAGGCGAGCCCCAGGCCGGCGATTCCCCGGGTGGTCACATCCTCGAAGTCGAACTGACGATGGAAGAACTCGCCGAAATTCTCGGCGAAGAACTCGCCCTGCCGCGAATCGAGCCGAAGGGAAAGAAAAACGTCGTCACGGAGAAGGAACGCTACACCAGCATCCGCACCGTCGGGCCGGAATCCCTCCGCCACTTCAAGCGGACCTACAAACAAGCCCTCCGCCGGCAGATCTCGACCGGAACCTACCAGCCAGACCAGCCGATCGTTGTCCCGGAACGCGAGGACAAGCGGTACCGAAGCTGGAAGGAGTTCCCGAAACCGGAAGCCGTCGCCTGCGTCGTCTACATGATGGACGTCTCCGGAAGCATGACCGACGAGCAGAAAGAAATCGTCCGCATCGAATCCTTCTGGATCGACACCTGGATCAAGGCCCACTACAAGGGCGTGGAACGGGTCTACATCATCCACGACGCCGTCGCCCACGAAGTCGACGAGCACACGTTCTACCACACCCGGGAGTCGGGCGGCACCAAGATCAGCTCCGCCTACGAACTCGCGAACAAGATCATCACCACCCGGTACCCCGCGGCCGAGTGGAACCTGTATGCCTTCCACTTCTCCGACGGCGACAACTGGGGCGACGATGTCCCGAAGTGCATGGAACTTCTGAAGAAACAACTGCTCCCGAAGGTGAATCTCTTCGGGTACGGCCAGGTCGAGTCCCCTTACGGCAGCGGCGAGTTTCTCGAGCACATCTCGGAACTCGTCGGCGAACAGAAGAACGTCGTCGTCAGCCGGATTCCGGACCGCGACGCGATTCTCGGCAGCATCAAGGAATTCCTGAGCACCGGTCGGTAACTACGCCGCCCGACGTACCGTCTCGCGGCCCAGGACTGTGTCGACGTAACCGAACAATTCCGACTCGAACCGCTCGTTCCGGAACGGCACCGCATTCCGCCGGGCGGCTCGGGGGTCGAAACTCGCCGATTCCCGCTCGAACCGCTGGATCGCCTCGATGACCGAGTCGGCGGACTGCTCCTCGAAGAAAACCCCGGTCGGTTCCGAAGCCTCGCCAAGTCCGCGGATCGTCTCCGTCGCCCCGCCGCGACCGTAAGCGATCACGGGTGCCCCGCACGCCTGAGCCTCGACGGGCACGATTCCGAAATCCTCCTCTGCCGGGAAAAGGACCGCCCGGCACCGCAGGAAGTGCTCGCGGATGACCTCGTCGCGCTGCCAGCCGAGGAAACTCACCGTCGGGCCGGCGGTCGCCCGCAACTTCGCCGCCTCCTGGCCGGACCCGATAACGACCAGTTTCCGCCCGAGCCGACCGCACGCCTCGATGGCGAGATCGAACCGCTTGTACGGTGCGAGCGCAGAAACCACGAGGTAGAAGTCCTCACGTGGCAGCTTCGCCGGGGCGTAGAAGTCCGTGTCGGCCGGGGGGTAAATCACGACGCTTTCCCGGCCGTAGCACTCGGCGATCCGTTTCTGCACGGTCTTCGAAATCGCGACGAAGTGGGTCACGCGATCGGCAGTGCGGCGGTCCCACTCGCGAATCCGTGCCAGCAACACATCGACAGCCGTCGATTTGATCCGGCCCAGGGGTCCCCGGCCGAAATACGATTCCCGCATGTGCCAGGCGTACCGCATTGGCGTGAAGCAGTAGCAGATGTGCGGCACACCCGCCGGCGGGACCGCCGCCTTCGCGACCGCATGGGAAAAACTCAGCACCAGATCGCACGCCGGGATCGGCCACCGCGCCGCCGCCGGCATCACCGGAAGCAAATAGCGGTAGTACTTCCCCACCCGGGGCAGCCGGTTGAGGACACTCGCCTGCGGTCGGTGAGCCTCGATGGTCCGCGACACGGAACCGGGTTGGTGGAGGAGCGTGAACAACGGCGCGTCCGGCCACTGACGACACGCCAGTTCCAGGCACTTCTCGCCGCCACGCATTCCGGTCAGCCAGTCGTGGACGAGCACCACGCGGGGGTCGGCAACCATCGAATTCCCTCGGCACGCCTGCAGATCGAGGCGGAGTCTACCGGGGAAGTCGACACTCGGAAAAGGCGAACCGCGGATCGGCGTGACCGACCGTTGACCATGGACCGCCTGGTCGGTTACGATAGCTTCGCGTCGCCCGACCCGTCGGGGGTCGATCCATGTCTTCTCGAACTTGGTCCCGTCTCGCACCTCTCCGCAAGACGTTGTCGTTCCAAAGATCGGCGTTCACGCTGATCGAACTTCTCGTGGTGATCGCGATCATCGCGATTCTGATTGGTTTGCTGCTTCCCGCCGTCCAGAAGGTCCGCGAAGCGGCGGGTCGGACGCGGTGCATGAATCACGTGAAGCAAATCACCCTTGCGACCCACAACGCTCACGAGACCTACGGCGTTCTGCCACCTCTCGGGGTCAACGACAAGTTCGCGGGGCAGATCCAGTCGAAATCGCCGCTGCGGGTGCGGGGTCCGTTCGAGGGGGCGACGGGGCCGACCGTGTTCTTCTGGCTGCTGCCGTACCTCGAGCAGGGTCCGTTGTTCGAGGGTGCGAACCGGGACGTCAACGCGGTCGTTGGTGGGCGACCCGTGTATGGTTCCGCCCCGCCAGTGTACCTCTGCCCGTCCGATCCGCTGGGCGGGACGGTGTACCCGACGACCAACGACGGTGCCGGCGACTGGGCGGCGACGAACTACGCGGCGAATTACCTCGTGTTCGGCGACCCGGCAGCCGGGCGTATCGATGGCCGACCGAGTCTGCCGGCGACGTTCGCGGATGGTGCTTCGAACACCGTCTGTTTTGCCGAGCGATACCGCGGTTGCACCTGCGGCGGCGATATCAACGGTCCGACGGCCTTCGCGAACCTGTGGGCGGACTCGAATTTCTGGTGGCGGCCGGCCTTCTGCATCAACACGACCGACCAGACTCCGACTGGCCCCGGATACCCGGCGTGCCGTCCCTTCCAGGTCCGCCCGGACTACCTGACCGGTTGCGACTCGGCCCGTGCCCAGACACCGCATACCGGGATGGTGGTCGGTCTCGGCGACGGCAGTGCTCGAATCATCTCCGCCGGAATCTCCCCTGCAACCTGGGCTAGCGCCTGCGACCCCAGGGACGGCACACCCCTCGGCGAGGACTGGTGACCGATCGCCGTCGCGTCGGAAATCCATCAGCCCGCGTCGACCGTCTTCTCCTCGGTTCGCCTTGCCCCGGGAAACCGGGCAGGGTTAGACTCTGCTCTCCGATCCCCGAGTCGCACGGACGCCGCCGTATGCTCGCTCGCGCTCTCGCATTTCCCACTCGAATTTCCACGTTTGTCGTGCGGATTCCCCCGGAGCATTGGCGGCGGTGGTTCCTCGTCGCGATCGGCATCGTCGTTGTGGTTTCGAGCATCCAGCACGCGGTCAAGGCGGCGAAACCGAGCCGGCTCGGAACCCAGACGCGTAGCGCCTTCCTCCGCTGGCGGGAGCAACTGCAAGGTCGGGATGCGACACACCCGGCCGGGGAACTCCTGGGTCTCCGGCAGGGGGCGGACATTTACCGACTCTACAACTTCCCCACGCCTCCGATCACGGCGCTGATCCTCTACCCGTTCTCGATGATCCCGCCGATCTGCGGGGCTCTCGCGTGGTTCTATTTCAAGGTCGTCCTGACGGTGCTCGCGATTCTCTGGGTGTTCCGGCTTGTGGAGGAGCCGGGCCGACCCCTGCCGGACTGGGGGAAGGCGGTCGTGATTCTGCTGAGTTTGCACCCGATTCTCGGGGATCTTTCCCACGGGAACGTCAACCTCTTTGTGGGATTCCTGGTTTTTGCGGCTCTCGAGTGTTTCCGGCGTCGGCTCGATGTGGCGGCGGGGTTGGCGATCGGGTTGGCGATCGCGTGCAAGGTGACGCCGGCCCTCTTTCTGCCGTACTTCGTGTGGAAACGGGCCTGGAAGGCGGCCATCGCGACGGGGCTTGGCGTGGTGCTGTGGAGCTTCGTGGTGCCGGGGGCGATTCTCGGTTTCGAGCGGAACATGAGCTTCCTTCACGGCTGGTACGAAGGCATGGTCCGACCGTTCCTGATCGAGGGGAAGGTGACGCCGGAGCACGCGAACCAGTCGATTCCGGGGCTCGTCAACCGGCTGCTGACGAACCAGCCGTCGGATTTCGCGTGGGACGAGGACGATCGGCCGTACGGGACGGAGTTCCACAATTTCGCCGAGTTGTCGCCGGGGCAGGCGAAGTGGGTCATCCGCGTTTTCCAGGGGCTGTTTGCGATCGCGATCGTGACGGGCTGCCTCGCGTCGGTGCGGCGACCAACCGATTCCCGTCAGGGCGTCCGCCTCGCCGCGGAGTTCTCGATCATCGTCCTGGGGATGCTCCTCTTCTCCGAGCGGACGTGGAAGCACCACGCGGTCACGCTGATGCTGCCGTACGCGATGCTTCTCGCCTTCCTGATCGGTGACTGCGGTTCCCGGAGGAGGCGGCTGGCGATCGGCGGACTGCTCGCTGTGGTGGCAGCGCTTGCGGTGTTGCCGAGCTTCCTCGGCGAGCACTGGCAGGACGAGGCGATGGCCTACGGTTCCCACACGGCGGTCTTCGTGTTGCTGACCGTCGCGGCGTGGATCGTGATGCGAGTGCACTCGAAGCGGGAGGAACCGGAGCCGGCTCCGGTTCCACAACCGGTGGCGTAGGGGTCTCTTTCGAAATTCGAATCGATCACGAACCGCACGGGGACTGTTGCACCTCGAGATCAGGCAGGAGCCGGTTCCTGGGCGTCACGTCCGACGGCCACCCGCACCCACGTCACGAGCTGCTCGGCGGCGAGGGGGGAATAGACCGTCGTCAGCTTCACTTCCTGGATCTTCGCACCATCCTCGGCCCACATCAGAATGCAGTCCTGCAGGGTGTAGGCCTTCTGACCGTTCTTACCCTTGACGTCCCGGGGGTGGACCGCGATTTTTCGCACCGCCGAGAATGGGATGGGCCGGGGGTCACTCAGGATCGACTCGGGCAGGACGATCTCCGAGGCGGAGATGTCGACAACGATCACCGGCGAAGTCGAGAGCATCGCGGAAATCAGCGCTGCGATTCCGAACGATGCCGCCACCACAACGGCGGTCGATTCCAGAAGCGGATACTGGGCGGAGAATTTCCCGAGGGCGAGCGAACCGATCCAGAGCGGGGGCGGCGCGAGAAGGGAAATGAGATCGAGGTGCGAGCGGCCGCGAAGAGGGACCTCGAAGCCGGTGTCGGTCTCGCGGATCTGCGTAAGGTCGAACTCGGGTCGCATCAGTTGGACGACGGTCTTCCAGAAGAGCCAGGCGAGCATCAGGGTTGCGAGCGAAGTCAGCCAGGCTGCGTATTGCGGCACCCCCATCCCTGGAACCAGGACGGCCTCGCCCGGGTTCGCGGGGTTGTAGTGGACCGTCACCGTGGCTCCGGCGGGGTACGCCGTCTGCATTTTCCGGCACGCCGAGTGACTGGAAACCTCGGGATCCTCGTACTGCCGACGAGTGCCCCGGAACTTTCGACCCTCGACCTCGAATTCGTAGACGATCTCGAGCCAGTAGCGAGTTCCGTTTTTGACTCGCCGACTTTTGATGTCGCTGTGAATGATCCGGCCGGTGGCGGTGGGGTAGGTCTCGGCGGCGAGTTGCGTCCGGGTTCCCTCGATTGCTCGCGTCCCGAACACGAGGGTCAGGATGGTGAAAACACCGGCGGCGATCCAGGCGAGGAACGGGTACACTCGGAAGAACAGAAACGGCACGGGCCCACCCTCGGATACTCGCCGTCGAAGCTCACTGCTTGACTTTCTGTTCGACCACGACGGCTTCGTATTTTCCGCCGCGGGAAATGACCTGGAACTTGGTCTCCTCGATATCCTCTGATCGCTTGTTACGGTACGCCGTCTCCTTCCGGGCCAGTTCCGCCTCGAGTTCCTTCGGGAAGAACGCCCAGAACGCGGGTGGAGTGAACTTCAAGCCAAGGGCCTCGCTGACCTGCACCACAGAATCGCGTTTGAAGTCGCAGAACTGGATTTGCCCCCCGAACGCCCGGAAATCCTGGTCGGTGGCGACGGAAGAGGCGGAGGGATTGCCGGGATCGCGGAAGACAAGCATGGACTTTTTGAAGTCGGGCGGGGCGGGGACGGCAATGACCGCCCCGAGCCCGGCAAGCTGGTTGACGTAGTCCCGGCCACTGGTGGTTTTGAAGCGCACGACCCAGCGAAGCCCGCGAGCCCGGGTGCTGTCGGCCCCGGTCCCGCCGATGCCCGTCCCCTCCTGGCCGCTGTCGCCGGTTCCCTTGCCACCGGGCGTTCCCTTCTTTTGGCCCAACCCGAGGAGCTTGTCCTGGAGGGCCTTGTCGAGCGATCCGTACGCCGCCGCCTTCTCCTCGGACATCCGCGTCGTCGAGGTCGGGTCGTCGATTGCGATCCGGTCCTGGATGTCTTTGCGGACCTCCGGCAAGGCGGCGGGGAGGGGGAGCGCCTCGAAATCCTGCGTTTGCGGGGCGGCCTTCCCGAGTGCGATCGGATCCGCCACGCCGCCGCTCCCCGCGGACCCTTCCCCGGCATCGTCGAATGCCCCATCGACCAGCTGGATCGGAACCGTGTCCTTGTTGGAACCGCCGGCCACATAGACCATGACGGCCACGAGAATCGCGACGATCAGCACATGCGCGAAGACCGACACGATCGTCGCCAGCGGCAGTTCCAGGTTCGGCGAGTACGTCTGCCAGAACGTTTCCTCGCTCGGCGCTTCCAAGTCCTCGGTTTCGTCACGGTCGACCGGTTTCGGTCCGGCAGCGGTGGACATGGAAGGCTCTCCGGGGAAATCGTGCGATGTTTCAACGTACCCGACAGCCGCGTGGTTTGCAAAAATCCCCCGGATGTGGCTCACTTCGCCGGGGTTGGGGATGGAACTTTCTCGCCTTTCTCCGCGAGTTTGATCACTTCCACCTCCTCGACGTTTCCGCCCTTGGCCGCCCCGCCGACGAGGACAACTTCCGCCGCCGAGAGGGGGACGAGTCGAGCGACCATGCGGGGTTTCTGGGCGGTGCCGACCTTCTCCCACTCCTTGCCGTCGGCGGTGAGACGGAAGACGCCGCCCGCAGAGGTCTGGATCACGATGCGCTCCCCGACGGTGGTGGCGGCAGGGGAAAAGGCGGGCATTTTCGAGTCGCCGACGGGGATCGCCGGGCCGCTCGACCACTTTCCTGTCGGGACATCAAGGATGTCGACGCGGGGGTCGGCCCCGTTCTCGGTGAGCCCGCCGAGGACGTAGACCTTTGAGCCGAGCACGGCCGCGGTCAGGGCGCGACGCTTGAAGGGTTGCGGGATCTCGACCCACTTCGCGTCCGGGGCGGTCAGGTCGAGTGACAATGCGGTGTCATGCCAGGTGGATTTGCCGTCTTTCCCGCCCATTTTCCAGCCGCCGACGACGACGAGTTTGTCGCCGACCACGACGACATCGTGCGAGGATCGGCCCGACGGAACTGGCGGAAGATCTTCCCATTTTCCGACCTTGGGGTCGAACCGGGCGGCGTCGGGGACGGATACGCTATCCGCGGGCTCTCCGGGTGCGTTCCGCGGGGACATCCCGCCGACGCGATAGATCTTCCCCCCGTGAGTGGCGAGGTTGGTCCCCTGCAGGATCGGGCCGCTCGCGAGTTCTTCCCACTTGGTTCCGCCATCGAGTTTGAGGCGGTGGAAGGTGCCGAGGGTGGTCTTGTTGTTGTAGGTGTGCGTTTTCCCGGCGTGCCCGCCGTAAATGTAGAGGTATCCGTCGGCGGCGATCGCTCCGAGGCTCGAAACGGCGGCCGGCGTGGCAGGGTAGTCGGCGATCGCGGATTGGCCGAGCGTCATGGAAATCACCGCCGCCACTGGGAACAGAATCACACGCATGGGAATCCTCTGCGAGATCGGCCATGGCGAAGTTCGCCCACCTCCACCGAAGCCCAACCTACCAGAAAACGCGGAGAAAGGACAGCAATCTCGACGTGCCGCTTGCTCAGAACCCGGCCTCGTTTCCTGTGTCAGAAGGGGAAGTGTATGCCACCTCCGGGTCGATCTCTCCCTCGCCGGACAGGAACGCCGCGAACTGCTCGCCAAAGTACGGACCCGCGAGGCTTCCCTTCGAGGCGAGCCCGTTGAAGAAGCCGACCCGGGGGCTCCGCGGGCTGACGCCCAGCGTCGGGTGCTTGACGCGGATGATCGGTCGCACCGCCGCGTCGTGGCCGACCACCTCGACGGGAAGTCGCACAAATTCGCGGAGCCGGGCGAGGATCTCGGTCCTGGCCGCGGAAGTCGGGATGCAATCGTGGGTGGAGTGGTCGTAGGTCGAGCCGGTGCGGAAGAGGTCGTCGCCGAGCGGAACAAGCCACACCCCGCGGTTTACGATCCGCTGCTCCGCAAGGCCCGGAATCCGCACCGTGAGAATCTCCCCCTTCGCGGAATTGAAGCGAATTCCGGGAAACCACGGATTCCCGGCCCTGGCGAAGCCCTGGCAGAAGGTCAAGAACCGACCCTGCACCCCGAGCCGCGGGAGACTCACGCCCTCCGGCGTCACATCCAGATCCGTCGATGGATCCACATTCGCGGTGCGAACCTCCAGCACCTTCCGCGATTCCGCCAGGAACGGCACCGTGAGAAGCTGGTGTGCCGTCGCCAGCTGGAATCCCCCGAGCGGCGCCTCGAACCAGCCTGGGTCCACCGGCGGATCCGGTTCCCCGACCAGACCCCGGAACTCTCCGTGTTGCCGGGCACTGTAGACTTCCTGCTCCTTACGGTCGGCGAACAACCGCAGTTGCGGCCGATGCAGGAAACATCCCATCCCGACCTCGGCTTCGACTCGGCGGTAGAAACGGATCGCCGTGGGGAGAAGCTCCTCCAGCCGCCACGTTTTGACGAGTCGCTTGCCGGTGATCGGCGTGACGAGCCCGGCCGCGATCTTGGAGGAAGTGGCAGCCTCGTCGCGGTCGAGGACCAGGACGCGTTCCCCACGCCAGCGGAGAGCCCAGGCCAGGCAGGTCCCCGCAATTCCCTGGCCGACGATGATGTGGTCGAAGAACTCGGACATCGCGAGGGAGCGGCCCCGTCAGGCATCAAGAGAGGTGGATCCGTCGCCGAGCCGCCCGCCGTAGCCCGGCAGCCGGTTCCGGCCCGGTCGCGACTGGTTGTGCACCGCCAGATCCCGCCGCAATTTCGTGTGATGGTCCTCGCGCAGCTGGCGGTACTGCGTCAGCCAGAACCGGCGAGTCGCGACGGCATCCACCAGCGCCAGCCCGATCAGGGCAAACGCCTGGAGCACGACCCAGATCCAGAAAATCCCCCAGACGCGGACGACCTGCTTCTCCGCCTCGCCGAGGGGTCGTTTCCCGCCCCCTTCCGGTCGCTGCTGGCCGAGCGCATCCACGAACCCTTCCATCCCGGAGAGGTACGCGAGCCCGATGTGCCCGCCGATGATCGCGAGGAGCATCCCGGTCAGGATCCGTCGGCGATGTCGGCTTCGAAGGTAGGCAAACTCGTCGGAGGGGACGTGGTGCCGGGCACGCAGTCTTCGGAGGCCGCGAATCTGGAGCGCCACCGCGACAGTTCCGAAGAGGATCAGCGCGCCGGCCAGCGTCAGCGCAAAGGTGAAGGGATCCATCACCGGGCCCGTGAGTCGTCGGGAAGCAGAATCGGCTCGCGATTGTCGAGGGGAGTCCGTCAATCGACTAGCCCATTATGCCGCACCCGCGTGGGGTCGGCCACGATTATCCGGACGCGTCGGAGGGCATTGGGGCGAACAAGGCGGCGAGTGGCATCGCCGGGGCAGGGTTCGCGCCGTACGGTAAGGGTGTGACCTGTCCGAACCTTCCCACCTGCTGGAAGTTCGGGCGATGGACCTGAAATCGCAATCTGAACCTGGATCCATGAGTTCGATCGCCGGAATTCTGACCCCCCCCGCCCCGCCGCCGCACCTGGGATGGTGGAAGCCGGACGTGGCCGGGCCGACGGCGGACCCGATCGCCGCCCGGGATGTGCTCGGAGATTTGCAGGTTCCCGTGGCCATCGTGAAAATGCCCCAGGGAATCGGCGTCGCCCCCGGCGGGGTCTCGATCGTTGGCGGGTCCGGCACCCAGACCGACGCCTTCCCCTTGCTGGCGATCCTCCCCCCGTTTCCGCCAGAACGCCTCGGGGAACCGGGCTTCCTCCGCGATCACGGCCTGCGTTTCCCGTACATGACCGGGGCGATGGCCAACGGAATCGCCTCCTGCGAGATCGTCGAGGCCATGGGCCACGCCGGGATGCTCGGCAGCTTCGGAGCCGCCGGGCTCTCCGTGGAACGGGTTTCCCACGCGATCGATCGGCTGCAGGCGAACCTCGGTTCGAAACCGTTCGCGGTCAACCTGATCCACAGCCCCAACGAACCCGCCCACGAGGCCGCCGTCGCCGATCTGCTCCTCCGCAAGCAGGTCCGACTCGTCGAGGCATCCGCATACATCGATCTGACGCCCGCGATTGTCCGGTATCGGGTCGCCGGGCTGGTGCGGGACGGAAACGGCCGGGTGGTGCCCCAGAACCGCGTGATCGCCAAGGTTTCCCGGGTCGAGGTGGCGACGAAGTTCCTGTCCCCGCCGCCAACTCGGATTCTCCGGGAACTTCTGACCGGCGGACAGATTTCCGAGGAACAGGCGGACATCGCGGCAAACGTGCCGATGTGCGACGATCTGACCGCAGAGGCCGATTCCGGCGGGCATACCGACAACCGCCCTGCCGTCACGCTGCTCCCGACGATGCTGGCCCTCCGGGATCGGCTCCTCGCGGATTCCCCGTACCACGGCAAACCGCGGGTCGGGCTCGCCGGGGGAATCGCCACCCCAGACGCGGTCGCAGCGGCGTTCGCGATGGGGGCCGGCTACGTCGTCACCGGAAGCGTCAACCAGGCCTGCGTCGAATCCGGTTCCTCGGACAGCGTCCGGAAAATGCTCGCAGAAGCGGGGCAAGCCGACGTCGCGATGGCCCCGGCTGCCGACATGTTCGAGATGGGGGTGAAGCTGCAAGTCCTCAAACGCGGCACCATGTTCGCGATGCGGGCCGGCAAGCTGTACGAACTTTACCGACAATTTCCCAGTTGGGAGGCGATTCCGGAGGCGGAGCGCGCCCAAGTAGAGAAGAACCTGTTTCGCGGTCGCTTTCCGGACATCTGGGATGCGACCCGCGAATTCTGGAAGGGGCGAGATCCGACAATGCTTCCCAAGGCAGAATCGGACCCGAAGCACAAACTGGCGTTGGTGTTTCGGTGGTATCTCGGGCTTTCCAGCCGCTGGGCGAATGTCGGCGAGCCGACGCGTCAGGTGGATTATCAGGTGTGGTGTGGGCCCGCGATGGGCGCCTTTAACGAGTGGGCAAAGGGATCCTTTCTGGAAAACCCGCCAAACCGGGGGGTCGTTCCCGTTGCCCGCAATTTACTATACGGAGCGTGCGTCCGGCTTCGCCGACAGGCGTTGCGGCAGCAGGGGGTGGACCTCCCGGACGTGGCGTTCCCCCTCCGGCCCCTCCCGCCGGACGAACTCGACCCGCGGATGAACCGAGCATGACGAGCACGACGCCCGAAAATCTCCCTGTCCCGCTGGCCATCGTCGGGATCGGCTGCCTCTTCCCCAAGGCCGAGGGAGCCGGTGCGTTCTGGGCCAACGTCAAACACGGTGTCGACGGCATCTCCGATGTCCCGACCGACACCCACTGGAACCCGGCCGACTACTTTGACGCCGACCCCAAAGCCCCGGACATGACCTACGCCCGCCGGGGTGGCTTCCTCTCCGCGGTTCCCTTCAACCCCCTCGAATTTGGGATCCCACCCCGGGACATCGAGGCGACCGACACCTCGCAACTCCTGGGACTCGTCGCCGCGAAGATGGCCCTGCAAGACGCGGGGATCCGCTTCTCCGATTCCCCGGAAGAGGGTGGCGCGAAGGTCGATCGCAACCGTGTCTCCGTGATTCTCGGCGTCACCGGCACGCTGGAGCTCGTCGTTCCCCTCGGAGCGCGGCTGGGCCATCCGAAGTGGAAGCAGGCGATGCGAGACGCCGGCATTCCGGAAGATGCCGTCGAGGACGCGGCCGGCCGGATCGCCGACAGCTACGTCCCCTGGCAGGAAAACAGCTTCCCCGGCCTCCTCGGAAACGTCGTCGCCGGGCGGATCGCGAACAAGCTCGACCTTGGCGGCACCAACTGCGTCGTCGATGCCGCGTGTGCCTCCTCGCTGTCGGCGGTCCACCTCGCCGCCCTCGAACTGCAAGCGGGTCGGTGCGATGTCGCCGTCACCGGCGGGGTCGACACGTTCAACGACATTTTCATGTTCATGTGCTTCTCGAAAACGCCCGCCCTCTCGCCAACCGGGAACTCGAAGCCATTCGACGCCGCCGGGGATGGGACCATCCTCGGGGAAGGGCTCGGAATCGTCGTCCTCAAACGGCTTCCCGATGCCGAGCGGGACGGCGACCGGATCTACGCTGTCATCCGCGGAATCGGTTCGAGCAGCGACGGGAAAGGGAACGCGATCTACGCACCCTCGGCGGCTGGTCAGAAGAAGTGTCTCGAGAATGCGTACCGGATCGCCGGCGTTTCCCCGGACACGATCGAGCTCGTCGAGGCCCACGGGACGGGTACCAAGGTCGGCGACACCGTCGAGGCGACTGCTCTGTGCGAGGTCTACAAACCGGTTTCGGAGTCGGCGGGGAAGTCGCTTCCGTGGTGTGCGATCGGATCCGTGAAATCGCAGATCGGCCACACCAAGGCGGCTGCGGGGGCGGCATCGCTGATCAAGACGGCCCTGGCGGTCTACAACAAGGTCCTTCCGCCGACGATCAAGGTGACGCAACCGGTTGATCCCCTGCGTGCCGACGACTCGCCGTTCTACGTCAACCTCCAGATGCGGCCGTGGCTGCCACGGGTGGAGCACCCCCGGCGGGCGGCCCTCTCCGCGTTCGGGTTTGGCGGCTCCAACTTCCACGCCGTCCTCGAGGAACATCGAGCCGGGAAAGTCGCACCCGACTGGGACGGGTCGGTCGAGATTCTCGCGATTTCCGGGGAATCGGCGTCGGAAATCGCCGGCGAGTTCGCGAAGATCGGCACCGATTGGGTTCCCTTCGCCCGGGCGGCAGAGGTCTCGCGGGGCACCTTCCGGGCGGATGCAGCGTGCCGGCTGGTCCTCGTCGCCCAGCGTGGGACCACAGATCTCGCGAAACTTCTGGATTCCGCGAAGGCCAAGCTTTCCGCCGAGCCAGATGCGAAGTCGTGGCACTCGCCGGACGGGGCGTTCTACGGCACGGGGTCGGCTCCGGGGTCGGTCGGGGTTCTGTTCCCGGGGCAAGGTTCGCAGGCCGTCGGGATGCTTCGGGATCTCGCCTGCCAGTTCCCCGAGCTCCTCGATTCCCTCGCCGAAGCGGACTTCCCAACCTCGGACGGGGTCCGGCTCGTCGATCGGATCTATCCTCCGACGTCGTTCGACCCGGCGGCGAAACAGCATCAGGAAGCGGCACTGCGATCGACGGATGTGGCCCAACCGGCGATCGGAGCCGTGAGTTTCGGGGCGTGGAAGTTACTCTCCGAGCGCTTCGGGCTCGATGCGAGCGCGTTCGCCGGGCACAGCTACGGGGAACTGCCTGCACTCGCGGCGGCGGGTCGACTGACCTCGGCGGAGCTCGCGGAACTGTCCCGTCTCCGCGGTCGGCTCATGGCAGAACAGCGAGCCGGGGATCCAGGTGGGATGCTCGCCGTCTTCGCACCGTTGCCGGAAATCGAGGCGGTGATCGAAGGGGCGAAGCTCCAGGTCGTCGTCGCGAACAAGAACGCCCCAAATCAGACGGTTCTTTCCGGCTCCACAGCAGACATCGCGGCGGCCGACCGAGCGTTTGCCGAGCGTCAGATCCGGTGTACCCGACTGCCCGTCTCGGCGGCGTTCCACAGCCCGCTGGTGGCGGATGCCGCGGTTCCATTCCGGGAAGCCCTGGAAAAAGTGGAGTTTCCCCCCGGCTCCCGGCCGGCCTTCGCGAACACGACGGCGGCAGAGTACCCCGCCGATGCGGCCGCCGCCCGGGATCTGCTCGGGAACCAGCTTGCGAAATCGGTCGCATTCGCGGACGAGCTTCGAGCGATGTATTCTGCGGGCGTTCGAACTTTCGTCGAAGTCGGACCCGGGTCGGTTCTGACCCGCCTGGCGGAGGCCACACTATCGGACGCCGAGACCCCGGAAGTTGAGACGATTTCTCTGGATGCGTCATCCGGTCGCCGATCCGGTGTGGTAGACTTGGCATATGCGCTCGCTCGCCTCGCGGTACGGGGTCACGCCGTTCGCCTGACGGCCTGGGAAGAGGGGAGCCGGTGCCGACCTGCACCGGACCCGAAACCAGGACCGACGATCCCGCTGTGTGGGGCGAACTATGTGAGCCCGCGTCCGAAGCGGCCGGCCCGTGAGCCGCTGACTGTGTCGAATTCTGTGCGAACTGACGACCGCCCCTCGTCCCGTTCCGGTGCCCCCTCGATGCCCGACCCGACCCCCGGCTCGACGTTTGACCCGTCCAGCCTGCCGTCGGCCCTCCAGGTCACGCAACAGACCCTGGTCGCTCTGCAACGGATGCAGGAGGAGACGGCCCGGCTTCACCGGCAGTTCCTGGAATCCCAGGAACAGGCCCAGCGGACGTTGTTCGCGCTGGTGAACCAGCAGCAAGCGCTGCTCTTCCCGGGCGGGATGCCGACCATTTCCGCACCGCCTCCTGCCCCCGCGCCGGCTCCGGTTCCTCCATCTGTTCCGGTTCCGCCGCCAGCTCCGGTATCGACGGCCTCGGCTCGCATCAGTTCCCCGACCGCGACGTGGTCGACGGCTCCGCGACCCACACTGACGGCTCCGGTGCCGGCAAAACCGGCTGGAATTTCGCCGGTGGCCCAGGCACCAGCCGCAGCGGCCGTACCCGCCAATCTCGGCGGACAACCATCGGTCTCGGCGAGTTCCACGCCCACGTTGATTCCGCCCCCAGCAGCAGCCATCCTGCCCGAGGCGAAACCCGCCGCCGCGGCACAACCTCCGACTTCCACCAAGCCCGTTTCGGAACCGATGGAGGAGGTCGAGAGGATTCTCCTCGAAGTCGTCGCCGAGAAGACGGGCTACCCGGTCGACATGCTCGATCTGGCGATGGCCATGGACGGCGATCTGGGAGTCGACTCGATCAAGCGGGTCGAGATTCTCTCGGCATTGCAGGAGAAACTGCCCCACGCCCCGATTGTGAAGCCGGAACACCTTGGCTCGCTGCACACCCTCCACGACGTGGCTTACTTCCTGGGTGGGAACCTCGCCGGGGTTGGCGAACCGCTTCCGGGTTTCGAGTCAGATTCGCCCGGTTCCAGCGCCGAGTCCCCCTCCACGATGGACCTGGCTGGTCCGATCCCGGTGACGGTTGGGGATTCGCAAACGGTTCCGATTTCCTCCGGCGACCCGCAGACGATCGGTGTCTCACCGCCAACTTCCACCGATATCGAGAAGATCCTGATCACGGTGGTCGCGGAGAAGACGGGGTACCCGCCGGACATGCTCGATCTGGCGATGGCCCTGGACTCGGACCTGGGCGTGGACTCGATCAAACGGGTCGAGATTCTGTCGGCGTTGCAGGAGCGGTTGCCGGACTCACCGGTGGTGAAGCCAGAACACCTCGGTTCGCTCCACACCCTCCGGGACGTGGCGAACTTCCTGGCGAAGCCGGCCGCGACCTCGCCGAGCACCGTGACGGTGTCCGTCCCTCGAAACGGTGGGGAATCGGGGGCGTCGACGGCTGGCATCACCGCGAAACTTCCCCCCGCGGCCCCGCCAGAGCCGATCTCGTCCGGCCAGACTCTCGCCGAGATCGTGAGTCCGCTGTCGGCGATTCCGACTGCGACACCGGTCAATCTCCCGCGGATCTCGATCCCCGACCCGGGCATTATCGAGTCGCCGTCCCTGCGGGGACCGATGGAGACTCTGCGAGCCGGTTCCCAGTCGGTCAACCTCGATCGGGTCGAGCGAAGCATCCTCCAGGCGGTGGACCTCGAACCGGGGTCGGGCCGATCCCGGCTTCCGCTGGCACCGGGCGGGGAAGTGTGGGTAGTGGGGCCGGACGATCCGTTCTCGACCAACCTGGCGAGTGAGCTCGGCAAGCAAGGTCTGACGGCGATCCCGTTCCCGTGGGCGGACCCGGAGATTCTCAAGCCGGCCGGGAACCCGGTGGGTCTGGTGCTGGTCGCACCGGCTCGCAGCTCGGCGGGGCTTCCGCTCAACCGCCTCGGATTCCGCTGGCTGCAGCACGCCGGGGCGAAACTGCGCGAGTCGGCGAAACCCGGCGGCTCGGCCGTTTTCGCCACTGTGGCCCGGCTCGATGGTGCGTTCGGGCTCGGCGATCTGAGCCCGGACACTGACCCGACAGCGGGTGGGCTCGCGGGGCTGGCGAAGACGGCCCGGTTCGAGTGGCCCGAGGTTGCCCACAAGGCGCTCGATGTCGCCCCGGATTTCGCCGAGTCCAATCCCGGCCCGGCCGCCGCCGCGGTCGTCGAGGAGATTCTTTTCGCGGGACCGATCGAGGTTGGGGTGTCGGCGGAGCATCGCTGCACGCTCGAACTCGTCCGCACCGTTCGCCGGCAGGGGAGTAGCACGCCCGCTTTCGGACCCCGCGACGTCATCATCGTCACCGGGGGGGCTCGCGGCGTCACCGCGGAGGCAGCAGTCGCCCTCGCCGAGGTGTATCAACCGACGCTGATTCTGACCGGTCGCACGCCGGCGTTCTCGGGTCCGGAACCGGAGTGGATCCGGCCGCACACCGAGGAAGCGGCCATGAAGAAGGCCATTGCAGACCACCTGGGGGCCAACGCCTCGCCCAAGACCGTCGGGGAGTACTACGCCAAGGTGCTCGGCCAGCGGGAAATCGCCCGCAACATCGCCCGGGTCGAGGCGGCCGGCTCCAAGGTTGCGTACTTCCCCGTCAACATCACCGCCGGCAAGCAGGTCGCGGACCTTCTGCACAAGGTCCAGGTTCGCTTCGGACCCGTCACCGGGCTCGTCCACGGGGCCGGCGTCCTCGCCGATCGCAAAATCGAGGACCTGACCACCGAGCAGTTCGACACCGTCTACGCCACCAAGGTCGAGGGACTTCGCCATCTCCTCGATTTGCTCGGCCACCAGGAACTCAAGGCGGTCGTGCTCTTTGGGTCATCGACCGGTCGGTACGGCCGGACCGGTCAGCTGGCGTACGCCGCCGCCAACGAGGTCCTCAACAAGACCGCCCAGGTCGAAGCCCGGAAACGGCCGAGTGCCCGCGTCGTCTCCATCAACTGGGGACCGTGGGTCGGCGGGATGGTCACCCCGGCCCTGAAGAAAATGTTCGAAGCCGAGGGGATCGGCCTGATTCCGCTCCAGGAAGGGGGCCTGTTCGCGGTCCAGGAATTGACCGCGACCGGTCGTGCTGTCGAGGTCATCGCCGCCGGAAAACTGCGATCCCAGAAACTCGCGACCAACACGATGGGTGCACCCATCCTCGCCGCCTCGCCCATCATTGCGACCGGGGAACACCACGGCACCAATGGCGTCTCCGGTTCCTCCGGCCCCGCGTCCGGCGGAGCACCGGCGACGCCCGAACTTTCCGTCGTGTTCGAGCGGCAACTCGACATCGCTTCCCACCCGGTTCTGCGATCCCACGTGCTCGACGGTCGGGCCGTCCTCCCCATGGCTCTGCACATGGAGTGGCTCGCACACGCCGCCCTGCACGGGAATCCGGGCCTGGTTTTCCACGGCTTCAACGACCTCCGCATCACCCACGGGGTGATGGTCGAGGACGGCGGCACGACCAACCTCAAGGTCCTCGCCGGCCGGGCGATCAAGCACGACAAGAGTTTCCACGTGCCGGTGGAACTGCGTGGGAAACGCCGCGACGGGCGGGAAGCGATTCACTCCCGGGCCGAGGTAGTGCTGACCGCCGCCCTGCCCAAGGCCCCGTTCGCCGACAAGACACCGGACGTCCAGCCCTATCCGCACCCGATCGACGAGGTGTACCGCTACTTCCTGTTCCACGGTCCGGAACTGCACGCGATCGAGCGGATCGACGGTCTGACCGACACCGCATTCGTGGCGACGGCGTACCCGGCCCCGGCCCCGAGCGAGTGGTTCACGAACCCGCTGCGGTCCGCCTGGGTGGCCGACCCGCTCGTGATCGACGCCTCGTTCCAGATGATGATCCTGTGGAGCTTCGCCCAGCACGGGGCCGGCAGCCTGCCGTGCTTCGCGGGCCGCTACCGCCAGTTCCGCCGCGCGTTCCCGGCCGGCCCGGTGAAGGTGGTCATCCGCGTCACCCGCGACAACGGCAGCTTCGCCCGCTCGGACATCGACTTCCTGGATTCCGAGGGCCTCGTCATCGGCCAGATGCAGGACTACGAGTGCGTTATCGACCGCCAACTCGACCAGGCCTTCCGGCGGAACCAACTCGCCCCGCGGGTGCGACAGTAGGTCTCCGTCTCCGATCCAGAAACGGGTTTCACCGATGAAACTGGTCATGCTCAAAGTCGGGAACGACGAACTTTTCCTGAACCCGACGGCCATCGTCTTCGTCCGGCCCAACACCGCGAACCCGGCGATGATCGACATCGGTTACGCCATCGGGGCGAAGGATCAGGTCGTGCAGGTGAAGATGCCCATCCAGGAAGTGGTGAAACTCATCGAGCAAGCCGGCTCCTGAGTCGGCCAGAAAGTTGGGATGGGTGCAACCTTCCTCACCCTTCCAGCACCAGTTCCGGGAACCGCGAGGCGATGGCGGGTCGCAGTTCGGGGCGGGATTCGGCGAGGGTGACGAGGCCGGCGAGCCCGGAGCGGAACTCGGGGCCACGCAGCGAGCGGACAGCGATGGCCAGCAGCGGGAGGAGTCGGTCGGTTTCCTGGCCATGTTTGGCGAGCCGGTCGACGATCTGCCGGACGACGCCGGGTTTCTGCCGACCGCCGCGAACGATGTTGGTGAGTACGGTCGCCCACAGCCAGTGGACGCGGTCTGGACTCGCCCCGTCAATCCGCGATTCCAGATTGTCGGCGAGCTTCAGGCGGATGTCCTCGTACGGGGACTCGATGAGCTTGTGCCAGATCTCCGGGTCGTCGCGGAACGTCGATTCGCCGAGCCACTCCCAGCCGACCTCGCGGACATCCGGGTGCTTGCTGTCGAGGAATTCGAGGAGCCAGTCAGGGCGGACGGGTCCGAAGCGGGTGAGCGTTTCGCGAAGCCAGCGGACGAGGTCGGGGCGGACGGCGGCACTTCCGGCCTGCACGAGGGGCAGAAGCGTCGGGGCATCGGGTTCCGCGAACGTTTTCTGCCGCAACATCGCGAACCCGAGCTCGGCGACCGGTCGGGACTGGTAGGCCGCCAGGCGGATTGCTTCGGCCGGGGAAACGCGGGCCGGGTCGAGCCGCCGGGCGAGAATTGCCGAAAGTCGGGTCAGTTTCTCGAGATCGTCCCCATCGAGGCGTGCCAGCCACTCCGAGACCGGGACACTCGCCAGGTCCGGGGCCTGTTCCAGCAAGTCGAACCCGAGGCGGGACAGGTCGGGATCGTCGTGATCCGCGAGTTGCAACAGCGTCGTCACGGGCTTGGAGGCGAGCCAGGCGGGGTGGTGGGTCCGCAGCATCCCGATCGCCCACTGCCGGACCGCCCGGGCGTCGGCTGCGAGAAGCACAGCGAAGATGGCGTCCGGGTCGTCGATCCACGCCTTCGCGAATGCCGGGGCGGGGGCGAGGTCGGCGACCGTCTTTCCATCGGCGAATTCCCACCCTCGCGCGTTGGACGCGATCGCCGGGCAATCGTGGAACAGGATGTGGGTCAGGCCCCAGTTGTCGAGGAGATGGATATCCGAGTCTGCGTCGTCGTCGGAATAGCGGGGTAGCGTGGCGGTCATCGCCCGGATGTACCGCTTCGGGTCGGCCTTGCCGAGGTTGCGGAAGTACCGCCAGGCCCGTCGACGGAGGTAGCGCCGGGTCGGCGTGGAGAAGAGGAAGAACTTCTGGAAACGAGCCCGCAGCCACTCGTTGACTCGCTGATCCTTCTTGAGTTGTTTCTCCGGGGGGCGGGGCATGGTGGTGTTCCCCGGCAGGATCACCGCGGGCTCGACCTTGCTGGCGAAGGCGTGGAATCGGCGAGAATATTCGGAGATGTTGGCGTTCTCGAACCCATCCTTCAACCACTCGCGGACGGCTTCCTCGGCGGCGGCCCTGCTGGGAAAGGAGTCGCTCTTGAAGCGGTGCCGCTGAACCCGTTTCCGCCGCAACACCCGGTCGAACGCGACGAGGAACGCCCCCATGATCTCGTCGTCGCCGGCCTTCTCCGCGAGCTTGAAGAGGCGCTTGACGAGCGGTTCGTGCCGGTAGCAGTTGAGGGGACGGGAGAGGTAATCCAGGAGAGCCAGTCGCGCGAACTGGCGGGTGTCGGCGAACCAGCGTGGGGCGAAGTCGCCGAGCCGCTCCGCGAAATGGACGGCCCGCAGTTCTTCTCCGAAGCCGTCGGCCCCGCGAGCAAACAATTCTTCCGCCAGTTGCCAGGACCCGACGGCCATTTTGTGATTCCTTCGAAGGTGTGAGGCAAGCGTATCCCTACGCGGGGATCGGAGCAAGGTTGCCGCGGAAGTGGGGGTCAGTCGATGGTCCGGATTTGAGTGTGGTTCTTGCACGTTCGGTCGGGGCCCGATCAACAAATGCTGGCTGAGTCGGGTGCGAGCGGGTACAACTCAGGAATCGGTTCCGCCCGACGCCGGGTTCTCTCGCGAAAGTCCGGAATGCGAAATCGCATTGTCGCCCTTGTGCTCGCCTCGCTTCCCCTGGGTCCTTGTCTCGCGGCCGAGCCGGGGGAGGAGAATCCACGGGAGTTGGCCCGTGGGCTCCAGCGTCAGATGCGAAAAATCATCGACGCGGCCGAGCCATCGGTCGTCGCGGTGGTGGTTTCGCACCAGAAATACCCGCCGTTGCCGATCGAGGAACGCAAACAACCGGGTCGGCTGGGCTCCTACTCGACACCTCCTCCCGGGCTGCCCTCGCCGCACGCGACGCCGCAGCCGGACTTGAAGCTCGACCTCGCGGACCCGGCCAACGCAGCGGACAACCAGTTCGGCTCGGGCCTGGTTCTCGACCAGAAAGGGCTGATCCTCACCAGCTATCACCTGATCGAGGGGGCGACGAAGATCTACGTCCGCTCGGCGGGGGGGAAGGGTTCCTACGCGGATATCCACGCCGCCGACGGCCGTAGCGATCTCGCGGTGCTCAAGCTGATCGACCCGGTTCCGGGTTTGAAGCCTGTGACGTTCGGCACCGTGAAGCTGCCCGAGGGTCCTTCGGACGAGAAGGCGACGGTCTTTCGCGGGATGTGGATCGTCACGGTGGGGCACCCCCCCGCGGCCGGGTTCGGAAATGGCTCGCCGTCCGCAAACTGGGGAATGCTGAGCAACGTCCGCCGGAAAGCACCGGGGCCAAACCGGGAGGAGATCCGCGTCCGCCCCCTCTACCAGTACGGGACTCTGCTGCAAACCGACGCCCGGGTGACACTCGGGTGCAGTGGCGGGGCGATCCTCAATCTCGACGGGGAAGTTATCGCTCTGACTTCCTCCATCGCCGCCGTTTCCGGTGCAGACTCGGCCGGCGGGTTCGCGATTCCGTTCGACACCAACTATCGGCGGATCGTCGACGTACTCCGGGAAGGGCGGGAAGTCGAGTACGGATTCCTGGGTGTTGCCGTCGACCGCCCGGTGCTGCAAGGGCTGCCGATCGCGTCGGTGACTCCGGGCACCCCGGCGAGCGAGGCAGGGCTGGTAGGCGGCCGAAACGGAGGGATGGGGGACGTCATCGTCGCCATCGACGGGGTTCCGGTCAAGGAACAGGACGATCTCTTCCTGCAGGTCGGTTCCGCCCTCGCCGGCACGAAAGTCCGCGTAACCCTGCTGCAATCCGGCAAGAAACGCGACATCGACGTGACCCTCGCCAAGTACTACCACACCATGCCGAGCGTCGTCACCCGCAGACCGCCGGCCACTCACGGCCTCCGCGTCGACTACAACAGCGTCCGATTCCTGCAGATGCAGATGGCCCGCGACAACATCGTCTCGGAGGTCGGCCTTCCCGCCGGCGTGCTAATCCGGGAGCTGGAAGAGAAATCCCCCGCGATGGAGAAACTCCGCCCACTCGGGGATGTCGTCGGGAAGTGGCTGATCACGCACGTTGACGGGAAACTCGTCACAACCCCAGACGCCTTCGCCCGGGAAACCGCGGGGAAAGAGAGCATCCGCCTGCGGGTGATCGACCCGACCGCCCCGGAAAAGTCGAAGGAAGTGGTGCTGCCGTGAACCTCCTGGAACGCCGTCCAACTCTGATCCGACCCGGGCTCCCGGCCTCTTTCAAACGGGAGACAACCGTGTACGCCATCGCGTTCGACATGGATATCGAGCAATTACGCATCCACTACGGGGAACCATACAACAACGCGTATCTCGAAATCCGTCGGGTTCTCGAACGCCACCAGTTTCAATGGCAGCAGGGAAGCGTCTACTTCGGCGGGCCGAGCGTGACCGCCGCGACGGTGATGGTCGCAGTCGTGGACTTGACGACGCAACTCTCCTGGTTCGCCGCCGCTGTTCGCGACATCCGGATGCTGCGAATCGAGGAAGCCAACGACCTGATGCCGGTGATTCACAGGCTTGCGGGAATCGAAGGAGAGGTTTGAGTTTCTCCAATGAAATACGCCATCTGCAACGAGACTTTCGAAGGTTGGGAGCACGCCCGGATCTGCGGGCGGATCGCGGAACTGGGGTACGGCGGGCTCGAAATCGCGCCGTTCACGCTCGCCCCGCGTATCACCGACGTCACCGCGGAGCAGCGGTCAAAACTTCGCAAAGAAGCGGAAGCCGCGGGGGTGCAGATCATCGGCTTGCACTGGCTGCTCGCGAAAACGGAGGGGTTCCACCTGACCTCCGCGGATGTCGCGGTTCGCAAACGGACCGGCGAGTACTTCGCGGAACTCGCCCGGGCGGCGGCGGAACTCGGGGGAAACATCCTCGTCCTCGGCTCGCCGCTGCAACGCAACCTGGCCCCGGGAATGACGCTCGCCCAGGCGGAGCACCACGCAGCCGACACGATCACCTACTGCCTGCCCACCCTCGAAGAAACCGGCGTGTACCTCTGCCTGGAACCGCTGACCCCGGCGGAGACCAACTTCTGGAACACGGCGTCGGACGCGGTCCACATGATCCGCCGACTCGATCATCCGAACGTGAAGTTGCACCTGGACGTCAAGGCGATGTCCGCGGAAGCAGTGCCGGCCGCCGACGTCATTCGTGCGAACGTCGCCGACACCGGCCACTTCCACGCCAACGACCCCAACAAGCGCGGCCCCGGGTTCGGCGAGGTCGACTTCAAACCGATCTTCCGGGCACTGAAGGAAACCGGATACGCCGGCTGGGTGTCGGTCGAGGTCTTCGACTACACCCCCGACCCGGACACGATCGCCCGGGAAAGCATCCGATACATGCGAGAATGTGAGTAACGGCGGGAGATCACGCGGCTTGCGACGGGGCGGGCATCGTCGGGAGGCACTGCATCAATCCCCGGATGTGCTTGCAGACGTGTCGGGGGTTGCCGTCGCCGCGAAAGATGGCGTCCGCGCAGGAGCAGTGCCAGCGACGCGATCCGCTCGGTGTCTCTTCGAGCGCCACCTGGTAAACCTGCCGACCGCCCAGCACTTCCCAGGTCATCACGCAACCCGGCTCCGGGCGAGAATTGCGGTAAGTCACGCGATAGTGGTAGGCGCTCGGCTGGCGCTTCCGGTCCGGACCCGGCAGGAACGTCGTCAGCATGGCGATGGGGGATGTTGGGGCTTCCATTTCTGCCTCGGGGTTCTGTTTCTTCCCCAATTTTACGCTCGCTTCCCCTCTCTCCCGATGTCAGAAGCCCCAAACCTCGCCGCGAAAATGGCGGCAGGGATTGTCATTTCGACCGGTCGGACCGGTTCGATTTTGTACGGAATCTCTGAAGCGGTAAGGCTTGCAAAGACTTCCGGAGTGTTGGAAAGGCACCTTCCTGGGAATCGCGATCGCAAACTGCTTTCCTGCAAGGGTTTCCGTCGAAGCAGCACCCTCGCCCGGTTCTGGAAATGGATTTGGCACGGGGGGTGCTTTGCTATCACTCGTCAAGCAAAAAATCCCCCGAAAGGAGTCGAATATGAGCCAGGCCACCCTCAAACTGTCCCGCGTTCGCAAGACCTCGCAAGTCTCCGCCGACCGCTCGCAACCCGCCGAGTCGATGCTCCGCGAGATTGCGTTTGTCCTCGAGATGACCCGCCGGGCGAAGGAAATTCGCGTCTCCGATCGACCGGTGTCGACGCTGAGCCGGATGTGAGAACTCGAAAAAGCAATCGGTGGCTGGACAAGCGGAGCCGGGGTCACGAAACTTTTGTGAGTCCCGGCTCCTGATTTCGAGATTCTCCCCGTGCCCGATTATCGGATCACCCACAGTACGCGGTACGATTACACGGATGCTGTGTCGCTGTGCCAGAATGTCGCCCACTTGAAGCCCCGCCCCTGGCCGCGTCAGCGGTGCGATCGGACGGCGGTTCACGTCTCGCCGCAACCGGCGGTGCTCGAAGATCGGACCGACTATTTCGGAAACCCGACGACGTATTTCACGGTGCAGGAACCGCACAAATCGCTGACGGTGACCGCCTCACACCGGATCTCGGTGTTGACGGGTGACCATCCCCTCGCCACGGAAACGGCGGCGTGGGAGGTGATCCGCGACCGCCTGCCGACGGATCGCTCTCCGGAGTTTCTGGACGCGTACCAGTACACCTTCGATTCCCGGGCGGCGTTTGCGACGCCGGGATTCCTCGAATATGCCCTCCCTTCGTTTCCGCCCGATCGGCCGATCCTGGAAGCGGCACTCGATCTGACCAAGCGAATCCATGCGGACTTTTTGTACGACCCTCGGGCAACGACGGTGGCGACGCCGGTGGGTGAGGTCTTCGAGACCCGCCGGGGAGTGTGTCAGGACTTCGCGCACTTCGAAATCGCCTGTCTGCGATCGCTCGGGTTGGCGGCCCGGTACATCAGCGGCTACCTGTCGACGGTTCCACCCCCGGGCCGGCCACGGCTGATCGGTGCCGACGCGACCCACGCCTGGGTGAGCATTTTTTGCGGCGACGACGGCTGGATCGACCTCGACCCGACCAACAATCAGGTGCCGTCGGATCGGCATGTCCTCATCGCGTGGGGTCGGGATTTCGACGACGTGAGCCCGGTCAAGGGTGTGATCCTCGGCGGCGGCCAGCACACAATCACGGTGTCCGTGGATGTACAACCGGTGTGAGTTGACCGGCCGCGACGGGTCGAGGTCAGCAGCGACTTCACTCGAAATTCTCGGGATTCCGAGAAACTTCAATCCCATCCCCTTTGCGTCGGCGAAAACGGGTTAAGCGTCATTCTCCGTGCGGCCGATCTCCTCGGTGTCCGACGAGAGGAGCCGCCGCCGATGCAAAAGTGGAAGCCGATCCGACGCCGATTGTGCCTTCTCGGGGTCGGAACCGTCGTGGTTTCCGGCTGCATGGGCCGACATGTCGCTGTGCCGGCGGGGTATGTTCCTCCTCCCTCGGCGGTGCCGGATTTCCAGACCAGCACGACCTTGGGCCCCCATTCTCCGACGGACCAGAACCCGGATCCGAGACCGCGGCTTGGCATCCACTCCAATCTTCCCGGGGCGGGAACCGAGGACATCAACCCACCGAAGCTCGATCCGAAGACGCCGATCTCCGACCGTGAGAAAGCGGTGCGATCCGCTTTTCCCCAATCGAGCACGATCCAACCGACAGGTGTGGTGACGGCCGCTGTGGAAGGGCACGGGATGTCGCTGGCGGATCTGCAGCAACTGGCAGCGGAGAACAGTCCCGTGCTTCGCCGGGCAGTCGCCGATTCCCAGGCGGCATACGGCTCGATGGTCCAGGCGGGGCTCTACCCCAACCCGACGATCGGGTACCAGTCCGACCAGGTTCAACCCTGGCTTCGAACACCACCCGATGCAAGAGGGAACGGCGCGGGGCAGCAGGGCGGGTTCTTGAACCAACTCATCAAGACGGCCGGAAAACTGACGCTGGCGCAGAAAGTGGCGGGGTTCGACTACCTCAATTCCCTGGTGGCGGTCCGCCGGGCCCAGGTCGACGTGGCGGCCAAGGTGCGGGCGCAGTTCTTCGCGGTGCTGGTCGCGGAAGAGAGCGTCAAGGTCAGCCGGGCGATGGCGGAACTGGCCGACGAGGTTTACGGAATCCAGTTGAAGCAGGTTGCGGCCGGCGAAGCGGCGGCGTATGAGCCCCTGCAGGTCTTCGCGCAAGCCGAGCAGGCCCGCAACGCCGTCACCATCGCCGAGCAGAACTACCGGGCTGCGTGGCGGCAACTCGCTTCCGCCGTCGGTCGACCCGACTTGCCTCCGACGCCTCTGACCGGGCAGGTCGAAGCCGCCCCGCCCCGTTTCGATGCCGACGCCCTCGCCGCCCGCGTTCTCGAACAACACACGGAAATCCTCACGGCGAAAAACACCCTCGCCCAGGCGGAGGTCAATCTCACGCTCCAGAAACGCCTGCCGATTCCGGACATTTCCACGAACCAGTATCACGAGTTCGACAACCTCGCGCAGACCTATCAGTTCGGCCTGCAGATCGGGATCGAGCTTCCCGTCGCGGACCGCAACCAGGGGAACATCCGCAAGGCGACGGCGACCATAGTCCGGGCCCACGAGGATCTGCGAGCGACCCAGAACGACCTCCTCGGCCGGCTCGCGGAGGCGTATGCCCGGTACGAGTCCAACCGGGTGGTGTCGGAGCGGTACCGCGGGAAAATCATTCCCAACCTGACTCGGGCGTACCGCGCGATCGTCAAGCGGTACCAGGTGGAGCCGGAAAAGGTGGGCTTCAACGAGGTCGTGGTCGCCCAGCAGATTTTGGGGCAAGGTCTGCAATCGTATCTGACGTCGCTCGATGCCCAGTGGCGGGCGGTCGTGGAGGTGGCGAACCTCGGGCAACTCGACGAGTTGTACCCCGCACCGGCCGCGGTTCCGGTGCCGGAAGTTGCACCGCCGCCGGGGAAGTGACTATCTCTATCCCAACGGGTTCGAGTTTTTCCCCGTTGAGATCCGCTGATGTTCCGGTTTCTGGATTCCCGCGAGCGTGTGCCGGAGTTGATGGACGACCCCCATCTCGACGTGGTGTCGCACCGGCACGCGTTGTCGGGGCTTGCCCGGGCGAATCGGCTGAGTCGGAGTGCGGACATCCTCTGGCCGGCCATCGCGAAACTCGCCAGGAAAAGTGCGAACCCCCTGCGGATTCTCGATGTGGCAACCGGTTCCGGCGATGTGCCCCTCGCCGTCGCCGAGCGAGCCCGACGGAATGGGGTGCGGCTCGACATCTCCGCGTGTGACATCAGTGACACCGCACTGTCAGTGGCCCGGGAACACGCCCGCGAAGCTCGGGTTTCCCTTCGATTCTTCCGCCACGACGTGATTGCGGAACCGCTTCCCTCGGGGTTCGACGTCGTCACCTGCTCGCTGTTCCTGCACCACCTCTCGGAATCCGACGCGATCACCGTTCTCCGCCGACTTCGCGATGCAGCGGCACGACTGGTGCTTGTCAACGACATGGAGCGTTCCGTGCTGGGGTATGCCCTGGCGTGGCTGGCATCGCGGATGGTGACGCGGTCGCCGGTGGTCCACTTCGACGGTCCCGCGTCGGCACGGTCGGCGTTCACGCCCGCGGAAGCACTGGCACTCGCGGAATCGGCGGGTTTGCCGGGATCGCGGGTGACGCCGAAGTTCCCGTGCCGGTATCTCCTGGAGTGGCATCGCCGATGACATTTCCCGCAACCATCGACGCCGCCAATGCCTCGCGAGATCTGTGGGATGCGGTCGTCGTCGGCGCCGGGCCCGCCGGAACCGTCGCCGCGAGGGAACTGTCACGAAACGGAATGCGGGTGCTGCTTGTCGACAAGGCCCAGTTTCCGCGGCGGAAAGTGTGCGGGTGCACGCTCAATTCCGCCGCTCTCACCGCTCTCGACCGGGTCGGACTGGGGCGCGTCGTCGCCGAGAATCACGGGGTGACGCTGTCGGCAGTCCGGCTGGCAAGCGCGGGAACCATTGCGACCATCGCGCTTCCCGGCGGGGTGGCTCTTTCTCGGGAACGCTTCGATCTCGCACTTCTACGCGAAGCGGTTGCGTCCGGGGTCGCGTTTCTCTCCGGAGTTTCCGCGAGACTCGGAGCTTCCGAGCGGGACTGGCGAGAAGTGCGTCTCGGGCCGATTGCGACGCGGGCCCGGCTCGTCGTCGCGGCGGATGGCCTGGCCAGCACGATTGCGGCCTCGGATGGGGTCCGGGCGGTCACGAAACCGCGATCGCGACTCGGGATCGGAACGATCGTTCCCGACGCTCCACGGTTCTACAGCGATGGGACGGTGTACATGGCCGTCGGTCGCGGTGGCTACGTCGGGCTGGTTCGCCTGGAGGATGGCCAACTGGATCTGGCGGCCGCCATGGATCCGGCATTTCTGAGGGAGCACGATGGACCGGGAAACGCCGCCATCCGGATTCTGGAAACTTCAGGGTTTCCCGCGATTCCAGGGCTTTCCAATGCTCCGTGGCGTGGCACGCCGCCGCTGACCCGGCGACTTGCACGCATCGGAGGAAATCGATGGTTGGCGATCGGCGATGCCGCGGGGTATGTGGAGCCGTTCACCGGCGAGGGGATGGCGTGGGCGATCTCGTCCGCACTCGCGGTGACGCCGATCGCGATTCGAGCCGTGCGAGCAAGCACCTGGCAACCGCGATTCGTCCAGGAGTGGACGAGTGCCCACGCCCGGACTGTCCGGCAGAATCAGGGAATCTGCCGGGTTTCCGCGTGGGTTCTCCGCTCTCAGACTCTGAGCCGTCTCTGTGTCACCGCCCTGTCACTGGCTCCGCGGCTCGCATCCCCCGTCGTTGCGGCACGGGGGTAGTCTGGCAATGGGGGCCGGAAGGTTTCCCCCCCCGGCTGGACCAATTTCCAGAAAATGATTCTTGACGCGAATTCGGTGACGGTGTAGTTTTTTTTGAGATTGAGTCTCAAAATCGCAGAGAAGTGCTCCGCCAGGCCGGTGGGTTCAGAGTCCGACCCGCTCATTTTGCTAGCCACGCCGCTCCGCGAGTCGCCAAACCCTTCCAGGAGTCACTCGTGCGAAGTCGCCGTCGCGTCGCGTTTACCCTCATCGAACTGCTGGTCGTGATCGCCATTATTGCAATATTGATCGGACTTTTACTTCCCGCCGTACAGAAGGTTCGGGCGGCAGCCGCTCGCTCGCAGAGCCTGAATAATCTGAAGCAAATCGGGCTCGGTTTGCACAACTACCACGATGCTCACCAACATCTCCCGCCCGGGGTGACGACAACTCTGAGCCCTACCAGCTGGACCTACTCCCCCGTGACCGGTTCGACGAGTCGAGCCGCACCGGATGCTGCCACTTCGCCAGGCTGGAGTTTCTTCGCCCATATTCTGCCGTACATCGAGCAGGATCCTCTGTACCGGACGATTCGTCTGGATCTGCCTGTGTCGGATCCGTTGAACAAGGCGGCTCGGGAAACGATAGTGAAGGTGTATACCGACCCCGGTGACGCTTCGCCGCGTCTGGTTGATGTCACGACATCGGGTTCGCTGGTGCTCCCCAGCACGATCGCATCATCGGTGCCGCCCACGGTGATGACGGACACGGCCGGCAACCCGATTCAAGTGGCGGTTTGCAGTTACGTTGGCTGCCTCGGGGGGGGCGTGACGTCCCCGATCGGCGGAAGTGGGTCGGCTGTGGATCCGTCCGGAGCCTACGAATGGACGGACTTCAACGGGGTCTTCCACCGGAATAGCAGGGTGAGGCTCACCGACATCATCGATGGAACCAGCACGACGATCGGTGTCGGCGAGCGGATGAGCCGGCACGTTCAAAGCGGATGGGCGGGGATGGTGCAGGTCGGTGGAGCTTCCGGTGTGACTTACCAGACCGTCATTTTTGCCCCCGAGACAAAGCGGACCGGTTACTCTTCTTCGACGCCCAGCATGGAAGCCCGGCCACCGATCACCTCGGTTCTTGTGCACGTTCGTGGTGGACCGCCGTCCTTGACTGGAAGCAGTCCGGGCGGGTTTATCGGGCCGCACACCGCCGGAACCCAGTTTCTGAACATGGACGGCTCCTGCCGGCTCATCAACGAAACGACTCCGATCGCCACGTTCCGGGCGCTGGCAACCCGGAACGTCGGTGAAGTCATCACCGAGTGATCTCGACCGCGCCCGGAGTCGGGCCCATCACGTCCGGCTCTTCGGGTGGGAGAACGGCAGCCAGGTTCCGTCTTGCTTCGAGGATTCCACGCATTGCTGGATGAAGAGCATACCCTCGAGGCCGTCGTACACGTTGGGGTAGACGGTGTCGACGGTCTCGATTTTCTCGCCGGCGGCTTTCTTCACCATCGCATCGTAGGCGGCTCCGTAGACATTCGCGAAGGCCTCGAAGAACGCCTCCGGGTGGCCGCTCGGCAGCCGGCTGGAGGCTCCCGCGGCCGAGCCGAGGTACGGGCCGCCGTTGCGGGTGTAAATCTTGTGCGGTTGGCCGTTCTCGCGGACGATCAGTTTGTTCGGCTCTTCCTGGTGCCACTCCAGGGCCTTCTTGGTGCCGTCGATTTCGATGAAGAGGTCGTTTTCCCGGCCGTGCGAAATCTGCGAGGCGGTGACGGTGCCAAGGGCGCCGTTCTCGAAGCGGATGGCGGCGACGCCGTAATCGTCGAGTGCCCGGCCGGGTTCGAAGATTTTGAGCAAGCACGAGATTTGCTTCGGCTTCAACCCCGTCGTGAACCGGGCGAGGTTGTAGGCGTGGGTCGCGATATCGCCGAAACAGCCGGCGGCCCCGGATTGCTTCGGGTCGGTCCGCCACTTCGCCTGTTTCTGATCGCTGCTTTCGAGCCGGGTCCGGAGCCAACCCTGGATGTAGTTCGAGCGGATCGCGTTGATCTCGCCGAGTTCGCCGGAAAGGACCATTTCCCGGGCCTGCCGGACGAGCGGGTAGCCGGTGTAGTTGTGGGTGACGGCGAAGACGACGCCCGTCTTCTCGACCACCTTGAGGAGTTCCTCGGCCTGCGCGAGATCGAAAGTCATCGGCTTGTCGCAGATGACGTTGAAGCCGGCCTCGGCGAAGGTTTTGGCGATTTCGAAGTGCGTGTGGTTCGGGGTGGCAACGGAGACGAAATCGACCTTGTCCGCCCGCTTCGCCTCGGCGGTGGCCATTTCCTTGAACGAGGTGTAGGCCCGATCTTCCGGGATATCGTAGTCCGGGGCAGAGGCTTTCGCCTTGGCGGGGTCGGAGGAGAGAGCCCCGGCGACGATTGCGGCCCGGTTATCGAGCACCGCCGCGGTGGCGTGAACTCGGCCGATAAAGGCTCCCTGTCCGCCACCGATCAGGCCCATGCGAAGCTTGCGATTCAGAGGTGCGTTCGTCGGCATGCCAAATCTCCGGGAGGGGTCGAGGACGTGCGGGAGATTGTAGGAAGACTCGCGGAAGCGGTCAGCGGCTCAGGCTCTGCCACGGCCGGTGCGGCTGCTAGAATAGCCGGACTTCCATGGACTTCTGCATCGGACTGTTCCTGGGTTGCGTGCTGATGACGGTGCTACGGGCCGTCTTCCGGCCGCGGCCTGCACCGAGGCAACCGGGATTCCCCTGCCCATTGTGCCAGGGAACGGGCGTGATCTCGCTGGAGCAACTTCGCCAGCCGGTGACGAACACTGTCCCGCAGACCCCGACTGTCGAGAGAGCGACCAAACCTGCCCGGCGATCGGGGCGGGTAAAGCTGCCCGCACCCGCATCGGCGACTCCCCCGGCGCTTCCCGAGAATATGGGAGGCCCGCCCGAGGATCTGTTCGCGGCCGGCATCACGGTTCCGTCGAAGCAAGCCTCCGGGGAACATCCGCAACTTCCGAAACTGCGAGCTTTCGTGCAACTCGGGCTGGCGGCGGCCCGGGCGGACGGACGGATCGCGGCCGGGGAACGGAAGGCGATCCGTGAGTTCCTCACGGAAAACTTCGGCCACGATGCCGCCCTGTTGCGGCACGTCGACCCGGTCATGGAGAAGCTCGAAAAGAAACCGATCGCGGAAATCGAGGTCTTCGCCGCCGTCGTCGCGGTCACCTCGGAAGGCGAGCGATTCGCGATGATCCGCTTGGCGGAGCGGGTTCTGGATTCCACCGGGAAGCGGACCGCGAAGAAGAAGCAGTTCCGGGAACGCGTCATTTCCGCCCTGCGGATCGTCGAGAAAACGTCACCTCCCGAGCAGACCCGCGAGGTGCCGCCCCCGGTCGCTGTGCCACCACCGCCGCCGGTCGACCACCGGGCAGTTCTGGAGATCGACGCGTCGGTGGAACTCGCCCCGGACCTGATTCGCCGGCGGTTCGTGTTGCTTTCGGAGAAGCTCGACCCCGGGAAGGCATCGGCGATGGGGGGCGATTTTGCCCGGCTCGCGGAGGAGAAGCGGGTCGCGTTACGTCTCGCCGCGGAGACGCTCATCGCCCCGTTTGGCGTCCCCCTCGACCCCCCGGCTGCCCCGCCCCCGCCTGCGGACATCCGCCACAACCCCGACCTCGACGACATCTTCGGAGGCTGACCCGTGGCCCTCTTCGACGAGCACCCGCTGACGGAAGCGGACCAGAAAGCCCATGCGATCCTGGGCGAGCAGGTGGTCGTGAAATCGCTCGCCTCGGAGGCCGCGTTCCACCGGCTGCCGCGGTACGTGTCGGAGTACCTGATCGCGAAGTACGTCAAACCGGAGACGTGGAAGGACGACCTCGCCAAGATCCGGACACGGATCAAGGATCTGCTTCCCGATCTGGAGCACCGGGAACTCCTCAAGGAGAAGCTGCTTTCCCGCGGCGAGGTGACGCTGATCGACGCCATCGAGGCCCGGGTGGACCTCAAAGGGGGGCAGCGGTGGGCCCGGGTGCCGGCACTCAACGACCAGAAAGTCCGGGTGCCCGCGGCGGTGACGGAAGCGAATCCGGGGCTTCTCCTCGGCGGATTATGGGGAACCGCGAAGATCCGGTACGCCCCGGAGGAGAATGCGGACGCCCCGAACGAACTCGTTGCGTTCACGCCGTTCCAGGTGGGTCCGCCCGATGTCGCCGCCTACAAAACGGCCCGGGGGAAATTCTCGACCGAGGAATGGGCGGCGCTGATGCTCCAGTCAGCCGGTTACTCCGCCGCCGCGTTTGCCGACCGCCGGACCCGGATGCTTCTCTTCGCCCGGATGGTCCCCCTCGTCGAGCGGAACGTCAACCTCATCGAACTCGGGCCCCGGCAGACGGGGAAAACCTTCCTCCTCCGCAACCTCTCGCCGAGGGTCTTTACCGTGTCCGGCGGGAAGACCACACCGGCGAATCTCTTCGTGAACCTCGCCACCAAGCAGGTCGGGATCCTCGGCACCCGGAAGGTCGTCGTCTTCGACGAGATTGCCCACACGACATTCGGCGACGAGGACGAGACCATCTCGACCCTCAAGGACTACATGGAGAGCGGGCAGTTCTCGCGGGGTTCCCTGGCATTCGCGGCGGATTGCGGGCTCGTGTTTGCGGGGAACCTGGATGTCGAGGGAAACCTCCCGCATCCTCGGTACGCGCATCTTCTCGAGCCGTTGCCGAAGGAACTGGTCGATTCCGCGTTCCAGGACCGGGTCCACGGTTACATCCCCGGGTGGGAAGTGCCCAAGATCACGCCGGGCTCGGTGGCCACGGGGGTCGGGTTTGTCACCGACTACTTCGGGGAAGTGCTCGTGAAGCTGCGGGAAGATTCCTTCGTGGACCGCATCCGCGAGGTGCCGTTGCACGCCGGGCTGACCCGACGCGACCAGACGGCGGTCGAGCGGCTCGGTTCGGGTTTGTTGAAACTGCTCCATCCGGACGGGAAGGCGACACCGGAGGAACTGACGGAGATCGTGAGTTTCGCGTGCGAACTTCGGCAACGGGTGCATCAGCAGTTGTGTGCGCTCGCACCGGGGGAGTTCAAGCCGCGACTGATCGCGCCGGTTGCGGTGTCGGCCCACGCGGCGGGGGACCTCAAACCCCGGGAAACCACCGACTCGCCGGCCCCGGATCGCCTCAATTCCGCCCCGGCTGTCGGAGCGGTCACCGGACTTGCCGTCCTGTCCACCGGCGGACGCGACGTCGGCGGCGACGTCATCCTCATCCAGGTTTCTGCGATCAACGGCCCCGCGAAGGTCGAGGTCACCGGCACCCACGGCCCCGAACTTCGCGATTCCGTCCGGGCCGTCTACAACCTCGTCCGCGCGAATTTCCGCGAGTTCGGAGTTCCCGAGACCCGGCTGACCGGGCAGACGGTGGCGGTCCACCTCGTGAAGATCGCCGAACCGAAGGAGGGGCCGTCGGCGGGGCTCGCGTTTGCGGTGGGAATCGTGTCGGCACTCGCGAATCGCCCAGTGCAACCCGGCTTCGCTATGACAGGCGAGGTCGCACTCCACGGGGAGGTCGGAGCGGTCGGCGGACTTCCGCAAAAGATCGCCGCCGCTGTGCGTGCCGGTCGGACCCACGTGGTCGTTCCGGCCGCCAACGCGAAAGAAATCGCCGCACTTCCGGCAGATTTGACCGCGAAGATCAGCATCCACCCCGTCACCACCGCGGCCGAGGCACTGACCCTCGCACTGGGGAAGTGAGATATAGTTGGCCCTACGTGTGAGCGAGGGCCATTCCATACCATACCCTCGCTTACGCGTCGGGCTAACGCATCCAGATTCGAATTTGCGATTGATATGTTAGCCCGACGTGTAAGCGAGGGCCATTCGATACCCTCGCTTACGCGTCGGGCTAACGCATCCAGATTCGAATTTGCGATTGATGTGTTAACCCGACGTGTAAGCGAGGGCCATTCGATACCCTCGCTTACGCGTCGGGCTAACACGCGTCGGGCTAATGTGCTCGCCTCACGGCTCGTTGGCGGTGACGCAGGCGCCCAGGATTTTCGCGATTCGCTCCTTCGACTCGTCGAGGTGGGCCTTGACGGTGTCGTCCTTTTCCGCGGCGAGGGCGGTGTCGATCCGCTTGGCGATTTCCTTCAAGTGGAACCGGGCCAGGCTTCGCGCGTCGGCGGGGATGCTCCCTCCACCGGCGCCGATGAAGAAGATCGCGCCACCGCCGGAACCGCGCGGACCAACGACCATGCCGGCGAGCTTGTCGAGGTAGGCACGCTGCAGGTTTCGCGAGACGACCGACGAGTTTCCGCCCGTTGCCGGGAAGATGCTGTCCGACAGCGTCCGGAAAATCTCGGCGACCGTGAGCGGTTTCTCCCCTTTGCCCGCGGATCGCTCGCCGTTCTGGACCCGTCGGAGGACGTCGGCGTCGAGAAGCTCATCGAGGGCGACCCGCTGGATGGCGAGGATCCGCTCGTTGAGGGGATACTCGACTCCGGAGAAGGCCATCCGCTCATTGCCCCAGTGCATCCAGCGATCGGCGGCGAGCTTCCGCAGCACCTCCGGCGGGATCTGGAACGGCTTGTCCGTGAGGATGTTTTCCTTGAGGAACTTCAGAGCCTCCCGCTGCTTCTCCGCGTTGACGGGGGTGAGGGGATCGCGGGCGTTGGGGTCCCCCTTGTGGTCGCGGTACATCGAGACGCCGCCGACGTGCTTGGCCGAGAGGAACGCGGCGTCGCCGTACTGCCGCATCAGGAGCCCGAACGCCAGGCGGACGCGCTGGTAGCCTTCCCCCTTCTCGGCGGTCGTTTCCGGAAGCGTCGCCATCATGTCCTGGGCGAGGCGGACGCGATCCTTGGCGAAGGCGAGCGGGTCGGAGCCGAGATCCCACACGTTGATGTACGGATCCGAGGTCGACATCAGGTCCTCGTCGGTGCCGTAGATCAGGTTCGGTTCGGCGACCTTGGAGGCGATCTTCTTCAACTCTTCGACTTCCCCGGTGGTTCCGCCGGAGATCGGTCGGTAGGCGTACTCGATGGCCCAGTAGTCGTAGGGCCCGATGGTGGTGGTGAAGTAGTCGCCCTGCTTCACGCCCTTGGGTGCGATGTTGGCGGGGCTGTAGTCCATGACGCTGCCGACGAGCCCGATTTTTCGGGTGATGCTGGTGTCGTGGAGCTTGTCGTTGGAGAGCATCGTGCTCGCTTTGAAGTTGTGCCGCAACCCGAGGGTGTGGCCGACCTCGTGCATCGTGACTTCCTTGACGGCCTGTTGCAAAAGCTCGTCCGGGATCTTTTCCCCGTCCTTGAGCCCCTTGACAGTCGCGAGGTGGGCGATCGCCAGGGAAAGCTCGTTGGACTTGTGGGTGGCACACTGGCAATACCCATTCCGCATCGCGTTGAGGCGGCGGGCCATCGTCGCTTCTTCCGGGTGCTCGCGGTCATCCCAGCTTCCCGCCCCACGCAACGCCAGCGGATGCATCGGCAGTTCCCACCCCCGCCGGGTCGCCTGCATGATGCTCGCGGGCTGGATCAGTTCCCCCTTCTCGTTGCGGAAGAGCCGCTGCTCCTGGCGGTACGCCCGGACCATGCTCGCATCGAAGAGAATGTCCGCGTCGATGATTTCGCCGGTGAGCGGGTTGGCCCGGCTCGGCCCGATCGCGAACGGAACATCGGAGGTGATCCAGCGGAAGGTGGCGTAGGTCGCGTCCTCGGGGTCGAATTCTTCGCCTTCCTGCTGGCGGACTTCGATGGCATCGCGGAAGCCGATCTTCTCGAAGGCCTTGTTCCACTCGAGAATTCCCTCTCGGACGGCGGCGCGGAACTCATCGGGGACGGTGTCCTCGATCCAGTAGACGATCTTTTTCTTGGGTGCCGCCAGCTTGCCGCCTTCCTTCCAGGTGGAGCCGTCGGCCCGTTCGAGCCGCCAGCGGTTGACCATCCGCACGAACGCGGAGTCGGAGCCGTCCTGTGAGAAATCCTTGACGACGGTGAGGAAGTGGCCGACGCGGTCATCGGCAAGTCGGGCCTGGTAGCCGCTATCGGGGAGTTCGACGATGCCGTAGTGGACGACCACGTTGATGCCGCGGCGATCGATGACGTCATCGGAGCCGTGGAAGCCGCGCATCCGGGAACCACCGCCAGAGAAGGTGGCCGCGACTTGCAACTCGACGTTTTTCTTGAACGCCTTCACTTTCCCCCATGTCGTCCGATCGCGGTCGAGGAACCCGAGTCCGAGGTCCGCGAGGTCGGTGAAGAAGATCTGGTTCAGGTCCAGGACCGTCGTCCCCTTCATGGGGTTGGTCGTCTTGATGGGGACGCTCATCAGGACGGAGTCGGAGTAGGTCGTTTGCACGGCCCGGGCGGCGGGTGTGCCGGCCTTCGCGGTGAAGCGGACGTTTCGGCGGATCACGAAAACCTTGTCGCCGACTTTCTTGAACACGATCACCCACTGGTCGCCGAAGTTGAGCGTCGAGCCGCCCATGCCGGCCCCGCGAGCCACCGCGATCGGCAACAGAAACGGCTTGTCGAACTGATCCTGCCGAATCTCCGCGTAGACGTGGTCGTCCTTGTGATGCAGCGTGAACAACCCCTCGTGGATCTTCGCCCCCTTCACGACGGTCGAGAAGTCCGGGAATTTTTTCTCGGACGGGGCAGGGTCGTCCGCATAAGCCGCGGTTCCGACCGCGAGCAGCAGTATTGCGGGAATCAGTCGACGAAGCATGGTGCAACCTCAGACGAGGGGGCAGGGCGTGCGGAAAAGTTTCGGTTCTTCCACGATAGACGGGGGAAGGGGGGAGATGCAAGGAGTCTGCGAGGTTTGCCCGCCGGGAGCGAGCGTGCCGGCGAGGTCGGGGCAAGCGGTGGCAGCGATTCTCCGGGTCTGGCGAGCACTCCCGAAGTCGCGGCTAGATCCCGGCGAGGAGTTTTCCCGCCTCAAAAAGAGCACCGTCGATCGTGCCGTTGCGGAAATCGTGCGGCGGGTTCCACGCCACCCACTGGTACCCCCCGTGTTCCGTCACCAGAATCGGGATGTCGCGGAGCAGGAAGCCGAGGAAAACCCGGACGGTCTTCTCCACCGCCCGCCCGCCGACCCGTCGGTAGCGGGGGTAATAGACCGACTCGAAGGAGAATCGCCGATCGAGCGTCACCGCGTCCGGCGGAATCCCCGTTTCTTCGTGCAATTCCCGAAGAGCACATTGCTCGTCGGTTTCCCCCGGGTCGACGTGCCCCTTCGGCAGATCAAACCGATCGGCGTGGGTTAGCAGCAGAAATTCGAGGTTCGGTTCCCGACGGAAGACCAGCACCCCGCACGAACGCACCGACAGCATGGACGGCTCCGCGAATCCGGATGCTTCAAATTAGCCTGCCGGTTTGGTCGACGCAACTCTTCGAGGAATGGCCGGCTCCCCCCGACGGTAATTTCCCGAATCGCATTTCCCGAACCACCTACCGCGTTTCCCCGGTCGATGGTACTCTTCCGGAAGGTGCCCGCCGAAGGAGAGACTCGATGACCACTGCAGCCATCGCGGAACCGAAGTCGCATCTGCCCGCTGCTCCGAAGATCGCGAACGTTCCGGGCCGGCTCGGTTCGCCGATGGAAATTCGCACCCAGGCGGTGGTCGGGTTGCCGTGGAAGCGTCGGCTGGCAAAGGCGGCCCTGCTGATTCCGCGGATTCGCCACTGGGAATCGGAGTTTCTGAGCCTCAACGACGAGGACATGCGGAAGACGAGCCTCCAACTTCGCGGTCGGGCCCGGGGCGGGGTGAACCTCGACACGCTGATTCCCGAGGCGTTCGGACTGTGCTGTGCCGCCATCCGGCGGATCCACGGCTACCAACCGTTCGATGTGCAACTCGCCGCCGGGATCATCATGCACTACGGCGGCCTCGTCGAACTCGCCACCGGGGAAGGGAAGACCCTCTGTGCCGTCTCCCCGACCTACCTCAACGCCCTGCCCGGAAAAGGTGTCCATGTCACGACGGTCAACGACTACCTCTCGAAACGGGACGCCGAGGACATGGGCCCCGTCTTCAAGCTCCTCGGAATGACGGTCGGCTGCGTCCAGCAGAAGATGGAAGACGCCCTCCGCGGGGAGCAGTACAAGGCCGACATCACCTACGGAACCGCCTCCGAGTTCGGGTTCGATTTCCTCCGCGACCGTCTCAAAATCCGGGGCGGTCAGACGGCAGCCGCTCCGTTCTGGGCCCCGTGGTTCGGCGGTTCCAACAAGACCGACCCCCGAGTCCAGCGCGAACTCCACTACGCGATCGTCGACGAAGCGGACAGCATCTTCGTCGACGAGGCCCGGACGCCGCTGATCATCGCAAATCCGACCCGACCGGCGACCCCGGAAGAGCAGCAGGTCTACCAGTGGGCGGACAATGTCGCCCGGCAGATGGTCCGCGACGAGCACTTCCGCATCGACCTGAAGAAGGACAAGATCGAGCTTCTCGACGCCGGCCGGGCCCTGGTTCGCTACTCGAAACCCCCGTCCGGCCCCGCAGCCCAGGCGATGGACAAAATGATCGAGGCGGTGGAAAAGGCGCTCCACGCCTATCACCGCTTCACCCGCGACCACCACTACATGATCGGGCCGGACAAAAAGATCATCATCATCGACGAGGGCACCGGCCGACCGATGCCCGACCGGAACTGGCGCGACGGGCTCCACCAGGCGGTGGAGGCGAAGGAGGGCGTGCCGATCAACATGCAATCCGACCACGCCGCCCAGGTCACGTACCAGAACTTCTACCGCCTCTATGCGAAACTCGCCGGCATGTCCGGGACGCTGATTCCGAACTTCTGGGAGATGCGCCGCGTTTACAAACGGTGGGTCACCAAGGTCCCCACGAACCGCCCGGTGGCGCGGGTGCAGATGCCCGACGCCGTCTTCCCGACGGAGCAGGCGAAGTTCGAGGCGATCGTCGAGCAGGTGAAGGAAATGATTTCCAAGGGCCGGCCGGTGCTGATCGGGACGCGGTCCGTCGAGAAATCCGAGCGATTGTCCCGGATGCTGACGGAGGCGATGATCGCGCACGAGGTCCTCAACGCCCGGCAGGACAAGCGGGAAGCTGAGATCATCACCGAGGCAGGGCAGCGGAGCCGGGTCACGGTGGCGACCAACATGGCCGGCCGGGGAACCGACATCAAACTCGGAATCGGCGTCGCTGACGCCGGCGGGCTCCACGTCATCGGCACCGAGCGCCACGAGGCCGAGCGGATCGACCGCCAGCTCGCCGGCCGGGCTGGTCGGCAGGGGGATCCCGGAAGCGCCCAGTTCTTCGTCAGCCTCGAAGACACCATCCTCGAAGGTCTCGGCCACGCCCGTCAGGACGCACTCGCCGAACTCGGCCGACGCGGCGGAAACCGCAACTGGAACACCTTCCGACCCCTCTTCCGCAAGGCCCAACGCCGAATCGAGGCCAAGCACTACCGCCAACGACTTGATCTCATGAACTACGACAAGCAACGCCAGGAAATGCTTCAGGACCTCGGAGCCGACGCCTACGTCGACTGAGCCGTCAAGTTACCCCGGTGTTACTCGTTCTGGGCTATCGTTGCAGCGTCGCCCCACCGGAGGAACACGTGATGCGTCCGCTTGCACTCGGGTCGTTGGCTTGTCTCGTTCTTCCCCTGCTGGCCGTCGGGTCGCCGGTGCTGCGAAAACCCGCGAAGACGGAACCGCGAATCGTCCGCAGCCTCGACGAGCGAATCGTGGTGCTGACCGATCGGGAAGAATTGGTCGCCGAGTTCTTCGCACGTCAACACAAGGCGGGAGTGGGGATCCTGCATATTCCCGGATCCTGGTTGGTCCTCGACGGACAAATCAAGAGCGAACGCAAAGACCTGGCGGCAGCCCTGCAACGGGACCGGGAGGATTCGACCGCTGCCTCGGGAACTCAGAACGCACGGCGGCTGGGGACGTCGATCGCCGGCTGGCAGACGGGTGTGATCAATTCCCCCAAGTCGGAGTTCGCCAAAATGCTCGGAAGGGAACTGGAAGGCAGAAACTTCGCGTCGGACGATTACATCTTGCTGGTGCGGCACACGGATGCAAACACTTTCGAAATCGTCGGTTTTGCGAGCAACGCCCAGGCGCTGGAGCAGATCCCTGTCGACTCTCGACCGCAACCGGTGATTTTGCAGCTGGAGATCCTCCGCAAGGGATGCTGAGCCAACTCCGCAAACGACCGTCACCCGACCCGGGAAGCGAGTCGGGTGACGCATTTCCTCGTTCCTCGGCGAAATCACGCCAGGATTTCCTTCACGACATTCCCGTGCACGTCCGTCAGTCGGAAATCCCGACCCGCATATTTGAACGTGAGTTTCTCGGCGGTGTGGCTCAAAGAGGTGGGTCCGAAACTCCGGGAACGACTCTCGGCCGTCGGGTTGATCGAAGCTCCACAGCGGACCATGCTAGGCGAATTCCTTCGGACTCACGTCCTCAACCGACCGGACGTGAAGTCGTCCACCCTCGAGGTCTGGCAGCAACCCTATCGCAACCTCGTCACGTTCTTCGGCGAGGAGATGCCACTGCGGAAGATCACTGCCGGCGACGCGGACCGGTTCGCCCAGTGGTTGCGGACGCAGAACCTCGCGGCGGCGACGGTGGCGAAACGGTTGTCCTTCGCCCGCACGTTCCTTCATGTCGCCCGGAAGCACAAGCTCATCGACGAGAACCCTTTTGCCGAGGTGAAGATCCCGACGGTGGATGTCAGCAAGCGCCAGGCGTTCGTGGGGCGAGACGTGATCGACAAGCTCCTCAACGTGGCGACACCGACATGGAAGACGATCGTCGCGTTGTCGCGGTTCGGCGGGTTGCGGGAGTTACGCGACTATTTGCGACTCGATGCGATTAAACGATCAAACATTCAGCTGAGCGTGAGGGATTCGAACGACCCTCAACAACCCCGAGAAAACCGCAAATTTGGCCGACCGCGCTGCAAAAAGCGACGCACTGCCCGAAACGGACCCTGCCGTCTCCCTTCTCCTCGAAGCTTGGCCGAACCTTCCGCCGGCCCTTCGCGACGCGCTTCTCGTCATGATTCGCACTGTGGGAACAACTCCGACTTGAAACGGGTCCCAGCGACGCCTTCGTCTCGGCCATCGCACTCTTCGAACGCTGGCTGGTCGACTACGAAACCCGCCAGCCGCGTCGCGCGTCTCCGCTCTGAGCCTCTTCCCAGTGCAAGAGTTTTGCGCTGGCATGGATGGTGGGAAACCTCGTCGAACCGCTCTCCAAAATTCCTGGCAATTCGGGAATCCGCCGGCTCAAGCAGCCAAATCCATGCACTCCGAACTCGGCAACGAATGCGTCCACAATTTGGTGCGCCACACATCATCCGGTCCGGCGGCACCCCGCCGCCGGTCAACAAGGGCGGGCGGCCGAAGGGCATCCCCCAGAAGGTCACGCCCACCGTGGCGACCATGATCCTCAAGATGAAGGCCGAGCGGAAGAAGGTGACCCACATCTCGAAGGAGTTGAACCTGTCGAGGCAGACCGTCTACGAGGTGCTGAAGCGGGCGTGAACCGGCCGCCGTTGCAGAATTTCACCGACCGAAACTCGAAGGGAAAAACCTGGGGGCTGGGTCCCACCCCCGCCCCCGTGGACCACAGACCCCAGCTATCTTGGATTATTCGCTTCAACCCGTAAACGACCGTCCATAGCCGACTCTAATCAGCAAAAGAGCCGATGGCCTTGAGAGCCTCCACCGCCCGGGCGTACTCTTCGTCGTCTTCAATCACTACCTCGTAACCGCAGCACTTTAGAAGGTACCGAGACTGATCGTCTGGAAATTCAAGCCCGACGGCTTTGCCGAGAGCCAATACATCGACAAGTTTGAGCGGCTGGCCACACTTTGAGCAGAGTGGGGCTGACGCCTGACTCGGTTGTGGGTTCTGATCCCGTTCTGGCCCGATCGACATTACGGTCCTCCAAGGATGGTTGTAGAGGGCACAACCAGCACATTCTTCCCGTCTTTGGCGGGACCATAAATGATGTACGCCGGTGGAAGTGGAGCGTTCGGGTCGAGGCCCCTCAGCGTGGCGTAGTCCTTACGCCATGCGGTGATGTCTGAAGCAGAAGCTTTGCCGATGCCGCTTGGGTGGACGTGTGCGGCCTTTCTAACCACTTCTTCGGGCCACACCACCGACACTCCTGTGCCGCTGTACAGTTTTCGTACAATCGTGCCATCGGCCGCACGGGCATAACCTAGCCCGAACTCGATCCCGTGCGGGTATTCGGGCCATATCCCCTTGGTCATCTGAGTGAGTTCCCAGAGGTCGTCCCAAAGAATTGTACGATCCGTCAGAACCACCCCCTTCTCTCCCGGTATCCAGCCGTTCTTTAACACATCCTTGATGCTGGCCTCGGCAGGGGTGGCGGCATTGCGAGGGACAATTCCGTAACGACTGTTAGTCTCACTCCAATTCACGGACTTCCAGTCCGGACTATGAGTGACAGAGCCAGCCCGTGCCCCTGGGGCAAGTGTCGGCAAACGGGACTTGATGACTTGGCGGTACAGCGCCCGGCCACCCAGCCTCGCCACGCCGCCGAGCATCAACGCGGTATCTGTATCTTGGGCGACATCCAATGCGAAATCTGCCACCAGCCAGGCAGTCGATTTCCGACCCGCGTTCCATTCATCAAGGCCCTTCGAAAACCGGAGAGCCGAACCCCAGAGGAAAAAGCGTTCCTGGAACTCAAGATCCGCCTCGATCTCCTCATTGGCAAGGGCATTCTTGTCGAACGCCAGAATGTTCTCTTTCGATGTTGTTTTGGGGAACCCTGGGCCAATCGGCTTCGTCGGAACCCATAGAGTCTCATTGGCTGGTGCGAACTGCATCATATGCGCCACGAACTTCTGACGCATCTCCGCTTTCTCGATCGCCGATAGTTGAGAGCGGCTCCAGGTAGATAGCGAAAAAGGAGTTGAATGGAACGGTAGATCCAGGTCCTTCGCCCATTGCGGTCGGGTCTGGTCACGACGACGAGCCTCTTCCTGTCTGACCAGATTGTTGAAGGCAAGGTCGACTGCTTCTCTGAAGGCTAAATAGTCCGGATTATCAATGCGGTTCGCATTTACCCTGTAACGGCCGTGCACACCATCTACAACCAATGTGTATTCATTTGCCTCCCACATTGATTCACGTCGAAGCATCGTGGAAATGATGCCGGACTCAGGAGTGTTCAATTTTTCGGGCAGTGAGCGACGTTCTGCTTCAGAGGGATTGGTTTTGGCATTGTGTTGCCTGAGATTTCGCATGAAGAGATCCACATCAATCGAGGCAGAAAGGCGCGGATCGACAAGATCAGGTGTCGAGCTTGGAGTACGATCCTTCGGGTGACAATCGGCACAATTCTCTCCCCGCAGTGCCCGCAATAACGCAGGATCGATATACCCACTCGGGTCCACCCCGTTCGTGGGTCCATTCCCAACGTAGCGATACAGGTTCACGTCCCCCGCGTCGAAGCCCTTCTCGTCCCCCGCCAGCCACCGACCGCTGCCCGAGTCGTACGGCCGGCCGCTCGCCGGCATCGACAGCTTCGTGAAGGGGTCCCAGTCCAGGCCGGTGAACCCGTAGCGGTCGGTCAGGCTGCCGGCGATCACGTTGCCCCACGCATCGAAATCGCTCGATGCCACCGTGGAGCCCGCGTTGTCAAAGATCTGCCGGATCGAGCCTTGCCGATCCGTCCCGTACCACCGGCTCACGCCTTGCTGGTCGATGCGGGCGACCACATCGTCAAACCCCGCACCGAACATCCGCCGAGCCACGACCGTTCCATTTTGATCGAGGTCGATTGTGCTGTCAAAGTTTTCCGTCCCCACTGGCGTCGGCTTCGCGGTGTCCCAGCCATCGACCGCGAACCGCTCATCCGAGATCGTCACACCGCCGACCCCGTTCTCGGTCTGGCGAATGAGGTTGCCCCATGCATCATACTTGTAGGATACAGCCCCTTGCACCACCCCGACGCCGTTGCGTTTCGTGGCCGATATCAATGATCCGCGGTGATCATACACATAGGTCCAGACTTCGCCTGTCTTGGTCCGGCTCGTCACTCGCCCGGCGTTGTCATAACCAAAGGTCCAGTCTCCATCTGTTGTGATGCGATTGCCGGTGCTGGTGCCGTATCCCGGCATGTTGCGGTTGCCGGTCGGGTCATAGGTGAAGGTGGCATCTCCGTCCTGGATCAATTGCCCGGCCGCGTCGTAATCGTAGATCGTGCTGACCCCGTTCTCGGTCTTGTTCGTGAGTCGCCCGGCGAGGTCGTAGAGGTACGAGTAATCGGCAACCACCACCCCGGCTGCATTTCGGTGGGTGAGGAAGCGAAGCTGGCCATCGTCGTTGTAAACGTATTTGGTCGTGCCGGCGAGATCTGTGCCGACTGACCGCGTTTCCGTCTCCAGTTCGCCCCGCTTGGTGTAGGTGAACTCGACCTCGCTCGACTGCCCACCCACGCTCAGGGTGCGGCTTGTGAGCCGGTTCGCCAGGTCGTAGGTGCTCACCTCGGTCCCGCCCTTATTGTCGGTCACCAGGTAGCGGTTCCCGGCCTCGTCATAAGAGAAGGTTCGTGTGATGCCATACGGCCCGGACTCCGTCACAACCCGGTTGGCGGCGTCGTAGGTGAGGGTATAGTTGCCGTCGGGGTCGGTGGTGGATGTCAGGTTTCCAACATCATCGTAGCCGAAGGATTGAACCTGGTTGATGGTCGGGCCGGTGTACCAGGTCTCCGAGGTTTTCCGGTTGGCCTCGTCGTAGCCGAAGCTGCGAACCCGATTGAGCCGGTCGGTGATACTGGTGAGCCGGCTGGCATCGTCATAGGAGTAGCGGATCGCCTTGCCAAGCGGATCGGTCTCGCGGGTCACACGGTTGAGCTTGTCGTGGACGAACGTGGTCTTGTTGTTGCTGGCATCCCAGACGAGCGTGCGGTTGCCGGCTTTATCATACTGATATTGTGTGACGTAACCCCGGGGATCGGTCATCGAGATGAGCAGGTCGACCTGGTTGTAACCGGATCCCACGCTGACGATGAACGCAAGGTCTCCGTCACCGACCCGGCGGGCATCCAAAAATCCCGTTGTTTGATCTGGTGCCGGGCGAACGCCATCGCCCATTGGGCCGCTTCCATGGTGATCACCGGATTCTCGCGGTCGGCACTGCAGGCGTAGATCAACGCCAGCCGATGAGCCTTC